>JAPHRK010000032.1 GCA_026196105.1 Rhodospirillales bacterium | reverse complement strand
TAATGAGGTCATCAATCATAACGCCTATATAGGCATCGGCACGATCTAGCGTGAATGGCTCACCATTGTTAACCTGCAACGCCGCATTCAGTCCGGCCATTAATCCTTGAGCCGCAGCTTCTTCATACCCTGTTGTACCGTTAATTTGACCTGCAAAATATAATCCAGGGATTTTGCGTGTTTGCAAAGTTGGTCCTAATTCCCGTGGATCTACAAAATCATACTCAATAGCATAACCAGGCCGGAATATTTTTGTTTTCTCCAATCCGGGCATAGTCTTGATAACAGCGAGCTGAACATCTAAGGGCAATGATGTAGATATACCGTTTGGATAAACGGTGGGATCGTCTAAACCTTCTGGTTCCAGAAAGATTTGATGAGAGGTTTTTTGAGCAAATCGAACAACTTTATCTTCGATTGATGGGCAATAGCGTGGACCAACAGAGTCTATTTGGCCAGAATACATTGGCGCTCTGTGTAAGTTCGCTCGTATAATTTCGTGAGAAGCTTCTGTTGTTTTTGTAATATGGCACTGAATTTGAGGTGTTGTGATCTTATCCGTCAAAAAGGAGAAAGGCACAGGGACTTCATCAGCATCTTGCGCCTCAAGATTATCCCAATCAATTGTTCGCCCATCAAGGCGTGGAGGCGTTCCTGTTTTGAGGCGCCCTAGTCGAAAGCCAAAACGTTTAAGGGTATAGGATAAACCAACTGAAGGATCATCACCTACTCTGCCTGCAGGATATTGTTCTGGCCCAATATGGATGAGACCACGAAGAAAAGTCCCCGTCGTGAGAATGACAGCTCCAGAAGTAATTTCTTCTCCTGACGCAATAACAACCCCTGTAACCTTACCTTGTTTATCAAGAGTAACATCTTCAACAGAGGCCGCCAAAATCTCCAGATTATCTTGCTCAGCTAAAATTTCCTGAATGGCTTCTCGATATAATTTACGGTCGGCCTGGGCCCGAGGCCCTCTGACAGCAGGTCCTTTACTACGATTAAGAAGGCGAAATTGGATGCCGCCCTTATCGATTGCTCGACCCATAATCCCATCGAGGGCATCGACTTCTCGAACTAAGTGCCCTTTTGCCAATCCACCGATAGCGGGGTTACAGGACATTTCACCGATGGTTTCGATCTTTTGCGTAACAAGGAGGGTGTCTGCCCCCATGCGCGCAGAAGCCGCCGCAGCTTCACAACCTGCGTGGCCCCCGCCAACAACAATAACATCATATTTCTTCATGGCGCGGAATGTAGGGATTGGATTAAACGGTGTCAAATCACGAGAGGGTCATTTTTGAATTATTTGCCCTAATTGATAAAAATGTTTCACGTGAAACATCAAACTTCGTTTGGAATTGGTATTGCTATTTCCCTATACAGAAGTCCCTAAAGATAACATCTAAAAGTTCTTCCACATCTACGACACCCGTGATCTTCCCTAAGCAACGAGTCGCAAGTCGGAGGTCTTCAGCACCTAGTTCTGATTCTTTGCTCAATGCAAAACGTTGTAGATGATCTTGGCATTCTTTGAGTGCTTCTCTATGTCGCTCTCTTGTTATCCATGGTGTTTCCTGGACTTGCCAACGCAGGCTCACTTGTTCCCCAAGTTCAGCTAATAAAGCATCGAGCCCTGTATCATCTTTTGCAGATATATAATGTGGTTTTTGCCCACAAACTTTATCTAAAATCGGTTCTGAAAGATCACATTTATTGATAACAACCAGGCTATTCTCGTCAACAAGCTTCCATCCTTCTTCGCTTCCCTGCGGCCATATGGATCCATCAAAAACAACCAGCTTTAAATCTGCTTCTTCTGCCGCATGCACAGCTCTTTTTATACCTTCTTGTTCGATAAGCCCTGCCCCTGATCTCAGGCCCGCTGTATCTGAAATGGTCACCGGATAACCAGCCAAATCTAAATGTACCTCAATGATGTCACGCGTTGTACCAGCTATATCAGAAACGATTGCAGCTTCTCTTTGAGCAAGCTTATTCAACAAACTTGATTTGCCGACATTTGGCGCACCTAAAATAGCTAACCGAATACCATCACGTAGTCGTTCACCCTTGCGGTTATCCGCTAGATGACTCTCGATTTCTTCTCTGAGAGAGCTCACTTTCTCCATCAAAGCCACTTCTATCTCTTCTGGTAAATCTTCTTCTGGGAAATCAATGGCGGCTTCTTTGTGGGCTAAAACTCTTTTAAGTTTTTCTCTCCAGTTATCATAAAGCTGGCCAAGCTCTCCTGACATTTGCCGCTGCGCTTGTTTTCTTTGGGCCGCGGTTTCAGCGTTAATAAGATCAGCTAATCCTTCTGCTGCTGTGAGATCCATCTTGCCATTTTCAAATGCCCGACGGGTGAATTCTCCTGGCTCAGCAAGGCGAAGTCCTTCTCTTTTACCAAGGGCAGAAATAAGCCCTGAGGTGACTGATGGTCCGCCATGGATTTGGAATTCAACAACATCTTCCCCGGTAAAGCTAGCGGGGGATTTGAAATACAGAAAGAGGCCATCGTCAATTGCTTCGCCTGTAATTGGGTCAACAATCCTGCCGTAAAGGGCACGTCGAGGTTCTGGTGATTTTATCTTGGTAAAGGTCTCAAAGGTCCCTTTGGCCAGAGGGCCAGAAAGACGCACAACGGCAACGCCTGCTTTTCCGTGACCACTGGCGAGAGCGAAAATTGTATCAGTTAAAGCCACCGTTTATTCCTCGTCGACTTTTATTTTTTCTCACCCATCTTAAACTGATTGAAGAAGAATTTTTGAATTTGGTCTAGGCTTTCAACACCCATTGGCATCCACATTTTCATCAAGGATTCAGGATCCATCGAGCTCATATTCGCTTTCACTTTATCAGCCATTTCTTTCATCATGGCATCCTGGATTGTCTTAACATCAGGGAGGCCTAAAAAAGTTCTGGCTTCTTCAGGTGTGCAATCTACATCCACAGTAATTTTCATAATCTATAGCTCCCTGTTAATTAATAGAAATAGGTGCTTGTACTTCCTACGTTGTTCTCCAAATTAAGGAGGTATGCCCATTGAGGCAACACCATTTGTTTTAAGTATTTATGAGTTCCCTTGAGGATTTACAATTTATCATGACTTCAAAGAACCTATTAGATCAGGAGACCAGTCCCTATCTTTTGCAGCATAAAGATAACCCGGTCCATTGGATGCCCTGGGGAACAGAGGCACTTGATAAAGCAAAAGAGATCGATAAACCGATCCTCTTATCGATTGGGTATGCCGCATGTCATTGGTGCCATGTTATGGCCCATGAGTCTTTTGAGAATCCTGAAATTGCCGCTCTAATGAACGAGCATTTTATAAATATCAAAGTCGATCGTGAAGAGCGCCCCGATGTTGATGCCATTTATCAGGCAGCCTTGGCCGCGACGGGACAGGCTGGCGGGTGGCCCCTGACCATGTTTTTGACACCTGAAGGAAAACCCTTTTGGGGGGGAACTTATTTCCCGGCTACGGCAAATTATGGCAGGGCTGGTTTCCCTGAAGTCGTCATCGGAGTTTCCCATTCATATCATGCTGATAAAGAAAAAATCCTCGAGAACGTTAAAGATTTGCACAAAGCTTTAGAAAATTTGGTCGCCCCTCAACCCAAGAACAGCTCTGTTCTTACTTTAAGTTCACTTGATCAAGCTGCAGAGAAAGCTCTGGGCTATGTTGATACAGTAAATGGCGGCACCCAAGGTTCCCCTAAATTTCCTCAACCCACTTTTTTTGAAGTCCTCTGGCGCGCCTTTAAACGAACCGGAATTTCAGGCTACCAAAGAGTTGTCACTCATACCATGACCCGGGTATGCCAAGGAGGAATATACGATCACCTTGGTGGAGGCTTTGCTCGTTATAGCACCGACCATGAATGGCTCGCCCCTCACTTTGAAAAAATGCTTTACGATAATGCCCTCCTCATTGGTCTATTAACTTCCCTTTGGCGACAAACCAATGACCCTCTTTTTGCCAAGCGCATAGAAGAAACCATAACCTGGGCCTCTAGGGATTTATGGCATGACGATAGCGAAAACCGTGGCGGGTTTTATAGTTCCTTTGATGCAGATAGTGATGGCGAAGAAGGGCTGTTTTATATCTGGGATGAAAGTGAAATAGATAAAATTCTTGGGGACGAAAGTTCCGATTTCAAGCGCGCCTATAACGTTCGCCAACAGGGAAATTGGGAAGGTAAAAACATTCTTCATCGTTCCCTCACTGCAGAACTGGGCGATGAGGATTGGGAGAACAAACTCACAGCTTCACGGGAAAAGTTGTTTGCTGAACGAGAAAAAAGAAACCACCCAAGTCGTGATGATAAAATTCTTGCCGATTGGAACGGTATGATGATTTCATCTCTCGCAGAAGCCGGAGCAGCATTTGATCGTCCTGAGTGGATAGAAAAATCTGAAAACGCCTTTTCCTTTATTGTCGAAAATTTAACCGGGCCAGAGGGTCGATTATTTCATTCATGGTGCGATGGCCATGCTCAACACCCTGCCGTTCTCGAAGATTATGCCGCCATGAGTGACGCAGCTTTAACCCTGTTTGAATTTACAGGGAACGAAACTTATCTAGTCCAAGTCGTTAAATGGATGAGTATTCTCGATAGCCAATATCTGGATTCAAAAAATGGTGGTTATTTCATGACTGCTGAAGACACCCCTCATCTGATAGCCAGGTCTAAGCCTACGGCTGATAATGCTGTCCCTTCTGGTAATGGTATCCTCTTACGGGTGTTAGCGAAGATGTTCCATCTAACAGGAGATGCTTCGTATAAAGAAAAAGCAGAGGGAATATTAAAAGCAGTTGTGGCAGATACGCCTGAGCATTTAATTCACCAAGGTGCTATTCTCAACGGGTTTGAAGTTTTAGCCAGCCCAGTCAACATAGCCGTGATTGCAGAAATTGAGGATGAGCGCGCTAAAGAATTAATCAATGAAATAACCCATTGGGATATCCCCAATCGAATTATTTATTTTTCACCGCCGCAAAATAACCTGCCCTCTACTCATCCGGCAGCAGGTAAAACACAATTAAATAAAAAGCCAACCGTCTACATTTGTCCTGGTAATACATGCGGACTCCCCATCACGGAGAAGGAGCGCTTGAAAGAAGCCCTCTCTACCCTGTAAAGTCCTCCTCATGAGCTATATGACCATGCACTCCCCCGTCGGGGATTTAACCCTCTTTGAAGAGGACGAGGCCATCACTGTTGTTGAATGGGGGCGTGTACCCTCTGGTGAGGCAACTCCTCTTCTCACAGAGGCTAAAAACCAGCTTAATGCCTATTTTGATGGGACGTTAACCAAGTTTGATCTCCCCCTTCGCCCAGCAGGGTCTGATTTCCAAAAAAGGGTTTGTGCTTTGATGTATAAAATTCCTTTTGGGGAATTGATGACGTATGGGCAGATAGCTAAGGTCTTAGGGTCTGCCCCTCGCGCTGTCGGAGGGGCCTGTGGGCGTAATCCCATCCCTATCATTATTCCTTGCCACCGCGTTACGGGAGCGAATGGTAAACTGACGGGGTTTTCTGGCGGGGCCGGTTTAGAAACAAAAGAATTCCTTTTAAACATAGAAATTAAAAAACTTCTCTAACTCTTTCAGGAGTCGATAAATGACCAAAGCTATTCAAATCCACGAGACCGGAGGCCCCGACGTCCTAAGGTGGGAAGATGTCTCTGTGGGTGCCCCTGGAAAAGGAGAGGTCAAACTTAAACAAACGGCGGTAGGTCTTAATTATATTGATGTCTACCAACGTACAGGTCTTTATCCCTTAGCGGGTTTTCCGGCTATCATAGGATTAGAAGGCGCAGGTATTATCGAGGAAATTGGTCCTCTTGTCCCTCAATTTTCTGTCGGTGACCGGGTAGCTTATGCAGGTGTTCCACCTGGGGCTTATGCTCAAGAACGCCTGATCCCCTGGCACAGGTTGGTCAAAATTCCTGATAGCCTCAGCGATGATCAAGCTGCAGCGATGATGCTTCAAGGCATGACCACAGAGTACCTGCTTCGAAGGACTTATAATGTCAAAGTTGGAGATACCATTTTATTTCATGCCGCTGCAGGTGGTGTGGGCTTGATTGCTTGTCAGTGGGCCAAGGCGTTAGGAGCTACTGTTATCGGTACAGTAGGTACAGACGAAAAGGCAGAACTTGCTAAAGCGCATGGCTGTGATCATCCGATTGTCTACACCAGAGAAAATTTCACCGAACGGGTAAAAGAGATAACGGACGGCCAAGGGGTTTCTGTTGTTTATGATTCAATTGGTAAAGATACCTTTGAGGGGTCGCTAGACTGCCTTCAACCACTTGGAACCATGGTGAGTTATGGCAATGCCACAGGTCCAGTTGATAATTTCAATGTCGGTATGCTTGCCCAAAAAGGGTCTCTCTTTCTGACCCGTCCAACCTTAATGACTTATACAGCTAAGCGAGAAGATCTAGTCGCTTCAGCTGATGACCTTTTTGAGGTTGTGACATCTCGAAAAGTTAAAATTGAAATTAACCAACGTTACGATCTCAAAGATGCGGCTCAAGCCCATAAAGATTTAGAAGGCAGAAAGACGACTGGATCAACAATTTTAATCCCCTAGATTGATCATCTAGGGTTGAATAGGACCACTATTTTAATCTTTATATATACTTATTAATTGATTTTTGATATTATCTTACTACTTTCTCATGTGTTTTACATTAAGAGGTAGAGCTTATGGAAAATCATAATAGGTTGGTATCTTATCTAACTTTAAGAAAAGCAGTCGGCTATTTAGGTCTCTCCTTACCGCTTACGCTCGCCATTGGCGCTTTAATAATTTTTAAAGAAGAAACCATCCGAGGTTCTATTAGCGCTTATTACTACTCAGATATGAGGGATGTATTTGTAGGTACTATGTGTGCCTTAGCTTTGGTTCTTTTTTCTTATAAAGGGTATGAAAAGAAAGATGACATTGCTGGTGATCTAGCCTGTTTATTTGCCGTAGGTATTGCGGTATTTCCTACTTCTCCCGCTGAGTCAGCCACCCTATTTCAAACGATAATCGGTTATATTCACCTGACCTGTGCTGGGCTGTTCTTTATGATTCTGGCCTATTTTTCATATTGTTTATTTACCAAAACAGACCCTACCAAGCCTCTAACACCTCAAGCAAAATTAAGGATTCAAATTTATAAATTCTGCGGTCTTACAATCATCGCATCTATCTTGCTTATAGTTGTTATTACTGTCTTCTTTAGAAGTTTTGAAGAATTCTTTGTCTCTTATAAATTCTGGCTAGAGTCAGTTGCCATTTTTGCCTTTAGTTTTTCATGGCTCATAAAAGGCAAATCATTTCTGGCAGATCAAGAATAGATATAAAAAAGCCCTAGCACCATCGCTGGAACCAGGGCTTTTTTCTTAACTTACATTCCAAACAAAATTTGGGAAGTTTGGTTAGCTGTTCATCGCATCGAAGAAATCATCATTATTTTTTGAATCCTTCATTTTGCTAAGCAGGAATTCCATACCGTCGACAACACCCATTGGGTTGAGGATACGACGTAAGACCCACATTTTGGATAGGGTGCCTTTGTCGACCAACAGTTCTTCTTTCCGGGTACCGGACTTCGTAATATCAATGGTTGGGAACAGACGTTTGTCGGTAAGCTTACGATCAAGGATTAGCTCAGAGTTACCTGTGCCTTTAAACTCTTCGAAAATAACTTCATCCATACGAGAGCCCGTATCAACGAGGGCTGTACCAATAATGGTTAAGCTGCCCCCTTCTTCAATATTCCGAGCTGCCCCGAAGAAACGTTTGGGGCGCTGAAGAGCGTTGGCGTCAACACCACCGGTCAGAACTTTACCAGAGGACGGAACAACTGTGTTGTAGGCCCGCGCCAGACGGGTGATAGAATCAAGTAAGATCACCACATCTCTTTTATGTTCAACCAAGCGTTTTGCCCGCTCGATAACCATTTCTGAAACCTGGACGTGCCGGGTTGCAGGCTCATCAAATGTGGAGCTGATGACCTCACCTTTAACGGAACGATCCATATCTGTTACTTCTTCAGGACGTTCATCAATAAGAAGAACGATTAAGAAAGCATCTGGATGGTTAGCGCTAATAGATTGAGCGATGTTTTGCAGCATCACAGTTTTACCTGTGCGTGGTGGCGCCACAATCAAAGCCCGTTGGCCTTTTCCGATTGGGGCCACAAGATCCATAATCCGGTGAGTTGGGTCTTCACGCTTTGGATCATCAACTTCCATGATCAAACGCTCATCAGGATAAAGCGGCGTTAAGTTATCAAAGTTAATACGATGACGAACCGCTTCTGGTTCTTCAAAGTTAATATTGTTGACCCTCAACAGAGCAAAATAACGTTCCCCATCTTTAGGAGACCGAATTTGGCCTTCAACCGTATCACCAGTTCTCAAACCAAAGCGACGTACCTGGCTGGGGCTGACGTAAATATCATCAGGCCCTGGTAAGTAATTAGCTTCTGGTGAGCGTAAAAACCCAAATCCATCTTGGAGAACTTCAAGAACCCCATCACCAAAAATTGCTACATCATTTTCAGCAGAGGCTTTGAGGATAGCAAACATGATATCTTGTTTACGAAGAGTACTGGCGTTTTCAATTTCCAGTTCTTCAGCGAGAGCCAAAAGTTCTTGGGGGCTTTTAGCTTTAAGTTCTTTGAGATTCATTGTGGTCTTTGCTCGATTGATAAAAGGGGGATATTTAAAAAGTGCCGGGTCCGGCTAATTTGGAGATATTAATAAAATTATATTTCTGACGCTAATACTTGATATAAAAAATCTTTAAAGCGTTGGGAAATTCTAATGGAGGTGCGCGGATAGGTACGCGGATAGGTATTTAGTAAGCCTAAGCTGAAGTAATCATCACTTTATGTCAACAAAAAACGAACTATATACGTAATTAAAAAGGTTTTATGACCACTATAATGACAATAAAGATCATCAAGAGGGTTGGGCCTTCATTGGCAAACCGGTAGAATTTTTGAGACCGAGAGTTTCTATCTTCGGCAAAATCCATCCGCCAACGCATCATTTGCCAATGCATAAAATACATAAAAATAATGCAAAGAAGTTTAGCGTGAAACCACCCTTCCATCCAGGCATCCATTTCATAAACCAGAAGAAATCCAAAAATCGTCGATGAAATAGCCGCGGGATGCATGATGGCACGAATGAGACGCCGTTCCATAATTTTAAATTTTTCGGAAGTCTCTGATCCAACGTCTACTTCTGTATGATAGACAAACAAACGAGGGAGATAGAGTAAGCCTGCCATCCAAGCAATAACACTGATAATATGGAGAGCTTTGTACCAGAGATAAGCATTCCCATCCATTTTAGTGGATTCCTCTTTTTCTTATCGGACAGCGCTTTTGATCATCAGGGCAAACTTTTTGATGGCAGCCAGTTTTAGTATCTCTCGTCAGGCATTGTTTTACCAAACCAGAGAGGCCTTCAATAAATACGGGGTCAACACCAACAGTTGGTACTCTTAAGTATTGAGGCACCCCGCATTTTTTTGCCATCTCAGCATATTCAATATCTAATTCAACCAAAGTCTCTGAATGCTCAGAAACAAAAGCGACTGGGACTAAGACAACTGATTTTTTATCCGTTCCAGCACGGGTTATTTCATCATCCGTTGAAGGCCCAATCCACTCTTTAGGCCCCACCCGGCTTTGATAACAAATTGACCAATCTAAATCAGCAATTGCCATTTTCTCGACAAGAGCTTGGCAAGTTTTTTCAACATGCATTTGATAAGGATCGCCCTTATCGATTATATCTTTTGGGAGCCCATGAGCAGAAAAGAGAATTCGATAATTCTCTCCATCAACTTCAGAAATACGTGTTTTAGTTTTTTCAGCCAGCGCAGTAATAAATCCCTCTTCGGTAGGATAACAATTCAAATATTTTTCTGGTTTTTCGAGAGCATGATTGAAGCTCACCCTTTTCCACTCATCAAAAGATGATTTTGTCGTGGTGGTTGAATATTGCGGATAAAGGGGAAGAAGCACGATTTCATCAGGGTCAAAATCTTTAACTTCAATGGATATTTGATCACTGAAAGGATGCCAGTAGCGCATGGCAATAAAACAACGAACTTCGCCTTCGCTTTCCAAGGATTTTTCTAAGGCTCTGGCTTGCGCTTCAGTTTGTTCCAAAAGAGGAGATTTACCCCCGAGATGGGCATAAATTTCTTTAGCAATGGGAGCCCGTTTGCCGGAAATATATTTCGCCAAAAACCAACGAAAAGGATTTGGTAAATTAATAATTGCCGGATCATAAAACAGGTTGAACAAGAAAGGTCGAATAGCTTTCGGGCTATCTGGCCCTCCTAAGTTGAAGAGAACAACGGCTATTTTACGCTTTGACATAACCGCTTACTCCGTTTGTAAGACTCACCATGTGAGTTATTTTTTCCAACCATGAACAATCTCTGCCAACTTGCCAACATGCTCAGGGGGGGTTTGAGGAACAATTCCATGGCCTAGATTAAAAATAAATTTGCCATCGCCTAAAGTTGAGAGAATATTTTTGATCTCAACTTCCATGGTTTTTCCACCAGCAACGACCATTTGATTATCTAGATTACCTTGAACCAAACAATGAGGCTGGAGGTTTTTAGCGGCCCAACTCAATGGCATTGAGGTATCAAGGCTCACCCCATCAACACCGGTTTCTTTGACAAAATCTAGATAAAGCCCACCAGCGCCTTTAGGGAAACCCATTACAGGCACATTGGGGAACTCAGATTTGATATTGGCAACAATTTCTTTGGTCGGTTCAATTACCCATTTTTTAAACTGACTCTCAGGCAAAACTCCCGCCCAGGTATCAAAAAGCTGAACAACTTCTGCGCCATTACGAATTTGAGCTAACAGGTATGCACTGGTGCTTTTAACCAAAAGATCAATTAGAACCGCAAACTCATCAGGAGCCGAGTAAGCCCAGCCCTTCGTGGTCGAATAATCTGTTCCTCCCCGACCTTCAACCATGTAAGTGGCCACGGTCCAGGGAGCTCCAGCAAAACCGATTAAAGCGGTTTCTTCAGGTATTTCTTTTGAAAGCCGACGTACTGTTTCGTAAACTGGTGCTAAATGATCGTGAATTCCACCCATGGAAAGTTTTGAAAGATCTTTAAGATTCCTAATCGGCTCTAAAACAGGCCCTTCCCCTTCTTTGAATTCCACTTTTTGACCCAAGGCATCGGGAATAACCAGGATATCGCAAAATAAGATAGCTGCATCGAAATTGTAGCGTCGTAATGGTTGAAGGGTTACTTCAACAGCGAGATCGGGTGTGTAGCAAAAATTGAGAAAATTCTTCGCTGTTTTACGAATTTCACGGTATTCTGGAAGGTACCGACCTGCTTGTCGCATAAGCCAAAAGGGAGGTCTGTCCTGAGAGACTTGTTGAAAGGCTTTCAGAAAACGTTTGTCTTGAGAATTCATCGTGGAAACTTTTCCTACCAGAGGGTGATCACTGCTCAAGGTTCTAACGGATTTTTACCGTTATTCCCAGTCCCCTTCTATAACTCTTTTTTCTTAAAAGAAAGGAGGGGGTAGTTGTAGGCCGTGTGAATTATGGGGATTACTATTCATCCACAGCTTTTCCAGGTTTTTATGAGGTCATTGAGGTTAAATTATGTCTCATGTGCGCAAAAGCTGTAAAACCAAATAAAAGGTCAAGGAAACGGAGTTTTTTTAAAATGGGGATAAAGGGGATAAAACTCCAATCTGAATTTGTTTCCCTCTTATTGGCCTGTTATGAAGAACTCCATGAACAAGAGGGTGGTTGGCGGTGAGTATTTTGAAGACTGGTGATTGAATCTTGGTTTTTTATAAATAACTTACTTATCCCCAACCCCATCCGTTTTGCTCACAGGGTAAAGGGCTCTAAATTGTGGAAAGAAAGACCTTAAAAGATGACTGAACATCATATCCATTTGGTATCTGATGCTACGGGAGAGACCGTAATCTCAGTGGCGAAAGCATGCCTAGTGCAATTTGAGGACCTGCAGCTTATTGAGCATGCCTGGCCCCTGATTCGCTCTGAAGCACAAATGGATAAAGTCATTGAATCCATTGAGTCTTCTCCAGGAATTGTTCTATGTACTTTGGTTAATTCAGAACTCCGCAGAGTTCTGGAAGAAGGTTGCCGGCGCTTAAAACTTCCTTTTATTCCGGTTCTTGACCCCGTGATTGCAGCTCTTGCCGGGCATTTGGGCACTAAAGCTCAGGGCATGCCGGGTCTACAACATGCCATGAATGATGAATATTTCAAACGTATTGAGGCGATTCAATTTGTGATGAACCATGATGATGGTCAGTCCATGAATTCGTTTGAAGATGCTGATATTGTTGTTATGGGTGTGTCGAGAACCTCAAAAACCCCCGTCTGTGTTTATCTCGCTAACCGGGGTTACAAAGCAGCCAATATTCCTGTGGTACCTGATTGTCCATTGCCAATCGGTCTCACTAAAAGTGATGGGCCCATGATTGTTGGCTTAACCAGTGATCCCCAACGTCTGGTGCAAATTCGCCGAAATCGACTGCGCATGCTCAATGAATTTGAAGAAACTGACTATGTAGATCTAGAAACTGTGATTGCAGAGGTCAAAGCGGCTCGGCGTATGTATGCCAAAAATAGATGGCCCGTTATTGACGTTACCCGAAAATCTGTCGAAGAAACCGCCGCCGCTATTATTCAGCATTATACCAAACGTATGGAACAAATTTCGTGATACAAAATTCTAATGGCCTGGTCCTCGCTTCGGCCAGCAAGGCGCGCTCGCGCCTCCTTTTGGGTTGTGGACTGTCATTCACCATTGATCCAGCCAATATTGATGAGTCTATCGTCAAGGAAAAGTATAAAGCATCGGGTAAAACTGCTGGGGAAGCTGCCCTGCGCTTGGCGCAGGAAAAAGCCGTGGCTGTGTCAAAGAAAAAGCCTGATATGATGGTGATCGGCGCTGATCAAATTCTCTATTGTCAGCAAAACTGGTTTGATAAACCCGGGAGCCCAGAGGGTTTGCGTGAGCAACTCCGAACCTTGCGCGGCAAAATACATCAGTTGGTCTGTGGTCTTTGTGTTGCTTATAATGGCGAAGTTGTTTGGACCCACCGCGACGCAACCCAAATGACCATGCGTGATTTTAGTGATGAGTTCTTAGATGATTATGTTGAATCCGTTGGCTATTTGGTTGAGGGCAGCGTCGGGGGTTATCACCTTGAAGGACTCGGGGTTCAATTATTCGAAAAAATTGAAGGTGACTATTTCACTATCCTTGGGCTTCCTCTGCTCCCTCTCTTGGACTTTTTGAGAGATCAGGGCATACTGGAAAAATGACTTAATATAGAGGACCGCGACTGTGCGGGCCCGCTAATCGTTTGGCGTAAGTCTAAAGTGGTGTTTGAACGGATAAAGTTTCTAGGGTGATAAGACGATGATTAGCGGCAAGGCTAAGTTAGCAGGGGTTATGGGATGGCCCATCAGTCATTCCCGCTCGCCGCAATTGCATGGATATTGGCTCGATAAATACGCCATTGATGGGGCTTATTTGCCACTTGCTGTTGACCCAAAAAATATCGAGCCCGCGTTGCGGGCCTTACCTACCCTTGGCTTTAAAGGCTGTAACCTTACGGTTCCTCACAAAGAACTGGCCATGAATATCGTTGATAACCTGAGCGAACGAGCCAAACGGATTGGGGCGGTTAACACAGTCGTTGTTCAAGAAGATGGTTCCCTCTTTGGTCATAATACGGATGGCTTTGGTTTCCTCGAAAACCTCAAATCTGAAGCGCCCCAATGGAATGCAAGCAATGGTCCCGCAGTTGTTCTCGGTGCTGGTGGTGCCGCACGGGCTATTTTAGCAGCCTTAATTGACGATGGCGTCAAAGAAGTCCGCCTCACCAATCGCACGCATCAGCGTGCCGTGAGTTTGAGGGAGGAGTTTGGCTCAGCAGTATGCGTTGTTGATTGGGAAGAGCGAAGCCAAGCCCTTGAAGGTGCGGCGCTGCTGGTGAATAGTTCGACTTTAGGTATGACAGGGCAATCGCCTCTTGAAATTGATCTCTCAGCTCTGCCAAAAGAGGCAGTGGTCAATGATATTGTCTACGCTCCCCTGATGACCGATCTATTGGAACAGGCCAAAAAACAGGGCAACGAAGTTGTCGGGGGGATTGGGATGCTCTTACATCAGGCTCGACCAGGGTTTGAAGCTTGGTTTGGGCAAAAGCCAGAAGTTGATGAAGCTCTCAAGACCCTTATGACAAAGGATTTGGTGTGAAATATCCTTTCACTATCATTGGCCTGACTGGGTCGATTGGTATGGGCAAAAGCGAAACCGCTAAAATGTTTGCTCGTCTTGGTGTGCCCGTTCATGATGCGGATGCTTCCGTCCATAAGCTCTTTTCCAAAGGGGGCAAGGCAGTTGCTCCCGTTGAGGCGGCCTTCCCTGGTGTGGTTGAAAAAGGCGCTGTCAACCGCCAGCGCTTAGGAAAAATGGTTTTTGGCAATGTTGAGGCTTTAAAAAAGTTAGAGGCCATCGTTCATCCGCTTGTTGGGGAAGAGAAACAAAAATTTTTAAAGCAAGCTGCGCTTGCTGGACAAAAAATGGTGGTGCTTGATATTCCTTTGTTGTTTGAAACCGGTGGGGATTTAAATTGTGATATGACAGTCGTGGTCTCGGCGCCAAAATTCTTACAAACCCAACGGGTAATGGCACGCCCAGACATGACAGCCGAGAAATTAGCCTCCATTCGGGGTGCGCAAATGGATGATCAGGACAAGAGGCGGCGCGCAGATATTGTTATTAAAACGAGTCTTGGAAAAGCTTTTACCCTTAAAAAAGTACAAAAAGTCATAAAAATGGTTCGAAAAGGAAAAATAAGTGCGTGAAATCGTTCTTGATACGGAAACAACGGGTTTAAGTCCTAAATCTGGCCACCGAATTGTTGAAATTGGTTGTGTTGAGCTTATTGATCATATGCCAACGGGTAAAGTTTACCACCAATACATTAACCCTGAGCGCGATATCCCGGAAGAGGTGGTCAAGGTCCACGGCATCACTAATGAAAAGGTCGCCGATGAGCCTAATTTTGCTGGCATTGTCGATGCCTTTCTTGAATTTATCCAGGATTCAACGCTCGTTATCCATAATGCCGAGTTCGATATGGGTTTCATTAATGCTGAGCTTAACTTGCTAGGCAAAGATGAGCTTTCTATGGAACAGTCTTTGGACACAGTGCGCATTGCACGTAACAAATTCCCCGGAACTAAAGTAAACCTCGATGCCTTGTGTAATAAATTCGGCATCGACAATTCCAACCGGACTTACCACGGCGCTTTACTTGATGCCGATCTCCTAGCCCAAGTCTACTTAGAACTTATCGATGGTCGTCAACGCGGTCTTAGCTTAGCCAACGACAAAACCACCGCGGGTGGTGGCCCAAAGCTTAAGAAGTCCGACAAACCTCACCGTGACCCCCGCCACCACGCCCCAAGTACTGAAGAACTCGCGGCTCATGCTGAGTTTGTCGGGGAAATTAAGGACGCGGTTTGGGGGAGTTAGATTAAGGCACTGAATCAAATCATTTGAGGGTTGTTATGTCGTATGGAGATAAAAAAAGACTAAGTGAAAAATTTTCTGATATTGCGCAAGATAGTCCTAAGAAATTAACGGGCTCTTATTCAAAGCGCTCTCGCTTGCCTGAAGTGGCTATTCAAACAAAACCTGTGTATTGGCGTAAAGAAAATGCAGCGGCCTTGGAGAGTTCCAATAAGTGGGTTGAGGAAAATTGTCTCCATCTAGATGAATATCGGAAATTCTAAGGTTGTTATGCTACTCAAAAATTATCCCTCCCCTTTTAGGGGAGGTTAGGTGGGATACTGATTCAGAGTAAATTTATGTCCTGCCAACATCCCCCTCTGGCTCCCCCTAGAAGGGGAAGGGGAAAACGAAGTTTCTCTACAGGATAAACTTACTTAGATCGGCGTTTTTGGCGAGGCCTTCGACATTTGTTCGAACGTCTTCTGAGGTGATTTTGACGGTTTCGCCGGGGCGGTCGGTGGCGGTGAAGCTAATGTCTTCTAAGAGCTTTTCCATCACGGTTTGCAGCCGTCGTGCGCCTATATTTTCAACGCCGCTGTTGATTTCTTCAGCCAGATCAGCGATTTCGCCGATGGCTCCCTCATCAAACTCTAAGGTGACATCTTCTGTTGCCATCATCGCAACGGATTGTTTGACCAAGTTGGCCTCAGGTTCGGTGAGGATGCGCAACAGATCATCCCGGGTCAGGGCTTTGAGCTCAACCCGGATGGGCAAACGACCTTGTAGTTCTGGCAACAAATCAGAAGGCTTGGCCACATGGAAAGCGCCAGAGGCGATAAACAAAATATGGTCGGTTTTAATGGTGCCATGCTTGGTGGCGACCGTGGTGCCTTCAATAAGAGGCAACAGATCACGTTGTACCCCTTCTCGTGACACATCACTGCCGCTGCGATCAGAGCGGACAGTAATTTTGTCGACCTCGTCGAGGAAGACAATGCCGTTATTTTCCACGGCTTCCACGGCTTCGCGCACCACTTTGTCGTCATCAAGCAGTTTGTCGCTTTCATCATCCATCAGCATGGCGTGGGATTCGGAAACTTTAACCTTTTTAGGTTTGGTTTTGTTACCAAAAGTTTTACCGAGCATGTCGGTGAGGTCAATCATGCCCATTTGAGCCCCGGGCATACCGGGGATTTCAAAGGAAGGCATGCCGCTGCCGCCCGACTCAGAGACGTTAATTTCAATCTCTTTATCGTCAAGCTTACCTTCGCGCAGTAATTTGCGGAATTTTTGACGGGTATCTTCAGAGGCGTTATCGCCAACAAGGGCGTCAATCACCCGCTCTTCAGCAGAAAGTTCGGCTTTTGCCGTCACTTGTTTGCGCAGCCGTTCCCGAGTTTGGTGAATAGCGACTTCGACTAAATCTCTAACGATGGATTCAACATCGCGGCCCACATAACCCACTTCGGTAAACTTGGTCGCTTCCACTTTGAGGAAGGGGGCCTGAGCTAGTTTTGCTAGACGACGGGCGATTTCGGTTTTACCGACACCCGTAGGGCCAATCATCAAGATGTTTTTAGGTAAAACTTCTTCTTTAAGATCATCGGGTAGTTGTTGGCGGCGCCAGCGGTTGCGCAAGGCAATAGCGACGGCACGTTTGGCGTCGTCTTGACCAACAATATAACGATCAAGTTCGGAAACGATTTCACGGGGGCTGAAATTAGTCATGTTTATTTTGCCGATTTTTCTTTTGGTAAGGTCTCGATAATTACATTTTCGTTGGTATAGACACAAATGTCTGCCGCAACTTTCATGGAGCGTTTTGCCATATCGACAATGTCCATGTCTTGGTCAATCAATGCTTTTGCTGCTGCCAAAGCATAGTTGCCACCAGAACCGATGCCGATAATACCGTCTTCAGGCTCTAAAACATCGCCAGTCCCGGTGAGAACAAGGGAAACTTTGTCATCAGCTACGGCCATCATTGCTTCAAGTTTGCGCAAATAACGATCAGTTCGCCAATCTTTGGCGAGCTCAACACAGGCACGGGTCAATTGCCCAGGGTGTTGTTCCAGTTTGGCCTCAAGGCGTTCAAACAAAGTAAAAGCATCTGCGGTGGCGCCAGCAAATCCAACAATGACGGCTCCGTCACCGAGTTTGCGCACCTTATGGGCGTTGGCCTTGATCACTGTTTGACCTAGGCTCACTTGCCCATCGCCTGCGATCACAACTTTGTCGCCTTTGCGGATAGAGAGAATGGTTGTACCGCGCCAACCGGGATTTTGATTTTGAGACATGATAACTCGCGTCTATTGAAGGAGTGCTCTGCACTTAGTCCGGTTCTGCTAACAGGTCAAGTGGAGAGGTTGTCGTTTGTCGGTTCTTGTATGACGCGTTCACTGTCTTTTGACAGGAAAGTGATTTTATTTTTTTCTATATATCAGCATATGCTTTCTTCAACTGAAGGAAGGTATATCAACATGATTAGCTATGGGCGTATTGGACTATTAGCGATTTTATTTGGGTTTTTTGCGTCGATAGCTTTTGCAGAAGAAAAAACAGATTTAAAAACCAATGATATTGAGACTGTCCAGTATCTTGCCCAACAATTATTTGGCAATAATCGGGAAAAGCGGCTGGAAGCTTTAAAGGCTCTGACGGCTCGAGGGCGTTTGGATGTTACACCTATCCTTATCCAGGCACTGCGTTTTGTCCCTTCCCATGCAGATGTTAACAAAGCCCTTGTCAGCTTAGTGGGTCATCAGTACGGACCCTCCTGGCATAAATGGATGTTATGGCTTGAGAGCCACCCGGAAATAAAACCCTTTGAAGGTTTTGACCGGGTCAAAGCAGATGTGATGGCGCAAATTGATGAAAATTTCCGCCTTTTCCTACGCCCAGGCATCAAGCATGAAATCCGACTGGAAGAAATCGCTTGGGGCGGTGTGCGCAAAGACGGTATTCCCTCTCTTAACAATCCTAAGCTCATCAAAGCTGAGGAGGCCAGTTACCTAAATGATGATGAGCTGGTTTTTGGCGTTGCCATTAACGGTGATGTGAGAGCCTACCCCTTACGGATCATGGATTGGCATGAGATGTTTAATGACGTGATCGGTGGGGTTCCGGTGGCGTTGGCCTATTGTACGCTGTGTGGTTCAGGCATTTTGTTTGAGACTAAAATACCCTCTCAGCCAGATCCCCTTATTTTTGGCTCGTCCGGATTTTTATACCGTTCAAACAAGCTCATGTATGATCAACAAACCCACTCTTTATGGAATCAGTTTACGGGTAAGCCTGTGGTTGGGCCCCTTGTTGGTTCGAAAATTCAATTAAAAGTCCGACCTGTGATCATTACCATTTGGAAGCAATGGCGAAAGCGCCATCCTGAGAGCAAAGTTTTATCCTTAGATACGGGCTATAACCGTGAATATACGACCCTTAGCCCTTATTGGGATTATTTTGAGGGGCCTGACCTGATGTTCCCTGCCCTCATCACTAATAAGCGTTTAAACCCTAAAGATTATGTTTTTGCTTTGCGGGCAACCGTTGGGGAAAAAGCAAATTCAAACGAAAAAGCTTGGCCTCTTTCGCTCTTTAAAGGAGGGGCTGTCATCAATGATAAAGTTGGTGATTTAGATGTCGTGCTGATTGGAGAGGCAAAAACACGTACCGTTCGGGCTTACAAAGCAAAAGGGCATGAATTTAAAGCGGGGGTAACGGCAGACCAAATCAAAGATGAAAAAGAACATATTTGGACAATAGAAGAAGACGCTTTAATAGGTGAAAACAGCAAACGCCTGGAACGGTTGCCTGGTCACGTAGCCTACTGGTTTGCTTGGCAAGGCTTTAAACCCGACAAAGCAAATCTTCAGTGATAATCTTTTAGGTAAACCAAGCTAAGATGGTGCTTAAACCAATCATCCCCATGATAATGGGTGAGGTGACAATACCAGCGAGGGCGAGAAGAAGGCCGATGACCCCGAGGGAGAATTGTCCCATAAAGAGGGCAATAACAGCACAAACAAGACCAATAACTGTAAATATGGCGCTGGAGAAAATACCGATGACCCCTAAAATAACCCCGGCATATCCCATATAAGATTTGCCTTCATTAGACGGGGTTAAGCTAAGTTCCATCTGGTTTTTTGAACTGCTAGAGCTTGAACTATTTTCACCAATCTTGTCCAACCCGGCCTCCTGTTTTTATTTTATGACACTAAGTGTCTAATACACCACTTCTGTTAGATATAGCCCATAAGCGGGTGCTGTGGGACCCCCAGCGATACGATTTTTAGCTTCAAGGGCGTTTTTAACGTCTTCTTTGGTCCAGTTTCCTTCTCCAACGAGCTTTAACGTCCCGACAATATTGCGGACTTGATGGTGGAGGAAGGACCGAGCTCGAACCCGAACGTGGATTTCTTCTCCCTCCTCGGTGATATTGATCATATCAAGGGTTTTGACAGGGGATTGGGCCTGACAAACAGAAGCGCGGAAGGTGGTGAAATCATGATTGCCCACCAAAACCTGAGCCGCTTCGTGCATTGCTGTGGCATCCAAGGGGACTTTGACCTCCCAAACCTGACCTTGTTTTAGAGGTGCTGGAGGGCGACGGTTCAGAATGCGGTAGAGATAGGCCCGTTCATTAGCGTCAAAGCGTGAATTAAATTCCTCATCAACCACTTCGGCCTTAAGCACGCTGACCTTATTAGGACGGATGTGATAATTGATTCCGTCACGAACTTTATCGGCTGTATAGTCCCCCTTGAGGTCAAAATGGGCTACTTGCCCGAGGGCATGAACCCCCGCATCCGTGCGCCCTGCCCCATAAACGACAGGGGGCTCTTCTCTTGGTGAGAGTTTAGCAAGGGCTTGTTCCAAGGCTTGCTGAACGGAGAAACCATTATCTTGTCGTTGCCAACCGACTAAACCAGTGCCGTCATATTCGATGGTGATTTTATAGCGTGGCATTAGCTCAGCACGGTTCCAGGAGCGATGGGAAATCCGCGCAACATAGCCTCTGTATCCATAGGCCCTTTACCAGGACGCTGGACCCTCAAGGGTCTGAGACTCTTTTCACCACAAGCTATTGTCAACGTGTCATCAAGAACCGTGCCTGGAGTACCATTTTCGTCGACAACTTCTGCCTCAAGGACTTTGATGCGATTGTCACCATAGGCAAAAGTCGCTCCCGGCCAGGGGGTGAATGCATTTATGGCGCGTTGCAACTCAATTGCTGGCTTTGACCAATCCAGGCGACCTTCATTTTTTTCAAGCTTAGCAGCATAGGTTACACCTTCTTCAGGTTGAGGCATACCAATCAATCGGCCTTCATCAAGACCAGAGACTGCTTCAATAATAAGCTTAGCCCCGATTTGAGATAAATTATCGTGGAGTTCGCTGGCTGTGGTGAGGGGTGTTAAAGGCACTGTTTCAGTCATGAGCATATCGCCCGTATCTAAGCCTTCATCCATCTGCATGATGGTGACACCACTTTCAGAATCACCTGCGAGTATAGCCCGTTGGATTGGGGCGGCTCCGCGCCATCGTGGGAGTAAGGAGGCGTGAATATTAACGCAGCCCAACCGTGGGGCCTCTAGAATAGCTTTTGGTAGGATCAGGCCATAGGCAACGACCACAGCAATATCAGCCTTCAAATCCATAAAGGCTTGTTTTTCCTCATCACTTTTAAGGCTTTTAGGATGACGAACTTCAATGCCTTTTTCTTCTGCAAAAGCATGAATAGGGGTTGGGCGAGTTTTATGTCCGCGTCCCACAGGTTTTGGAGGCTGGCTGTAGGCGCAAATCACGTTATGGCCCGCTTTGATTAAGGCATCGAGAACAGGAACGGAAAAATCAGGAGTTCCCATAAAGATGATACGAAGGGCCGACATGGAACAATCCTTACATGCTGAGTTTTTTAGATTTCTTCGCCTTACGCAACATCATACCGCGTTTTACTGTGGAAAGATGATCGACAAACAGTACCCCTTCGAGGTGATCCATCTCGTGTTGAACACAAGTTGCCAGCAATCCATCTACTTCTATCTCCCGGATTTCATTTTCCTGATCAATGAAGCGGACTTTGACCTTCTCAGGCCTTTTTACTTCAGCAAATTGTTCTGGGACGGACAGGCACCCTTCTTCATAGACAGTTTTTTCATCTGACGCCCAAATAATTTCAGGATTTGCCATACATAAGGGAGCGGCTTCGTTTTCTTCGTCTTTGGTAATATCAATGACCAAAACCCGCTTTAAAACACCCACTTGAGCAGCAGCGAGACCAATGCCTGGCGCATCGTACATGGTCTCCAGCATATCTTTCATCAGCTGCTTAATTTCGTCGTCGACTTTCTCAACCGGTAAGCTCTTCTTTTTCAAGCGTGGATCGGGAGCAGTCAAAATGGGCAATAGTGCCATGAGAGGTCTCTTAAATCGTAATTAACAGGCAGACCCCACCACATAAGGGTAGGAGCGTTAAAGGTCAAGTTTAGAGCCTCAAACACTTATAACATTCTAAGCAGAGTTTGGGGTTACCTGTTTGTTACAGCGACTTGATAGGTGAGAGCTGCTGTTCCTTTTGCGGGCACTTTGATTTGCCAAACGGCTTTTTGGGATGTTTTTGATTCAGCCTCTTGGCTGGATTGGATGATTTTCCAGTCACCATGCATGCGTTCTTCAAGCACCACGGTGATGGCTTCAGTTTTGGCGTTAGCGATCTCTAATTTCCAGGCGCTTTCAAAGTTTCGGTTTTTGGGTCCGGTACGTTTGAACTCTGTTTGGGTACGCTTCAGCGTAATATCAAAGGCCTTCCCAATACTTATCTGTCCAGTTTTATCGACGGCAATATCACTTAAGCTATTTTGACCCACATATCGCAAAGTCCCCCCTTGGTCCTTTTTATAAGTATTCACCGCTCCACCGGGCAGAGGGATGCCAAGGCCGTCTTTCTTGGTGTTTTTAAACCGAATTTGGATAGCAGCTTTTTCCTGGCGTTCACCCTGTTGATACCGACCAATGATCCCACCTGCGAAAATAAAACGACGCTCAACAGCGACTTTTGGAGTGCTAAACAAGGTTGCTTGCTTACTTTCCCCAGAACGCAGTGTCCTTTTGCCTGGCAAGGTATAGAGATGACGATTAGAGAAGGAGCGATGGGGGGCGCTCTCCACCATGGCATCGCTGGACTTTGCCATCATCGCCATCGGAGCTTCTCTTTGGAAGTTGCGTCTTTCAGTTTGAGGGGCCGTAACATTACCGGCGATTAAAGTCATGGCGGCATTTTCTAAATCCATACCACCTGAGTTTGTCAAAGTGGCCCGTCCGGTAAGCTCAAGGGCGGTTTCACCTTCGTTGAGGACTGCAACGTAATTTGCCCGCCAGCTAAAACCTCGGGCCAGGTAACTAAGCTGTAGCTTACTTGGGCCATCGGCTTTGGCTTGAGCCATCAAAGTTAAAGCAGGTTCAGCCCTTAAATCATCAGGGAGTTTGGGATAAACAAAGTGACCGGGGCTAGAAGGGTATATTTCACCGTTAATTTCTAAAACCGTCCCGTTGCGAGTTGTTAGGATTTTTGCTTTTTTGCGATCAGAAACACCGCTTAACTCATGGCGGTATTCAACAAAAACCTCTTGTCCCTTATAGCGGTCTAGAAGAGAGGCGGCAGACAAAACCGTTTTGTCATAACCAAACTCGAGAATTTGCAGGTCCCCAGCATCCATGCGGACAGTATCTGTGCTGATCTGGTTGGCTATTCCTGTTAGGGCAAAAGTGTTTAGCCCTTTGGTAACACTGTGCGACCTTGTTTCATCAATCATGGCAAAACCATTACTATAAAGGGTAATGGCGAGGTCGGTTCGATCCTTTGCGGGGATTTCTACTTCACCTGCATGGGCGAAACCAAACCCGGTTGCGCCTAGAAAAATTGCTGCGAAAAATGAAATCCGACCCATAAAACTCTCCTCTATCTTATTCTTAAGGTTAATTTGTTCAAAAAATAGGGCAGTAGCAAGGCAATTGAAAATTAAGGCCAAAGTATTAATCAAACAGCTCAAGAACCATAATTGTCTCTTGAGTTCTGAAACGTCCTCGTGCAAAGTAGGTTTATGCAAGAACAGATAGTAAACATAATTAATTCTAATCCGCTGGCTTTTGGGGCGTTAGTTCTGGGTGTTGGGGCTTTTATACTCATGGTGGCAATTTATCGTCGGGGTGAAAAGGGCCGGGCGGAGGCTTCAGAAAACACTCGTGGATTGGCTGAAATCACCCGCGCTTTAGCGGCGTCGCAAAATGAGTTTGCTACTTCACAAAATGAACTGGCTGGGCGGCTTAAAACTCTCAGTGATAACCAAGCTATGGCTCAGCACCATGCCGCCGAACGGGTTCAGGCGCAGGAACGAGCGATCTCAAAAACATTAGAAGAGCGCTTGAGCCATCTTTCACAACGACTTGGGGAAAACCTCAATCAACAGGCCCATAAAAACAGTGAAACCATGTCGGCTCTTCATGAGCGCTTAGCGGTGATTGATACGGCGCAAAAGAATTTAACTGAGCTTTCCAGCAAAGTTCTGGGCTTGCAGGATATTCTCTCTAACAAACAGGCTCGGGGGGCTTTTGGGGAAATTCAGCTCAATGATCTGGTTAAAAATTCCCTTCCCCCGTCGGCCTATGATTTCCAGGTAACTTTGTCTAATGGCAAACGGGCTGACTGCTTGTTGATTTTACCAAATCCCCCCGGACCGATTGTGGTGGATTCAAAATTTCCTTTAGAGAGTTATCAGGTATTGGTGGAAGCCCAAGATGATATTGCGAAGGTTCAAGCTGGTCGGGCTTTTTCTGCTGATATCCTTAAACATGTCAAAGATATTGCTGAGCGTTACATCATCACGGGTGAAACCGCTGAATCAGCCTTGATGTTTTTACCAAGTGAGGCGGTTTATGCCGAACTGCACGCTAATTTCCGTAATGTGGTAGAAGAATCCTTTAAGCGCCGAGTATGGATTGTGTCACCGACCACCATGATGGCGACTCTTAATACCATTCGAGCGGTTCTTAAAGATGCCCAAATGCGCGAGCAAGCTGGGCTTATCCAAAAAGAAGTTGCTACCATGATGGATGATGTGGGTCGGCTAGACCAGCGGGTGGAAAACCTGCAAAAACATTTTGATCAAACTACAAGGGATGTTGACCAAATCCGTACTTCCACCAAGAAAGTGATTAGTCGGGGTGAGAAAATCAGGAATGTGGAACTCGGAGAAGAGAGCCCGGCTGAAGAACTCGAGCCACCTAAACCTCAATTGGATGTGGTTTAGGGGCCTTAACTAGGTATAAATTGTCCTAGCTAAGGCAAATACTGCCGGGCTTATTTTTCCTCTTTTCCTCCGGTGATTAATTCAGTTTCAGCAATTTCTTGTTGTTCAATTGCCTGCATCAGGGCGACGCCATTGCCGATTCCGGGGCGCGAAGACAAGACGGTTGGCAACTCCCCGAGGGTTTCGTTAAGCGCACTTTTATCCTGGTTCACTTCTGAATTTGCCGCCATGCGTCGTTCAATTTCTTCAGCGATACGGCTCTCAATTTGTGCCCTTTGACTGGCAGGTAACTCAGTTAAAGACTCTTCCGTTAACCCCATGGCTTTTAAGAGTTTTTCACGAATTTCGGCTATCTTCTCTTCTCGCACTTTTTCTGCATATTCCGTAAAACCATACTTCTTCAAATACTCAAAATCAGTGAGTTCTTCTTTATCTTTTTCTTGCTGCATATTTGGATCTTTGTTTTGAGCAGACTTACTTTCGGTGATAACCTGGAGGTAATCCTTAAAAGGATTTTCTGTTTCTGAGGCTGTTTTGGAATTATCCAAATTTTGCGGGCCAATCAGTGCACCAGAAATTGTCTCAACGTCCATCATTAACTCCCAAATTTATTGTTCACCGGAATCAATGCAAAAGTTAAGCCATTCTTAATTTTCAAAATCTGCGATAAAATTTTGAATAAATAATCACAATTAAAAACATTCGTTACCAAGCGTAGAAGGCCATGGTTATGTTCATGGAAACCGTTTCTTGGATCAATTTAATTGGTTATCTAGGTGCTTGTGTAACCCTCTGGAGCATGAATCGTAAAACCGACTATAACTTTACGTTTTAAGCAACGAGTCGATGCAGAATCTCGGTCTAACGCAGTTAACAAGGCCACGACTGTGGCCCGCCAAACGTTTGGCGTGAGCATGTGCGGCGTTTGAGCGCGAATTGATCAAAGATCAATTCTATAAAACTAATGCCCACCACCGAACATGCCGGTTTTGATGGAATAGTCTACGGCTATGCCATAGCTGGGATCATCATCGGAGTCGACGATAAGCTGACCGGCCCGATTAAGGAGCTTATGGCAGTCATGGGATAAGTGACGCAGTTGGAGATTTTTACCATGGTGTTCGTATTTTGAGGCTAGGGCTTCAATTGCCTGAAGAGCAGATTGGTCAACAACCTGACTGTTCATAAAATCAACAATTACCAGATCAGGATCACTATGAGGGCTGAACAGATTGGAAAAGCCATCAATGGAACCAAAAAACAGGGGGCCTTCAATTTGATAAACCATTGTATCGGCATCAATAACATGGACGGAAGCATGAATATGGGTGGCGTTTTTCCAAGCAAAAGCCAGAGCGGATACGATTACACCAACCACAACGGCAATGGCGAGATCGCTCATAACCGTTACGATAGTGACCAAGAGCATGACAAGGGCGTCAGTTAAGGGAATGCGGCGTAAAAAAGTCAGGCTTTGCCAAGCGAAGGTTCCGATCACTACCATGAACATCACCCCGACCAAAGCCGCCAGAGGAATTTGTTCTATCATACTGGAAGCCACTAAGATGAAGGCCAACAAGAACAAAGCAGCGGAAATACCGGAAAGTCGGGTTCGACCCCCAGATTTAATATTAATCATCGATTGACCAATCATGGCACAACCGCCCATGCCCCCGAAAAATCCTGTCACCGTGTTGGCAATCCCTTGGGCAACGCACTCTTGAGAAGCCCCGCTGCGTTTTCCGGTCATTTCGCCAACAAGGTTAAGGGTCAGCAAGCTTTCAATCAGGCCAATAGCGGCAAGGATCAAAGCATAAGGGAAAATAATTTTCAGGGTTTCCAGGTTTATCGGAAGATCGGGAATATGAAACAAGGGAAGTCCGCCCTTGATGGAAGCGAGATCACCGACGCGTGGCACATCAATGCCAAAGACAATGACAATAGCCGCAACCACACCAATTCCGGCGAGAGGGGCGGGAATCGCTTTGGTGATCTTGGGCATGATCCAAATCACCACCATGGTCAATACGACCAAACCCAACATGTCGGCTAAGGGCCAACCGGACATCCAAACCTTTACGCCATCCGGCCCAGGGACCTGAAACTGTGTCAACTGGGCCAGGAAAATGACAATCGCCAAACCGTTCACAAAACCAAGCATCACTGAATGAGGAACGAGGCGAATAAATTTTCCGAGATGGAAAAAGCCTGCCAAAATTTGCATAACACCCATTAAGACGACGGTGGCAAAAAGATACTCAATGCCATGGCTGGCGACCAAGGCGACCATAACCACGGCCAAAGCGCCAGTTGCGCCAGAGATCATTCCTGGGCGACCCCCGATCAAAGCTGTAATCAAGCCGACAATAAAAGCGGCATAAAGCCCCACCAAAGGATGGACCCCGGCAACAAAGGAGAAAGCAACAGCTTCAGGCACCAAGGCCAAGGCAACCGTCAGACCGGAAAGAATTTCGATCTTAATGCGCTCAGGGGTAAATGTAGTGAGATTAGAATTCTTCAAATCAACAGAAGAAAGCCGAGCAGCAAAAGCTGCAAGCGTTGGCTTGATCACGAGTATGTATATCCATTTTTGGGAGGATTTTATAAAAGGTAAGCGGTGTTCATATAGGAAAAAACCAACAAAGCAAGAAATTGTGCAGTGCAATATGATTAAATCATCATAAACCTATTCTATTTGCCGTCGTTTTTTGAGAGCGGCACTAATGGTGCCGTCGTCTAAGTAATCAAGTTCGCCCCCGACAGGGATACCTTGGGCAAGGCCAGAAATGGTAATTTCACTGTCTTCAAGACGATCGGTGATATAATGAGCGGTGGTTTGCCCATCGACTGTGGCTCCGGTGGCGAGGATAACTTCAGTTATGGGGCTGTTGGTAGCTCTGTTCACAAGCTTGGGAATGTTAAGGTCTTCAGGCCCAATGCCATCAAGGGCAGAAAGAACGCCACCTAGGACATGATATCGGCCTTTAAAAGCCTTAGTCCGCTCCATGGCCCATAAATCAGCAACATCTTCAACCACACACAGGGTGGTATTATCGCGGCGTGGGTCAATGCAAATAGTACAAGGGTCTTGCACATCTACATTGCCGCAGGTGGAGCAGGTTTTAATATTTTCAGCCGCAGCATCCATGGCAGCAGCTAAGGGGAGCATCAAGCCTTCCCGACGTTTTATCAGGTGCAGTACCGCCCGTTTAGCCGAGCGTGGCCCTAAGCCAGGGAGCTTGGAGAGAAGATTGATCAAGTTGTCGAGATCGTTATTCATCTAGGGCTTGAAGCCCCTTTAAAAGGGCAGTTCCATTCCAGGGGGAAGCTGCAAACCACCGGTCATTTCACTCATTTTCTCTTTGACCATCACTTCGGCTTTGTCTTTGGCGTCATTAATGGCAGCCACAAGAAGGTCTTCCAGCATTTCAACGTCGTCAGGGCCAATCATGCTGGGGTCAATTTTGATGTTTGTTGCCCGGCCTTTACCTGTGAGAGTAACTTTGACCATACCTCCTCCGGCGGAACCATCCACCTCCATATTCTCAAGCTCAGCCTGCATTTTCTGCATGTTCTCCTGCATTTTTTGCGCTTGCTTCATCATACTGCCGAGGTTCTTCATAGGGGGTTGTCTCCAAGATCGTCGTTAAGGTCGTTTTCGGGGTCTTCATCAGGGTTGTCGAGAATTTCAGCCGCTTTGGGGCCAAGATCGCGTATATCACCAATGGTGGCCCCTGGGAAAATTTCTGTAATTGCCATAACCAAAGGTGTGACTGCTACTTCTGCCCTATCCTGAGCTTTTTGTGCATCGGCCTTTTGGTGCAGGGTTGCTTCACCAGCAGAACGGGATTTGGTTACCGTCCAAGGTCGGTCCGTATGAGTGTTTAAAAACCGGGCTAACTGAGCCGCTAAGTCTTCTGGGGCATGTTCTGTAGGGTTAAACTCAATTTTTCCAGGCTCAAAAGACACCAGATGAACGTTACTAACCAAATTGGCATGCAAAATACGTTCATTATGTGCATTGGTTAAAGAAACCACGTCTTCATAGCGCTGAGGGTCAGGGCGGATGACCTGAACATGCGGGGCTGTTTCTTGCTGAGGAGCGGAAGACAACATAGCTTGAGGTTGGCTGTGATCTGGTGACGTCATAGGAGCTGCTTGTGTTGCAACAGCCGTTGTACCACCGCCACCAGGGTGCCCCCCTGAAGAAGAACCCGGAGGGTTTGAAGTTTGAGGAGTGGAGCTCCCTTGCTGGATCATTTTCACTGCATCCCCTGGCGTAGGGAGGTCGGCAGCATAAGCAAGACGTACTAAAATCATTTCCGCCGCCTGCAAAGGAGAGGGTGCCTGGGTGGTTTCCTGGATACCTTTGAGCAACATTTGCCAAGTGCGCGTAAGAGCGGCAATGGGGAGTTTTTCAGCCATTTCCATGCCCCGAACCCGTTCAGTTTCAGGTACTTCTGTTCCATTAGCGGCTTTGGGTGACACCTTGAGGCGGGTGAGCCAATGGGTGAGTTCCAGCATATCTTGCAGGGCGACTAGCGGATCGGCTCCGGCATTATATTGGTCGTTCAGCTGATCAAGGGCGTCTGCAATTTCCCCTTTAAACACTTTATCTAAAAGATCAAAGGTTTGGGCTCGGTCTGCAAGGCCCAGCATATCGCGTACTTGTTCGTCATTCACTTCGCTGGCGCAATGGGCAATGGCTTGATCTAGTAAACTAAGACCATCGCGCACAGAACCATCGGCGGCACGAGATATCATGGCCAGGGCGCCGTCAGTTACTTTGGCATTTTCTTTTTCAGCAATGGCGGCGAAGTGAGTGATCAGGTCTTTTTGCTCAACCCGGCGCAGATCAAAGCGCTGGCATCGAGACAGTACCGTAATAGGGATTTTGCGAATTTCAGTGGTGGCAAAGATAAATTTCACATGCTCGGGTGGCTCTTCAAGAGTCTTAAGCAACGCATTGAAAGCATTACGAGACAACATGTGCACTTCATCGATGATATATATTTTATAGCGCGCTGAAGTTGGTCGATAGCGGACCCCTTCGATGATTTCCCGAATATCATCAACCCCAGTCCGGCTGGCGGCATCAAGTTCCATGATGTCCACATGACGATCTTCCGCAATGGCTTTGCAGTGCTCACAAACGCCACAAGGGGAAATGGTTGCGCCGCCTTGCCCATCAGCTCCGATGCAATTGAGCGCACGCGCAATCAGCCGTGCAGTGGTTGTTTTACCAATCCCGCGCACCCCGGTCATGACAAAAGCATGAGCCAAACGACCAGAATCAATAGCATTGGTAAGGGTACGCACCATGGCTTCCTGACCAATGAGTTCCTCAAAAGTCGTTGGGCGGTACTTCCGGGCCAGAACCCGATATTCAGCTTGTGCGTTTTCTTGATCGCTCATGATAGTCATAAGAATAACCCGGCAATGCCTTGGGGGAAAGGAGCGCCTGAACTAAAAAAGTAAATTATTGGGGAAAACACTATTTCAGTAAGCGCCCTCAAGACCGCGACTGCGGTCCGCCAATCGTTTGGCGTAAGCCTTTAGTGGCGTTTGAACGCATAAAAGTGAGAGACTGACAACGACCCAAACAAATCTCGTTACGGCTGCTTCCTTCCGGATCTGACCGGGTTGGCGAGGAGTTTGTCCACCACCAGCCTCTCGGAGCGCAATAAAGCAAAGCGGCCCGTTTGGTGCAAGCATATAAATGAAGGGAAGCAGATAAAATTAAAGGGCAACCATTTTTAAAACGATTGCCCTGAATATTAAGTGATCTGGTGGATTGATGTTCTTATTGAACGATCATAAACCCTGATGGATATCCGAGAATATATTTGAAAGGATTTAGGTGCCAACCCCAAGCTGTGAAACCTTTGCCACCGTCGGCAATTTCAAAGCGCCCTTTTTCAAGGGGAATGGCTCTGAGTTCACGGGTCGTCATATCCTCAAGGTCAATATTTTGTATTCTGGCATTTGGAGCAACTAATTCGTTACCTGATAGAGATTTGAGGGCCAGAGTATCAAAGAATTCATCACCTGCTACTGAGCGCTGAGCTTTGTCAGCATTTTCAAAAACGAAAATGTAAGGCTGCCCGACATTCAACTCAACAAACATGGGTTTAAAGCCATATTTATCTAATGTGATGGTCACTTTTTCAGCTTTTGTCCAGTCAGCAGCAGCGACTGCTTTTGCAGACCCTTCAGGAGCAACTGTCCGGTTCATAAAGAGCTTATGATCAGGTGATTGAACAATATCCTGATAGGCGCAACCAACTAAGGTTAATCCCATCATAGGAATCAACAGGAGTTTTAAAAATTTCACGGGTTTATCTCCCCAGATACACTTGCAAGTTAAGCCATAGTGTAACTTTGTTTGTGAATAAATCAACAATTGTTGAATTTATTCTATGAACTCTTGGTGATTTCAAAAGCTTGTGTCATTTTAGTCTCATGAAAAAAAATCTATATTATACCAATTCCGGCCTCGATCGTGTTTCACATTTACGCAAAGACGATCCGTGGATTTTGGAACGAATTGACCACCCTACGTCACAGTTTATCCCAGTGTGGCGGGAAAAAAACCTGATTGTTGGCTCCCCACGTGAAACCCGGGATGTGAAGGCAGCATATCTTTCCTCAAATCAAGCAATGCCTCTGATGAAGGGGAACTCAAATTGGATTTATCTGGGAGAAGACGAACAGGAAACCGCCTGGTTTGCCATTGATGTCTCGTTTTTGACCAAGGACGAGGCGGCAGAACTGGTTTCAGGGGCTCATTTTGATGATCTCTGGACCATTGGCACCTTACTCCCTCCTGAGGATGGGTCTCGCCTGGCTTTTGCAAAAGGCATGGCTTACTGGAACAAGACCCATATGTATTGTGGTCGTTGCGGTGCTGAAACCAAGTCTAGTCACGCAGGCCACGTGCGGCGATGTAGCCGTGATGAATGCGGCAAAGAAAGTTTCCCACGGACTGATCCGGCAGTGATTATGTTGATTACGGCTGAAGTTGATGGAGAAGAAGCGATCCTCCTTGGGCGCCAAGCCGTTTGGCCCAGGGGAATGTATTCTGTTTTGGCAGGTTTTGTTGAACCAGGGGAGAGCCTGGAAGAAGCTGTTGCCCGGGAGGTTTTTGAGGAAGCAGGTGTCAGGGTAGAACCCAAGGACGTTGTCTATTGTGGCTCCCAGCCCTGGCCCTTCCCGGCCTCAATTATGGTTGGTTTGCGCGCACCTGCTACAGATATTACCTTAAATGTAAATAAGGAAGAGATGGACGATGCGCGCTGGTTTAAGCGCTCAGAAATTGAAGCAAGGAAAGAGCTTAAGCTTTATCTTCCCCGGCCCGTTTCTATTGCCAGAGCTCTTATTGATGACTGGTTGAAAGACTAAAACTGGACGCAAAGGCCTTAGAAAGCTATATAGCAGCCTAAATTACCAACAATATTCATGGATACGTCAGTTAAATGATTAAATATCGTCTACAATGCACCGAAGGCCACCAATTTGACGAGTGGTTCAGCACCATGTCGTCCTATGACAGCAAAAAAGAGACTGGAGAGTTGGCCTGCCCTGATTGTGGTGACACGAGCGTTAATAAAGCTCTGATGGCACCCTCTGTTGGTTCTACTGTCGGCAAGCCTTGGCAAAGCAACGGGCCAGCCTGCTCAACAGCGACAAATTCATGTGCTGATGCAGGATGCCCTGCTGCTAAAAGCGCTTAAAAGTTATCTTAATTCAAAGGCAAAAACTCAACATCCGCTGATAAGCTGCCATCTTTGCGGAAGGTTTGGTATTTATCCTTGCTGACCCGATAGAGGGACCAGCACATGGGTTTGTCATCCCACAAGCCTTTGAACTGCATGCAAGCTTGGTCTTCAATTACCAAAAACTTACCGGCGCCTCGGCGTTTATTGGCTTCAATAGAACCATCAGCTTTAATTGGGGTTTTGTAGGCATAGCCCTTGCGGGTTTTGCCTGAAACCACACGACCTAAATAAAGCTTATTAATTTCTGCTGCCAAAATTTTAACGGCACCAGCGCTTAGCGCCTTTTGCTGGTCAGTTTCTGCCTGAGCAGGTTGAGCTAACAGGGTCAAACCAATCAAGCCAAAGGCCAGAAGGCCATATTTGAAAAATTTCATCAAACATCGTTTCCTTTACTAAAGTTACCTCATCATAAAGCCTGAGAGCAGGAAAAAAAGGCCATTCTCTTCAAAGTTTACTTTGTCTCTGGTGTCACCGGGAGCCTATGCCATATAAGGGAAGGACGAATTAAAAATACTTCGGAGTAGTTAATGACCACCGACCAAAATAAACTCACCTTGCTTGATGATTTATTGAAACTCGCCAAAGCTAAGGGTGCCGAAAGTGCGGATGCCGTGATGGTGAAAGGTATTTCTGTTTCTGTTGCCCAGCGCCTTGGTAAACTTGAGGGTTTGGAACGCTCAGAAGGCGGTGATCTTGGGTTGCGGGTTTTTATCGGCAAAAAACAAGCGGTGGTTTCCTCTTCAGATTATTCTCTTCAGGCTTTAGATGAATTAGCGGAACGGGCCGTTGCGATGGCGCGCCTTGCGCCTGAAGACCCCTACTGTGGTATTGCTGACCCTAAACAAATCACTACAGGATCAGTCGATGATTTGGAAATTTGTACTGATTGGGAACCAAGCGAGGCTGTCTTAACTGATTGGGCAAAGCGAGCGGAAGAAGCAGGTCGGGCAGTTGATGGTGTGACGAATTCTGAAGGCGCAGAAGCCAGCTGGGGCAAAACAGAAATTGCTTTAGCGGCGACAAATGGTTTTGCTCAGAGCTACGGCGTTTCTCGAAACAGTATCTCTGCTTCTGTGATTGCAGGTGAAGGGGTCGGCATGGAGCGAGATTATGATTACGCTACTTCGGTATTTGAAAAAGATTTGCCAAGTCCGGAAGAAATTGGCCGTAGTGCAGGTGAAAAAGCCGTAAGACGGCTCAACCCTCGCAAGGTTGAGAGCGCCAGTGTCCCCGTCATTTTTGATCCACGGGTTTCTGCAGGGATTTTAGGGCATTTAAGCGGCGCGATTAATGGAAACTCTATTGCCCGGGGCAGCAGCTTCCTCAAAGATAAAATGGGGGAGCAACTTTTTGATAGCTCAATTACCATTGTTGATGATCCGCACCGCAAACGGGGCCTGAAATCTAAACCCTTTGACGGGGAAGGCATTGCCAATAAGCGCTCCAATATTATTGACCAAGGAAACCTCACCACCTGGGTGCTTGATTTAGCTTCGGCCCGGCAGTTGGAACTTGAAACCACTGGACATGCAGCAAGGGGCACCGGAGGCCCCCCATCTCCTTCTTTGACCAACCTCTATATGGAACCAGGAACAGTTTCCCCAGAAGAACTAAGAGCTGATATTAAGAGTGGGTTTTATGTTACCGAACTGATGGGCATGGGAGTTAACGGGGTGACGGGCGATTATAGCCGTGGGGCAGCAGGTTACTGGATTGAGAATGGCGAAATTCTTTTCCCAGTAAGCGAACTCACTATTGCCAGTAATCTTATTGATATGTTCAAGAACCTAACGCCTGCGAATGATTTAGAATTCAAATATGCGGTGAACGCCCCAACACTTCGGTTTGAAGAAATGATGGTTGCCGGAAAATAACAGGCGAAAAAAAATCAAAAATATGCTATAAATGAGGCCAACCTATAGAGGTAGCAATAATAATAAAAACTACCTAAGTTGGGGATTTGAATGATGTTAACTGACGTGAGGCAGATTGCCTCCCTTTCGTTGCTTCTATGCCTGGTTTTATTAGGGGTGATGGCTCTTCCCCCGAACTCAGCAACAGCCAGACCTTTAACCATCGCAACCGGTGTAAGCTATCCCTTGGTGTCGTCTCACACCAAGCAGGGTTTTCTTGACAGTCTCGCCAAAGAAGCTTTTCAAAGGGCTGGGATCGATGTTCTCGTTGACGTTTTGCCGCCTAAACGGGTTTTAGTGAGTGCAAATCAGGGAGCCGTTGATGGCTGTCTATTAAGAATTGAAGGTTTAGAAAAATATTATCCAAATTTGGTCCCAATCCCAGAAACAACCATCAACTCTCAATTTGTTGCCTATACCACATCTTATACTCACCCCATCACCACTTGGGATGATTTAAACGGCTTATCTGTAGCCTATATAAACGGCTGGAAGATTTTTGAAAATAATATCAAAAATAGCAATATGGTCGATAAACTCCGTGACCCGCTACAAATGTTTAAAATGCTTAATCGGGGCAGAATTAACGTTGCCCTTTATGAACGCTGGCAAGGGCTCCATGTCTCTCAAATGGTTGGGGTTGAGAATTTAAAGGTGCATATGCCGCCCTTGGTGGAAATGAAAATGTTCATGTATCTTCATAAAAAACATCAACACTTAGCCCCTAAAGTCGCCGCGGCTCTTAAAGAGATCAAAGCCGATGGCACTTATCAGAAGCTTTATGACCAGATATTGAAACCACTTCACCTTGATTGATGATTAGGTTTCGCTCCATACGGCAAGTTCATACCCATCTGGGTCGGTGAAATGAAACCGCTGGCCTCCGGGGAAGTCAAAAATAGGCTTAACAACTTTCCCGCCTGAGGCTTCGACTTTCCTTTGGGTGGCCTCTAAATCTGCCCCATAAAGAACAATCAAAGGGCCGCCAGATCGAACTGGGGTTGCTGAATCAAACCCCCCTTTCATATGGCCGTCCGTAAATTCACAGTAGGTTGGTCCATAATCTGAGAAAGTCCACCCAAATGCTGCGCCATAGAATTTTTTTGACCTCGCGATATCACTAACACTGAACTCAATATAATTTATGGTGCGATCTTGGTTTTCCATAGTCATGGCTTCATTCCATATAGAGTTAATCTAGACAAACCCTCGGTCCTTTCGACTGCGGAATCAACTAAATTCTCAGGAAAAAAATAACTGCATACGCAGATATTTCCCGATTCGGGGATGAATTTTGAGGCTCTATTTTGAAAATTCTTATGAAAGCGTAACAAAAAAGAGGGACTCTTAGCCCCTCAAATTCAAGGGTTATTTTCTTAAATGAGTCTCTGCCCACAATCGTAGTTGACGGCGAAAGAAATTTTCGTAAAGTGTCTCAAGGGGAAGGTTTTGGTGTTATAATCAAGGTTTGCCACCAATTATAGTATGAATCGGGAGTCTCGGCTCCCCTTGCCATGGCAAGAAATACGGGTAAATGAGCCAAGATGGACGGCGAGAAGTTAGTAAAGCATTCCTATACTGTGCCCTGTTCAAGCGCATTTCGTGATGCCGTTAGTGTCTTGGCGAAGGCAAAAAAGGTTAATGTCGCGGATTTAGCCCGATCTGTTTTGCTGGTGGTGGATTACTACACCATTGATGCCTACGCCGACCCAGGTGAGCCAGAGCCCGATGATCGTGAAACGGTTTTTCTTAAATCGGGTCCTTCAGAAGGACGCCCTTGGCGACGTAAACCCCGGTTGCAAATTCGGATGGCTCCAGGCTTTAGCGTCCAGATGATCCGAAAAGCGCTGAATTTGGCTTTGGCAGTTGAAGCAGGCGAGGTCAACATCAAGCCCTTAACGCCTGCGCAAGAAAAAGCAGCCCTTGAAGCCCATGCTCAACAAGCGATTAAGTCTGATCATGCGTTGGTTCAGGCAGCAGAAGAGATGGAGCGTTTGAAAACCATTGTTTCTGTTTTGTCTTTTGATCCCCTGCCCAATGGGGTGAGTAACCGCTCAGACGCGCTCCATGTCTTAGGTTTTCCTCCGGGGATCCGGCCAGATTTCAATATTGTCAAAGGCCGCTTTCGTATGCTTGCCACCATTCACCACCCTGACGGTGAATACGGCAGCCACGAACGCATGAGCCAACTCAACGCCGCGGTAGAGATTTTAAAAGCGAGCTAGTTACTTTAAGATAACTAATGTTTCAGCACTGCATGAAGTCTTGCGTCCATTTCTTTGAAATGGTTCACAAACCAAGATTGGACTTCGCGCTCTAGACGGGGCATATAGTCGTAATTTTCGTCATTATGGACCGCATCGGCGATGTCGAGAATCTCGCCAAGTAAGCGGTTGTGGTCGGCGCAGTGCTCGTTGACTTCGACGTATTTCATGTCGCGCATGACTTTTTCTTCCAAGGCGAAATGAGAGCTCACCTGACCGTGTAGTTCACCGAGGATATCCTCAACGTCATTTTTGGTATCTTTGCTTTGAAGACTTTCATGGAGCTCATTGATCAAGTTGATCAGTTCTTTATGCTCGTGATCAATGGAGCTGTTACCTGTATTAAAGTCATCTCTAAATTCTAGCAGCGCCACGGGGGTTTCTCCTCACGTCATCAAAAAATCGGCCAAGGCATATATTAGCCTTTGGTTGTTTATTAAGCGCAGAATGTGACCCATACCTTGACGGCGGTCAATAGACTGTTGCTAACTAGGGTAACAGCTAATATTGGAGCCATAAATGCCAAAACCAACTCTTCTTGTGACCCGCCGCTTGCCTCAAGCTGTTTTAGAGCGAATTGAGAAGGATTATCAGGCTGATGTTAACCTGAGTGATAAACCCTTATCGGCGGGAGAAATACAGGCTCAAGCCGTTGGTAAAGAAGGAATTTTAGTCTGTCCCACCGATAAAGTTGATGAAACTCTGATCAATAGCTTGCCAGATACAATTAAAATGATCGCGACTTTTTCTGTTGGTTATGAACATATTGATCTCAATGCTGCCAAAACCCGAAGCCTTGTCGTCAGTAACACCCCAGATGTGCTCACCGACTGCACGGCTGATATTGCCTTGCTTCTGATGCTAACGGCAGCGCGTCGCGCACACGAAGGAAATGCTTACGCCCGTTCTGGCGAGTGGGATGGCTGGAAACCGACTCATATGCTTGGAGTTGAAGTGACAGGAAAGCGCCTTGGTATTTTCGGTATGGGGCGTATTGGTCAAGCGGTTGCTAAGAGGGCTCGGGCCTTTGACATGACAATCCATTACCACAATCGCAGCCGTCTTCCCGATAATTTAGAACAAGGGGCGATTTATCACGATAGTCCTCAAGGATTGTTAGGCTTTTGTGATTTCCTTTCGCTCCATTGTCCAGCAACCCCTGAAACGGTTAAATTTCTCAATGAAGAGCATATTAGCATGCTGCCTGATGGGGCCATTGTGGTGAATACGTCAAGGGGGGGTGTGGTAGATGATGAAGCTCTGATTGTGGCTTTAAAATCAGGCAAGATTGCTGCCGCTGGTCTCGATGTTTTTGAGGGAGAACCTAATCTGAATAAAGGTTATGTCGATCTACCAAACACCTTCTTGTTGCCCCACGTTGGTAGTGCCACTGTTGAAACCCGAAATGCCATGGGCTTTCGCGCTCTTGATAACCTGGATGCTTTTTTTGCCGGGCAAGAGCCTAAAGATAAACTAGTTTAATGTGCCTAAAGCACGTATAATACGCACACTAACTAATCAAACGGAGTTTGTGTTATGATCATTTATCCAGATGCTGAGAGCATTGCTCAGGCTATTCCTGATGGTGCACAAATAGCAATTCCTGCCTCTCGTTCTGGGGTGGCTATGGCGGTAACACGGGCTTTGATTAGCCAAGGTCGTCGTAATCTTCATCTGATAGCTGCACCCACATCGGGCTTCCAAGCTGAAATGCTGATCGGGGCAGGGTGTGTGTCGATTATGGAGAGTGCTGGGGTGACCATGGATGAGCAAGGTCAAGCTCCTTGCTTTGTTCGGGCAGTCAAGACAAGCACAATTGAGCTCCGTGATTCCACTTGTCCGGCGATTATTTCGGCTCTCCAGGCTGGTGAAAAAGGCATTCCCTTTATCCCTATGCGCGGTCTTTTAGGCTCTGATCTTTTGCGCTATCGCCCCGATTATAAAGTGATTGATAATCCCTTTGGTGAAGAAGATGACCCTATCGTCTTGCTTCCAGCAATTGTCCCTGATGTCGCTTTGTTTAATGCGCCTTTGGCTGATCGCAATGGCAATGTGTGGGTCGGAAGTACACGGGAGCTTATGACCTTGGCCCATGCTGCCAAAAAGACATATGTCACAGTTGAGAAAATCATCGACGATGATTTGTATAAAGATAAGCTCAGAGCCCCTGCGACGATACCCAACCTCTATATCTCAGGGATTGCTGAAGTTGAAAAAGGCGCTTGGCCTTTGGGTCAGCCTTATGAATACAATATTGATGAGCCTCATCTTGAAAATTATGTCCGGCAAGCTGCGACTCCAGAAGGTTTTGCTGAATACATGGCTTCCAACGTAACCATGGAAAATCGTAATGCCGCAGAGTAATGAAACACATTACGATTTTAGCCAAGAAGAGCTGCTCATTTGCGTGATCTCCCGTCTGCTTAAAGGGATTGAGCATGTGGCCTGCGGGGTCTCTTCCCCTATTCCCGGTTCTGCGGCCCTTTTGCAACGTAAGCTTTCCGGTGGCTCGACCCGGGTGACAATTTTGCTCAGCGAAAACTTGCAATTTCTCAATGACGGGGTGACCGAACTCTTCGATTGTGCCGCTCAAGGCCGTATAGGTGCTTTTTTCCTTAGTGGTGGACAGATTGATGGCAAAGGAAATATCAATCTGGTCGGCGTTGGGGATTATCCGCAACATAAAGCCCGTTGGTCTGGCTCTTTCGGTTCAGGGTTCCTCTATTTCGTCGTCCCTCGGGTAATTTTATTCCGTGAAGAACACACCCGCCGTACCATGGTTGAAACCGTTGATTTCATTAGTGCCCCAGGCTTAAGTGAGCCCGGCGTCTACCGTCCTGGTGGTCCTTATGCCTTGGTCACAAGCTTAGGCCATTTCTCTTTTGATAAAAAGCGCGGCGGCTTCTGCTTAGAAACCATCCATCCGGATCATTCCCTTGAGGAAATCCAGGACAACACTGGCTTTGATTTCACCATCGCTGATGGATTAAAGGAAACACCTGTGCCGGAACCTGAGTTGCTGGAACTGCTCAGAGGCCAAATCGCTGAGGAAGTCGCAGACCCTTATCCCAAGTTCGCAAAGGTAGTTTGGGGGGTTTAAAACCAGTACCGAAAAGACATGACAAAGTCACAAAAAAAAGCCCCGGCGGAATAATTCAGCCGGGGCTTTTTAATTCATAAGGAACGAAGTTCCTATTCGCGGTTACCGAAGAGATGCAGCATCATGAGGAACATGTTGATGAAATCAAGGTAAAGGGTCAAAGCGCCCATAATGGATTTCTTTTCGCCAACTTCATAACTATCGGCTTCACGATAGATCGCTTTGATCTTTTGGGTATCGTAAGCAGTAAGCCCGGCAAAAACCAGAACGCCAATCACGGAGATGACAAACTGCAAAGCAGAGCTTTCCAGGAAGATATTGACCAATGAGGCGATAATGATACCGATCAGGCCCATCATCAGGAAGGTGCCAAAACCAGAGAGGTCTTTCTTGGTGGTGTAACCGTAAAGACTCAGACCAGCAAAAGCGGCAGCTGTGATGAAGAAGACCCGGGCAACACTTTCCCCTGTGTAAAAAGAGAAAATATTAGCTAGAGAGACACCCATCAGTCCGGCAAAAACCCAGAACAAGGCCTGAGCTGTGCCGGCTTTAATGTGGTGTAGACGGGCACTAAAGAAGATAACAAAACCAAGCGGTGCCAACATAACCACCCATTTAAGCGGTGTGTTATTAATGGTTTGCATCAACTCAGGTGACTGGGCGACTGCATAAGCAAGGATACCCGTGAGGGCGATCCCGGAGGCCATGTAGTTGTATACCCGCAGCATATACTGGCGGAGACCGACGTCGATTTGCGCCGCATTTGCTTGGGCGGTGTCCATATAACGCGGATCATTTCCGAAAGCCATCTGTGCTTCCCTTTCATTGTTAACAAAATTACTCTGCTTAATATGGCATGAATTGCGCATCACGCAATAAAAACAGAAAAAATACCATATTAAGGAAAAACCTTATACCATAATCATGTACTAAGGAAAAACCTTATATTTTAATCATGGCCCATTTTCCACGAGCCCACATGGTGGCAAAGACAATAGCTTGTAGGTTTCTTGGTATCCCGGAGGCAAGCCAAATCCAGAAAAGACCGCCCCCTAAGTAAGGGCCAACCACATAAGCAATGGGAAGAACAAAGACCCATTGGGAGACGATTGAGACAATCATCACCTGTTTTGCTGCCCCTGCGCCGAGTAAAGCATTCATTAGAACAGCGCCAACGGCTTCAAAGATAATGGTGCCACACATAATTTGGAGGGGGATACGGGCAATATCCAATACTTCTGGGTCGTGGATAAAGCCAGATAACAGCAAGTCTGGGAAAAATAAACCTGGAAGCCCGATCAACATCATGGAAATTGAGGCTACTTTTGTGACATCCCATCCCCACTCCATGGCATCATTTGGTTCTTTGCGCCCTAATGCTTCCCCCACGAGAGTTAAGGCGGCAAGGCCTAAACCCATGCCGGGGAGGAGGGCGACCAAGAGGAAGGTGATCAGGACATGGTAAGCGGCAACTTCATTGGTGCCAACCAAGCCGATAATCCACAGCATGGCTGTGAGCCCAGCAGCAAACATGAATTGCTGCAGGGCTGAAGGCAGAGCTAAGCGGAGCATAGTGACCATGGTTTCCCGGCTGGGAATACGATGGAAGAACCCTCGTTCGCGGCCTGTGCGGTAAGCAACAATGAAATAAATCAAGGTGCCGAGATAGACAGAAATAGATGTCCCTAACCCGGCCCCTTCAGCACCTAAAGCTGGAAAGCCAAACTTGCCAAAAATTAGCACGTAACTAATTACGACGTTGGCTAAATGCATGATAATTATAGTGCGCAAATATAGCTTAGCTTGGCTGACGCCAGCGAAATATCCCCTAAAAGAAAAATTCATTCCTATCGCCAGGACACCAATCATTCGGGCCTGAAAATAAGGAATCCCTTCTTCCTGAACAGCGACATCACTATTGAGCAAGGGAAAGAGGTCCGGTGTGAACATATAAAGAGTAATGCTCAGAGGAACAGCGATGATCAGAGCAAGGAACAGCCCACCGTTCAAAGGGATGGCGCTTTCATTATGGCGTTCTTCGCCAATTCGACGTGCAACCATGGCCTGGACCCCTGAGGCCAACCCGATAATCACCGACATCGCCATATAAGAGGCAAAACCGCCAATTCCTACCGCCGCTAAGGAAGCTGAGCCCAACTGTCCAACCATAGCTGTATCTACTAAATTCAGTAGATTCTGCGAGATCATCCCCCCCACCATAGGCAGAGCAACTAGGTTGATACGGGCAAGGCGTTCCTTAGTAATCAAAGGCGGACAATCCTATTTAAAAGATTAACCAAGCGCAGCTTGTGTTATTCGTTGCGAAGGAGAGGGGCGGCTTTTTGCCCTAAGGCCCGCCAAGTTCCAATTAATCCGCCCCCGACGGTAACCGTAATACAGGCTAGCACGGTTACGATGGTTACTAAAGGCAAGTTAACCCAGTCACTTCCCATCAAAAACACCATTACAGCCCAAGCGGTCGCGGTACCTATGATTGCAGAGAGAACACCTGTTGTCAGGCCAAGGATACCGTATTCAATAAGGTAAGCCCTTAATACTTTTTTCCGCCCCGCCCCTAAGACCTTGAAGACCACCGCATCATAGACTCGGCGGGAATGTCCAGCAGCCACGGCTCCGGCCAGAACCAAAGCCCCAACCACTAGCGTCACTAAGGAGGAGAGTTGAACTGCGGCGCCAACCCCTTCAAGCATTACTCGTACCGCCCCAAGCGCTTCTCGAACTCGAATAGCGGAGACATTGGCAAAGCTGTCGGTAATGGTTTTCTCAATAACGTCTTCTTTGGATTCGGGGGCTTCAAGAGCCGCAATATGGCTGTGGGGCGCACCTTCTAAAGTGCCGGGGGCAAAAATAATAGCGAAATCAAAGCGCAGTGAGCGCCAATCAATAATACGGGTCGAGGCAATTTCAGCTGTTATGTTTCTACCTAAAACATTGACGGTTAAAGTATCACCAAGGCCGACCCCGAAGCCTTTAGCAAGGTTGTCATCCAAGGAAATTTTGGGGGTCCCTTTATAATCTTCAGGCCACCAAACGCCGCTGGAAATTTTAGCCCCGTCGGGTAAGGGGGCGGAATAGGTCAAGGCCCGATCCCCGCGTACAGCCCAGGCAGAGCCAGGGTTTATGACCGCTTTCTCGACAGGGACACCGTTGATCTGGACGATTCGACCCCGCAAAGACGCAACCCGCTTATAGCCTTTACTTGAAGCCATACCGTTCACGAGTGAGTCAAATTTTTCGGTTTGATGAGGTTGAATATCAATAAAGAAAAAAGCCGGAGCTTGTTCGGGCAGGCGCTCATCTACTTGGCGGCGAATATTGCCATCAATCAAAGCTACCGCAACCAGGACTGCTAGGCCTAACCCCAAGGAGAGCACAACACTTACTGTACGATTACCGGGGCGATGGAGGTTTGCCACGCCTAAGCGCCACTCTGCTTGTTTAAAGAAGGAAGTTTTCTTAGCAGACCGAATGAGCAAAGAGGCGCCGCCCCTTAATAATAAGAGAGCCGTTGCAGTCCCTCCGACAAACCAATAAGCAAAGTACCGATCGTTGGCGGTAAAAACTGCCATCAATGACAAGGCAGCGATCGCTAGCGCCATAATCAGGGCAGAACCTTTATCAAAACGATGATGTTGAGGGTCTATACGGTCCCTAAAGAGTTGCGAAGCAGGAATCCGTTTAGCACGAAGCAATGGCCATAGGGCAAAAGTCAGAGCCGTCATTAAACCAAACAACCCGGCGATAATCAGCGGTTCAGGGTAAAGCGCGATCTCGGGTTTAACGGGGAGCTGCCCTTCAAGCAGTTTGCCACCGAGCAAAGTTAGAGCCGCGCCAAGGGCTAAGCCCAAAGTAACCCCAATGGAAGCCAAAGCCATGACTTGTAGAAAATAGACCTTAAAGATCAGCTTTGCATCGGCCCCAAGGCACTTTAGGGTCGCTATGGTGGCTGTTTTTCGATCTAAATAGCTATCAATGGCATTTCCGACCCCAATTCCGCCGACTAAAAGAGCAGTTAGGCCAACAAATGAGAGAAAGAGGGTCATTCTATCGACAAAACGTTGGATTCCTGGCGCAGCTTTGTCAGTTTTGTGAATCCGCCATCCGGCATCAGGGAAGGTTTGCTTGAGGGTTTCTTCAAAATCTGCCGCGTTCACCCCCTCTTTCATCATCAGGCGATAGTGATAATGAATTTGGCTTCCGGGTTGTAACAAGCCGGTTGCTTTAAGGAATTCGCCAGAGACCATCATGCGGGGGCCAAAATTCATCACGCTTGCGACTCGGTCTGGTTCACCTTTCACAAAGGCTCTTACTTGAAACTCTTGCTCGCCTACCCGAATCTTGTCACCAAGTTTGAGTTTTAAGCGCCGCAAAAGATTTGCATCTACCACGGCACCAGGAAACCCGTCTTTTAAGGCCAAGGTTTCGTGCAGGGGCAGAGCCGGATCGAGTTTCATGGCTCCAACTAAGGGATAAAGTTTATCGACAGCTTTAATTTCGACGAGGCGGCGGGTGCCACTGGCAGCATAGGCCATGGCGCGCATATCATTGGTGGCGGAGAGTTGAGCGGTATTTTCTTTTAAGAAAGTTAGTTGCTCATCGCTGGCACCTTTGTGCATCAAACGTAAATCAATATCTCCCCCAAGGAGGCTTTTGCCATCTCTAAGCAACCCGCCTTCGATGGCATCGCTCATAGAGCCAATCGCGGCAATTGCTGCCACGCCTAGGGTCAGGCAGGCCAGGAAAATGCGAAATCCTTTAAGTCCGGTGCGTAGTTCACGCTGAGCTATGGTCCATGAAAGCTTCATTTAGACAATTTTACCGTCTTCAATGCGTATTTCCCGTCCGCAACGGGCTGCTAAGGCTGGGTCATGGGTGATCAGCATTAAGGTCGTGTTTTTGCGTGCCTGAAGATCAAACAGGAGTTCCATTACTGCCTTGCCCGTCTCACCGTCCAGATTTCCGGTTGGCTCATCAGCGAGCAACAGGGAGGGTTCAGTAACAAAAGCCCGAGCCAACGCGACACGTTGTTGCTCACCGCCAGAAAGTTGCCCTGGGTAGTGGCTGAGGCGATGGCCTAAGCCAACGGCTTCAAGTTGTTCTTTGGCTTTTTCAAAAGCTCCCTTATCGCCTGCAAACTCTAAGGGCACAGCGACGTTCTCTAGAGCCGTCATCGTGGGAATTAGGTGAAAGTCTTGAAAAACAATACCTACATGATCCCGACGAAAGGAGGCTAAACCGTCTTCATCCAAATCATTTAAAGCAATCCCTGCAGTGGCTACACCGCCTTGGCTTGGGCGCTCTAACCCTGCGATAATCATGAGCATGGTGGTTTTGCCAGAACCAGATGGGCCAACAATGCCCACAGTTTCGCCACGATTTATTTCCAGGTTTAACCCCCGCAAAATATTGACCTGACCGGCCTCACTTGTCAGCTTAAGGTGAACGTCTTTAAGCTCGACGGCGCTGTTATCGTTGAGAGTCATGAATTGGAAGTGCCTATGATAATAAGAATAAGAGAACAAATGACCTCTATGGCATATGGTTTAGAGAGGGCACTTGTCAACGCAACCGTCGCTATGGTTTTGTTCTTTGCCCTCACATTTCCGGCATTTGCAGAAGGTGAGATAAAGATTCTTGCCCTTGGAGATAGCTTGACAGCGGGTTATGGCCTTGAAAAACAGTACTCATTCACCACCCAACTAGAAAATGCCCTTAAAGACAAAGGCCACAATGTGAGAATCATTAATGGGGGAGTTTCTGGAGATACCTCAGCAGGGGGCCTGTCGCGCCTGACCTGGGCCATGGCCGATAAGCCTGATGGGGTGATCATTGAACTGGGTGCCAATGACGGCTTGCGAGGGTTGGACCCAGCCCAAACTCGCTTAAACCTTAATGCTATCATCAATATTATTAAAAACGACGGGATACCCATTTTGTTGACAGGTATGCTCGCGCCGCCGAACTTGGGTAAAGAGTATAGTACCGAGTTCAATAGTATTTATTCAGACCTAGCTCAACAGAACGACATCTCTCTTTATCCCTTTTTCCTAGAGGGGGTAGCGGCAGACTCCGAACTAAACCAAGCTGATGGAATCCACCCCACGGCTGAAGGTGTCGCTATAATCGTTAAGAAAATTCTCCCTTATGTCGAAGGGCTGCTCCAAAAACAGTGAAATTTCAGTTAAATTTACGGAATCAGGGGTAAGACTCGAATTCCTCATAAAACCCTGCTAAACCCTTTGACTTCCCCGAATCAAATCCGTATACACCGGGGCTTGTCTAAAAAGATCGTTTTATCCGGAGACGAAAAGTGAAACGTACGTATCAACCAAGTAAATTAGTTCGCAAACGTCGGCATGGCTTCCGTGCTCGTATGGCGACTGTCGGTGGCCGTCGGGTGCTTTCAGCACGTCGTGCCAAAGGTAGAAAGCGTCTGTCCGCTTAAATGCTGGGCAGACTCTTTTAACCACTAAACTCAAGAGATAGTGGCGATGGTTTCGGCGATCCCACATTTAAAAAAACGGCCCGAGTTTCTTAAGGTGGCCGCGACACGCCGAAAATGGGTGACACCCGGGTTGATTCTGCAAGAGCGGATACGGGTTCAACCAGAGACGAAAAATCCCGAAGATAAAACTTTGCAAGGGGATGTCCCTGATCAAAATATCATCGACGGGGAACTGCCTTTCCGCATCGGCTTTACGGTCAGTAAGAAAGTAGGCAACGCGGTTGCTCGCAATCGGGCGCGGCGACGTTTGCGAGCGGTAGTGGAACAGGTTCTACCCAGTTACGGCAAAGCCGGACGTGACTATGTCATTATCGGCCGTCGCCAAACCATTGAGCGTCCCTTCGATGCGCTGAAGGAAGACCTAACGCAGGCACTGCAACGGGTTGGAGGGAAAAACAGACAAGGTGCGGCTAAGAAAAAAGCCGGAACCAGTCAGAATAGGGGAAATGAAAAGCGATGAAAGTGGTTTCTACCGCGCTTCAGCTTCTTGTTAGGGGATATCAGCTTGTGATATCGCCGATTTTCCCTGCCAGTTGTCGATACCATCCCACCTGCTCATCTTATGCGATGCAAGCTTTACAGGGTCACGGCGCTTTAAAAGGCGGCTGGTTGGCGTTGAAAAGAATTGGGCGGTGCCACCCTTGGGGTGGTTCTGGGTACGATCCCGTACCTGAGCTTCATCCTTCAAATACAGAATCCAAACAAAACACCCAAGAGCTGGAAACCGTTCCGGCTAAGTGTTGCGGGGGCCATTAGGCGTTATTCATGGAAGAACAAAAGAATGTCATCTTAGCCATCGTTTTGGCTGTCGTTATCCTCTTTGGTTGGGAATTTCTCGTTGGCGGCATTATGCCTCCTCCGCCCCCACCACAAGAAACTGTGCAGCAAGATGGTCAAGCTGTTACCCCGCCTTCTCAAAGCGGCGCCCCTCAACCATCTGTCGCTGGAGCGCCCCAAAGTAGCACAGCTCCCACAGTTCCTGGCATTGTTTCCCAGGCTGAAAAGGCGATTGAAATTGAAAAGAATCGGAAAGAGGTTCTTAAAAGCGTTGATCGGGTTAAAATTCAATCTCCGCGTATCCATGGTTCTATTGCCCTTAAAGGTGCGCGCATTGATGATGTGACTTTTGCGGACTATCGCGAAACCCTGGACCCAGAAAGCAATGAGATTGCTATCTTCTCTCCTATCGGTGGACCGAACCCTTATTTTGCTCAATTTGGTTGGTCTGGTGCTGCAGGGATCAAAGTGCCTACCGGGGAAACCCTTTGGAAGGCGACCAGCGAAGTCTTAACCCCTGAAAAGCCTTTGGTTATGACATGGGATAATGGTGAAGGCCTGATCTTCACCCGTACCTTTGCCATCGATGACAAATATATGTTTACCGTTGACCAAAGCGTGGTCAATAAAACCGATAAGCCTGTTGCGCTCTACCCTTACGGCCTGTTGTCACGGACCAGCACGCCTGAGACCAGTGGATTTATTATCCTGCACGAAGGTCCGCTCGGGGTTTTCAATCAAACCCTAGAAGAAGTTGATTATGACGATCTTCAAGACGCCGGAACCATTAAGCAAGAAAGTATCGGTGGCTGGATCGGCATTACAGATAAATACTGGTTGGCAGCGCTGATCCCTAATCAACAAGCTAAAAACAGTTCTCGTTTTAACTATGTTCTCGATAATCGTGCTGATAAATATCAAGTGGACTACCTCGGTGAAGGTGTAACCATTGCGCCTGGAGCGACAGGGATAAACACGTCTCATTTCTTTGCTGGTGCAAAAGAAATGAAGATGATTGATACTTATACGGAAACCCTCAAAATTGACCGTTTTGATCTCGCCATTGATTTCGGCTGGCTCTACTTCCTAACGAAACCTATCTTTGTTGCGTTGCTGTGGCTTAATGGTTATATCGGCAACTTGGGTGTTGCGATTTTGGTCCTGACTGTTTTCATCAAACTTTTGCTCTTTCCCTTGGCCAATAAATCCTACAAATCCATGGCTCGTATGAAGAAAATGCAGCCTAAGATGATCCAGCTCAGGGAACGCTTTGGTGATGATAAAGCGCGACTAAATCAGGAAATGATGGCCTTTTATAAGAAGGAAAAGGTTAATCCTGCAGCAGGTTGTTTGCCCATGCTGATCCAAATTCCGGTGTTCTTTGCGCTCTATAAGGTGTTATTTGTTAACATTGAGATGCGCCATGCGCCGTTCTTTGGCTGGATTCAAGATCTTTCCGCTCCTGATCCAACCTCGCTTTTCAACCTATTTGGTTTGATCCCCTGGACCCCACCAGATTTCTTGATGATTGGTGTTTGGCCATTGATCATGGGTGCTTCCATGTGGTTACAGCAAAGACTCAACCCTCAGCCTGCTGATCCGATCCAAGCTAGGGTTATGATGATGCTTCCTTTCGTCTTTACCTTCTTGCTTGGTACTTTCCCATCTGGTTTGGTTATTTACTGGGCCTGGAACAACATCCTCTCAATCATCCAACAAAAGATGATCATGAGACAGGAAGGCGTCACGTAAGATGGAACACCCCGCACCGAGCGAAGAAGCCCTGGAATATGGGCGATGGCTCTTTGCCCAGGAATGTGAATTCCAGCTCGGTGTGGCCCATCTTCGTCAATTGCCTGAAAGCAATTTACCTGAGATCGCCTTTTGTGGGCGCTCTAATGTTGGGAAATCAAGCCTGATCAACGCATTGACAGGCCGGACCACCCTGGCAAAAACGTCTAATACTCCTGGGCGTACCCAGCAAATTAATATGTTCAAGCTGGCCCATCGCTTAATGCTGTCTGATCTTCCCGGGCATGGGTATGCTAAAGCCCCCGTCGATGTGGTTGAGCAGTGGCATAAACTGATCAATACCTACCTCAGGGGTCGCCAGCAACTCCGCCGCGTATGTTTTTTGGTTGATTCTCGGCACGGGGTGAAAAACGTTGATAAAGAAGTGATGCAAATGCTTGATAGTGCCGCTGTGGTCTATCAGGTGATTTTAACCAAAGCTGATAAAATTTCCAAATCTGCCTTAGAAAAAATGATCAAAAAAACCTACAAAGATTTAGAAGGCCGAATTGCGGTTCACCCTGAGATTATTTGTACGAGCTCAGAAAAGGGCACGGGCCTCTCCCTCGTTCGCGCCCAACTTGCGGAACTTGCCCTTCCCCGTTAAGTTCTAGAAATAAAAAATTCTTCAAAGAGTTAAAAAAATGACGAACAAATTGGAAAAGTCCAAGGACGATTGGCTCGCTCAGGCGAAAACTTTGTCGGAAGCTCTGCCTTATATGAAGCGCTATTCCGGCCAAACTATTGTCGTCAAATACGGCGGTCATGCCATGGGTAATGACGAGCTGGCGAAACTCTTTGCTCGTGATATCGTGCTGCTCAAACAAGTTGGTATGAACCCTGTTGTTGTTCATGGTGGCGGCCCTCAAATTGCGGCCATGCTGGAACGCCTTAAAATTCAAAGTTCTTTTATTGACGGCTTGCGGGTTACTGATGAGGCCACAGTAGAAGTGGTGGAAATGGTTCTATCCGGCGCCATAAATAAGCAAATTGTCTCTGCAATTAACGAAGCGGGTGGCTTTGCGGCTGGTTTATCGGGCAAAGACGGTCATTTGATCGTTGCAGAAAAACTCCACCGTAAAAAGAAAGACCCAGATTCTAATATTGAGAAATTTCTGGATTTGGGTTTTGTCGGGGAACCAGCAGAAATTAACCCCCACGTGCTCGATACGTTCTTGAAAACCGATGTTATTCCAGTAATTGCACCGATTGGTATGGGCCGGGATGGGGAAACCTATAATATCAATGCTGATACAGCTGCTGGTGCCATTGCTGGGGCAATGGATGCAAAACGCTTGCTTATGTTAACCGATGTTGATGGGGTTAAAGATGGCAATGGGGGCTTTATTAAAGATATGTTGGCTAAAGATGCCCAGGCCCTTATTGACGATGGTACCATAAACGGTGGCATGATCCCCAAGGTTGAGACTTGCCTTAAAGCGGTTGAAGAAGGGGTCGGTGGTGCGGTTATTCTCGATGGTCGTGTCCCCCACGCAGTCTTGCTCGAAATCTTTACCGAACACGGTGCCGGGACTTTGATTAAAGGCAAGTAGCCTTATTTAGCCGTCAAAACCATCAAAGAGATCAATTTGCCAGCTTAGGTCGTCTTCGCTTAAGGGGTAGCCGCCATCTTCATCTGGCTGCATCACCTTGCTTTCCGGGACTTTGGCAATGATTTTTTGGATTTCACTTGCTAAAGCCATGGTAAATTCAGCTTTCCAAACCAAGGCAACAATTCCCTTGATGCTTTGCATAGCAAAAGCTTTTTGGACGGCCTCAAGAGGCATTTCAGCCGCTGCAGCTATATAGGCAATAACATAACGCCGATTTTCTTTCTTAACAGCTGCAGCAACTAATTCTTCCGTTAGTTCTCCTGTTCTATGGAGACGAAGGGCCACATCGTGAGGAGTTTCTTCCTCAAGTTCGGTTTCAAGCCCAATATCTAAATCGTCAATGGAAGACCCACCTTCAATGCGACGATGAACCTCTTGTTTAACGGCAATAGCGGTTTCAGGGTCTAAATCTTCTCGTACTTCCAATACTTTAAGCAAGGTGTCAGCAACAAAACCTGCCAAACGAACAGCGGCGGTATTTGAAAGAGTGGGGCGTTGGACCAACGGCTGGTGCCAGGCCTCAACTTCGGGTGCCCGGTCAATAAGCATATCCAGGGTTTCTTCGCGGATTTGGGCACTAGAGTTAGAAAGTAGTTCTGTAATGGCTTGTTCGTCATCAGAATCAGCAATAGCTGTGGATACAGACTCAGCCACCTGCGAGCGACGGGCCATGGCGCTCAGCGACCCATTGACCGGATTGCTTTCAATGATTGCCAGTAAATCACGATCAGTTAAGACCGGGGAGAATTCTAAAACGGGGCCAGCAACAGCAAGCTCAACATCTCGAGCCAAGCGGTTAATCACTTCAGGTGGTGCATTGGCGACATCTTTCAGGGTTTCTGAAAGGATTTGCCGAACCCGTGTCATTTGGTCACGAGCGAGCTGTTCTAGGGCTTCCGTCGTGGCTTGACGCATGTGATCGACACCGTCGGCATCGAGCTCAGGGGCAAGTTTGGCAATTTTACGGGCTAAATCTTGGCGAACTTCTTCATCAGCATCACGGAGCAATAAAAGGTCAGCTTGATGTGGAGCGGCTGTATTTGAAGCAATTTCCCGGCGCACAACAGGAGACGGATCTTCCGCCAGGAAGTAGAGAATTTCTGCGCTAATATCAACACGAGCTGCCAATCTTCGCCGGACTTCAGGGTCGTCATGTTGGACGAGTTCACGGGCAACCTCGTAAGGGATTGCCTCCCCTTTTTCGAGGATCTCCGGGCCTATATTATTTTTATCAGCCATGGTTTTTTCCCTTATTCACCTTTCGCACGGAACTATACCTCACTTAAGGTCGTTCCAGGAGATTGTGCGATGGCAAAATTGCCTTTTTCATTTTTCTTAACTTCATACATTGCTCCGTCAGCCCGAGCAATCAACTGATCAAGGGTTTCGCCGGAGTTTGCATCATATATAGCAACTCCGATGGACATACCAAGACCGGGTTTTTGGTGTTCTGATAATTTTTTTAAGGTGCGCCCTGCTTCTAAAATTTTATCGACCCTGGGTTTTACATTCTTTTCAGACATACCGTCCATCCAAACGGCAAACTCATCACCACCAAGTCTTGCGATCGCGTCTCCAGGGCGAGTGGTTTCTAAAAGTAGATCTCGAAGGGCAATTAAAACATCGTCCCCTCTTTGGTGACCAAATTCATCATTCACCGCTTTGAAATTATCAAGATCAATGTAAATAAGGGCGGCATGTTCCTTGCTAAATTCTAACCGTCGAATCCGCCTTGGGACATCTTCTTCAAAAAAGGCTCTACGATTAAGCAAGCCAGTGAGAGAATCCGTACGAGATAGCTTTAGAATATGCTCGTGGTTGGCAATCTGTTCATTGGCAATGCCCAGTTGATTGGCAATATCGATGAGCAATAACTTTTCATCATCGGTCCAGAGGGTATCAGAAACATTCCTAAACAGAGCAATAGCCCCATTAATTTCACCATTATACTGAGTTGGAGCTGCCAAAACGCGCATGGAGCCTAGCTCCACCTCTTCAGATTCATGATCAGCTGAGAATGTCGTTAAGGTATTCTCTAAAATTACAGGGTCATCACACTCGCCATATTCGGCAGCGGTATCAAAGCCACAATAATTAAAATGACGATAAATACGGCATCCAACCCCTTCCAGCCCTTTGGCTGTAGCAGAAGCGGCAACGTTTAACATATTTAAGGGCTCAACTTCGTCACGAATAACCGTGACAATCTGATTGAGCAATTTTTCTCTTTGATAAGCCCGTTCAAGGGCAGAATCACGAAGACGATCTTCGGTTACATCACGGCAGACACCCCGAGCCCCGATCCAAGTGCCTTCTTGAGTAATCATCGGGAGGTTTGAGACCACAATGCAAGCAGGGGTACGGTTGGCACTTTTTACCCAAACTTCGCGCTGACCAGATTTAGGGCTGATAAAGGCTTCGGCTTCTTCGGGCTCAATATGGTTCAGATAGAAATCTGCTGGTTTTTGATTAATAAAATCTCCGGCACGAAACCCGAGGGCGCCGCGAGGAGAAACAAAAATGAAATGCCCGGTTTCATCAATCTCCCAAGCAAAATCACTGGAAATTTCAACCAGGTCTTTATAGCGTTGGCGCGAGTCGACCAAAGCGTTACGGAGATTACGATCTAAGCTGAGATCGTGGGCGAAGAGTAAAAAAGTTTCTCTTTCCGGGAAGGGAATCAGAGTGATCTCAAGGGTGGATTCAGCTTGTTTACCTGTGTAGACAAAACTTACAGTCCCGGTAACGGTCTTCTTTTTCTTGATAACCTCTTTGATTAACTGCTGAACGTCTTTGGCTTCGCCTGAGGCGAGCTCATCTCGCAAATCCCGGGCTTTGGGACTGAGAAAAAGAACTTTCCCCTTAAAATTAAAGGCGATGGCTATTCCGGGATGGGCGGCAATTAGGCTTTCTTCTGAAAGCAAGCTATTGTCGTTCATATCCCCAGCTTTAGAGAGTGCGTTATCGCCCATATTTCCTTCCGGGTTTTTGTTACGGTTATCTTATTTTTATCTCGGATACTTTAACACATGGGGATGGTCGATCATTTTGTCCTTAGATTCAACCCCGTGACACTATAAAAAGTTCCAAAAGAGATAAAATAAAGCCTTGTTATGAAGCGGCTTCCAACACACCATATGAAAATGATGAAAACTGACGAAAAATATCGCCTCAAAAACACGCCAATCTGGATATTTGATCTGGATAATACTCTCTATCCCGCGGCGAATGACCTTTTTGCTCAAGTTGATGTGAAGATTCGGGATTATGTCGCCGAACATTTATCCATGGAAAAAGACGACGCTTACCGCTTACAAAAAAAATATTTTGCCGATTACGGCACCACCATGCGTGGTTTGATGGATAATCACGGGGTAGACCCGATCCATTATATGGACTTCGTTCACGATATTGACCTAACCCCGGTTGAGGATAATCCCGTTATGGAAGGGGCTCTTCAACAATTGCCGGGTAAAAAATATATTTTTACCAACGCTTCAACCAGTCATGCTGAACGGGTAATGGCGAAACTAGGGGTTTCCCATCATTTTGAGGGCATTTTTGACATTATTAATGCTGATTATATCCCCAAACCAGCTCTACAGACCTACCATAAGATGCTTCAGCGCCATGATTTGGACCCTAAACAGGCCATTATGGTGGAAGATATCGCTAAAAACCTGGTTCCTGCTGCTGAACTCGGTATGACAACCTTATGGGTACAAACAGACACTCATTGGGGCCGAGAGGGTGCTGAAGGTGATTATATCGACTATAGCACTGATAATTTAACGGCTTGGCTAGATACGGTTGCAGAGTAAGTTAAGGACCATTTTTACTGCCTGGTGAATTGTACCCAATATCCCATTGACAGCACCTCCCGCCTCGCTCATTTTCTCCTTCACACACACAAACCTTCAACATGTTAAAGAAAAGAGCGGATTTCGATGCCTTATAGTGAATTGGAAACTGAAATTAATGGTGCCTGGGAAAAACGGGATACCATTACCCCTGATAGCGACAAAGCCGTACGTGAAGATATTGAAACGGCAATGAACCTTCTCGATGCTGGTCGAGTGCGGGTTGCTGAAAAAACCGATGATGGCTGGATTGTAAATCAATGGCTCAAAAAAGCCGTTCTTCTCTCTTTCCGTATCAACGGCATGAGCGTCATATATGGCGGCCCTGGGAAAAGCACCTGGTGGGACAAAGTTCCTTCAAAATTTGAAGGCTGGGACGAGAGCCACTTTAGCGCCGCTGGTTTTAGAGCTGTGCCTAATTGTACAGTTCGCCATTCAGCTTACATCGCGCCCGGTGCGGTTTTGATGCCAAGCTTCGTTAATCTCGGGGCCTATGTTGCCGAAGGAGCGATGATTGATGCTTGGGCCACCGTTGGTTCCTGTGCTCAAATCGGCAAAAACGTTCACCTTTCCGGCGGTGCTGGAATTGGTGGTGTGCTTGAGCCTCTGCAAGCCGAACCCGTGATCATTGAAGATAATTGCTTTATCGGTGCGCGTTCTGAAGTGGTCGAAGGCGTGATCGTTGAAGAAGGCTCCGTTCTCTCGATGGGTGTCTTTATTGGCCAATCGACCAAAATCGTTGATCGGGAAACCGGCGAGATTTTCTATGGTCGGGTTCCGGCTTACTCCGTCGTGGTTCCTGGTTCTCTTCCTGGCAAACCTTTAAAAGATGGTACCCCTGGCCCGAGCCTGTCTTGCGCTGTGATTATCAAGCGAGTTGATGAAAAAACCCGGTCTAAAACATCCATCAACGAACTGTTGCGGGATTAAGCCCAAACCATGACAAAGCCCATTGATCCCATTGAGTTAACCAGGCTTCTTATTCAACGCCCCAGTGTCACACCTGCTGACGCCGGGGCGCTTGGGGTGCTGGAAAAAGCTTTAAGTGAGATGGGTTTTGTTTGTGAACGTATGCCTTATTCGGAAGAAGGTACCCCGGATGTAGATAATCTCTACGCCCGTTTGGGGACAGAAGGCCCCAACATTTGTTTTGCGGGTCATACGGATGTGGTGCCCCCAGGGGATATTAACGACTGGCAATTTGATCCCTTCGCCGCTCATGTTGAAAATGACATGGTTTATGGGCGCGGGGCGGTTGATATGAAAGCCGCTATTGCCTGTTTTGCGGCGGCGGTTTCAAAATTCAAGCTTGAACGCGATGGGCGTCTTGGCGGCTCGATTAGTTTCCTGATTACCGGAGATGAAGAAGGCCCTGCCATTAATGGCACCCTCAAAATGCTGAAAGATTTAGACGCTCGAGGCGAAAAAATCGATTGCTGCATTGTCGGGGAGCCGACAAACCCAGACAAACTAGGCGACATGATCAAAATTGGTCGCCGGGGCAGCCTGAACGGGCATTTGACCGTGACGGGGATACAAGGTCATGTGGCTTACCCTCAACTGGCTGACAACCCCGTGCCGCGCATGATCAGCATGCTCAATCAGCTCACCAGCAATCTACTTGATAACGGTTCAGAGTTTTTCCAACCTTCGACCCTTGAAGTAACTACCGTTGATGTGGGCAACCCAACCACCAATCTTATTCCTGGCGCGATTGAAGCTCGGTTTAATGTCAGGTTTAATGATCATCATACAGGTGATGAGGTTATTCACTGGATCAAAGAGAAGCTTAACTCTGTTTCGACAGATTACTTTCTTGATGTCAGAATATCCGGCGAATCCTTCCTAACCCCTCCAGGGAAATTAAGTGTTGCTCTGGTTGAGGCCGTTGAAAAAGTAACAAAGCTCACCCCGGTTTTAGATACCACGGGCGGCACTTCCGATGCGCGGTTTATTAAAGATTACTGCGAGGTCGCTGAGTTTGGCATGATCAACCAAACGGCCCACAAAGTTGACGAACGGGTTTCTGTCGTTGATATCCGCAACCTGACCGAAATTTACAAACACACCCTGGAGCGCCTCCTGCCTTGAGCATAACAAGTAGTGAAGTAGCTCGGAGTATCTTTGGCGCATACCGTATGGCGCGGTTTGACCCCAAGGGCCTGAGCTATTTCGATGTGTCAGTAGAAGGTTTTTATAAATCTTTTTATGCTGCCGCTTTCATTGCGCCTTTTTATGCCATTGTCCTGCTGATCCGCTATTCCTCCCCTGAAATGGAAGCCGGGCCTCTGCGCTATATCGTCATAGAGACCATTGGTTACTCAATCGCCTGGACAGTTTTCCCGGTGATTATGATTTCGCTCTCAAAGCTGTTTGATCGCCAGGAATATTATGTCCAATATATCGTCGCTTATAATTGGTCGGCAGTGATCCAAAACCTTCTCTATCTGCCTATCGCGATCTTGGCTGAATTAGAGCTTATCCCCTCAGATGCCGCCAATTTCATAGCTCTGATGATTATCAGCGCAATATTATTTTACATCTGGTTCATCACCCGCACTGCGCTGAATGTCCCCCCTGGCACCGCCACCGGCATCGTCGTCTTCGACACCCTACTTGGTGTCTTCATCAACGTCTGGGTCCACTCGATGCTCTAAGAGGGCGACCTTACCCTTACTGGTAAAAGTAACTTGCCGCCCTTACGGTTTTCTCGGTAAGGTGGTGAGAATGTAAGGGGAGGGGATTGTGGAATTTGATACTTTAATAGGTTGGCTTATTGGCATTTCAGGAGTGTTTGCCACACTTTTGGGAATCTACTTCACAACCAAGAAACCTGAAAATGACGATAAAAAGAAAATTATCGACACCTCTCCCCTCGGGAACCTTCCTCGCCGTAATTTTGATTTCACTGGGCGGGATGATCTGCTCACCAGCCTTCATGATGCCTTGCAATCCAATCAAGCGACATCCTTAACTCAAGCGGTTGCTGGGCTCGGTGGGGTGGGGAAGACGGAACTGGCTTTGGAATATGCCTATCGCTACCGAGAGGATTACAAAATCATTTGGTGGCTCAAGGCTGAGGAGTCGGGGAGTTTGTTGGCTGACTATACCTCTTTAGCGCCCCACTTGGGTCTTGAAGGGGATGGACAGAACGAAATTGCTTTGCGCGATACTGTTCGTAATAAATTGTTTCAACGCCAAGATTGGCTACTGATCTTTGATAACGGTGAGTTCCCTAAAGACCTGGATGACTTCCTGCCGGGTGGAAATGGGCATGTCTTGATCACCACCCGCCGCCAAATCTGGGACGGGGCACACCCCTTCCCGATTGAGGTGATGAAGCCAAAAGAAGCGACTGACTTTTTACTCAGGGTAACGGGTTCAGATGACCGAAAAACGGCTGCAGCCTTAGCTGAAGATTTGGGATATCTCCCCCTGGCTCTGGCCCATGCCAGTGCTTACGCCAAAGAGTCAGCTATTAGCCTTGTTGCCTATCGGGAGTTGTTCGCTGAAAAGGGTGCGGAGCTGCTGTGCAAAGAAGTTGAAAACCGCACATATAAAGAAACCATCGCCGCAACTTGGGCAATCTCAGTTGAAAAGTTAGATGAAGAGGCCAAAGCTTTGCTCACCTTCCTCGCTTTTATGGCCCCAGAGGATATCCCCCTCGACCTGATTAAAGACCACTCCGAGCACTTACCACCCCCTCTTGACGAAGCCCTTCGCGATACCCTCCACCGTAACGATATGATTCGCGTATTGAGGTCCTATTCTTTGGTGAGCCGCGAAGAAGGAAAAAAAGGGGAAGAAAACATATCTCTCCACCGTCTGGTCCAAGAGGTTACTTTATTTGGACTGGATAAAGAACAAACGGAGTTTTGGGCTGGGTTCTCCACTAATGTCTTATCTATAGCCTTACCAGAATTCCCACATAACACTTATGATAAGACTACGGCTGAAATTTATGACCGCTTACAAAATCACTGCCTCACTGTTGCCGATAGAGGGGCTAAGGAAAAGTTGATTTTAGAAAAAGTTGCCAGAGTTTTTAACCAAATAGGATTTTATCGAGCTATACGCGCTGACAATCTAGAGGCTGAATCTTTATATAAAAAAGCCGTTGCCATCGACGAAGCTGCCTTTGGCAAAGATCATCTCAATGTCGCTAGGGACCTCAATAATCTAGGCTCAGGACTCATTAAATCCACCATATGACAATTGCAGCAATGCATATTGCGGAGAAGAAGGTGTGAGCACATCGGTCGTAACGTGTTGCGAT
>JAPHRK010000039.1 GCA_026196105.1 Rhodospirillales bacterium | reverse complement strand
ACCTTGCAACATATCGAACATCTAATTTCCCGTCTTTCATTTTGGCAGTTCCTACGAAAGGACTGCTAAACAAACGATAGCACCGGATGAAACGAGAAATGAAATGAATAAACAGGTGGTGTAGTCAAAAAATGAAAAACCATGATTTGATTACACTTAATATAAGGCGTGATTTTTTTATCCAGGTTTGACGTCGGCAGAGAATAGGTAGCCGATTCCATGAACCGTTTTAATGAATTCCTGACTTTGGGAATCGATTTGGAACTTCTTCCGCAAATGACCTACATGGACATCAATGCTGCGGTCAAAAGGGGTACCCATACGGTTACGGGCGAGGTCGAGAATTTGGTCGCGATTGAGAGGTTCGTTCGGGTGGGTAACCAAAACTGCAAGGATATCAAACTGGGCTGTGGTTAATTTGACTTTCTCACCGCTTGGCGTGGTTAACTCACGCGAGTTCATATCGAGTTCCCACCCCTCAAAAACCAATTTTTTCTGTTTGTTTAATTCTTGGGGTTGATCGGTTGGCTTAGCACGACGCAAGACGGTGCGAACCCGAGCCAAAAGTTCCCGGGGCTCAAATGGTTTGGAGACATAATCGTCAGCCCCTAACTCTAGTCCAACAACTCGCTCAATGGGTTCGCCCCGAGCCGTGAGAATGATAACGGGGACTTGCTGTTGGTCTTTCCGTAGCTCTTTGAGATAGGTGAGGCCGTCTTCGCCTTGGAGATTAAGGTCCAAAATAACCAGGTCGTAGGTATCTTGCCCCATTTCCTTGAGCATATCTTTCCCTGTCAGGGCAGTAGAAACTGAAAACCCGCCAGGTTCTAGGCACCTTCTGACTAAGGAGCAAAGTTCGGGTTCATCATCGACAACAAGAATTTTTCCCACGGGAGCGGTTCCTTCATTTCTCGATATTGTCAGTGATCAAGGGCGATCAAGAATTCGTCTGACCATAATAGCAATATCTTCTTTCTCAAACGGTTTAGGCAACAAGTCGCCTTCGGGGATTTCCACTCCCTCTTGACCGAGGGCATTATCAGGAAACCCTGACATGACCAAAGTTTTTGTTTCTGGCCAGCGGTTGCGTACCTCGCGGACAAGATCCAACCCATTCATTCCACCCGGCATTTCCACATCCGTCAAGACGAGATCGATAGAATTATTATTTTCCAGTGCCGCTATACCCTCAGAACCGTCCTGGGCCTGAAGAACGCCATAGCCGAGCTTTTCAAGAATTTTACTGGTAAAAGTCCTTACCTCAGGTTCATCTTCAACGAGTAAAATGGTTTCAGAGCCATGAGGAATATTGTTTTTTGTTTGTGCAGAAACTTCATAGATTTCCTGCTGAGATTTATCCCTGGGGAGATAAAGGGTGACAGTGGTGCCTTCGCCGAGTTTGCTATTAATTTCTGCATGACCACCAGAGCGGCGGGTAAAGCCATAAACCATACTAAGACCAAGGCCTGTGCCGCGGCTGATTTTTTTGCTGGTAAAGAAAGGTTCAAAAGCGCGCTCGGCAACTTTGGCTGTCATACCTGAACCATTATCTGTTACCGAGACAATCACATACTCCCCTTCAGGAATATTTTGAGGACCGTGAACCGCCTTGCCAATATAGTGTCCCTTGACTGAAATCGTAATTTTCCCGCCATCAGGCATGGCGTCACGGCTGTTGATCGCCATGTTGAGGACAGCACTTTCAAACTCATTTGGATCTGAAAGAATGGTCCAATTTTCCCCATCGAACCTAATCTCAACTTCAATTGACCCGCCTAGGCTTCGTTGCAGAAGGTCAGACATACCAACGACGACTTGCTTTGGATCGTATACGTTAGCCTTAAGAGGGCGTTCACGTGAGAAGGCCAAGAGTCGTTTAACCATGCCGGCACCGCGCCTCGCCGAAGCCAAAGCATCGGAGGCTAGGGATTCTGTTTCTTTACCTAAATCGTCTTGATCTTCAAGGAGGGCTAAGTTGCCAATAATGATGGTCAAAAGGTTATTGAAGTCGTGAGCAATTCCGCCAGTTAACTGACCTACGGCTTCCATTTTTTGCGCTTGACGAACAATGGCGTCGGCTTGTTTGCGCTCTGTAATATCCTGTCCTAAAACAAAGTAGCCGAGGACTTCATTGTTTTCAGAGTAGTGAGGAAGATAGGTAAAAGCGATTTGGATAGTTCGGCCGTCTTTAATCACCAAAGGAATTTCTCGAGCGATCAATTCTCCCCCGAGTGCCGTGTCTGCATTGTACCAATGGCCTTCATAAAGTTCACCGTTAAATAGGTCTTCAACCTTTGTACCCACAACTTCTTCTATGGGGAGGCCGAACCATTCTTCGTACATTTTATTGCAAAACCGATAGACTCTCTTTTTATCAACATAGCCGATTAGAACTGGTAAAGCATTGGCGACAAGGCGGAGCCATTGTTCACGTTGTTCAAGGGTTTCAAGGGTTTCACGGAGCTCGGATGTGCGTTCTCTAACTCGGTTTTCTAAATTGTCGACAACCTCATTGAGGGCTTCTTCCGCCTTTTTTTGTTCTGTGATATCTTTGTAAATTGTAATGAAGCCAATGCCTGGAACGGGGTTCCCGCGAATTTCTAAGACGGTTCCGTTAGGGCGGGTTCGCTCCATTGTGTGGGATTCGAGCCGCAAAGCTAGCTCAGTTCTTTCTCGCACCTGTTCTTCAATATCGCCAGGACCATACTCTTCCCGCCCTGCATTAAAACGGATGAAATCTACAAAGGGCGCCCCATCATAAGCCAATGATTGGGGAAGGTCTAAAAGGGTAAAAAACTGCTGATTCCAAGCGCGTAGCTTTAGGTCTTCATCCATAATGGAGAAGCCTTCATCTAGATATTCAAGAGCAGATTTGAGCAGGTCAACTTTGTCCCCGTCAGAAATCCGGCGCTTGTTCAGAGTCATCATAATTTCGTCTTGTCCTAGAATTTTCTCATGCTTTACCCAAGCGCTCTCAGAGCCAATAGGCAAGCGCATTAGCATTCTTTTACAATTCTTCACGATTCAAGGGATGTTTTTCATTTTCACTTTGGAATAGCTTAAAGCCTAAGGAATTTCGGTTTTACACTTGATGCACTTCAGTCGGTATGAAACCTAATTTATGCTGACGGTTAAGTAAGCCGCACTTGACGGGTTTAGGCAAACTGTCTACCCATTGTCACGTTGAAGGGGAAAACCTTTTTAACGTAAAAAAATATCGACACTAGATTGTCGGAGTGAAACTAGGGAGAGTTGGGGTGACCTTCATCAGAATGATAAAGTTCTGATAAATCATTCATACTCTACAAAAATTGAGTACTTGCTAAGCGTCGGAGAGGCTTCTACCGTGCTTGGCCCAATAGTGAAGCAACAACATAAGCAGGTGGCCATGGCTGCTGAGGCAAACAGCAATACGTCTTTGGATACATTTCCAAAGTACTTAATTGAAAACGCTCGAGTTCGCGGGGATCGCCCCGCTATGAGAGAAAAAGATTTAGGGATTTGGCAGGTTTGGACCTGGTCAGAGATGGCTGAGGAAATCCTCAACCTTGCTGCTGGGCTCATAGAGCTTGGGGTCAAGCGCGGGGATAAGGTTGCTATTGTAGGCGATAATCGTCCTCGTCTTTACTGGACCATGGTTGCCGCACAGGCAGTTGGTGCCGTTCCTGTCCCTACCTACCAAGATTCAGTCGCAGACGAGATGCAATATGTTCTCGAGCATGCTGAAGTGAAGGTCGCGATCGTCGAAGACCAAGAGCAAGTTGATAAGATGCTTGAGGTTAAAGACCGCTGCCCGAATTTGGAAACCATCATCTATGATGAGGGTCGGGGTATGCGCGATTATGGTGACTATGATTTTATCCATAATTTTGTTGACGTGCAGGCTAAAGGCCAGGCGCACCGCAATCAAAACTCTGGAGATCTAAAGCAGGCTATTGCGGATGGTCACGGTGAAGAAATTGCAATTATGCTCTACACCTCTGGCACCACTGGGCGCCCTAAAGGGGTTATGTTGAGCCAGAACAATTTGGTTAAAGCAGGTAAGGAAAGCGTTAAGCTTGAAGGGCTTGATGATACAGAAGATACTCTCGCTTATTTGCCTATGGCATGGGTGGGTGATCACATCTTCTCAATCGCTCAGGCATACACTGCAGGGTATTGTGTCAATATCCCAGAAGCCCCTGATACCATCCTGACTGATTTACGTGAAATTGGTCCGACTTACTATTTTGCCCCCCCCCGTATTTTCGAAAATTTGCTGACTACCATTACGATTCGTATGGAAGATGCGAGCTCGATTAAGCGTGGGATCTTCCAATACTTTATGGATCACGCCAAAAGAGTTGGTGTGGATATTCTTGACGGTAAGCCAGTGGGCATGATGGACAAGCTCAAATATATGTTGGGCGATTTCATGATTTATGGACCGCTTAAAAACTCCTTGGGTATGTCCCGTGTAAAATTGGGTTATACGGCTGGTGAGGCGATTGGTCCTGAGATTTTTGCTTTCTACCGCTCTATCGGTATCAACCTAAAACAGCTTTATGGTCAAACTGAGTCTTCAGTATTTATTACCATTCAGCCTAACGGTGAAATCAGATCCGATACGGTTGGTCGGCCTTTCACTGATGTGGAAATTAATGTCGCCGACAATGGTGAGATTATGTACCGCGGTCCTTATACTTTTGTTGCTTATTACAAAAATGAGGAAGCCACTAAAGAAACCAAAACTGATGACGGCTGGGTCCATACCGGAGATGCTGGCTTCTTGGATGATGAAGGCCATTTGCGGATCATTGATCGGGCTAAAGACGTTGGTAAGCTCAATGATGGGGCAATGTTTGCGCCAAAATATGTTGAGAACAAACTCAAGTTCTTCCCGATTGTCAAAGAGGTAGTTACCTTTGGCGATCAAAAGGACAATGCAACGGCTTTTGTTAATATCGATCTTGAGGCTGTGGGCAGTTGGGCTGAACGTAATGATTTAGCTTATTCTGGTTATGCTGATTTAGCTGGCAGAAAAGAAGTCTACGACCTGATTCAAGATTGTGTTGAGAAAGTGAACGAAGATTTGTCCACTGACTCACATTTGTCGAGTTCTCAAATCAAACGCTTCCTTATTCTGCACAAAGAACTGGATGCCGATGATGGTGAATTAACCCGGACCCGTAAGGTGCGCCGTAAATTCATTGCTGAACGTTATGATCAACTCATTGACGCTCTTTATTCTGATAAACCCGAAGTTCATGTGGATGCGGAAGTTACTTTTGAAGATGGCCGTAAGGGACGTATTACGGCTGACTTACCTATCCGTGACGCCAAGTGCTTTGATGTCCAACCACATTTAAAGAAGGCCAGCTAGATATGGCAAGACCAGAAGCCGGCGATGTAATTCTCAAAGTTGAGAACATCAGCCTCTCGTTTGGCGGTGTTAAAGCCCTCAGCGATATCAGCTTCGAAGCTCGGGAGCACCAGCTTACAGCGATTATTGGACCTAACGGTGCCGGTAAAAGCTCAATGCTGAACTGTATCCAAGGCTTCTATCATCCCCAGGAAGGGACCATTACTTACCGGGGGATTGTGCGTAAACCTGAAAAGTCTCACGAAGCTGCCAGAAACGGTATTGCTCGGACTTTCCAAAATATTGCTTTGTTTAAAGGGATGAGTACGCTCGACAATATTATGACGGGACGTAATACCAAGATGAAGAGCAACGTCTTCTTAGACGCTCTTTACCTCGGCCCCAGCCTTAAGCAGGAACTGGAGCACCGGGAAAAGGCCGAACAAATTATCGAATTCCTGGAAATTAACTCCATTCGTAAAACCCCCGTTGGCCGCTTGCCTTATGGTTTGCAAAAACGGGTGGAATTAGGCCGTGCCTTAGCTGCTGAACCAGATGTTCTTTTACTGGACGAGCCAATGGCCGGCATGAACATTGAGGAAAAAGAAGACATGTGTCGCTTTGTTCTCGATGTGAATGAAGAATTCGGGACGACCATCGTTTTGATTGAACATGACATGGGTGTGGTGATGGATATTTCCGACCATGTTGTTGTTCTTGATTATGGTAAAAAACTTGCCGATGGTGCCCCCGATGAAGTTCGGAATAATCAAGATGTTATTGATGCCTACTTGGGGGTTGCTCATGACTAAGCAGATTTTAAGACAGGGAGCTGCCTTTTTATATCCCGTAGTGAATCCCGATGGGAACTTTGGGGAGGGGCATAAGTAATGGAATTTTTACATGCAATGACGATTGGTCCGATTGTCGAGATCATCGAATACCCGACCTTCTTCATGGAAGTGCTCATCGGCGGTTTGCTGACAGGGGTTATGTACTCCTTGGTAGCTTTGGGTTTTGTTCTTATTTTTAAAGCTTCTGGCGTATTTAACTTTGCCCAGGGTGCCATGGTGCTCTTTGCAGCTTTGACATTCGTTGGCTTGATGGAACATGGCTTGCCAATGTGGGCGGCCTTAATCGCTACTGTGGCTGTTATGATAGCTTTGGCTTATGCCATTGAGCGTTTGGTTCTAGGTAAGCTGGTTAACCAGGAGCCAATCATTCTGTTCATGGCGACACTAGGCATTGCCTTCTTCCTCGACGGTTTCGGTCAAACAATCTGGGGTTCAGACGTTAAGCCCTTGGATGTCGGCATTCCTTCTGATGCCATTGATGTTGGCGGTGTTTTGATCAACTGGTTTGATATTACGGCTGCTGTTGTTGCTGGTTTGATGGTGGCAGTTCTTGCCATTTTCTTCCAAAAAACCCGTATCGGACGTGCCCTCCGGGCCGTGGCAGATGACCACCAAGCGGCGCTTTCAGTGGGTATTCCTCTGAAAACGATCTGGATGGTGGTTTGGTCAGTAGCTGGTATCGTTGGTTTGGTTGCTGGTGTCATGTGGGGAAGTAAGCTGGGTGTTCAGTTCACCCTTTCTCTCATCGCTCTTAAGGCTCTGCCCGTGCTGATGATTGGGGGCTTTACCTCAATCCCTGGTGCGATCATCGGCGGTTTGATCGTGGGTGCTGGTGAAAAAGTAGCAGAAGTATTTTGGGGCCCTGCAGTGGGCGGCGCAATCGAAGACTGGTTTGCTTATATGCTCGCCATGGCTTTCCTCGTGTTCAGGCCGCAAGGCTTGTTCGGCGACAAGATTATTGAACGGGTGTAACGGCTATGTTTTATCGTGAAGCAGGACAATTCAAAACCAATTACGCCAAAGACCAAGGTATTTTCCCGATCCTTCAAGATCGCATTTGGATATACTTTGTACTGGTCGTTGCCTTTGTCATAATCCCTGTCTTTGGGACTGATTATTTCCTTGGCTCAATTATGTTGCCATTCCTGGTTTTAAGCCTTGCAGCCATTGGTCTGAATATTTTGACGGGTTATGCAGGACAATTAAGCCTGGGGACAGGTGGGTTTATGGCATGCGGCGCTTTTGCTGCCTATAAACTATCAACTGGGTTCCCTGACATGAACATCATTATCGTGTTCCTCCTCTCTGGTGGTATCACGGCTTTTGTTGGTGTAATGTTTGGTATCCCTTCCTTGCGGATTAAAGGCTTTTACTTAGCGGTAGCAACCCTGGCTGCACAGTTCTTCCTCTTGTGGCTATTTAACAGGGTTCCATGGTTTACCAACTATTCAGATTCAGGCGTAATTAGTGCTCCTCCACGCGCTATCTTTGGTGATTTCTTCATCACGGGTCCTGATGCTACACATTTGTCCAAGTATTTATTCGTTGTCACATTTGTTATTCTCTTTGCTCTGGCGGCGAAAAACATTACTCGCTCTGGTACAGGCCGGAACTGGATGGCAATCCGGGATATGGACATTGCGGCTGAAATCATTGGAATTCGCGCCATGCAGACCAAACTTTCTGCATTTGCTGTGAGTTCATTCTACTGTGGTGTAGCTGGTGCTCTTTGGGCGTTTCTTTATTCAGGATCTGTTGAGCCGTTATCTTTTGATGTGAACCGCTCTTTCCAAATCCTGTTTATGATTATTATCGGTGGTTTAGGAAGTATTATGGGCTCGTTCCTGGGCGCGGCTTTCATTATGGTCTTACCGATTCTCATCAGCAGCTTGCCTGGTATGCTGGGCCTCAGTATCCCAGTTGATGTTATTTCCCATGTTGAGTTTATGATCATGGGTGCGCTGATTATCTTCTTCCTAATCGTTGAACCTCATGGGTTGGCGCGGTTATGGACAGTAGCCAAGGAGAAACTCCGGCTTTGGCCTTTCCCCCACTAATTGGGAAAGATCAAGGTTTACGGGTTTCCCCTGGAAAAATATTAATGTTAGAGTTTGAAACCCTCGATTTGCAGATTGTCTGAAGAAACAAAAAATTGAGACTTTCACAACCGAGATAAATTACCTTAAGGGAGGTACAATATGAAACTTAAGAAGCTTATTTTAGCCGCTGTCGGTATGGCAGTTGGTATAACCGGTCTCACAGTTGCTGAACCAGTGCAAGCTGATGAGCAATACATGCCCCTACTCGTTTACCGTAGTGGTCCTTATGCTCCAGGCGGCATTCCTTACGCCAATGGTTTGGTTGACTACTTCAAGTACGTTAACGCTCAAGGCGGCGTAAACGGCGTTAAACTGACCTGGGAAGAATGCGACACCGGTTACAACACCGCACGTGGTGTTGAGTGCTATGAGCGTATTAAAATTAAAGACGGTAAAAAAGGCGCTGTTGTAATGCCTCTTTCTACCGGTATCACCTATGCTTTGATTGAACGCGCTGCAAAAGACGGCATCGTTATTCACTCAATGGGCTATGGTCGTACGGCTGCTTCAGACGGTACTGTATTCCCACTGGTCTTCACCGCACCTGCGACCTATTGGTCACAAGCAACGGCTATTACCAAATATATTGGTTCTGAAGTTGGCGGCATGGACAAGCTTAAAGGCAAGAAAATTTCATTGGTTTACCATGATTCTGCTTATGGTAAAGAACCAATCAATACCTTTATTGCTCTCTCCAAAAAGTATGGTTTTAAATTCACTAAGCACCCTGTTGCGCACCCAGGTTTGGAACAGAAAGCTACTTGGCTGACCATTGGTCGTAAAATCCGCCCTGACTATGTTGTTATGTGGGGCTGGGGTGTTATGAACTCTACCGCTATTAAAGAAGCTGCCGCTGTTAAATTCCCAATGGATCGCTTCATTGGTAACTGGTGGGCAGCAAGCGAGAATGATACCCGTCCTCCAGGGAAAGCTTCCATTGGATACAAAGCTGCAAGTTTTTATGTTCCTGGCAATTTCACCAAGCTTCATGCTGATATCCTAAAAGGCCTTTATGGTGGCGACAAGGCTGCTGCTTTGAAAAATAACTGGGGTGAAGTTCTTTATAACCGTGGTATGGTTAATGGCGCGATTATTATTGAAGCCATGAAGGTTGCTCAAAAGAAATTTGGCAACCGGTCTGTTAACGGAACTGAGATTGCTTACGGTTTTGAAAACATGGACATGACTGAAGAACGTTTTGCCGAACTTGGCATGAAGGATTTCATGAAATCTATTAAACTTTCATGTGCTGATCACGAAGGTACATCTCCGCTGATTATCACACAATGGGATGGCAACACTTGGAAACCTGTTTCCGATTGGATTATGCCTGACCATGCAATGGTTCGTCCAATGTACAAAGAAGCAGCTATGAAGTACGCCAAAGAAAAAGGCATTACTCCACGTAAGTGCATGTAATCTGTACTTAATTGGAATAAAAAAGGTAACTTAGAAATGAGTGATACAGGAAACACCCTTCTCTCCGTCAACAACATTGAGGTGATCTATGATCACGTCATCCTGGTGCTGAAGGGGGTTTCCCTCGAGGTACCCGAGGGGGGCATTGTTGCTCTCCTCGGCGCCAACGGGGCAGGGAAAACCACTACACTAAAAGCTGTTTCAAACCTACTGGGTGCAGAACGTGGCGATGTGACCAAAGGAAGCATCGAATACATGGGCGACCAGATTGATAAGCTTACGCCGTCTGAACTTGTCAAACGAGGCGTCATCCAGGTTATGGAAGGCCGCCATTGTTTTGAGCATTTAACGGTTGAAGAAAACCTAATGACCGGGGCTTATACCCGTACAGATGGCCGTGCAGCCATCGAAGAATCATTGGAAAAGGTTTTTCATTACTTCCCAAGGTTAAGAGAAAGAAGCACCAGTTTAGCCGGGTATACATCCGGTGGTGAGCAGCAGATGGTCGCTATTGGTCGCGCTTTGATGGCAAACCCAAAGATGATCTTGTTGGATGAACCCTCAATGGGGCTCGCACCTCAGCTGGTTGAAGAAATTTTTGAAATCGTTCACAGGCTCAATAAAAAAGAAGGTGTTAGTATTCTTCTTGCAGAGCAGAACGCTATGGTCGGGCTTCGTTATGCCGATTATGGATATATTCTTGAGAACGGCCGGGTCGTTATGGACGGTGATGGTGAATCTCTCAGAAGCAACGAAGACGTTAAAGAATTTTACCTTGGGCTTGAGTCTGGGGAGCGTAAGAGCTTCCGCGATGTGAAACATTATCGTCGCCGCAAGCGTTGGCTCAGCTAATACGCCAAGGATAAGGGTAAAAGGCGATCTTAACCCGCCTTTTCAGTAAAGAATTTCAAAGGAAGGATCGATAGGTTATGTCGGATCAGCATTTCGACGCGCTTGAAACACGCTCGGATGACGAACGGGAAAGCGCTCATTTTGAGGCCCTGCGTAGTCAAATTACTTTGGCAAAAGAGAAGTCATCTCATTATGGCGATGTCTTTAAAGACGTTGATCCTGCCTCTTTGACCGATCGTGCGGCATTATCAAAGTTACCTCTTACCCGTAAGCACGACCTGATCCAAGGCCAAAAAGATAAACCGCCTTTTGGGGGGTTAGCCACGGTTGAACTGGATGCGATGGCTCGGATATTCCAATCTCCTGGCCCAATTTTTGAACCTCAAGGCGATGGCGATTTTTGGCGGGGTGCCCGTTCTTTCTATGCTGCTGGTTTCCGCAAAGGTGACCTCGTTCACAATAGTTTTTCTTATCACCTAACGCCGGGTGGTTGGATTATGGACGCTTCAGCCAGAGCGCTTGGTTGCACCATTTTCCCCGCTGGTGTTGGCAATACAGAACAACAAGTTGCGGCAATTGCCCACCTTAAACCAACAGCCTATTCAGGCACACCGTCTTTCTTGAAAACCTTGCTTGATAAAGCTGAAGAAGCAGGTTTGGACGCAAGCTCTATTACTAAAGCTATGGTTGGCGGTGAGGCACTTCCTCCTTCTTTACGCCAGCAATACAAAGACCGTGGCGTTGATATGTATCAGAATTTTGCCACGGCTGATCTTGGTGTCATTGCCTATGAATCATCTGCCCTTGAAGGCATGATTATGGACGAAGGCGTGATTGTTGAAATCGTACGCCCTGGAACTGGTGAGCCTGTTGCTGATGGTGAAGTTGGCGAGATCGTCGTTACGTTGTTAGAGAACAAACTCTATCCTCTTATTCGTTTTGCTACGGGTGATCTTTCTGCTGTTATGCCTGGGCTTAGCTCTTGTGGGCGGACTAACAAACGGATTAAAGGCTGGATGGGCCGTGCGGACCAAACCACCAAAATCAAAGGCATGTTTGTTCACCCTGAACAGGTAGCTGAAGTGGTTAAACGTCACCCAGAAATTATTAAAGGCCGTTTGGTTGTCGACAATAAAGACAACAAGGATTTTATGGTTTTCAACTGTGAAGTTAATGGATCACCATCCGTGGATGGAATTACTGCAACTTTGGCTCAAGTCTGTAAGCTTAAAGGTGAAGTCGCTCTCGTTGACAAAGGTTCCCTTGCTAACGATGGCAAAGTCATCGACGATATTCGCACTTACGAATAGGTAACTTCGTTACCAATAATTAGTTTTAATACGGCTGGAGTTTTCAACTCTAGCCGTATAATTTTTTGAACTCTGCTCCAAGATCACTCATCTTTCCCATCAGTTCAGCCGCGAACTCTGGGCCTTCCCAGGCGTTATGCTTGCCCTCGGCATAGAAGTGGGCGTTACGTAGGTAAAGCTCTGCGTTCATGCAATTGGCGACATAGGAATTGCGTTCTTTCTTAACCTCGCCCGGAGAGCCCATCACCACAGAATTATCTGGAATGACTGTCCCGTCTTTGAGAAAAGTGTGGGCGCCGATGATGCAGTTATCGCCGATGATGCAGCCATCCATAATGGTGCTGTTAATGCCCACCAGAGTGTTGTTGCCAATGGAGCAGCCGTGGATGGTGCAATGATGGGTGATTGAGCAATTCTCGCCAATGATAGTGGGTGTGTCGTAACCTACGTGGAGCATAACAAAGTCTTGAATATTGGTTCGTTTACCAATTTTAATTTCATAATTCTCGGCTCTAGCGACGACATAAGGCCAAATACTCGCTTCTTCTTCAACCGTGACCTTGCCGTAAAGGAGGGCGCTTGGGTGGATAAATGCAGGATTATTTAAGGTTACCTTAGGTCCAAAATCGCTCATTGTTTTAATCCTTTTGGTTGGCCAACGATAACAACAACAAGGTTATCGGTATCAAGAAGTGACTTAGCCACTTTGTTTACTTGCTCAAGGGTGACAGCTTCAACAAACTTATTTCGTTCATTGAGGAACTGGTCGCCTAATTCATTCAACTGCATTGAAACGAGAATACTGGCAATGTTTGAACTGGAACTAAAGCGCAAAGGAAAAGAGCCCGTGAGATAGGTTTTTGCATTGTTTACTTCTTCAGCCGTGGCCCCATTGGTCTCCATACGACGCCACTCTTTGAGTAGAACGTCAACTGTTTCCCCAACCCGTTCGTTTGCTGTCCCAGCGCCTCCTGCAAAAAGAGAAGATGAATTCATCGGATAAAGATACGAGTAGGGAGAATAAGCTAATCCCCGTTTCTCTCTAATCTCTTTATATAGCCGTGAGGAGAAGCTACCCCCACCGAGGATATAGTTAAGAACATAAGCCGGATAGAAATCCTTATGCTTACGTTTAACTCCAACTTGGCCAACCCTAATGACACTCTGTGGAATGGGGCGGTCAATGATGATCGGTTTGTTCCCCTTCGCTGGAAGCACTTCAGGAAGCTCCCATGGTGCCGCTTTATCAGGAAGGTCGCTAAATGTTTTATCTATAACAGCAGCAAGTTGTTGGGGCGTGATGTCGCCAACAACACCAATAATCAGATTGTCTTTAGCCAGCCGTTTTTTTACAAACTCTTTGAGGTCATCAACGGTCAAAGTTGCGAGAGTTTCTTCTGTACCATCGGTCGGGCGCGAGTAGGGATGATTAGGAAAAAGGGCTTCTTCAAAAGCAACAGAAGCGATGACATTAGGGTTTTGTGAGGCTTGTTTTAAGGATGCTTGTATCTGTGATCGAATACGTGTGACGGCTTCTTGATTGAACCGAGGCTTAGTTAAAGCCAATCGCAATAGATTGAAAGCTTCGTCTTTGTTTTTGCTGAGTGTTGCCAAGGTGCCTGTAAATCTTTCTAAGCCTGCTCTAAAACTTAAAGAGATCGAGAGATCTTCCATTTTCCCCCTGAAGGCTTGGGAATCTAATTCCCCGGCGCCTTCATCAAGAAGTCCTGAAACAAAATTGGAAACCCCTTCTTTCCCTTTTGGGTCTAAGGCTGACCCACCCCGAAAAGCTAATGAGACTGTGATGATAGGGTTGGTATGATCTTCGACCAACCATGCTTCAACGCCATTTTTACCTGTCACTTTCTCAATTTCTACAGCTTTGGCACTGACCGATAACAGGCAAGAAAAGAGTAAGGAAAAAAGAATTTTCTTATACATTATTTTGCCACCTGCTTATCTTCAGGAAGCAAAAGCCCTGTGACCGAATGAGAGGGCTTGAAGACCATTTTAGCTGCCTCCATGACCTGTTCTTTGGTGACCAAGCTTATCCGGCTAGGCCAGGCTTCAACATCGTCGACTGTTTGTCCGCTCGCGATGGCTGCACCTAAAACTCTAGCTCCAGCGGTGAGCGAATCTCGAGCGAAAGCGGCGCTATCTACGAGGCGTTGCTTGGCTTCATCCACCTCGATTTGGCTAAGCCCATCTTTTAAAAGACTGGCAATTTCTGCTTCAAGAGCTGCTTCAAGCTGTTCGATTGATGTTTGGGGTGTTGGGCTGCCATAAAGTGAGAACCGACTATGGTCTCGCCCACCCATGGAGTAGCTCGCCCCTGCAGATACAGTTAACTTCTTTTTGAAAGTTAGCTCCCTATAAAGTCGGGATTTTGAGCCTGACCCTAGAAGCTCAGCCAAAACTTCTAAGGCATACGGAGTTGCTTTATCACTCTTTACCAAGCTTGGGGCAAGATAGGTTCTACTCCATATAGGTTGCCGTACACGCGCATCTTTTAAAACCAGTCGTCTGGGGACACGGTGAGGTGGTTCTTCTGCACGGTTGCGTTTTTGCAGATCAGGATTACGGGGAATAACCCCATAATATTTTTCTGCTAAAGGTTTGAGCTGGGCAGCTGTGATATCACCTGCAACCACTAAAATAGCATTGTTCGGTGCGTACCACTTTTTATAAAATTTGCGTAAATCTTCCAGAGATAATTTTTCTATCTCATGGGCCCAGCCGATTACGGGGTTTCGGTAAGGGTGGTTGAGGAAAAGGGATGCACTCATTTGCTCTGCCAAGAGAGAACGAGGTTTATTGTCGACCCTTTGGCGACGTTCTTCGAGAATAACCAACCGTTCCGGCTCAATGACCTCTTTCGTCAGAGCTAAATTGGTCATGCGGTCTGCCTCTAACCTCATCATCAATTCTAAACGATCGACAGCAACTGTTTGGTAGTAAGCTGTATAATCAGAGGACGTGAAAGCATTTTCCTGGCCGCCATTTTGGGCAACGAGTTTTGAGAATTCACCATCAGGGTAACTCGGAGTTCCTTTAAACATAAGGTGTTCAAAGAAATGGGCTAATCCAGATTTTCCTTCAAGTTCATCAGCAGAACCGACTTTGTACCAGACCATATGAGAAACAATTGGGGCGCGGTGGTTGGACACCACGACAACTTGCATACCATTTTTCAAAGTGAAAGTTTCTGGATTGAAAACTTTTGCAGCAACATCTTGGCTTAGGGAAAATACTCCCCAAGCCAGCATGAAAATAAACAAAAAGAAGGGGCGCTGGAAATTACTCACTTAGTCAAAAAGGCCCTCAAGGAGACCTTTTTTCTTTTTCTTCCCAATACTGGGAGTCCCTTTGCCATCAATTTCTTTGCCAAGGGCTTGGCCTTCCTGGATACGTTTGTTTTCTTTCAGAGCGTCAACCGTGTCGCCAAAAGGTTTTTTCTCTTTCCAGAACAGAAGCTTATCCGTAAATTCTTTATCTTCCTCAATATAGATAGAGGTTTCGCGATTAACCAAGCGACGAATATTTGGGTCAATATCTAAAGCTCCTAGTCTGCGGAGCAGAGATTGTTCACCTAGACTACGGCCCTCTGCTAAAGCAGCTTCACGTTTTTGCCTACTCTGGCTTAGGAGTGAACGCCGAGCGACAGTTGTCATGGATTCAGTACCAGGACGATCTTTGCCTGCTTCGGATGGAGGGCGAAGAGCATAGCTTGGTGGAAGGCTCAAAGGGGCGCGCCGATAAACAGCAAACTCATCAGGGGCTCGTTTGGAATAACCTAAGTTCTCACTTATGCTATCACATCCGGTCAAAGCAAAGGCCCCAATCCCGCAGACGAAGATAAATCGTAATGTGTTTTTCATTCCTACTGCCACCATTTATCTAACTATTCATCCTTTTTAGGGGATTCCTGTTTTCGGAACAAGGAATCAAAAATAAGAAGTGCTGCACCACAGGATATCGCAATATCTGCCACATTGAAAGCGGGCCAATGATATCTTCCAATATAGAAGTCTAGAAAATCGGCAACAGCCCCATAATGCAAACGATCAATCGCATTTCCAAAGGCACCTCCTATAACTAAGCCAAGCGAAACGGCGATAATTTTATCTTCATTTCTCCAAAGCCAAACGAGGAGCCCTATAGCTATAGAAAAGGCTAAGCCTGCTAAAATCCATTGATTATAGGGGGAGTCAGAGGAAAACATGCCGAAGCTCACTCCCTTGTTCCAAGCCATGACAATGTTAAAAAACGATGTCACGGGAATAACATGGGGTGGCTGCATGACATTTTCGACGATCCACCACTTGGAAATAAGATCCGAGAGGGTAATCGTCAGGGCAATAATGATCCCTAAAGAAAATGTCGGGTGCTTTTTCATCAAATTTACTCAGCCGCTTGTGAAGTGAAATGTTCGTGGGCATAAGCACAGCGAGGACACACCTCAGGATGAGCCTCAACTGTTCCCACATCTTTAAGAACTTTCCAACAGCGTTGGCACTTTTCACCCTCAGCTTGGGCAAAAACCACGGCGACGCCTTTGACATCGTCGAGGATAAAGGCGCCTTCGGGGGCCGTTCCATCGCCAAAGCTTACTCCGGAAGTAATGAACAGATCGGCGGCTTCATCAGCACTAAACTCTTTTAGAACATCAATATATTGAGCATCAGCGTAAACAACCGGGTTGGCTTGTAAGCTTGATCCTATGGTTTTGTTGGCTCGTTCAACTTCTAATGCTCCCGTGACCACTTTACGAAGGTCACGGATAGTTCCCCACTTCTCAGCAAGTTTCTCATCTTGCCAACCAGCAGGAATTTCAGGGAAGGTGCGCAAGTGAACCGATTGATCATCACCAGGGTTGCGGGCAAGCCAGGCTTCTTCTGCAGTGAAGCAAATAAAAGGGGCAAACCATGCAGTGAGGCAGTTGAAGATTTCATCTAACACCGTTCTCGCAGCGCGGCGACGAATAGAGTCGCTGCGGTCGCAATAAAGGGCATCCTTACGGATATCTAAATAGAATGCCGACAAGTCCATAGCACAGAAGTTATGGAGCTTGTGGTAAAGGTGGTGGAACTGGAAGTCCTCATTGGCTTGTCGAACATCGCCATCAAGTTCCCACAACCGATTAAGCACCCAGCGCTCGAGCTCGGGCATTTCTTCGACAGGAAGCCGCTCTTCATCTTTGAACTCGTTCAAGTTACCGATGATGAAGCGCAAGGTATTGCGCAAACGGCGGTAGCTGTCTGCCAATTGTTTGATGATTTCAGGACCAACCCGCAAATCATCGGCATAGTCAGAGCTCATCACCCAGAGGCGAAGGATATCAGCACCAGATTGTTTCACTACATCTTGAGGAGAGACAATATTACCGAGAGATTTGGACATTTTGCGTCCATCTTCTGCCATGACAAAGCCGTGGGTTAGAACGGCGTCATAAGGTGCTCTTTCCCGAGTACCACAGGATTCAAGCAAGGAAGAGTGGAACCAGCCCCGGTGTTGATCAGAACCCTCTAAATATAACGAGGCCGGCCAGGAAAGGTTAGGCCATTCATCGCCTTCAAGAACGAAGGTGTGCGTACAACCAGAATCAAACCAAACATCAAGAATGTCGGTAACTTGATCATAATCAGCAGGGTCGTATTTATTGCCAAGGAAGCGTGTAGGGTCAGATGAGAACCAAGCGTCTGAGCCTTCTTCCTGGAAGGCGCTCACGATACGGTTCATCACTTCAGGGTCGCGCAATGGCTCACTGGTTTTTTTGTTCACAAACACGGTGATGGGAACACCCCAGGCCCGTTGACGGGAGACACACCAGTCAGGACGCGACTCAATCATGCCTCCAATTCGCTTTGCACCTGACTCTGGTACAAAACGTGTTTCTTCAATAGCGCTAAGAGCTTTTTTACGAAGATCATTGATCTCCATGGAGATGAACCACTGAGGGGTGTTGCGGAAAATCACTGGGGCTTTAGAGCGCCAGGAGTGAGGGTAACTGTGGGTAATGCGCCGCACCCCGTAAAGGCTTCCAGCCTCAGCAAGGGCAGTGATCACTGTCGCGTTAGCAGGCCATTTGATCTTCTTTTTCTTGCCAACTTCCATGACCTTTTGTCCAGCAAACATAGGGACATGGTCAAAGAACACACCATCGTCGTCTACGGTATCAGGGACAGGAACGCCATTAGCGACACCCAAGACCCAGTCATCGGCACCGTGACCCGGCGCGATATGGACAAAGCCCGTACCGTCTTCGTCCGTTGCGAAATCTGCTGCAAGGGCAGGAACAGGGAAATCAAACCCACCTTCATGAAGAGGGTGGCGGCAAACGATACCTTCAAGGTCGCTACCTGTACCTTCCCAGAACACTTTGGGGTTTTCGATTTTAAATTCTTCGATAAGAGCTGGGATCAGGTTAGCGGCAACAATGATCTTTGCCCCGGGTGTCAGGCCGCTACCTTCTAAGACACTCGTGATCTCTAAGCCTTTGTATTCAATCTTCGGCCCATAGGCTAGTGCCCGGTTGCCAGGGATGGTCCAAGGGGTGGTTGTCCAGATGACGATTGATGTATCCAGGAATTGCGCGGGGCCTGATTGGACAGGGAAGCCAACAAAGATCGAGGTTGAAGTGTGATCTTCATATTCCACTTCGGCTTCTGCTAAAGCGGTTTTTTCAACGATCGACCACATGATTGGCTTTGCCCCTTTAAACAGGGAGCCATTCATCAAGAACTTACCAAGCTCTTTGGCAATTTGGGCTTCGGCCTTAAAGGTCATGGTGGAGTAGGGGTGATCCCAATCACCTTCAATACCAAGACGTTTGAATTCTTCCCGCTGGATATCCAGCCAGCCTTGGGCGAACTCTCGGCACTCATGGCGGAAATCAACAATCGACACATCGTCTTTATCTTGGCCTTTGGCCCGATATTTCTCTTCGATCTTCCATTCGATAGGCAGACCGTGGCAATCCCAACCAGGAACATAGTGGGCGTCTTTGCCCAACATCTGTTGGTTCCGGTTGATGATGTCTTTCAGGATTTTATTGAGGGCGTGGCCCACATGAAGGTGGCCGTTGGCATAAGGAGGGCCATCATGGAGAATAAATTTCTCCCGGCCTTTTGAGGTTTCACGGAGTTTTTCAAACAATCCCATATCTTGCCAGCGCTGAAGGAACTCAGGCTCGCGCTTCGGCAGCCCGGCCCGCATGGGGAAGTCTGTTTTAGGGAGGAATACGGTTTCTTTATAATCAACGCTCATCTTTTTGACTCGCTTAATTTCTATCCCCGTAATGGGGCAATAATATGTTCAGGTATTTTATTTTTTAGTCCCCTGGATCGGTCCAGAGGACTAGATAATTCGGGAATGCCCAGCCAATATGAGTTTTGCTCGATCAGCATCTTCAGCTATCTGGGTTTTGAGATCATCAAGGCCGTCAAATTTCTTTTCAGGCCGGATGAAATCCGCCAAGGCTACGCGCATGTGTTGACCGTAAATATCCTGGTCAAAGTTAAACAGGTTAACTTCTAACAATACGCCTCGGTCATTGACCGTAGGTCGTACCCCAAGATTAGCCACTCCATCGTACCATTGGAAATGCCCGTCTATTTCAAGTCCGGCGCGGATGGCATAAACCCCATGGGTTGGTTCCATATATTCGCCGAGGCGCAAGTTGGCTGTCGGGAAACCAATGGTTTGGCCCCGTTGGTCACCTTTCTCAACCCGGCCTTCAATCTCAAAATCACGTCCTAGGACAAAAGCAGCCCCTTTGGGGTCTCCTGAACGAAGACAGTCTCTCACTCGGGTTGATGAAAATGGCTGACCATCATCATCAGTAACTGGACGAACAACCGTAAAGTGGTAACCGTATTCCCGGCCTTTAGCGAGCAGCAGTTCAGCATTGCCTTTGCGGTCGTGGCCAAATTGGAAGTCATAACCTGCAATTACATGCTGTGCACCTAAAGCATCTACCAAGACTTCCTTGATGAATGTATCTGCTGAGAGGCTGGAGAGGGCTTTGTCGAAATGCAGCACCACCATGTAGTCCGCTCCAAGAGCTTCAACCTGCTGGGCCTTCACCCGCATGGGGGTTAACCTAAAGGGTGGTTGGTCGGGTTTAAAGAACATGCGCGGATGAGGCTCAAATGTCATCACAGTCCAAGGACCGCCAAGGTCTTTCGACGATACCCCCGCCTCATGAATCACCGCTTGATGTCCGCGATGGACACCATCAAAGTTGCCGATGGCGACAGAGCAGCCTCGGGCTTCAGTGGGGAGATCCTGATAGTGGCGGAAGATACGCATGTTTGGTGTTAAACCCGTTATTCTGGCTTAGCGGGAACCATGACAGTTGCATCACCGTCAATAACGATTTTGTCACCCACGTAACAGATGGTTTTTAACTTAGCCATTCTCTTTGCTGGTAAAAGTTCTTCTACCGTCACCCGCGCCATAACCGTGTCACCGGCCTTAACAGGCGCTTTAAAACGAAGATTTTGACCAACGTAAATGCAGCCAGGGCCAGGCATCTTAGTACCGATCACTGTAGAGATGAAACTGGCAGAAAGCATACCATGAGCAATCCGACCTTCAAACATGGTCGGAGTGGCGAATTCATGGTTCAGGTGAACCGGGTTGGTATCGCCTGAAACGCCCGCAAACATGAGGATGTCGGCATCCGTAATCGTCTTGCCATAGACGTCTGTCTGACCAACTGTCAGTTCCTCAAAATAGAAGCCGTGAAGCTCATGCATAGGTTTCATCCTTATAAACAATTTAGGTGCGGCGCAATGTAACGGTTAGAAAGGTTCTGAGCAAGGTGAGATGAGGGAGAAGAGTGTGACAATTTTGGGCACCACCCAAACCACAAAGGAACACCGTTCCTTTGAACTTGATTGTTGAAGTTGTGAGGATGGCTAGAGTAACCATCATCAATAAATGGTGGTCAATCCTATGCTGATAATAAAATAACTATAGTACCAACACTACTTCTTAGATGGCCGATCAGTGCTGAAATTTGGGTCATCTTCCTATTGCAAGCACAGATTTGGTTATGGATTGCGAACGACCGTATATCCTTGAGCTTCTAAAGCAACTTTAGCGTTGACTGATGCGGCGATGGCATATGCTTTGAGGGCTGTGACGTAACCTGCCATGGGAGTATATGCACAAATATTCCAATTGGGGTTGTTGTTACAATTACAGGTGCCATCTTCATAAATATTGCAACGTTGCGTGCCGAACCAATTCGTAATGTGGGTTTTACCCGGTTTAAGATTTATGGTGTTTGTGCTCGGTTGATAGTTTATTACCCAGGTAGCATGGGCATAAATTTGGGGGGGATTCCCATACGTCATCGTTCCGATCAGTGTGTCAGTGCTATAGACAGTTCGTCCTCCTGGATGCCCGACAAACCAGTCAGTGTTCATTGTTGAGTCCACTGTGACTAAGTTAAGTATACTAGGGATGTTAAAAGCTACACTCACCCTTGTGTTGAAATCAGCGGCCTGTACCCCGTTCATTAAACTTAAAAACAGTGATATAACCAGCGTACCATACCGTAAATATTTCATGACCGAATCCTTTAGATGAAATTTTATTAAAAATACTACCAAAAATAGATTAGAATAATTCAACCGATAAAGACAGTGATTATAAAAAATTCACTAAAAGGTTGTTTTTGTAGATAGTAAAAATTGCGATATATTTAAAAGGGGAGAATATCAGCCAGTAGTTTCTCTTCAGGTGCAATCACCTCCAGGGAGTGACGTTAGGTGGGGTATAGGTGTGACTACTCTTTAAGTCCCCCCATGCAGTTTTTTTGCGAAGGGGGAGAAGAAAAAGCGTTATCCCTTGCCATCAAAATGATCGAAAATCTTGCTGTGTTCGATGAAACTGTCGATGAGGTCTTGCTCTAAGGTGGCCTCTTGGGTGGCAATGTAGAGGATGGAGACGGGGTCATTTTTTTCGCCGAGGTCGGTGAGCATGCCTTTGATGAAATCGTTGATTTCTAGACTAGAGCTCTCATGACCTGTGCGTTCTTTATTCCACTTTTTCCAAGCCGCCGTGGTGAGCGCGAGGGTGAGGAGTTTTTTGTCGTCTTGTTCAGTGCTCATTTCGTGGGCTCACTCTTGCTCTTTCCGGAGGAGGAATTCTCGGCCTACTTTGACGGAAGATACTCCGTCATAGGCGACAATATCAGCGGTGGCGTAGGTTTCTGACCAGGAGTTTGGTAGAAAAGAGCCGGTGCCGATGACATCTATGGGAGCTTTGACGTCTGCCATGACTTTGCATTTTTGCACCCCAAAACCTGAAGAGGCGATGATGCGAACTTTATTGAAGCCTGCTTTGTCCAATTGTTCCCGCATGTGGAAAATGGCAGCAGCAGAAACCCCGGTGCCGACAAGGTAGCGCAGCTCTTCTTCATTGCGATAACGACGTACGGCGAGGGGAACGTTGCGCTCAAGGACGTTGTAGGAATCTTGGGGGTCCAGCCCTTCGATAAAGCGTCCGCCGTGGGTATCAATACGAACGGCGATTTTGCCTTCTTCTGCCAATTCAGGGAACCGATGACAAACCGCGAGGGTGTCGCTGATTTCTTTGCCATAATAATCGGGAAGGATGATGAGGTCTTCATCAGGAAAGCCTTCAACGTACATCTCTGCGGCTCGAACTGTGGAGCCTGCATAACCGATCAGGGCGTGGGGCATGGTGCCGAGGCCCCGCTCATTGCCGAAGTAATGGGCTGTGGCATCGGTGGCGTTGCCAATGAAACCTTTTGCACCGCCTTGGGATTTTGCTGTAGTGGAGCCGACAGATGCGGCATAGGCCATCAGTTCCGCCATTTCCGTTCCGGCGCAATGGCGAGCATCCATGGCGAGGAAGCTGACGTTGGGCAGGTCCATGCACATGGTATAGGCGTTATAGGCGGCAACACAAGCGGCACCGAGTTTTTGCAACAACAGGGTTTCGAGATCAACCAGATGGTAAAAAGAACCCGTGATATAGATCAGTGGTTCCCCGGCTCCGACCCAAGCTCCTTCTGCGTAATTAGACTCTAATTTGAATTTAACCTGCCGCTCGGCAGAAAGTTGTTCCAACCAGTCGATAGCAATACGGGGGGTGAAGATAACAGGACGGCGCATAAAGACCGCATAGGTGACTTCTTTATCGCCAAACCGCTCAATGGTCTGTTTGGTTTTGGCGAAATAACGGTCAGTCCAGGCCGTTACATCTTGGTTTAATGGATAAGAGGCCATGCGCGATGGTTTGTTTTGATCACTCATGGGCCCCTCTCCCTTAATTTTAAGACGCTTTAGCAGCTTTCAAGTGATCTCGTTCATCCTTTAGAGACTCAGAAATCAAGAAAGCTAATTCTAAGGACTGTTCGGCATTGAGGCGGGGGTCGCAATGGGTGTGGTAACGATCTCCCAAAGTTTCTTCAGTCACGGCATGAGCTGCTCCGCCAACGCATTCGGTGACGTTTTGCCCGGTCATTTCAAAGTGAACACCCCCAGCGTGGGTACCTTCAGCGCGATGAACAGCGAAGAAGTCACGTACTTCTTCAAGAACCAGATCAACCGGACGGGTTTTGTATCCGGTAGAGCTTTTGACCGTGTTGCCGTGCATCGGATCACAAGACCAGACAACGGAACGTCCCTCAGCTTCAACTTTGCGAATTAAAGCGGGGAGATGATCGCCAACTTTACCAGCGCCCATACGAGAAATCAGGGTCATGCGACCGGCTTCATTTTCTGGGTTTAGGATATCCAGCAGGCGAATAAGCTCGTCGGGGTCCATAGTTGGGCCGACCTTCATGCCGATGGGGTTGTGAACACCACGCAAAAATTCAACATGCGCGCCATCTGGTTGGCGGGTGCGATCACCGATCCACAGCAAGTGGGCAGAGGTATCGTAATATTCACCGCGAATAGAATCGACACGAGTCATGGCCACTTCGTAGTTCAGCAACAAAGCTTCATGCGAGGTGTAGAATTCTGTTTCCCGAATTTGCGGGGCCGTTGCTGCAGTCAAACCACATGCCGCCATGAAAGCCAGGGCTTCTTCTAGGCGGTCAGCTAAATCTTTATAACGGGCTGTTTCGGGGCTATCTTCCACAAAGCTCAAGGTCCATTGGTGCATCTTGTGCAGGTCAGCATAACCACCTTGGGCAAAAGCCCGGAGTAAGTTAAGGGTCGAGGCTGATTGGTTGTAGGCTTGAACAAGGCGGGCTGGATCAGGGACACGCTCAGCTTCAGTGAAGCCTGAGCCGTTGATCATATCACCGCGGTAGCTTGGCAAGGTGACACCATCAATGGTTTCTGTGTCAGATGAGCGAGGCTTGGCAAATTGCCCGGCCATACGACCCACCTTAACCACGGGGCAAGCAGCGCCAAAGGTGAGGACAACAGCCATTTGTAACAAGACCCGGAAGGTATCGCGAATGTTGTCAGGGTGGAATTCAGCAAAACTCTCAGCGCAATCGCCGCCTTGAAGTAAAAAAGCATTCCCTTCAGCAACACGACCAAGGGAGGCTTTCAGGCTACGAGCTTCCCCTGCAAAAACCAAAGGTGGATAAGCGCTCAGGAGTTTTTCCGTCGCTTCAAGTTCTTTGGCGTCAGGATAGGTTGGCACCTGAATAATAGGTTTGCTCTGCCAACTTGTGGGTGTCCAGCTCTTGGTCATGGTTTCTAATTCCGAATCAGTATTAATAACAAGAGCGAAGGCTATACGCGCCCAGGTCAAGGTTTTCAAGGAGAATCAAGGGTTTTTGGCTGATATTATGGTTTGATAACCAAACAGTTTGAGGGGCAATTACCCTTTTTTTGCTCGGCGATAATTCTCATTTTTCCACTGAACGAGTTTTCTTTTGGCCCCTTTGCAAATGCTGAGGTACTGAGAGCCCTCAATGGTTCTGGGGGAGCCACCAAGTTTTTTTAACACAGCAATTTCTGTTTCTGTTGCTTCGCATTCAAATTTTTGAACAAAATTACTTCTACTTGCTTTGGTCCGGCTCATGTTGTGCCAGGTTTCAACATAGGTGAGTTCTTCTTTACTCCCTTTGCCTTGGCGCAGTTTCATATTGTATTTCTCTGCTGTTTCATGCTGGACTACATGATTACCTTCATGAACGAGACTTAAGAGGGTATCTAACGGAGAGCTGTAAAGCATTTTGCGTCGAATAAAGATAATCCGTTTTTCAGGAGTGCTGATAACCCTGTTATAATAAGCAACAGCTCCGTCGATGGCTCCTTGTTTGATAAAATACTTAGACGATGGGTTGTAACGAATTTCATCAACGGCTTTGATATATTTCTGTAAATCAGGCGAGAGTTTATTCGACATCTCTAGGGCTTTTTTGACATTCTTGAAAAAACTTTTGTTTTTAATGTCTGGATAAATTGAGCCGACAAGCCTGATACCGTTGATGGTTACGATATAGGGGGATGGCGATGTAGGATCGCTTTTGCGCTTCATTTCCTCTGTCATAGCTTTTGTTAAAAAGCCTGGTTCGTTATCAAAGAGGAAGCTGGCTGAGATAACCAATACAGGCTTGTTGGCAATATTGTGCCATCCGACATAACGGTTGTAACGGTTTTCAGCTCTTACAATAATATTTGGAGCAACAGAGGCAAGCTTGGGGCCTTGAGGGGAGGCTTTGTAGATTTGTTTCAAGCTATCAGCAATTAACTTGAAGACCGCAGGTCGTGCTTTTTTTGGAATACCTGCGCTTAAAGAAATTAGATGGTTCCCCAATTTCATTTGACGCTTTGAAATGAGCTTTCCCTCACCCAATTGGTTGGATTGGCAAGCTCCATTTTTTATATCAGATGTGCAGTTTTTGGTGGCAAAGGATTGATTGTTTGCCGCTATGAGTAAGAGCGTCGCCAGCAAGGTGAGCCGCAAAAAATTATTAATAAACATCGCAGCCTGCCCCGCAAAAAAAATCAGAAAACTACCAAGGGGCACCTTATACTAGAAAATTTCTCTATATGTCGATGGTTTTAGTCTTTTTCTTTGGGGCTGTTTTTTCTTCGGTAGATGTGATTTCGATGGTTTTAATTACGGGTTCAGGTGTTGGACGATGCAGGTCAATGTGCAGTAAGCCTTGCTCGAGGCGGGAGCCTGTGACCTCAATGCCTTCAGCTAAAACAAAACTGCGCTGGAACTGCCGGGCTGCAATGCCGCGGTGAAGGAAAATTCGCCCCGTATCCTCTTCTTCAACTTGTCGCCCCCTGACAACTAATTGCGCATCTTCAATAGTTACGGAGAGGTCGTTGCTGGAAAAACCGGCAACAGCCAAGGTGATGCAAAGCTGATTTTCACCGATCTGTTCTATATTATAGGGGGGATAGCCTTCTGCTGAGCTTTTTGAAACTCGGTCTAGCACTTCTTCAAAGTGATCGAAGCCTAGTAGTAAAGGGCTATTGAACATAGATAATCTTGGCATAGAACCATCTCCTCTAGTGAGCGAGGGTTTAACACATTCTGGCCCGGCTCTTCCGGCACCTGAGAGTAGTTCTGCTTATTCACAAACTACTCTTAAAGGCACGGACTCCAAATTATGGCAGTCCGTCCCCTCTTATTTTGTCTCAAACCCAGAGGAAGTCAATGCGCCTTTATCTTTTTTCGGCCATGATGGTTTTCCAATTTCTGAAAAAACCGAAGCGACCAGAGAGATGGGCTGCTGTTGCAACACCTGCGATAAGTGCACCGCCGATCCCGAATATGAAGGCATCAGCACCTGTTAGGTAGAGGTTTTTGATCGGGGTTTTGACAGCAAGTGTTTTGTTTTTATAACGCTCAGGCGAACTTCCCATGCCATAGATTGAACCCTTTGGGCTACCGGTGAAGTGTTCTGTAGATAAAGGAGTGGAAAGTTCTTTATAGACAATGAGGTCTTTGAAACCGGGATATTTTTTCTCTACCAAAGCCAATAGGTTTTCGGAAACTTCTTCCTTGAGGGCTTCGTATTCATCACCGCGTTTTTTCCAAGGTTCACCTGCCCATTGAGCAAATTTATCATAAGAAACAAAACCAATGACTTCAGCGGTGTGAGTAACGGCATCCGGGTTTTTGAGAGACGGGAAGGACAGATAACACCCCTTTGCTGGTCCATCGAAAGGTCCGCCAGAATCGGCATATTCTTCATGGTCGTAACCATCAAAAATCCAGTGGTTTTCTCCTTCAAACCCCATTTTTTCGGGGCCTTCTTTGAGGCCAAGATAAAGGACCGCGGTTGTTGTATCTGGAATGAGGGGTTCGAGCTCCTTGGCATAGGCCCCCCCAATTTCTTCGGGAAGCATTTTGCCATATGTTAGATAGGCCCCTGCATTTGAGATAACCGCTGGGGCGTTATAGCGAACCACTTCGCCGCCCTTGCCTTTCTTTTTCAAAACTTTTACGCCAACGGCTTGACCGTTTTCAACGATGATTTCTTGAACTTCGTGATTGATCAGAAATTTCCCACCCTGTTTTTCAACAATAGGAACCACATAATCGGCAATTTTGCTAGCACCGCCAACGGGGTAGTAACCCCCATAGAGGTAATGGTTGACGATGAGGGCGTGGCTGGCGAATGCACTTTTTGAAGGGGGATAACCATGATCGCCCCATTGGGAAGCGACGAGAGCTTTAATCTTTGGATCAGTAAAGTGACGATTGAGTACTTCTTGAGTGGTGGTTAAAGCGAGAGTATCAAGCTTCTCTTTCTTGCCTTTAAAGAACCAACGCAAGAGCCCACTGTTTCCTTCAGCAAGCAGGCGAAAATAGTTCCACTGCTTCATTTTGCGCAAATCAGCAAAGTAAGTTTCAATCCCCTCTTTTTCAGTCGGGAATTTATCGATCAAATCTTGTTTGAAAGCTTTTGGGTTGCTCTGTTGACCAAAGGTGAAGTCAGGATAAACAAACTTGTCAAATTCATTAGGCATTTGAGCCCATTTGAGCTGCCCATCGGTGATGAAATCAAATATTTTACGCATGGTGGTGCCTTCACCAACTTCACCGATATAGTGAATGCCTACATCCCATTCATGATTGCCGGGGCGTTTGAAAACATGCGTAAAACCACCAAGAACATAGTGCCTCTCTAAAACGAGAACCCGTTTTTTATGGAGTTTGGCAAGGATACTTGCCGTTGTCATTGCCCCGAGGCCAGAGCCAATAATAATGGCATCGTAATTTTGATCATCACTCATTTTATTTCTCCTTAGCCTCTCCTGAAGGACGGTTTGATTTATCTTTCCCCTTGTCATAAGGGGTGATTTACCGCAAAGTTTACAGTGTTAAGATGTCTGAGCAACTTTACATTGTCAAGTTTGAATCCTAGGAAGCTGATGCCTAAAAAGAATATTAAAAAAAGTCCTTCACAAAATAAGAAAGCCTATCACCATGGCAACCTTAGGGAAGCCCTTGTGGATGCTGCCATTGATATCCTTGAGAATGAGGGTTTGAAGGCTTTAAGCCTGAGAGCGGTTGCTCGCCGTGTTGGTGTTTCACAAACAGCGCCGTATCATCATTTTAAAGATAAGGAGGGGATGTTGGCGGCTGTCGCGGCTAAGGGCTTTATGATGATGGAAGCAGCCCAAAATATTTCTATCCCAGGGGAAGAAAATACGGCAGAGAATATATTGGCACTAGGAAGAGGGTATGTCACTTTTGGCTTAAAGCATCCTGCCCTTTTACAGTTAATGTTTGGGCCTGAAATACCAGATCCAAAAAACCATCCAGAACTTATGTCAGAAGGTCAAAAAAGTTTTAACCGTATTCTTGAAGGGGTAACGGCTCGAATGGATGAAGCTGGAATAACTTACGTAACACCTTCAATCGTTACGATTTCAGCATGGTCGATGGTCCATGGACTAGCAATTTTACTTATCGGTGGTAAGATAACGCCTGAAGGGGTTGGCTTGAACAATGAAGAAGAACTCATTGAGCAAGTGGCTAACGTTCTTCACAAGGGGTTAACTTGACGCTTGGAACGTGTAGGGTTTTACATTTTATTCAGGGGTCGGTAGGGTGCTAAGTTCTTGTGAAAGCTAGAATAAGACCGTGAAAATAAAGAATGAAATAATAAGAATAATAACTGGAATTACGCCTGTCCCCCTTGGGGGGGATATAGGCGGAGAGGTTGAGCCGTGATTGAAATCAATCTCATACATCTTGCCCTTATTATTATCGGATTAGTTGTTTGTTTGGCTTGGGTATTTTTTAAGTACCGAGGCAATGCAACAGCCATCAGTGAAAAATATAAAAAGATGATTGAGACTTCAAGTCAGGGGGTCTTCGTCTTTGATATTAAGAACAATGTTTTTCTGGAAGTTAACCAGGCGTTTTGTGACATGCTTGGTGTTGGACCTGTTGACATGGTGGGCAAGTCTCCGAAACGATTTATCGATAAAGAATCCTGGGAGGTGTTAAAAAAGAACATAAGTAAATCGGGAAAATTCGTTAACCGAACATATGAATTATCTTTGATTCATAATGACGGCTTCAAAATTGATACAATCGTTAGGGCTTCAACACTTCAATTTGAAAATGAAAAACCCGCTGTAAGCTGTGGGTTTGTTACTGATGTTACGGCTCAAAAAAGTGCGGAACAGGAGCTGGAAACTTACCGGGATCATCTTTCTGAATTGGTTGATGAGCGAACCAAGGCCCTTAATGAAGAGATTGAAACCCGAGAGTTGATGGAGATTGCTCTTAGGGAACGAGAAGAGTTTTTTAGGGCATTATTTGATAACGCTGCCGTTGGTATCAGCACGACCAATACGGAAGGGCATTTTATTCAGTTTAATGACTTGTGGGCTGAGATGTTGGGCTATGAACGCCCAGAATTAGATAGTCTGACGCCGGCAGATATCACTCACCCAGATGATCGAGAAGATAGTTGGAGTAAGTTACAAAAACTCATACAGGGCGAACTGGATTTCTTTCGTGTTGAAAAACGCTACGTCCGCAAAGATGGAAGCATCCTGTGGGGAGATTTAAGTGTAGCCCCCATTAAAGACGCAGAAGGCAATGTTGTTGCAGCAATGGCCGTTTGTGTTGATGTCACAGAACGTAGGGTTGCCGAAGAAGCCTTAGCTAAAACATCTGCTCAGTTAAAACAAACCATAGATCATATTCCTGGTAGTCTCTTCCAGACGGATAAAAAGGGCATTATTACTCGCACAAACGACCTACTCTATAAACTGTTCCAATTTCCTGACGGGGTGGCTGAAATTGGGTCTTCAATTCATGATTTATATAAATTCCAAGCGAAACGAGGTGATTTAGGTGAGGGGGATATCGATATCCTCACAGAAAAAGCAGTAGAAGCGTTCTTTAGCTCTCAAGTAAACGTGTATGAGAGAAATATACCAAATGGGCAAACCTTAGAACTACGCCGAACCCCAACGGAAGATGGCGGTGTTCTCATTATTGCTGTGGATATCACGGATCGGAAAAAAGCTGAAGAAGAGCTCGCTCGTCAAACCGATATGCTCCAAACCATTATTTCAAGTGTTGACCAGGGAATTGTTCTTGCCGACCCTGACCATAACGTCATCTTATTTAATAAACGAATGACGACACTGAGCGGGTTTGAGGAAGATTACCTAATGGGAACCCCCTCTTTTGATTCTGCGACGGAGCATTGGTTTGAGGTTAACAATATTGACAAAAAGGGGTTGGAAAGTGCTTTTGAGGTTACACGGCGCAACCGCTATGAAATGTTTGAAGTTTCCTCACATGATATAACGCTTGAGGTCCGAAATAACCCTCTTCCAAATGGGGGTTTTGTTCGTACCTTTACAGATATTTCTGAACGGAAAAAAGCTGAGGAAGCTATTGATGAAGCGCGGCAGGCTGCTGAAGCTGCAACAAAAGCTAAAAGTGATTTTTTAGCCAATATGAGCCATGAGATCAGGACGCCTTTGAATGCGGTTCTTGGGCTCAATTATCTGGCTCAACAAACTGATTTGTCGATCCAACAAAGAGAATACCTCCACAAGATGAGTGTCGCCTCAAAAACCTTGCTAGGCATTATCAATGACATTTTGGATTTCTCTAAGATTGAAGCAGGCAAGATGGAGCTGGAAGCTGTTGAGTTTCCTCTGGAAGAAGTTCTCCATAACATCAGCGCGATGATGCTCCCCAAAGCCGAAGAAAAAGGGTTGGAATTCATTTTCTCCGTGGCGCCAGATGTGCCTTTTTGTTTAGTTGGTGATTCATTACGCCTCAGCCAGATCCTCATCAATCTCACCAATAATGCTCTTAAATTTACAGATGATGGGGAAATTACGATTGATATCCGTCGTATGGATACTGAGGGCGATGAAGTGCTTTTAGCTTTCACTGTTGAAGATACTGGCATTGGTCTTACCCCTGACCAAGTTGATCGTCTTTTTGAATCTTTCACTCAGGCTGATGCATCAACTACTCGGAAATATGGTGGAACTGGGCTTGGCTTAACCATCAGTAAAAACCTCGCCAGATTGATGGGGGGGGAGATCGGTGTAAAAAGTTCTCATGGCAAAGGGAGCCTCTTCTTCTTTACAGCCAAATTTAAGTTTAATGAAGTTGAAGACCGCGCTGCTTTGGTTCCTGCAAATATTGCAAATGGTTCTGTCTTGCTGGTCGATGACAATGCTGCGAGTTTGAAAGTATTGTCTAAAATGTTTGGTAACCTCAAATTAGCAGTCACCACTGCAAAATCTGGTGAGGAGGCATTAAAGTTAAATAAAGACAGAGTTCCCGATCAGGCTTTTGACTTGATTGTGACCGATTTAGACATGCCAAATATAGATGGTGTCACCTTATTAAAAGAGCTTCAAAAGCAAAATAAAGACGACAAACATTCCCGATATGCTTTGATGGTTTCAGGAGAGAAGAAAGCTGAAGCCGAAGAAAAAATTCATGGTATTCGCTTGAACGGACTTTTGCTTAAACCCCTAGAGCCTACGAGTTTATCTGATGCGCTTATTGCCATTGCTGATGACCAATATTTAATTACGGACACTTTCCATGAAGTAAGCAATCCCCAAGATTTAGTAAAAACTATTGCCGGGGCGCAAGTCCTGTTGGTTGAAGATAATGAGGTTAACCAACTTGTGGCTAGCGGTATTCTTGAAGATGCAGGCTTTGTTGTTGAAGTCGCCAATAATGGTCAAGAGGCGGTCGATCAGATTATGCAAGCAGGGGGGGTGGATAAATTTGATGCTGTATTGATGGATTTACAGATGCCTGTAATGGATGGTTTTGAAGCTACAGCGAAAATACGAGGAAAATATAACCCAGAACAAATGCCCATAATTGCAATGACAGCCCATGCACTTGATGAAGAGAAGCAAAAATGCATTGAAGCAGGGATGAATGACCATGTGGCTAAGCCTGTTGACCCTGCGGTTCTCTTTACCGCTTTAGTCCGGTGGATTAAGAAAAAAACTCACGGGGTTAAGCCCCAACAAGTTGAACAAGAAGTTATGCCGACTCCAAACCCTTCTGAGAAATCAACCAATGGGGATTGGCCTGATACCCTTCCTGGGCTGGACGTGAAAGGGGCTCTAGATCGATTAAACGGTAACCGAGCTGCTTATGGAAAAATTCTTAATCTATTCAAAAAAGATAAGGCTACAGTCGTCAAGAATCTTGTAAAGCTTGTTGCTGTGGGGAACATGACAGAAGCAAAAGCATTGTCTCATTCCCTCAAAGGGGTGGCAGGAAATGTTGCAGCGACAGATCTCTATAATGTTGCGAAATCCCTTGATGATGCCATCAAAGAAGAACGAACGGAGGAACTGAATGATCTCTTAAAAGCAACGAGTGATGCTTTTAAGGTCGTTGTGGGATCAATTGACCAGTTGCTTAGTTGGGGGCAGGCGGATGATGGGCAAGATAATGACGGGTTAGGAGAGCTATTGTTAGAACTGCATCGCTTTTTGAAGAGAAATAATCTCATGGCGAAAAAGAAATTTGCTGAATTAAAAGAGATGATCGATCAGCAAGCTTTTGAACAAGAACTACAAACGATGGATCAAAAAATCGCTCGTTTAGATTTAAAAGGGGCTGCCATTGATTTGGCTAAAATTGCCAAAACCCTTAAAATTTCTCTAACCTAATCTACCATAGCTCAGAGTTGGTCTGATAGTTACATTGTAGGCTCAGGACCCATTAAATTTTAAGATTCCCAATTGAGCTAATCTGTGATTCATTGAGGCAAAGGAGATTCTCTCAATGAATGACTTGTTTTATCTT
>JAPHRK010000062.1 GCA_026196105.1 Rhodospirillales bacterium | reverse complement strand
GCTGCCAGCATCCTACTATTGCTATGATACGGGGGGCTTGCATGGGGGGTGGATTGCAAATTGCTATCCAGTGTGATTTGCGAATTTCTGGTGAGAGCGGGAAATTTGGTGCCCCGATTAAGGTTCTCGGGTTGGCAATGCCTTCTAAGGAAATTGAGGGCATCATGAATATTATCGGTGCGGCAGCAATGACTGAAGTGCTGCTTGAAGGTAAAGTTCTAAACGCAGAAGAGGCTTATATTAAAGGGGCTGTCACTCGTGTTGTTGCCGATGATGCCTTAGAAGGGGAAGTTTATGGGGCCGCTAAACGTATCTCTCAAGGCGCGCCCTTAACGGCCCGTTGGCATAAAAAATTCATCCAGAACCGCCAAGCTATGAGTAACCTCACTCAAGACGAAATTGAAGGTGGATATTTTTATTTGGACTCCGAGGATTATAAGGAAGGCGTTGATGCCTTTCTCAATAAACGCCGCCCGGAGTTCAAGGGGAAATAAGAGGGGGTTTATCTTGTATAGTGGAGCAAATACGCTCCCAAACCATAACCCCTAACATATCGCCATGCTCTTTTAGTTCAGCAATTTTTCGCGCTGAAAAATTAAGGGCATCATAACGTCCATGTTGTTGAACAAGGATGCTGGCGGATCGGATGATTTCGTGTTCTGATGTGCTCATGAAGGAAATAATGCAACAAGAACATTAAGAGAACATTAATTCAATAATCATTCCGCAAATGAGGGCAAAATGGATGAAGCTCTGATTAAAAAAGGCCTGGATATTCTGGCTGAAAACGACCCTGATGTGAAAGCAGGGTTGGAGCTTGTCGGCTATCCTGATCCCCGTATTCGCCCTCATGGGTTTGAGACTTTGTTACGGATTATTGTTGGCCAGCAGATTTCGACCGAAGCCGCAGCGGGTATTCTCGGGCGCCTTGATAAAGCTTGGCCAGATAAATCTCCAGAATCGTTCTTAGCTTTCAACGATGAGGAAATGAGGGGTTTTGGTTTTTCAAGACGAAAAGTGGAGTATGGTCGCGGGGTTGCCTTAGCGATAACTGAAGGGCGTCTTGATATAGAGGGGTTACCTACCCTTGCTGATGAAGCTGCAATTGCTGAATTAGTGAAGCTTAAAGGCATTGGCGCGTGGAGTGCTGAAATTTACGCTATGTTCAGCCTTGGAAGAACGGATGTTTTTCCAGCCGATGATCTTGCTCTGCAAGAGGCATTACGACGCTTGAAAAAAATAGAAGATCGTCCTAAAGGAAAAGAGACAAGAGAATTGATTAAACACTGGTCTCCATGGCGTTCAGTAGGTGCATTATTCCTTTGGAAGTATTATCGTGGAGCTCCAAAATAATATGACAGGAGTTTATAAGAATGGTTGATGCTGGTTTTTGTCGGGATTGCAGCATGTGGGTATTTGAAGAGACCCCTCAGTTCCAGACACAAGATGAACAAGATGGTTACGGTGAGTGCCAGCGCATTGCCGATATGATGGCGAACCCTAACAAAGCCTTAGCTCGGATTGATGAGGAATTTGCTAAGTTCCAGTGTCGTGAGGCCTACGGCTGCACCCTATTTGTTGCTAAATAAGGGTTTTCTTATAAATCGTCCTTGAAAAAAAACCATTTATCCATATTATTTATTTAACATGTAAAACAAATAATATGGATAAGATCAATGGCGACTTCATGGAAAAGACGGCTAGCCTTTATTCCCCCTGTTGTATTGGGGGTTGCTGTAATGGCATTTGCGGTGTCCAACAAAGAAGGGCCCGTCCAAGCGCCTCCCCAGGAAATCGCTAAATCTGTCAGAATTATTGAAGCTGCAAAGGTCCCTGTTGTCGCCAGGGCTATCGGCTACGGCAGCGTTAAGCCCAGCAATGTTTGGAACGCAATTTCAAGAGTTAAAGGAACTGCGGTTTACGTAAACCCAGATTTTAAAAAAGGGGCAGTCCTGCAAAAAGGAACTGAGTTAGTCCGCATCGACCCGACGGATTACCAGCTTACCATCGCCCAGTTTGAAGCCAACATCAGGGCTACAGAAGCTCAGCTAAAAGAATCAGAGGTTTCAGAGGCCAATACGCGGTCCTCTTTAGCGATTGAGGAAAATGTCCTCTCGATAAAAAAGCGGGATTTGGCGCGTAAAGAACAACTCAAGAAAAAAGGGGCGGCTTCAGTTTCTTCAGTAGACCAAGCTCGTCGAGATTCCTTGGCCCAAAGCCAGCAAGTGCAAAACCTCAAGAATGCCCTCAATTTAATTCCTACGCAGCGCAATGTTCTTGAAGAACAAAAAGCTGTTTATATGTCGCAGCTAGAGGCTGCCCGTTTAGATTTAGAAAGAACATTGATTGTTCTGCCTTATGACGCTCGAATCTCAGAAGCTAATGTAGAAATCAGCCAATATGTCCAAAGCGGGTCGGTTTTAGGAGTCGCAGACGCGATTGAAACTTCTGAGGTTGAGGCTCAGGTCCCTCTTTCTCGTTTCGGAACGGTTTTGACAGCTTCTTCTAATAGTTCAGTGACTGTTAATACCAGTCAAATGATGAAACTCGCTGATACTTTAAGCATTTCAGCCATTGTTCGGCTTAAATCTGGTGGGTTTGGCGTTAAATGGGACGGTCGTGTGGTCCGTATTAGTGATACGGTTGATCCTCAAACTCGTACAGTCGGAGTGATTGTTGCTGTAGATAATCCATACAAGAATACTGTTCTTGGCAAACGCCCCCCTTTGGTGAAGGGGATGTTTGTTGAAGTAGAATTGCTAGCGACAAAACCTCAAGAGGCTATGGTCATTCCTCGCGTAGCCCTTCATGGCAAGAAGGTCTATACGGTAACCAAAGAAAATAGATTAGCTATGAAACCTGTCAAAGTTGCCTTTTCACAAGGTAATTTTGTTGCCGTCACCCATGGCCTTTCTGAAGGAGAGAAGGTGATTGTTTCAGATGTTATTCCTTCTGTTGAAGGGCTTTTGCTTACCCCCGTTCATGACCAATCCTTACAAGCCAGTTTAATCAAAGAAGCTGGGCGGGAAGGAAGCGTGAAATGATTCGTTTCTGCGCGGCTCATCCAACAATTTCAAACCTGATGATGCTTAGTTTTTTTGTCATCGGAATCATCACGGGCCCTCAACTCCTTCGGGAAACTTTTCCAAGGGTTCAGCCAAGGGAAGTCGAAGTTAAAATTCTTTATCCGGGGGCGAGCGCTGAAGAAGTTGAAGAAGGGGTTTGTCGGCCTATTGAAGATGCGATTGATAAGGTCAATAATGTTGAAGAGATAACTTGTGAGTCTCGTGAAGGGATTGGCAAAGCTAAGATCAAAATGAACGAAGGCAAAGATTTCGATAAATTTTTCACCGATGTGAAATCTGAAGTCGAAGCCGTGACAACCTTCCCAGAAATATCAGAAACGCCTGTGACCAAACAATTAGGGCGGACGGACTTTGTTGCTTCTGTTGCGATTATAGGCCCTAGGGAATTACCAGCCCTGAAAGCTTATGCTCAAGATGTAAAAGACAGAATGCTTTTGTGGGGAGGTATTTCTCAAGTCTCGATTAAAGGGTTTTCCCAACATCAGGTCCGTATTGAGTTAAGTGATTCAACTTTGCGCCAATTTGGTTTAAGCGCCCAAGATATTGCTAATTCAATATCCAAACAAAGTATCGACTTGCCTTTGGGGACAATCGAAACCAAAGAGCGGGAAGTTTTGGTTCGTTATGTGGATCAACGACGCCGTTTGAGTGAATTTGAAGATCTCATTGTTGTTTCAGGAACTCAAGGAGGACAAGTTCGCCTTGGGGATATTGCCCAAATTTCTGATGCCTTTGAGTTGGATGAAAGTAAAACCACTTTCAATGGGCAACGCGCAGCCATCTTAGACATCTCCAAGACAGAAACAGAAGATCAACTAAAGGCAATTGATGCCATCAACGCCTTTGTCACCAATGAAAATGCCATAACACCTAAAAGTATACAGCTCACTGTGACCAATGATCTGTCGTCAATTGTCCAGGATCGTTTGGACTTACTGCTTAAAAATGGCATGCAGGGTTTGATCCTTGTCTTTATCGGCATGTGGCTTTTCTTTGGGCTCCGCTTCTCCTTCTGGGTTGCCATGGGGCTCCCCGTCTCTTTTATGGGGGGGATTGGCCTCATGCTGCTGGTGGGCTATTCCATTAACATGCTGACCATGGTGGGGCTGTTGATTGCCATTGGTGTGCTGATGGATGATGCCATTGTTATTTCAGAAAATGTTGCCGCCCATCGACAAAAGGGGAAGAGCCCCTTGGAAGCTGCCGTGGATGGTGCAAAAGAAGTATTCCCTGGCGTGGTTTCTTCCTTTGCGACAACGGCCTGTATCTTTGGTTCTCTGGTTTTCCTTGAAGGAACCATGGGGGAAATTCTTAAAGTCGTTCCGGTGGTCATGCTCTTTGTTTTGACTGTGAGTTTAGTTGAAGCCTTTCTTATTTTGCCAAACCACCTCCATCATACTTTGGAACATCTTACTACCGAGCGCCCAACAGGGCTTAGAGGGAAGATGGAAGATATGTTGGACTTCTTGAGGCGAAATATTGTCGGAAGAATAGCTGAGGCCGCAATTCAGTGGCGTTATCTGACCATCGGGATAGCTATTTGTGTTCTCATACTTTCTGCAGCCATGCCAGCAAGTGGGCTACTTAAGTTCGTTGCTTTCCCTGAACTGGAAGGGGATGTGATCGAAGCCAGAATACTTTTACCTCAAGGGACTCCTTTAGCAAAAACTGATGCCACTGTTGATCACTTGGTTAAAGCTATCGAGGCAACAAGTAAGGAGTTCACCCCAGAACAACCTGATCAGCAATCTTTGGTGCGTAATATCATGGTTACGAACAATAAAAATCTGTCTGCATTTGAAGAAGGTCCCCATGTAGCAACCATAACAGTGGATATTTTATGGGCAGAAGTGCGTACCAAAACTATTGACCAAATAATTGCTTCTTGGCGTGAAAAAGCAGGGGTGATGCCTGATGTCTTAAGCCTTAAATTTACCGAATCAGCGATGGGCCCTGCTGGATTACCCATTGATGTACGTGTCATTGGAGATGACTTGAATTCACTAAATGCTGCTTCTGCTGAGTTAGTTGAGTGGTTTAGTCGTTATAAGGGGACCCAGGATATCAGTGGCGATCTACGCCCTGGTAAGCCAGAGTTACGAATTCGCATGCAAGAAGGGGCCTTGAGCCTTGGCGTTGATTCAAAAATGATTGCCGATCAACTCCGCTCAGCTTTTTATGGGGCAACGGCAAATGAAGTTCAGGTCGGGCCTGAATCCCTTGATGTTGATATTCAACTTATAGCAGAGGACCGAGATAGTTTAGCTGATCTGGACTACTTTGTTGTGACGGGTAAAGACGGTGCTCAGATCCCTTTAAGTGTCGTTGCCCATATTAGCGAGGGCAGGGGAGTGGCGCGGATTAATCGGGTTGACCATCGCCGTACAGTAACCATTCAAGGAGAACTTGATGTTTCTGTCGCCAATGCCGATACGATCATCAAGGATACTATGAAAAGGTTTGCTCCGGACCTCGCTAAGCGTTACCCAGGAGTTGAGGTTTCGGTTCAAGGCCAAAGTAACGAGGTGGCGAAAACCCAAAAATCTATGTTACGTGGCTTTTTGGTTGGCCTCGTTGGTGTCTTTATATTGTTGAGCTTCCAGTTCAGAAGTTATGTTGAGCCCCTTGTCGTTATGGTGGCGATTCCTTTTGCCTTTGTTGGCGTGGTTTGGGGCCATGTCATCATGGGGTTAGACATATCTATGCCCAGTATGATGGGGTTTGTTTCATTGGCAGGAATTGTGGTTAACAACTCGATCCTTTTGGTCGCCTTTACCAAAATACGCCATAGTGAAGGAATGAGTATTGCGGAGGCTGCAGGGGCGGCAAGTCGAGGGCGCTTTAGGGCAATCTTCTTAACCACTCTGACCACGATTATGGGACTTCTCCCCATCCTGTCAGAGACCAGCATGCAAGCGCAAATTTTGATCCCCCTAGTAACAAGTATTGCTTTCGGTCTGATTGCCTCTGCTATCTTGGTTCTTTTCGTTATCCCGGCTCTTTATGTCATTTTAGACGATATCGGGTTGAGCACTCTGTCAAAAGAGAAACAGGCCGAAGAAGCTGTAACGGCAGTTTAACTCCTCCCCCTAAAGGGGAGGGCAAGCTGTTATTGAGCTTCTTTCTGCATTTCTTTAACCAGATAGGAAAAGGCACGGCTCACTCTTTGAGCTCTTACTAGTTCAATAAAGCTAATGGACCACTCATTGGCTTTACTCATTTCTCGCGGAGCATTTTGTTCGAGTTTTTCTTCAAACTCGTTTTTCACGCGGCGATAGGAAGAAAAAGAACTATCTGCATCCGTTTCCAGAACCTTAATAGCGGCAACGCTCATGCAGTCTTTTACTTTACAGCGTATGATGAGGCGTGCGCCGTAGTCCTCATCAACGATTAAGTTCTCAGGGTCTAAGTCTGCAAAAGGCATGGATGTAATGTAGTTTGCTTTTAGGGCTTTATATTTACCTTTGCCTTCAAGCAGTCCACGTTCATCGATAGTTTCATTAAGCACAAAAGCATTCTTCTCGACTCTAGCTCGTGTCCGGTTACTCTTTGAAATTTTATAACCATTTTCATCAACCCGGTCCAAATGGTTATACCCACCATAATGGGGGATTTGCTCCAGCAAGAATTTTATTGCCATCCTAGGGGTTGGGTCATTGGGGTTAGGTTCTGCTGCTTGAGCATTGGCAGTCAAAGCAACGAAGAGCAAAGCAGTCGAAAAAATAAGGCGCATTGTAAAGATCAGCTTTTTGATAATTTTCAAAATGGGAGGCGAACCTATCATAAGCTCTAGGTTAGGCAAAGGGCTGACAAGGTGGAATTTACTCTTTCTTTTCGAGGTAGAAGAAGCCAACATAAGTGAAAATAGGGGAGCTTCACTTGAACGGTATATTTCTGGCGATTGTAGTTATTGCTTTTGTGGTAGCGGGTTATCGACAAATCACGTGGGTACCTAGTGATCTAGTTAAGCAAGCGCCTATGGAAAGTTTGGCTCTTGCAATGGTCGACTCAGCTGAAAGCTCTGTTACCCTTGCTCTTGGTCTTGTTGGTGTTATGGCGCTTTTCCTAGGGTTGATGAAAGTTGCTGAGGAAGGAGGCTTGTTGGTGATTATCGCCAAAACTGTCCGCCCTCTCATGGTTCGCTTGTTCCCTGAAGTCCCCGCCGACCACCCGGCGATGGGGGCAATTATCATGAATATGTCGGCCAATGCCTTAGGGCTTGGCAATGCAGCGACCCCTTTTGGCATCCGGGCTATGCAGGAGCTTGATAAGCTGAACCCGGTTAAAGGTACTGCGACCAATGCCATGGCGTTATTTTTAGCGATTAATACCTCAAGCGTTACTTTGTTGCCCACTGGCGTCATTGCTCTAAGGGCAGCGGCAGGGTCCAATGATCCAGCGGGTATCCTGCCAACCACGCTCTTTGCCACTATTGTTTCAACCACCGTAGCGATCTTTATGGCAAAAACCTTCCAACGCTATTTCCCGATGACGCCTCACTCAGGTGGGCAAACTTCTCCAACATCTGCAACAATAGAAAGAGATGAAGTAGAATTATCTGAGGAGAATAAGGAACTGGAGAGCCGTTCAGGGGAGTCCTATGCATCCTGGATTTCTTATGCGGTTCTTCTCACCATCGGGGCTTTCATCCCTTTGACCATTCTCTATGGCAAGGAAATCGCACCTTGGATTATTCCTGGGTTAATGGTTTTGCTTCTTGGCTTTGGCGCGGCACGAAAAGTTCCGGTTTATGAAGCTTTTGTTGAAGGTGCCAAGGATGGCTTTGATGTTGCCTTGCGCATTATTCCCTATCTGGTCGCGATCTTGGTGGCCGTTGGCATGTTCAGAGCCAGCGGCGCAATGGAATATCTGATCCAGCCCCTCAGTACTGTAACGGAGTTAGTTGGCTTGCCTGCGGATGCTTTGCCGATGGCCTTGTTGCGGCCTTTGTCAGGCTCTGGAGCTTATGGAATTCTTGCATCCATTATTAACGATCAAGCAATTGGTCCTGACAGCTACACAGGTTATTTAGTCAGTACTATTCAAGGGTCAACTGAAACGACTTTTTATGTGTTGGCTGTCTATTTCGGTGCTGTACAAATCAAGCGTATTCGCCACGCGATGATCGCAGCTTTGACAGCAGATGTCGCAGGAATAGCGGGAGCTGTAATAATTTGCTCTTACCTGTACGGGTAAAAGAAAGAAACTG
>JAPHRK010000060.1 GCA_026196105.1 Rhodospirillales bacterium | reverse complement strand
GTGGGCGATCCCCCCTGCTAAAGTACCTATTGATTCCATTTTCTGGCTTTGAAGGAGGTCGTGTTCCAGTTTGCGATTACGCTCTTCTGCTTCCATCACTTGGGTAATGTCCGTATCTACCCAAACTCCTCCCCCCATGGAAAGCGCCTTGTAACTATGCATGACATGACGGCCACTCGGTAATTTTGAGACAGGCATTTCCATTTGAGATAACTGCGGATTACACACCAGTTGTTCGCCATCAGTTGATTCAATGTTTTGACAAACATCCGAACAAGTTTGTAGCTGTGACATTTTGTTATCATCTAATTCGTAAATATCTGCAAAAGCTTGGTTCACATGCACAATATTACTACTTTCATCAACGATAAGAACACCTTGAGAAAGACTTTCAACTGCATCTTCTAAAATAGATTCAGCAAGCGCACGCTTTTGAATAGCGTGATCACGCGCTTCCTTTAATTCAACAGCGTAGGTTTCCAAGGCACGTGACATCTCGTTAAAACTTTCCGCCGTATCAGCAAGTTCGTCTTTGCCGCGTACAGTGATTGTATGACCAAGTTTTCCTTTTGCGACTTGTTTTGCACCGATCTGCAGAGATTTCAGTTGCCGCGTTAATATACCGCCGAGGATAAAACCAAACACACCCACTAGCAAAATTTCTATAGCAGCCACACCAAACATACGTTGTTCGGCTTTTTGCAATAATTCTTCCAACGTTTGGGTCGATACTCCTAATTCGATATAACCAAAAACTTCATTGGCAAGCGAAATTTCATGCCTTACATCAAAGGTCTTATCTAAGTGTGCGTCTTCAATGTTTTTATCGGCAATAAAATCACGCCCTAAAGCTTCTTTATCACCGCTTTGAGAGAGAACAAAACCATCTGCATTACGAGCGCGAATATAGGTGATATCTGGGTTGGTGATGGTTTTGGCCATCAATTCGTCTAATGTCGCCAAATCTGTTGCAATCACAGCATCAGCGGTCATAGTCGCAAATAACTGCGCCGATGTTTTAGCGCGATTGACCAATTGTTCTTCGTTTGAGCTTTTTAGGTATTGCATGCTGCTAAAGACCAGCAGAGACAAAAGAACTATCTCAATGAATGCAATACCTAATATGGTTTTTAATCTAAACGACATTTAACTTTACCTTGCTGCACAATTTCAGTCTGAGATTGTGAAAGACCAAGGTTTCTTACATCGTCCCAGCTGGCATCAGATGCTGTATCGAAACCTTTCATGCCGATAAGAGTGAGAAGTTCGGGAGATTTTTTTTCAATCATCGCCATAGCTTGCGAAATTTTTTCAATTTTTTCTGCGGATACATCTTTATTTACGGCAAAGGCATGAGGTGTATAGGCCTGCGTTTTATAGATAACACGTAGTTGATCCTTTAAATCATCGGGCATGCTGCCAAAAGTGCGCTGCACACCTCCGCCGCCTGCAAATATACCTGCTGCTACTGACCGGTAAACACTGTCATGGGACTTCACATAGATCGGATCTACAGCTAGCCCCTTAGCTGCCATTTCAGCGCGCGGTAAAACACTCGCACCAAAGGCAGCCGGTGATGGAAAAGCCATCTTTTTGTTGTTAAGGTCATCGAGTGTCTTTGCCTTGCTATCCTTTTTGACAACAATAAGCCCTTTCAGTTTTTTCTCAGACTGGTGAGCGAAAGCACGATATCCAGATTTTTTACTAAAAACCGTGTAATGATACGGATTCATGTAAGCGATATCATATGCCCCCTGTGCAAGGCACTGCTCGAAAGTAGGGATATCTTTCATAGTCGCAAACTTAATTTTATAGCCAGTTTCTTTGGAGAGAGCGTTGATAAAGGGCACCCATATTTTAGCTAAACGGCTAGCTGCTTGTTGAGGAACGATGCCAAAAAGGAGCGTTTTTTTTGTTTCTGCAACAGCTTGCGGGGCCGACAACGTGGCTAATGTCATACCAGTTACAATCATCAAGCTTAATTTTTTTAAAATTCTCATCTTATTTCCTTTCCACATCAGTTTTCGATTCTGCTGAAAATTTAACAAAACAAGATGCCACGCAATATTCCCATTTGGGGACATCATTTTTTGTTACCAAATGGGAATATTGAAAATGACAGCCACACAATAAAATCCTCACAAATTTCCATTAGATAAACTGAGGTAAACATGCGTGTTCTTTTTGTAGATGACGAAGAAAAAGTTTTAAGTGCCCTTTCTCGCGCTTTCCGCAAACCACCAGAAAATTGGGAAATAAGCTTCGCTAACTCAGGGCATGAAGCTTTAGAAAAATTTGAAATTGAACCATTTGATGTCATTGTTTCTGATATGATGATGCCTCAAATGAGTGGTGACGAATTACTCCAAGCCATCTCAGCACAATTTCCAGACACGGCACGCATCATCTTATCTGGCCAGTGTAACCAAGCGACTGCCTTTCGCTTAGTTGGATCAGATCACCTGTACCTTGCCAAACCTTGTTCACCGGCCCTTTTAATCGATACAGTAAATCAAGCCCATGAAATTTCCAAAATGAAACGTCAGGCAAAAGAAAAGCCTGATCTAGAGATGCTTCAGTCGGGCATTAAAGACTTACTTTCACTATTTTTGATGCGGAATATCATCACAATAGAAGACATACCTGAATCATTAAGATACCTGCTATCAGAAAAAATCTTAAATTGTTTTGCGCCAACATTATCGGCAGATTTTGAGCTCAGCGATGAAACGATAAGTGAAAGAACTGAGCAATGGCTGGAAAAAACCTAAGAAGGTTTCTTAGGCCGCATAATTTTAATCGTGTCTGTAAATTTTTCATTTTGAATAATAGAGTAGAGCTTCTCGGCATGGGCTTCAGATAAGACCGTGCCTGCGGACAAAAGCAAGCGTCCAGCTCCAGTCACCAAATCTTCAACTAATGTATAACCTGCTTTCACAGCACCAACGGGTAAATTAATGGTTTCAAACTTCTCAATTTCAATAATATCGTCTTTTAAGAGCGATTGTTGAATCAACTGAAATATTTTCGCATCGTAGCCATCCATTTTAGGAAGCAGTTTTTCAAACGTATCTTTTTTGGGAAATAAGCTTGCTGTCTCTTTTGCCAAAGCTTCTAAAACAATTAAAACCTTTGCTTCTAAGGGTACTAAATCAGCTTGTTGGCCCTCTGCACGGGTTGAAGCAACGATATCTGCAATCTCGGCAATTCGTGGGATTTGCTGCAACATAGAACGTATAGTTTCAGGGGCCGACTTCAGTACTTTTTTCTCGTTTTCATCAAGAGGTAAGCCATTTTCAATCTTTTGCTCGATCTCAGTTGGAATGATCATATCGCACAATGGCAATAACATTGCGGCAAAATCCAATTTCCAAGGGGCTTCCAGTTCTAAGTTCGGT
>JAPHRK010000080.1 GCA_026196105.1 Rhodospirillales bacterium | reverse complement strand
TTTTGGTTTCTTCAAACTGTTCTCGAGCCTTCTTCAATTGAGCGAGTGTCGCATCATTTGGGGCTTCTCCGCGATCATTTGACCCTATTTCAAAGGCTGCAGAAAGATAATTTGCGCGTAACCGGGCAACAGCTACCGCAAATGAAAGAATACTATCCTTGGTAATCGAAGGGATTCGTTTATCAATTATTTCGCGATTCGCGAGGCGAATGCCATGTTCGATTTCACTTAAGAAACGTTTTTGATCAACAAACTGTTGATATTCATCAGGATGTGTAGACATTTTTAATCCTTCAAGTTTGTAAATAATCAACTATATTTAAATTATGCCATTATAAGGCAATTATACATTTTAAAGTTTAGTTTAAGTTGAGTTTTCTCGCTACTGCTATCATTTAAATTTTGAAAGAAATATATGTCGGATACTCCGAAGAATCTAAGCTTGTTGATGTGCATCAACAAACGATATGACCTTGGAAAGCCATGTTGTGCTAATCAAAACGGCATTGAAATCGCGGAAGCTCTCGAAAAAGGTATTGAAGAACGCGGACTTTCTATAAAGACAGAAAGGGTAAATTGTTTAGGGCACTGCACACGAGGACCAACGGCAAGGTTAGCCCCTGGTGGGAAGTTCTTTTTCCATATGAATATGGAGCGAGTCCCAGAAATACTTAGTGCTCTGGAGGAGAAGAGCACGATTGAAGCAGATTAGTGAGCGGCTTCTAGAAAAGTGGGGGATTTTTTTCTAATTGGTCGGGCAGAGAGGATTCGAACCTCCGACCCCTTGACCCCCAGTCAAGTGCGCTACCAGGCTGCGCTACTGCCCGACCATAAATCAACGCCCGTGAGGACGTTCGGTCGGCACTATACCTTCGGTAATTGATTTCGCAAGCGTTAGTTTGCTGCTTTTTCCAATAAGGCTTTTAGGTCTTCAAGCTCAGCAATAGCTGCCAAAAGAGTGTTGTCCTCTCCAGCACCGCCAGCAGTTTCTGAAGTGGCTGTATTTTCTGAAGGAGAAGTCGTTTTGGATTGAGATTCATCGCGAAATAGCTTCTGTACGCCTTTAATGGTGTAACCATCAGAATAAAGGAGCTGTTTGATTCGGTTCAAAAGAGCAACATCTTCAGGGCGGTAATAGCGTCGCCCCCCTCCTCTTTTAACAGGTTTCACTTGAGAAAATTTAGTTTCCCAGAAACGTAAAACATGTTGAGGAAGATCTAAATCTTTCGCAACTTCACTAATGGTCCGAAAGGCTGAAGATGATTTCCGTGACCTGTTATCCGAATCGGTCATAAATACCTACTATTAACGAGTCAGGGCTTTATTGATTCGATCTTTTAGAACCTGAGAAGGGCGGAAAACCAAGACTTTCCTTGGTAAAATAGGAACTTCGTCACCTGTTTTAGGATTACGACCTACACGTTGTCCTTTTTGGCGAACTGAAAAACTTCCGAATGAAGAAATCTTCACAGAATCTCCATCTGCCAACGAAGAAGAAATTTGATCTAATACCGTTTCAAGTAGTTCTGCAGACTCGTTTCTGGACAGCCCAACTTCTTGGTAAACAGCTTCGCTGAGTTGTGCTCTCGTAATGGTTTTTTTACTCATCCCAGTTCCCCTATTTGTGCTTTTAATTCAAAAGCCTAACCTGTAGATGAAAATCCGTCAATTATTTAGTCAGAAACTTTATTCCAAAAAGTGTATTTTTAAATATTTACCATCGGATCAGGGCGCCGCCCCAAGTAAATCCGCCGCCCATTCCTTCTAAGAGAATAAGGTCACCTCGCTTAACTCTTCCATCTTTTACGGCTTCATCTAAAGCTAAAGGGATAGAGGCGGCAGAAGTGTTGGCATGTCGATCTACGGTAACCACAAGTTTTTCACTTGGAATCTTTAATTTCCGCGCAGTGCTATCAAGAATCCGCTTGTTTGCTTGGTGGGGAATAACCCAATCAATATCATTTGATTCAAAGCCATTCGCATCTAAAGCCGTTTTAACGACGGCAGCCAGGTTAGTTACAGCATGGCGGAAAACTTCTTTACCTTCCATCCGTACGTGACCAACTGTTTTTGTCGAAGATGGACCGCCATCGACATAAAGTAGTTCTTTATGTCGACCGTCAGAATAAAGGTGCGTAGATAGAATTCCACGAGGGTTTTCTTCAGAATCGTCTACTTCTTCTGCTCTGATAACAACCGCCCCTGCTCCATCACCAAACAAAACACAGGTTGTCCGATCTTCCCAATCTAATAAGCGAGAAAATGTCTCAGCACCAACGACAAGAGCCGTTTTCGCTTGCCCGACTTTTAGAAAGTTATCAGCGGTTGCTAGGGCATATACAAAACCAGAGCAAACAGCTTGAATATCAAATGCAAACCCGTGGGTCATGCCTAAGCGAGCCTGTAAACCTGTTGCAGTAGATGGGAATGTATTATCTGGTGTGGTCGTTCCCATAACAATGAGATCAATCTCATCGGCTGTAACACCTGCATGTTCCATTGCTTTAATCGAAGCATTATAGGCCAAATCAGAGGTTAGTTCCCCATCAGCCGCAATGTGTCTTTTCTTAATACCTGAACGAGCCGTGATCCACTCATCGGTGGTATCTACCAGCTTGGAAAGATCGTCATTAGTGACAACTTTTTCAGGTAAATAAGAGCCACAACCAATAACTTGAGATATTAAGCGGCTCATTTTTCTTCCACTAGATCAGTATCAGTTGTTACAGGATGGGTCGCCAGCCATTCAAGATCTGCTTTAATATCTTCATTAATATTACGGTTTAATAAGTCCATCGCCACTCCAACAGCGTGTGAAAAGCCAAAAGCATCCGTGCCCCCATGACTTTTAACACATATACCGTTTAGACCTAAGAACATAGCTCCATTATGCTGGCGCGGGTCAAATTTTGCTTTAAACTTTTTAAGGGCAGGCATAGCGAGAAAGCCCCCTAATTTTCCAAGCAGCGAATTTTGAAAGGCTTCCTTTAGTAAAACCCCCATCATTTGCGCCGTTCCTTCAGCCGTTTTTAGAGCAATATTTCCAGTAAATCCGTCAGTAACGACAACATCTACGGTCCCTGCCCCAATATCATCCCCTTCAACAAAGCCATAAAAGCTTATAGGAAGGTCAATTGCTTGAAGTGTGGTGCTAGCGCTTTGTACAGCATCATTGCCCTTAAGCTCTTCCTCTCCGATATTTAAGATACCAACTGAGGGTTTACTTAGGCCAAGGACATTGCGGGCAAAGACTTCGCCCATAACGGCAAATTGAACTAGGTTCTCAGCACTGCAATCAACATTAGCCCCTAAATCAAGCATAACAACATCTTCCTTTTGCGTAGGAAGAACAGTTGCTATTGCTGGCCGGTCAATGCCTGGAAGAGTTCTGAGGACGAACTTAGCCATAGCCATGAGGGCACCGGTATTGCCTGCGGAAACGATTCCGGCAGCCTCACCATCCTTCACAGCATTAATAGCCAGTCGCATGCTTGAATTACGTTTGCCACGCAAAGCAGTCGCAACTTTATCCTCATTAGTTACCATTTCATCCGTATGCCGAATTTCGCAGCATTTAGATAATTCAGTAAATTTTGATAAGAGCGGCGCAATACGTTGCTCATCACCAAACACCAAAAATTTGGCATTAGGATGGCCTTGGCGAGCTAATTCAAGCCCTTCAATAACCATATCGGGAGCGCAATCGCCCCCCATGGCATCAATTGAAATATTTAGGTTGCCTGACAAGAGGTCCCCCGAAAGCCGTTAATACAAACGCTGACTATGCAGCGTCGCTGGCTTCCGTAACCTCGCGACCATCATAGTAGCCACAGTCTGGGCAAACGTGGTGTGGGAGCTTAAGCTCACCGCACTCTGGGCATTCCATGCTTGCAGTGTTGGTTAGCGCGTCATGTGAACGACGCATGTTGCGACGTGAATTCGAAATTTTCTTCTTTGGTACAGCCATATCTAGATACTCTCAGTTTGCTACCTATTAGCAAAGGGTTTGCTACCTATTAGCAAAGGGCAGACTAAATAAACAAAAACCCGCAAGCGGGCAAGGTTAATAAGCACGATTAACTCAGTTTATCGTGCAATTTTTTTAATGCAGCAAATGGGTTTTCAGAATCGCTTGGTTCTTCGGGAGCTCCCAGTTCTAAATCCTGGAACTCTTCCCCCTCATTCCTTGGAAACTCATCAAGGGAAAGGCCAAATTCTTCTGAAACCAATTCACCAATATCAATGGCACCTTTATCAATAGAGTCAGGTGGATCGTCTTCATTGATATCAATTAAGATTTCATCCCCCTCATAAGGCTGGTCGCCGTCTTTGTAAA
>JAPHRK010000061.1 GCA_026196105.1 Rhodospirillales bacterium | reverse complement strand
GATGGAGTACCAACCCGTGCTGTGGTTGAAGCTGGTATTTCAGCTCTGGGCAAACTGTGGCACCGGGGTGCTGTTGATGCAGACGGCAAAACGGGCGATGGCGCTGGCATCCATGTGCAAATCCCTCAGGCATTCTTTAAAGATCATATTGAGCGGACAGGCCATACGCCTCTGGATGGCCTATTGGCTGTTGGCATGGTCTTCTTGTCTCGTACCGATCTAGAAGCACAAGAAGCTTGCCGTTGTGTGGTCGAAGGAGAAATTATTAAATTTGGTTACACCATTTATGGTTGGCGTCAGGTGCCTGTCGATATTGGCGTGGTCGGTGAAAAAGCTAACCTGACACGGCCTGAAATTGAACAGGTGATGATCGCCAATACTAAAGGCACGGATGAAGATCAGTTCGAGAAAGATTTGTATGTCATTCGTCGGCGCATTGAGAAGAAGGTACTTGATGAGCATATAACGGATTTTTATATCTGCTCCTTGTCATGCCGTTCCGTTATCTACAAAGGCATGTTCCTCGCTGAGCAATTAACGACCTTTTATCCTGATCTGCTGGATGAGCGGTTTACTTCAAACTTTGCTATTTATCATCAGCGGTATTCAACAAATACCTTCCCCACATGGAGGCTGGCTCAACCCTTTAGGATGCTGGCCCATAACGGAGAGATTAATACGGTAACTGGCAACATAAATTGGATGAAATGTCACGAAGCGGTGATGTCTTCACCTGCCTTTGAAGAGCAAATCGAAGACCTTAAACCTGTTGTTCAGGTCGGAAGTTCAGATTCTGCTGCGATGGATGCGACCTTTGAACTTTTGGCGCGTGCCGGGCGAATTGCCCCAGCGGTCAAAGCCTTGATGGTGCCTGAGTCCACCGGGCAAAACGCCACCATGCCTCCTGAGCATACAGCGATGTTTAATTATTGTAACAGCGTTATGGAGCCTTGGGATGGTCCGGCAGCGGTTTGTGCCACGGATGGACGTTGGTTGGTTGCAGGCCTTGATCGCAACGGCTTGCGCCCGATGCGCTACTCCCTGACTAAATCTGGTTTGTTGAGCATTGGCTCTGAAACAGGCTTGCTGGAAGTTAAAGATTCAAAAATTATCGAAAAGGGACGCATTGGTCCTGGCGGCATGGTGGGCATCGACCTTAAAGAAGGCAAATTTTATCGTGATGGTGAGATGAAAGATTATCTCGCCAACGGCAATGATTTCAAAGGGTGGGTCGACTCAGTTACGAAGATTGATAGCCTGATTAAAGAAGGAGGGGATGAATCTGCGATCTTGAATGAAGCCGACCTTCATCAACGCCAAAGTTGTTTTGCTCTTACCCGTGAAGACATGGACCTGATTTTGCGCCCCATGGCCGAAGGGGGCAAAGAAGCAATGGGATCTATGGGTGATGATACGCCTTTGGCGGTTTTATCAGATCGTTACCGCGGCCTCCATCATTTCTTCAGGCAAACCTTTAGTCAGGTTACCAACCCACCGATTGATTCCCTGCGTGAAGCGCGGGTAATGTCTCTACGGACCCGGTTGGGTAACTTGGGGAATATCCTTGATGAGAGCAAAGAACAACTCAACTTGCTGCAGCTTAATTCCCCAGTCCTGACCAATGCTGAATTTGGTGCGATGAGGGAGTATATGGGCAAAACAGCTGTGGAAGTCGATTGTACGTTTGACACCACTTCTGAAAATCTGGCCCAAGCTTTAAGTAGAATTTGTCAGGCTGCAGATGATGGGGTTCGTGGCGGGTGCAAGCATGTGGTGCTCACGGATGAAGCGATGAATGTCACCCGTGCTGCGATTCCGATGATTTTGGCAACGGCGGCGGTCCATAGCCACCTGATCAGCCAGTCTCTCAGGACTTTTACGTCTTTAAATGTCCGCTCGGCTGAGTGTCTAGATGTCCATTACTTCGCCGTTTTAATTGGCGTCGGGGCGACCTCGGTTAACGCTTATCTAGCCCAAGAAGCTATTGCTTATCATCATAGCAAAGGGCTTTACGGTGGGTTGAGCCTGAAGACCTGTGTCAGTAATTACAAAAAAGCTGTTGAGCAAGGCTTGCTTAAAATTATGTCCAAGATGGGCATTGGCGTGATCAGTTCTTATCGTGGGGGGGCTTGTTTCGAAGCGATTGGTTTGTCGCGCACGTTGGTTGCTACCTATTTCCCGACGATGACCTCACGAATTTCAGGTATTGGCCTCAGTGGAATTGAGAGCAAGGTGCGGGAAGTGCATCGCTTTGGGTTTGATGAAGAAAACCCTGTGTTACCTATTGGTGGCTTTTATAACTTCCGTGCCAGTGGCGAACGCCATGCTTTCCAAGGTCCCCTTATTCATAAGCTGCAAAAGGCTGTTGAAACCGGATCCTATGCCCTTTATCGGCAATATGCCAAAGGCATTAATGAAGGCGATCCCATTCAATTGAGAGATTTGCTTAGCTTTAATTCGTTAACCAAGCCGATTTCAACGGATGATGTGGAATCCATTACAGAAATTCGCAAACGTTTCATTACGCCAGCCATGTCCCAAGGGGCCTTGTCGCCGGAAGCTCATGAGACTTTGGCCATTGCCATGAACCGGATCGGGGCAAAATCTAATTCCGGTGAAGGAGGGGAAGACTCAGAGCGGTTCACCCCACGTCCTAATGGGGATAATGCCAGCTCAGCGATTAAGCAGGTAGCCTCAGGACGCTTTGGTGTCACGGCTGAATATCTTAATAATTGTCGTGAAATTCAAATCAAAGTGGCTCAAGGGGCGAAGCCGGGCGAAGGCGGTCAGTTACCTGGCTATAAGGTATCTCTAGAGATTGCTAAGCTGCGCTACTCGACCCCGGGTGTGACCCTAATTTCACCACCTCCGCACCATGATATTTATTCCATCGAGGATTTGGCCCAGCTTATTTATGACCTCAAGCAGATTAATCCAACGGCGAAGGTGTGTGTTAAACTGGTCGCCCGCTCCGGTGTGGGGACTATTGCGGCGGGTGTGGCCAAAGCCAACGCAGATGTAATCCTTATTTCTGGCTATGACGGTGGTACCGGTGCCAGCCCACTGACTAGCATTAAGTATGCGGGTCTTCCATGGGAGATGGGGCTGTCTGAAGTCAACCAAGTACTGACCCTCAACAAGCTTCGCAACCGGGTGACCTTACGGGTTGACGGGGGGATTAAAACCGGGCGTGATGTGGTGATTGCTGCCATGCTTGGCGGTGAAGAGTTTGGTGTCGGGACGACTTCTTTGATTGCTATGGGCTGTATTATGGTGCGTCAGTGCCATACCAATACCTGTCCGGTTGGTGTTTGTACTCAAGACCCTGCCCTGCGGGATAAGTTTCGTGGGACTCCGGCGAAAGTGGTTAACCTTTTTACCTTTATTGCCGAAGAAGTTGCTGAAATCCTCGCTGGATTGGGGGCCAAGTCCCTTAACGAAGTGATTGGACGGACGGACTTGCTGGCTCAGGTCAGTCGGGGCGCGCCTCATTTAGACGATTTGGATATGAATCCTTTGCTCGCTCAAGGTGACCCAGGTGACATGGCACGGATTTGTACGCAAGTTGGACGTAACCCGGTCCCTGATACTCTGGATGCTCGGATGATTGCCGATGCTCAGCCAACTCTGGAACTGGGTGAAAAAATGCAACTCACCTATACGGTACGAAATACTCACCGTGCTGTTGGTACCCGTTTAAGCGCGATGATCACTCGTAAATATGGCATGGATGGTCTGGCTCCTGGACATCTACATGTCAAATTGCGTGGCTCTGGTGGGCAATCATTGGGGGCCTTTGCCGTGCAAGGTCTGACCTTGGAAGTGTCTGGCGATAGTAATGACTATGTTGGCAAAGGTCTCTCTGGCGGAACAATTATTGTGCGCCCACCAACCTCAACATTGGCAATTCGTAATACAGAAGAGAACACCATTATCGGCAACACCGTTCTTTATGGGGCAACGGCAGGTAAGCTCTTTGCTGCAGGTCAGGCCGGGGAGCGTTTCGCGGTACGAAACTCTGGTGTAAAGACCGTCATTGAAGGTTGTGGTTCGAACGGTTGTGAGTATATGACCAATGGGATTGTCGTGAGTCTGGGTGCAGTTGGAGCAAACTTTGCCGCCGGGATGACCGGAGGTATGGCCTTTGTTTATGATGCTCAAGGCGAGCTGCCTTCTCGGATCAATCCGGAGTCGGTGATTTATCAACAAGTGGAAACCAGCCATTGGGATCAGGTTTTGCGAAGCTTAGTTGAAGAGCATGCGGCAGTGACCAAATCACCCTTTGCCGCCCGTCTTCTTAACAACTGGACCAAGGAACTTCCTAAATTTTGGCAGGTTATCCCGAAGGAAATGCTTGATAAATTAGAGCACCCTGTGACCACCCAAAAAGCCATAGCTTAAAAGTTCGCCTTTTAAACAAGAGGTTGAAAAGGGTATAGTCAGGTAAATAGATAGAGTTTTACTTTTCTTGAGGTGCGTGATTCAACAGGCGACCATAAAGAAAGATGAGCGGTCAACGGTTATGCTTATATTTATAAGCTGTGTTATTGCCGTTGCTGTTTTCTTATTTGATATTCTGCTCCCCCTAGGTGTTGCGGGGGGAGTACCTTATGTTGCCCTCGTTCTGGTAGGACTTTGGTTTCGCCAAGCGAAGGCCATTTTTTACCTTGCGTTAGTTGGGTCCTTCTTAACCTTGCTTGGATACTTCATATCGCAGGAATTGGGCATCCCTTGGATGGTGATGACCAACCGGGCGTTGGCCTTCTTTGCGATCTGGGTATCTGCGGCGCTTGCCTACCAAAGCAAGCAAAGAGAATTGGATTTAATTGAAGCGGGCCGTGATCTTGAAAGAAAGGTCGCGAAGCGGACTGCTGAACTAACTAAGGAGATGGACGAGCGTAAGCAAGCTGAAGAGAAAGCTCGACAACTCCAAGACGATTTGGCCCGTATTTGCCGCATGAGTGAAGTGGTTGAAACCACAACAGTTTTTGCCCATGAACTTAATCAACCTCTTTCAGTTATTTCAGGCTATGCTCAAGGTATAATAAGTAAGCTAGATGATAGTGGTGGTGATTATAAAAAAATATTGAAGGCAGCAGAGAAAATTCATGAACAGGCTGAACGGGCAAGTTTGATTATTCGTAATACTAGAGGTATGCTGAAGAATGAACAATCAGCACGAGCACCTGTTGATATAAATGATTTTACCAATGATGTGGTTCGCTTGTTTGAAAGCGAACTTACTCAAAACCACATAAAAATAACAACTGAGTTGGGAGAAAACCTACCAGAAATTATTGCAGTTCCCGTTCAAATACAGCAGGTTCTCATCAACCTTATTCGTAATGGTATTGAAGCCTGCCCGTTGAACGGAAAAAATGATCATAAAATCACCCTTAAAACAATAACAGACCATGATGGCATGATTGAAATTATGGTTGAAGATACAGGGTGTGGGGTAAACGAGGAAGCGGCGAGGAATTTATTTAATCCGTTTTATTCGACAAAAGTAGAGGGGCTGGGCATGGGTTTGTCCATTAGTCGCTCAATTATTGAATCCCATGGTGGAAACCTCTGGCACGAAACGCCGAAGAGCGGAGGGTCACGGTTCCATCTAAAACTACCCATCAAGGGGGAGGAGTAATACATCATGAGCCAAGATCCTTTGGTCTATGTTGTTGATGACGACGACGCAGTGCGAGACATGATTTCATGGTTGATGGATTCCGTTAAATTACCAACGGAACTCTTTTCAAGTGCTCGGGCGTTTCTTGATAAGTTTGGACCAGGTAAAATTGCTTGCTTGTTGCTGGATGTCCGCATGCCAGAAATGAGCGGAATTGAGCTGCAAAGAGAGCTAAAGAAACTCGACCCGGCATTACCGATTATTATTATTACTGGGCATGCCGACGTTCCCATGGCGGTTCATGCCATGCGCGAAGGGGCTTTTGATTTTATTGAAAAACCTTTCAACAATCAGCTTTTGTTGGATCGGGTACAGGCAGCGGTAAATAAAAGCCGCCTTGTTCACGAAGAAAAAGCGGAGGTTCTGGAATTAGAGGCCCTTATCGATGGCCTAACCAGTCGGGAAAAAGAAGTGCTCGATCTGGTGGTTTCAGGCGAAACCAATAAAGGCATCGCTCATAAACTGGATATTACTATCAAAACCGTTGAAGTTCATCGGGGAAATATGATGCGCAAGATGCAGGCAAACTCTATCGCCGATTTGATGAGTAAAGTTAACGCAAGATAAGTTGAGCGTAATCAAGGAGCTATGAAAATCCCTAGGGAAAACCCTAAGCTTTTGAGGGTTGATCTCAATTTCTATTCTCCCTGGAATTTCGTATAATTTTGGTAATGGATTTAAGGATTTTTAATCCTATCAAGGAATCCTCGCTCCACCCCCACGGAGCAGGTTTCATAGGCGGAGAACAAATAGGACCCCTATCCCCTACTATTTTCTCCGCCTTTTTTATTTTTTTATCTTTAAATTGAAAAAAGAGTCCCCATCTTAGGGTATACCCTAATAACTTTCGGGAATAACCGAATTTACCGAAGGCGCTTAAAAGGGTTTACTATAGTTGATTGGAACTGCGAGTTGGATGTGCGTTACCCACGCAATACGTCCAACGAGAAATACCAGAAGACCTCACCCCAACGAGGTTTATGGTTTATGCGAGGGCTTAAGGGATCCCTACCCCCCTTAACCCTCGCTTTTTTTTGTCTACAATTTGGTTAAAAATATGCCGCTTTAATCCTGTCGGTATGGGCAATAAGGTTCGTTTTGGTGAGCAAGTGTTCTTTTAAAGGTGACTCAATAGGAACATAGGCGATCAAGGCCAAGAGCCCATAAGCACAAGCGTCAACCGAACTAGGCTTATCTCCCATAAAATAAGATTTGTCCCCAAGAAGGGTGCTTAGGGCATCAATGTCAGTCATGCCGATGGCGGCTACGTTTGCCTTGTTATGGAGACCTCGACCATGACCTTTAAGATCGCGGGTAATTTTTTTGCGAATCAGGGTAGATATCAAACCCCGAACGGGCCAGGGAATGACCTTAAAAAAGGCAGGTTGTAATTTTTCCCAGCCTTTGGGGTCAACCCAGCGGGAATACATGGCTGACCAATAGAGACTTTCCTCAATTGTTCGTTGGATGGTTAAGGCCTGGGCTTTTTGTTCTGGGTTTAACCATTCGTCTAAGGGGTTACCGTATTTTTCTTTTAAATAAGCAATGATAAAATCACTATCGGTAATGGTTTCGGCTCCATCGGTTATATAGGGTAATTTTCCGACAGGTGATTTTCGAGGGTCGTCGACAACTATGATTTCGTAGGGGATTTCCGCCATACGCATGTAGGTTTCCATCTTAAGACAAAAACTACTGGCTGTTGAAAACCCAAAAGCTGGAAAAAATTGATGGAGATGGATCATCTTTTCACTCCCTTTTAACTCTTAAGGCGCATGGTAACGGTTCGGCTAGGTACAAGCCAATTTAATTCTATGAATACCTCGGAAAGAACGAATGCCAACTCTCTATCAAATGTGGCTCTCCCCCTTTTGTCGTAAAGTTCGCCTTGCCCTCAAAGAAAAAGGGGTTGAGGTTGAAATGGTTACCGAATCAGTTTGGGAGCGCCGCCCTTGGTTTTTAGGCCTTAACCCGGCGGGAGAAGTTCCTGTTTTGCACGAAGATGACGGTACTGTTGTCGCTGGATCAGGGGTGATCTGTGAGTATTTGGAGGAAAATACTCCCTCTCCGTCTCTTATTAATGGAAGCCCCGCTCAAAAAGCTGAGATCAGACGCTTAGTCGATTGGTTTGATAGGAAGTTTAATGTTGAGGTAACTGAAAACCTAATCGGTGAGAAAGTTCTCAAGCGGTTTTTAGGCCTTGGAACCCCGAGCTCAGAAGCGATCAGGGCGGGGAAAACCAATATTAAACATCATATGGAATATATTACTTATTTAATTGAGCGTCGCTCCTGGTTGGCAGGAGAGCATATGAGCTTAGCTGATTTATCGGCAGCAGCTCATATTTCATGTATAGATTATATTGATGATGTTCCTTGGGGAGATTATCCAGAGGCGAAAAATTGGTATGCACGGATAAAATCTCGGCCAAGTTTCCGCAGCTTACTTGCAGAAACCGTACCCGCTATGCCACCGCCAAAGCATTATGCAGACCTCGACTTTTAGTGATTAAAACTAGTCATCTAAAACACTAGAGATCGCGGCAAGGGTTTTGCCAATGTTAATGGGCTTGGTGAGGTATTCTACGAAGCCTGCTTCAAGCCCTTTGGCAATATCTTTAGGCATGGCTGCTGCACTGACAGCGATAACAGGAATATTGCGGGTTACTTTCCCTTTTTGCAGATGTTCCAACATCTTAAAGCCATCCATACCGGGAAGGTTGATGTCGAGTAGAATAAGATTTGGTTGATGGGCTTCTGCCAGCTCCATACCTAGCTCGCCTGTATGGGCCGTAATTAAGCTTATCTCAGAAAATTCTTTAAGTACTTGGGTCATTAGCTCCAG
>JAPHRK010000064.1 GCA_026196105.1 Rhodospirillales bacterium | reverse complement strand
TTCATCAGCCAGCGTTATCCGACCTTCTTGGTCCAAACCAAATTCATACTTGGTATCAACAAGGATCAAACCATTTTTAGCTGCAATCTCACGGCCACGGGCAAAGAGGGCTAAACTAATTCGGGCCAGCTCATCCCAAACTTTTTGGCTAAGTAACCCAGTTACCACCACGTCTTGTGGAGAGATCGGAGCATCGTGCTCCCCTTGGGCCGCTTTGGTGGTTGGGGTGAGGATTGTTTCTGGGAGCTTTTGGTTCTTAGACAAACTATCTGGGAATTGATGACCATAAAGCACCCGTTCACCGCGCTGATACATAGGCCAAATGCTGGTTTCTGTTGAGCCAGTCATGTAGTCCCGCACCACCATCTCAATAGGCAGCATATCCAAGTTACGCCCGACCACAACATTGGGGTCCGGAAGGCTAATTACATGGTTGGGACAAATATCTTCTGTTGCCTCAAACCAAAATTGTGCGGTTTGATTCAAAACCTGCCCTTTATATGGAACGGCTGCCAAGATTTGGTCAAAGGCCGATTGGCGATCAGTCACAATCATAATGATCTGTCCATCATCCAGGGTATAAGCTTCCCGAACCTTGCCCCGATAATAATTGGGTAATTCAGGGATATGAGCGTCCGTCAGGCAGTTAGCAATAATGTCAGCAGTCACGGCGGTATCCATTCAAATGTACAGAAAAAAGGGTAATAACTGTTAAGAGCGCTCATTGGCAACGGGAAAGTCAAAAACGGCCCCTGCGATCCCATCTTTATCCTGAACACTCCTCAATTTTCCTCCAAAGAACTCAACGAGTGCTTTGGTCATGGCAAACGCCCCCGCCTCATCCCCCGGAGAAATACTTTCCTGTGCCACATTAATTACATTGTCTTCTTGCTCAAGACTTTCATGATCAATTTTTGAATTCAGAATTGAAAAAACTACTCTCCCATCTTTAAGCTCAACATGAAGGCTAAGGGTTTCATTTCGCTTGGAATAGCGTAAAACATTCTCTGCAACATACATGAGGCAACGTCGCCCCCCTAAGCCATCTATGTTGGCTAAAACGGGCTCACCTGTGTCATAAACTTCCAGAGTGATTGATTGTCCCTCAGCCTTTTGACTCAATATCCCTGTACAATCACGTAGCATGTCCTGCAGATTGATTTCTTCAAATTTTGTCGAATGAAGACCTTCAGCAACTTCAGACATTTTCAAAAGATCATTCACCATATCTGACAAAGCTTTCCCGCTATCTTGAATGTGTGAAAGATATCCTTGCTGCTTCTCATTGAAGCTATCTTTAAAAGAGAGAAGGAGTTCAGAAAAACCGACAATATTATTTAGTGGGGTTCGAAACTCCATACTCATGGCATTAAGGAAATTAGATTTGAGAGAGTTATTTGCCTCCAAAATTTCCTTTTCTTTTGCCCGTTGATTTAGTTCCAATTCCAATTGGACAAGGTGGGTTACTAACTTGAAAAGAGGAACCGCTACAGCAGCAGAAACGACAAGGGGGACAAGAATTGGTAACCCCCAAATAATCATAAAACGAGTTGAAAATGGAAGATCAAAAAGAGTCGGATCAAATAGCCAATAGAATAATACGCACAGAGAAAATGATAAAATGACACTAGATGCCATCATCAAGACTAGGGACCCAGCCATTCCCCTTTTCTCAAGGAGATTGTTTATAATTTGGATAAGGGCATTACTCATAATGGACGAGCCTAGTTAAAATGTTTCTGTAATCGAGATAGAGCCTCATCAATCGCGGCATCTTCTTTAGCAAAACAGAAACGGGCAAAATGTGTCACGTCGGCTTCTTGATAAAAAGCACTAACCGGAACTGCCGTCACTCCTGCCTCAATGGTAATATGACGGCAAAAATCGCTATCATCGCCTTTAAAGCCAAGAGGGGAGAAATCTGTTGTCAGGAAATAGGTCCCGGCACAATCTAAGGTCTTGAACCCAATCTCGCGTAGCCCCGTAGCTAACTTATCCCGTCGCCCCTGCATATCTGCAATTAAACCTTTAAAGTAGGCATCATCTTTCCCTAAACCATAAGCCACCCCTTTTTGCAGCCCGATCGGTGTGGTGAAGGTGATGAACTGGTGGGTTTTGGCAATGGGTTGCAACAAAGCAGGGGCCGCAACGATATAGCCAACTTTCCAATTGGTGATAGAAAAGGTCTTCCCTGCAGACGCAATACGCACACAGCGTTCCCTCATCCCCGGCAGGGTTATGAGGGGAATGTGTGAGCGTCCATCGAATACAAGATGTTCGTAAACCTCATCACAAACCGCGTAGGCATCATGTTTTTCCAACAACCTGGCAATAAATGTAAGTTCATCTTGGTCATAAACTTTGGCGCAGGGGTTATTGGGATTGTTTAGAATGATCAATTTGGTTTTATCTGAAAAAGCCTCTTGCAGCGCTTGTCGCGGCAACTCCCAATTAGGTGGGTCAATTCGCACCATTTTAGCTATCCCCCCTGCCCTTTGCACTAAGGGGAGATAGCAGTCATAAAGAGGCTCAATCAGAACGACCTCATCACCTGGGTTCACCAAACCAAAGATACAATTTGCCAAGGCTTCGGTCGCCCCGGAGGTCACCATCACTTCAGAGTTCCAATCTACATCTAAATCATAAAACCTCTTTTCGTGAGCCGCTATTTGCTGACGAAGTTCAGGAATACCCAGCATATGTGGGTACTGATGCGGCCCTTCCCGAACTGCCTTCGCAGCCACTTCCAATACATCCTCAGGTTCCAAACCTTCCGGAAACCCCTGCCCTAAATTTACAGCTTTATGTTCCATAGCAAGGACGGACATGGTTTGAAAAATGGTGGTGCCGTAGCTGGAAAGAATGGTATTTGCCGGTTTCATTTATTTACCTCTGAGAGAAACTGTTTTCTTTGTTTAGCATAAGATATTCCATGACATAAATATCCATTTGCACATTGATCTAACTCACACGATAATAGCTACAAATAAAACCAAAACATTGAGGATACTATGGGCCTAAAACTATCCATCATTACTGCTGTAATTATCATCATTACAGCGATAGTTATGATAACCTTCATTCTTCCTACCGAAGTGGGGTACGACCAAGCACGTGCCGCTTATATTGAGAAAGATTACAAGGGGGCTCTAAAGGCTTGTGCCAAAGAGCAAGACCCGAAATGCCACAACCTTCTAGCAGCCCTTTATGTCAATGGCCTCGGGGTTAAGAAGGATTTCTCGAAAGCTAAGCTCTATTGGGAAAAAGGTATCGAAGGCGAATTTTATAAAGCTTATGGCAATTATAGCCGCCAACTTCTTTTAGGACGAGGTATTAAGTATGACCTGAAGCGTGGTGTAAAGCTCGCTGATCAAGCCTTTGAGCTTGGGAAAAAAGAAGGGGATATAGACTATATAAAACACCTTGCCAAATGGATGGTGAAATTTCATGGAACTGTGAAAGGGGGCGATACGAGTCTTGTCGGACTTTGGCAAAAACGCTTGACGGATGCAAAATAACCCCACGCAAACGCTCACCAAATAGGCTGTTGCCCATTTTTTAATCATAATTATTGATGTTTTTTAATCCTCCGGCCATGTTTGTTTGGTTTTTTTGGCAGGAATGCGCAAAAGACCCGCACATGGCATGGAAACTGCTAGTGTACCGCCGCTTACTCAGACCTAATAATGTTTATTTTGGTTGTGAGTGGCTTAAAAATTTTAGAAAACTATTTCTGCTAGAGGCCGAACGCTATGAAAAAGATCGAAGCGATCATTAAGCCATTTAAGCTGGACGAGGTAAAAGAGGCTCTTCACGAGATCGGCCTCCAAGGTATCACAGTTCTTGAAGCTAAAGGCTTTGGACGTCAAAAAGGTCACACGGAGCTATACCGTGGTGCCGAGTATGTTGTTGACTTCCTCCCCAAGGTCAAAATTGAACTGGTTATCGATGATGGCCTAGTCGAGCAAGCCGTAGAAGCCATCCAAAACGCTGCCCAAACAGGTCGTATTGGCGATGGTAAAATCTTTATATCGACCATTGACGACGCAATTCGCATTCGGACCGGTGAAACAGGTACGGAAGCTATTTAAGAGAAACAAAAATCGGCGGCCAATGAGGGCATTGTCGGTTTTTTGATTAGTTTAAACACACGAGCAAGAGGAAACGCTAGAGATGGCCTTTGATTGCAAAAACGTTCAGGACGTTATCAACCTGGTTCAAGAAAACGATATTGAATATATCGACCTTCGCTTTACCGACCCCCGTGGCAAATGGCAGCACCTCACCATGTGTGCTGATGCTATGGACGAAGGTGCCTTTGAAGACGGCGTTATGTTTGATGGTTCCTCCATCGAAGGCTGGAAAGCTATTAACGAATCAGACATGACTCTGATGCCTGATCCAACCACTGCAGTGTTGGATCCTTTCTCCGCTCAAACCAGCCTTATCCTGTTCTGTGATATCCTTGAGCCATCAACCGGCCAATCTTACGAACGCGACCCCCGCGGCGTTGCTAAAAAAGGCTTAGCCTATTTAGCTTCCAGCGGCATTGGTGATACAGCTTACTTCGGTGCAGAACCAGAGTTTTTTGTCTTTGATGATGTTCGTTTTGACGTTCAACAAAACAAGAATTTCTATGAAATTGACTCTGAAGAAGCGCCTTACGTTTCAGGCAAAATCTTTGAAGAAGGCAACTTTGGTCACCGCCCTAAAACAAAAGGCGGCTACTTCCCCGTACCTCCTGTTGACGCTGCTCATGATCTTCGTGGCGAGATGGTTGCTGTTGGTAAGGAAATGGGCCTCAAGATGGACAAGCACCATCATGAAGTTGCCCCTGCACAGCACGAACTCGGCATGCTCTTCGAGACTCTGGTTAAAGCTGCTGATAACGTGCAAATTTACAAATATGCCGTCCATATGGTGGCTCACACCTATGGTAAAACCGCTACCTTCATGCCGAAACCAATCATCGATGATAACGGCTCTGGCATGCACGTTCACCAATCTATCTGGAAAGATGGCAAGCCTTTGATGGCTGGTTCTGGTTACGCTGATCTGTCTGACACCTGCTTGTACTACATCGGTGGTATCATCAAGCACGCTAAAGCCTTGAACGCGTTCACCAACCCATCCACCAACTCTTACAAACGTCTAATTCCAGGCTTTGAAGCGCCTGTACTGTTGGCCTACTCTGCGCGCAACCGTTCAGCTTCTTGCCGGATCCCATTTGCGTCTAGCCCTAAAGGTAAGCGCGTTGAAGTTCGGTTCCCAGATTGCACAGCCAACCCTTATCTAGCCTTCACCGCCATGATGATGGCTGGCCTTGACGGTATCAAAAACAAGCTTCACCCTGGCGACGCCATGGACAAAAACTTGTACGATCTTCCACCAGAAGAACTGGCCGATGTCCCAACCGTTTGTGGCTCATTGCGCGAAGCTCTGGAATCTCTTGAAGCTGATATGGACTTCCTCATGCAAGGTGATGTCTTCACCAAAGACATGATCGAAGGCTACATGGATCTTAAGTGGGAAGAAGTCTACAACTTCGAACACACCCCACACCCAGTAGAATACCAAATGTACTACAGCTGCTAGTCAGCCGTACACAAGTCATCTTTTCGACAAGAGGAAGGCCCTGCCATTTGGTGGGGCCTTTTTTTGTTGAAACTGTCCCAAAGATACTGGTTAGGGTGGTTTATGTGACAATTCGATAATCTTTTACCTCTACTCTCATAACTCCTTGTCTTCCTCCATCCTCCTTCCCATATTTAGGGTATGAAACATTCAGCCAGTAGTCGCGGTAGTTGCCGTATTCGACCGGCCAATAATATTCAGCAAACAGATTTATACGCTATTTCACCAACGCCAATCTTTGCCGTATCCAGTGGCATCGGTGCTATAGATCAAGGTTGTGCTGATGGACCGCAAACTTTAAAGGGTGGTGGTATCAATTTCCATCTAGCCGCAGAAGGATGTTTTTTCCAATGGATTGATATTCCTCTCCCCCTGCGAGATGACAGCGCGACAACAGAGATCATAGGTAAGATCTGTCGATCTATTGCTGAAGCAACGCAGATTTCAGCTAATGAGGAAAAATTCTTCACCGTTTTGGGTGGTGATCACAGTTGCGCTATTGGCACCTGGAGTGGTGTAGCTAAAGCCTTAGAGCCTGAAGGTGACCTAGGCCTTATCTGGCTAGATGCTCACCTGGATAGTCACACCTCCAAAACCTCCCCAAGTGGTGCCTACCATGGCATGCCGTTGGCCTGTTTACTCGGGTACGGCGATGATGACCTCACCAACCTTTCCGGCCTTAAGCCTGCTCTTCACTCCCAAAATTTATGTGTCCTTGGTGCACGTAGTTACGAACAAGAAGAGTATGACTTACTCATGGGTTTAGGTGTTCGAATAATTTTTATGGACGAAATCAAAGAACACGGATTGACAGAAGCCTTTAAAGAGGCGCTCGAAATAGCAGCATCAGATACAATCGGGTTTGGTCTTTCAATTGACCTTGATAGCATTGACCCCCGGGATGCCCCCGGCGTTGGCACCCCTGAGCCAGATGGTCTGCGAGGTGTTGATGTCATTCAGGTTTTATCAGAAATCTGCCGCTCCCAAAATTTCCTTGGTTTAGAGATTGTCGAGTTTAATCCCCAAAAAGAAATGAAGGGTAAAACCACCGCTTTAGTTTACCAAATCCTCTCCGCAACCCTGCCTAAAGGGAGATGAAAATGACTGATAAACTACATGAACTCCATTACTGCGCTCACAACTATGATCCACTTCCAGTAACCATAGTCAAAGGCGAAGGATCTTACGTTTGGGACGATGAAGGAACTCGTTATCTAGATATGATGAGCGCCTATTCCGCTGTCAGTCATGGGCATTGCCACCCACGCATTGTAAAGGCGCTGCGTGATCAGGCAGCAAAGTTGGGGGTGATTTCACGAGCGTATAACACTGAGGGCCTGGAGCCTTTCCTTAAAAAAGCTTGTCAACTGACTGGCATGGAACGCGCCTTGCCAATGAATACTGGGGCCGAAGCAGTCGAGACCGCCCTTAAAGCTGCCCGAAAATGGGCTTATAAGTTCAAAGGGGTTGAACCAGACAAAGCAGAAATAATTTCTTGCGAAAACAATTTCCATGGTCGCACCATTGCCATTGTCGGCATGTCGACGGTGGAGCAGTATAAAGATGGCTTTGGGCCCTTCCCCCTCGGCTTTAAAACGATCCCCTTTGGCGACGCCAGTGCTTTCGAGTCCGCAATTACCCCAAACACAGCGGCTTTGCTGATAGAGCCGATCCAGGGGGAAGGCGGCATCAACGTACCACCGAAAGGTTACCTTCACCTCTTACGCGCCATGTGTGACCGTCACGATGTTCTGCTGATATGTGATGAAATCCAAACCGGCTTGGGGCGCACCGGCAAAATGCTCGCCTGCAACCATGAAGATGTCCGACCTGATGGTTTGACGCTGGGCAAAGCCCTTGGCGGAGGCCTACTACCTGTATCCCTATTCCTGGCCAGTAAAAAGCTAATGGATGTGTTCACTTCCGGCGACCATGGCAGTACTTTTGGTGGTTACCCTCTCGCCTCAGCGGTTGGATTGGAAGCGTTCAACGTTCTAGAGGAAGAAAAACTCTCTGAGAATGCAGCTACACTTGGTCAGCATCTTAAAAATCAGCTTGAAAACCTGAACAGCCCATTTATCGAAGAAATCCGCGGCGTCGGCCTATTCATCGGTATAGAGATCAAATCCAGCGAAGCTCACGCCCGTGAAGTCTGTGAAAAATTGCTAAAAAAGGGCATCCTCACCATGTACACCAACCGCAACACAGTGCGTCTGGCGCCCCCGTTGGTGATTACAAAGGAAGAAATTGATTGGGCACTTGAGCAAATAGCCATGGTTCTGGAAGTGTCGAGAGCGGCATAAAACTCAAGTGGGAAGAAGGCCGGGAGCATTTGCTTCCGGCCTTTTCTTTTTCAAAATGCTTTTTGGCACAACATCTAATCATTGATTGTGTTTACGGCGTTAATTCAACTAGAATGCAAGCATTAGTAATTGGGGAAAATGTATAATGCTGCGTACTGTTTTTGTGACCATATCTTTAATAGTTCTTACTGGATGCACGTTGGCACCAAAAGTAATAGGTATTAACCTTGCACCTGAAAAAACTCTAAAAACTCAAACATAATAAAAAAACCTGACCTCCCTTCATTAAAGTTCGGAATCTTAGGAATAAAAAATTTAGATTACTTAGTTAAGAATGAAAAGTTACTGTGCGGAGCTCATTCTTTCCAATATAATTTTGCAAAAAGTGCGGAAACCGCTGTCAGAGAAAATTTAGAGGAAGAGTTTGATTTAACTCCTCCAAAGGACACAGGAAATAGAGTTGTTATCGCATTCCTCCCCCCCAATCACTACATGCATTGTGAAAATACAGGATTTGGCGTTAAGTGTAGAGGAAACGTGAGTTTGAACTCCCAAATTTTTATAAAAAGATCGGATGGAAAAGAGAAGGAGCTTTTGGTAGAAAAATCAAACGATCCTGCTAAAGCTTCATTTTCTCTATCTTGCTCTGCACCAGAGGAAGAGGGCCCTGCCATTTGGCGGGGCCTTTTTTGTGGCTAGCTCTAACGTTTTAATTGTGATAATTATAATATATAAAATATGAATATGTACTCTAACAGGGATGTTCTCGAAAGGAGATTACGCTTATGAAAAAGATTTTGTTTTGTGCAGTGGCGCTTGGATTGATGGCAACTGCAGCTCATGCCAAGAGTGAGCAAGAGCGGGTTATGGAGAGTAGAGCCGCTGTGAAGGGGTTCTTTGGGGCTCTCAAAAGCCAATTGGTTGCCGGGCTAGAAGCTGGTGGCCCAGTCAATGCCATCGGCACTTGCAACACAGCCGCCCCCGGCATTGCTGCTGAAACCTCTAAAAAAGCAGGGTGGAGCGTTGCACGCACTAGCTTAAAGCTGCGCAACCAAAAAAATGCACCTGATGCTTGGGAAAAGGCTGTCCTTGAGACATTCGACAAACGCCGTGCCGCTGGCGAAGACCCCATGCAAATGGAATTCTCTGAGGTAACCACAGTCGATGGCAAAAAAGCTTTCCGCTATATGAAAGCCATCCCAACCGCCGCCAAACCCTGCCTTGCCTGTCACGGCAGCAAAATCAAACCAGAAGTTATTGCCAAGCTTGATCAATTATATCCTGGTGATATGGCAAGAGGGTACAAGCCCGGCGATATCCGCGGTGCCTTTACCATTACCCAACCTATAGAATAGAGTTAAAATGCATATTTGACAAAAGGCCCTGCCAATTGGTGGGGCTTTTTTTGCACGTGAGCACTACAAAACTTCGTTTTAGCCAATTAGTAGAATATACTTTGGTCTAACCAACCATTTTTGCAGACTAAAGTCTCATAAACTTATTGTCAGTTGAATAAATTCTCCCTGAAATCAATATTTCCCCGGTCTAGAAATTAACTTTCCGGAGTGCTCCCCGAAAGCGCTCTTGGATTATACAGGGGGATTTATCAATGAGTTTACTCGTTGCATTATCAATTAGTATTAGCGTTCTTGGTGGCATTGCGACTTGGGCGTTTTTGTCTGCGTGGAGTGGGCCAGTGCTTATCTGGGCAGCCTTTGTCGCATGGGGGTGTTTCTATCATTCTGGTGGGGATGAAGCCGCGCTGAAGAACACCATTGTCGGTAATCTGTTTGGCGTGATCTGCGCCTGGGTTGCAGCGGTTATTATCCTTTCCATTCCCATGGCAGCGACTTTAACCTTGCCAGTTTGGGCTGGGCTTGTTGTTGGTGGAACCGTCTTTGTTGTTGTCATGGCAGCACACATCCCCGCCTTCTCGGTCATTCCAGCCAGTGTTTACGGCTATGCCTCTACCTTTGCCTTTTTGCTGCAAACACCAAAGGCTTTATCGCTTGAAGCCCTCACAACTGCAAACTTAGGCAATGCGCTCCTGATCATTCCAATCTCAATGATCGTTGGTGCCGCCTTTGGTTTTGCTTCCGCTAAAGTTGGTGGAATGCTGGTTAAATCAGAACCAGAAGCCGCTTAAAATATAATTGGGCCTCCCAATCTAACAGCCCAATGTTCGACGGAACCTGTTTCACCGTGGGTTCCGTCGTTTTTCGTTTCCAGGCGTTGACTTAAAAAGGGAAGAAGCTACAGTTTTAACCCTAACTGCCTTAATCCCTTCCCTAGGAATATCCCAATGGTCACGCCCTTAGAGATCAAGAAAAAGCTGGAACTTAAAATCCATGGTGAAGAGTTGTTTGACAAAAATTATTCAACAAATGGCCTCAGTGAAGACCTGCAAGGATGGCTCAGCAGTCAACATGTTTTAGATACAATTATTGATAAGACAAAACCCAACTTCGTGATAGAAGTCGGCTCTTGGAAGGGGTGTTCAGCCATTCACATGGCGAAAAAACTCAAAGAACACCATAGCGATTTCGCCATGATCTGTATTGATACGTGGTTGGGGTCTGTTGAGCATCGGCTTGCCCCTCATTTGCGCGATAGTCTCAATCTCGCCAAGGGCTGGCCGCAACTTTACCAACAATTTTTGTGTAATGTTTATCTGAATGGTTTTGGAGAAAATATCCTCCCAATCCCCCTTCCCTCTGACCAAGCTGCCATTATTTTAAAACAGTTCAACCTTCAGGTTCCGATGATTTATCTGGATGCGGCTCATGATGAAGAAAATATTCGACTAGATATGGAGAATTATTGGGGGCTTCTGGCTCCAGGCGGCATCATGGTCGGTGATGACTATACGGAGAGATGGCCCGGCATTATTTTAGCAACAAATAAATTCGCTGAGTTAAAGGCAAAAGAGATCATGGGTCAACTTATGGTTGATGGCAACAAATGGGTTCTCCAAAAGAGCATTTAAGTTAATCACCAATCGTCACATTGAGCTGATAGGGCAATATAGCTTTCCCGGGTATCAATCGCGGCATTTTGCCTGTGCATTTGCCTGTCCATCCGATCAAAGATTGGCTGCACGGCACGTTGAAGTTGGTTAAGTATTTTTTTTGAGGCTTGATTAACGGAGCGAGTAGACACAGGTTTCATATTCCAGGCGACCCTTTCCAGCTTCGCCTCTACCTGAGGTAAATAATTATCGAAAGCTGATTGGATAATATTGACGTGTTCATCTTCGTGATCTCTGGTCACCTTAAAGGGACATGATCCTGGTTTGTGTTCTCGGGCAATAAAAACTTTAATGTCAGAAATGTTTACTTTCAACGACACAGCCTTCAGGTATGCACACCCCTTCCCATTACCACCTCCACTCACAACGCTCACCGACAGGTTTTGTTTATACCGCATTTGGGTATAGCCTTCAGAAATCTGAGTGGAGCGGCTACTTCTGATGAATGAAGACATTTGTGCCCGGCTTAAATCAAACCTCTCAATCACCCGCCCCTCTTTAACTTGGAATGTTACCTCCACAGGGTCATGAGAAGCAGGGCAACGGGTCTTAGCTTCAACGACTGAAGGCATGACCAAAAGGGGGAAGAGGTAAAGAAGAAAATTTTTAAGCACAATTATTCCAAATAAACTTTCAATTTAAGGCGTCTCGTTCTTAGATAGGTAACAAACTATGATTCGTCAAAAGGGATTGAATAACCGTGAAGATTGCCACCTGGAACGTAAATTCCGTAAAAGCCCGCCTCCCCCACCTTCTGACCTGGCTCAAAGAAGCCTCACCAGATGTGGTTATGCTTCAGGAACTCAAAGGGGTTGCCGAGAACTTCCCTGCCATTGAAGTCGAAGAATTAGGCTATAATGCGGCAGTGTCAGGGCAAAAGACCTATAACGGTGTTGCCCTCCTCTCAAAATATCCCATCGACGTGATCGAAACCCGTCTCCCCGGCGATGAAAGTGATGAACAAGCCCGTTATATTGAGGGCTTTACCAATGGGGTACGGGTGGCTTCGATCTATCTGCCCAATGGCAATCCAGTTGATACCGAAAAGTTCACCTATAAGCTCTCCTGGATGGAGCGACTCTATGCTCATGCACAAACCCTTCTCGCCTCAGAAGATGCAGTGGTTCTTGGCGGAGATTACAACGTTATTCAACAGGCTGGAGATTGCCATGATCCGGAAGGTTGGCGCAATGACGCCCTCTTCCGCTCTGAATCACGGGCCGCCCTTCGTAGAATCCTTAACCTAGGATTCACCGATGCCTATCGTGCCTTTAACCATGAAAAAGGGCGCTATTCCTGGTGGGATTATCGCGCAGGTGGCTGGGCAAAAGACCAAGGGGTGCTCATCGACCACTTGTTCCTCTCTGCCCAAGCAGCAGACCTATTGAAAGCCTCTGGCATTGATCGCACCCCGAGAGGCTGGGAAAAAGCCTCTGACCACACCCCTGTGTGGTGTGAACTGGAAGTATGAACCATGACTAAATTTGCAGATAAGATTGAGAGCAATCATCAAACTTTTATGGCAAAACAACAAATGTTCTTTATTGCCACCGCGCCTGATAAAGGACGGGTTAATTTGTCTCCTAAGGGGCTCGACTGTTTTAAAGTTATATCTCCTAACCGTGTTGTCTATCGAGACCTGACAGGAAGCGGCAACGAAACATCGGCCCACCTCAATCAAAATGGGCGCATTACGATCATGTTCTGCGCCTTTGAAGGAAATCCCCTTATCCTCCGTCTATATGGTATGGGCCATGCTGTAACAGCGGTTTCTCCCGATTGGGAAGAATATACTGCCCTGTTTGGTGACCAACCTACTGGCATTCGCCAATTCATGGTTATTGATGTGGAAAGCGTTCAATCATCCTGTGGCTTCGGCGTTCCCCTCTATGAATATCAAGGAGAGCGGGACAATCTCACAAACTACCTTGAGAAAATTGGTGATGATGGCGCCAAAGAGTTTCAAGATAAAAACAACACCGTCAGCATCGACGGCCTGGAGCCTTTCCCTTTGCGGGGGTCAAAGCTGTCCGGTGAGTTTAAATTGAGCTAGGTAGTTGGTTTTACGTTCTTCTTATTGTCGCGAACCAGGATTCATAGAAAAGGACGAGAGGCCTGGGCGCTTTGCTTAACAGCCTAATTGAGTTTACGCCTAGCGAAAATCAAATTTATGGCTTTTGATAAGTTTTTGGTCTTCCTCATCGAGCTTGTAGTCAAACTGACCCACAGCATAGATATGCTGTTTGGGCGCTTGCTTGCCATCGACGCAGAGCATGACGCCTTCAAAGGTAATAAATTCCGACTTGTCTGCATATCCGAGGGTGCCAATTAACCTGAGCGGCAGATCCGACGAGAGAGCCATGTGATGGAGCTTAAGGGTGTTTTCCGCGCCGAGGGGGGTGTAGGTTTGCGATATTAATTTTCCGGTACAGTCCACACGATAGCTTTCAGCAAATTTTGTCCCCCAGAACCGGCAGAGTAAATCATTGGAGTTGTCAATCACATCTCTGATACAAAGAGATGGTGCAATATCCGCTATGTCCATCCAGTCAATATCGGTTATGCGAGGACGCGGTTGGTTTCCCTTCTGCTTTTGCCAATAGGCCAAAAAACGACTTGTATTCGCCGCTTTGAAGTTTTCCGTTTTAATAACAGAAAGTTGAGAAACTTGAGCATCCATCAATGTTATTTTCTCTTTTTACTCATTCCAAACACCGAAATAATAAGAGTGCTCCCCCTTAAGTCAATCATTCACATAGCTCAAAACCGAGGACAAGGTTTCTTCTCGCTATAGCTTTATACAAAATATTGACTAACAGACGATGGAAGTAGCCTATGAAATGCGTTCGCTGGCTAGTCAAGCCATCCCCAGTGGGCCGGCAAAAGTTAACCAAGTTTACTGATATCCCTCACCGCGCCTTTGTCAGCGCTTGAGGCCATTGCAGCGTAGGCTTTAAGGGCGGTGGAAACTTCGCGGTCGCGGGATTTTGGCTTCCAACCGTCTTTGCCTTTGGCATCCATAGCTGCACGACGTTTGGTGAGTTCCTCATCAGATAGATTCACCTTAATGGAGCGCTCAGGAATATTAATCTCGATGATATCGCCTTCTTCAACCAAGCCGATTGTCCCACCACTAGCAGCTTCTGGTGAAGCATGACCAATAGACAAACCGGAAGTACCGCCAGAGAAGCGACCATCCGTGATCAAAGCACAATCTTTGCCAAGGCCCATGGATTTTAGGTAAGTGGTTGGATAGAGCATTTCCTGCATGCCAGGACCACCTTTTGGCCCTTCGTAGCGCACAACGACGACATCGCCTTTTTTAACGTCACCGCCAAGAATTCGGCTAACAGCTTCTTCTTGGCTTTCGCAAACAACCGCGGGACCAGAGAATAGGAAGCTTTTTTCTTCTACGCCGGCTGTCTTAACAATACAACCATCAGCAGCAATATTACCATAGAGAATGGCAAGCCCACCTTCTTTAGAATAAGCGTTTTCAATATTACGAATACAGCCCCCTACCCGATCATCATCCAGGGTTTTATAAAGAGAGCTCTGGCTGAAAGCTTGCGTTGTTCTGACGCCACCAGGAGCCGCTCGGTAAAAAGTTTTAACATCATCATCTTGCGTGCTCACAATATCCCATTTGTTAAGGGCTTCATTAAAATCAGCACTATGGATCGTCGAACAGTCTCCGTGGAGAAGACCACCCCGATTAAGTTCACCTAAAAGACCCATGATCCCCCCTGCCCGATGAACATCTTCCATATGATAATCTTGGGTATTGGGGGCGACTTTTGCGAGGTTAGGCACTTTACGAGAGAGCTTGTCGATATCCGACATTCCAAAATCTACTTCAGCCTCTTGAGCAATAGCCAGCAAATGCAGAACCGTATTCGTAGAACCACCCATGGCGATATCCAGACACATGGCATTTTCAAAAGCTTTAAACGTCGCAATAGATCGTGGTAAGACACTGGCGTCATCTTGCTCATAGTATTTCTTAGTTAGATCAACAATCAGGCGTCCGGCACGCAAGAATAATTCTTTTCTATCTGCGTGGGTCGCTAAAAGCGATCCGTTCCCCGGCAAAGCCATGCCAAGGGCTTCAGCCAAGCAATTCATAGAGTTGGCGGTAAACATACCAGAACAAGAACCACAGGTTGGGCAAGAAGAGCGCTCATAAGCTTCTGCAGTCTCATCATCAACTTCAGGGTCGGCACCTTTGATCATGGCATCAATCAGATCAACGGCAATTTCTTTACCGCCGTCGATAACTTTGCCAGCTTCCATCGGGCCTCCTGAGACAAAGACCGCAGGAATGTTAAGGCGCATGGCTCCCATTAGCATGCCAGGGGTGATTTTATCACAGTTTGAAATACAGACCATGGCATCCGCCGTATGAGCATTACACATGTATTCTACTGAATCGGCGATAATTTCCCGTGAAGGCAAGCTGTAAAGCATCCCGCCATGACCCATGGCGATGCCATCATCAATAGCAATGGTATTAAACTCTTTAGCAATACCACCAGCAGCTTCAATCTCACGACAGACCATCTGGCCAATATCATGGAGATGTACGTGCCCTGGGACAAACTGGGTAAATGAGTTGACCACCGCAATAATTGGTTTGCCAAAGTCCTCATCGGTCATTCCCGTCGCCCGCCAGAGGCCACGAGCGCCTGCCATGTTGCGGCCATGGGTGGATGTTTTTGAACGATAGTCAGGCATTGTATTCTTCCTCAGTCTGTCTAAAAAATGGTAAGAGCAGTTCCGGATAATATTAAACCATTTGATGGCGGCAAATGATCGTTTTGGGTAGGAGCGGTGCGCAGAGCGATGTGGTTCATCGGTCAAGCATCACGACGCCCTCCAAAACGTTCAGTTGCCCCACCAAAGGCCGGGTTCTTTTGAATTGTGGCTGCGTTACCCCGTTTGAACGATGCCCCGCATCGCCCTGTACGGCCTGCCTAACCACAATTCAAAATAATCCCGGTCAAATGGTTTAATATTATCCGGAACTGCTCTAGCAAGAATAACGAGGGGAAAGGCCGAGGAAAAGGGCAGAATCCAACATTGTTGGTAAATCTGATTATTGCACCTCTGTTAACTGCCTATTCACTTCTTTGATCTATTTTGGTTCGATAAAGTTATTGGGTTCACTAGGGTTTAAAAATGGCCGACGACGACGAAAATGCTGAAGCTCAAGAAGACGGCACATCGCCAAACTCTGTAGAAGCGGTTTACGATGTTCCCATCGAAATGACAGCAGTCCTTGGCACAGCAACTATGAAAGTAAGCCAGCTACTCAAGCTTGGTCGTGGCGCTGTTGTTGAGCTTAACCAGAGAGTTGAACAAGAAATTGAACTCCGCGCCAATGATCGGCTGATTGCCCGTGGTGATGTTGTTGTTGTCGAAGAACACCTCGGCGTCACCATGACCGAAATTATCAAAACAAACATCAGCAAAACTTAAGAAAGAAACAACCTGAGACTTGTTTTAACTTCCCTAACTATCTGATTTAATATGTCTCTTCCTGACTACAGGAATTTTCAGACAACCTACATAATTTGCTTGAGAACACCAAATTCTAGACATGCCTATAGGCGCACCAATGGTACGCTCTCTTAACTTCGGTTTCTCAAGGACGCAAAGGTCCATTCGGCTAGACAACAACCTAACCAACAAAAATAAGCAAACCTTTGAACCGGGCTATGCAAACCCGGTATATTCAAGGTTTAAATAACTACAAATGTACCTAAGCTAAACCGAAATACTGACGCCAACGCCAGTAGCGACTTTCTGAGGGGCACTATCTTTTTTATCAGAAGCAGCGTTCTCATTTTTCGCATCGCCAGCAGCAGCTGCGGAAGCAGCAGCGGCAGAAGCCTCTTCAGCTTTTTTGTTTTTAACATCTACGATGTCTTCGGCATCTCTGGTAGGACGTTCACGCATCTCTGCGACAACTTCCTTTTGAACCTGAGCTACCTCTTTGGACACCATCAATGCGGCACCCTCTGCTGAAGCTGTTGGTATCGTTGCAGCTCTTTCTGAGCCAATTCCACCTGAATCTAAGGCCATTTTCTCAGCCCTTTCTTACTATGCCCTGAAACTACATCTAAAAAATACTAGCCATAACCTCAGGATCAGTTAACACGCAAATAGTCTAGTCAGTCTTTAGTATAATCAATTCTGATTCATTTTGCAAGATGCTGGCAGATTAGAAAAATTTAAAAGCCTGCCTGCACCTTATAGAAACTAACATATTTTCAGTTAAAAAGAAGCTAACCGATCAAGAGCTTCTTTCTGCTTAACCAAATCTTGGGTAATTTTTACTTGGCGTTCCCGCTGTTCATCAACCACCTTCTGCGGGGCTTTTTCAAGGAACCCTTTATTAGCTAACTTCTTCTCAATCTTACCGTGCTCATCATTTAGTTTAGAAATAACTTTTTCCAAACGGGTTTTTTCTGCAGCAAAATCAACCACATCGGCGAGAGGGAGAATATAAGTGACATCATCCACAATAACTTGAACCGCGCCCTTAGGAACGTCATCAGTCGAATTGATCTCGCTAACCCGTGCCATACGTTGAATCAATCCACCATTACGACCAATCTCATCAGACAAGCTTCCTTTAACTAGTAAGGGCATTTTAGCTCCAGGTGGAACGTTCATCTCAGTACGAACACCTCTGATCTCTGTAATCAGACGCACAACCCAATCCATTTCTTGGTTGGCTTGTTCATTGATTAAAGAAGAATCACCTTGTGGCCATTGTTGCAACATAAGCAATCCTGGACGATTTTCTCCAAGCTGTTCATATAGCTCTTCTGTAACGTAAGGCATGACGGGGTGAAGAATATGGAGAATTTGATCAAGAACCCATGCGGCTGTCGCCCGAGTTTCAGCCTTATCTTCTTCATTGTCCCCATTAAGAATTGGCTTGGAGAATTCTAAATACCAATCACAGAATGTTCCCCAGGCAAATTGATAAATGGCATTTGCGGAGTCATTAAAGCGGTAGGCCTCAATAGCTTCGGAAACTTTATCAGCCGTATCCAAGGTCTTGCCAACAATCCATTTATTGACCGTCAGATTACAAGAGGCAGGATCGAAATTTTCTACGGGGTGACACTCATTCATCTCGCAATAACGAGACGCATTCCACATCTTCGTCACAAAGTTGCGGTAGCCCTCAACCCGGCTTTCTGCCAATTTGATATCACGCCCCTGAGCCGCCATAGCAGCTAGGGTAAACCGAAGGGAATCAGTACCGTACTTCGCAATGATATCCAGGGGATCAATAATATTCCCCTTGGATTTTGACATCTTCTGCCCTTTTTCATCACGAACAAGAGCGTGGATATAGATCGTGGTAAAAGGCACATCTCCCATGAAGTGAAGACCCATCATCATCATCCGAGCAACCCAGAAAAAGATAATATCAAAGCCTGTTACCAACACATCGGTTGGATAGTAACGTTTAAGTTCTGGTGTTTGATCAGGCCAGCCAAGGGTCGAGAAAGGCCAAAGAGCTGAGGAGAACCATGTATCAAGAACATCACTGTCCCGTGTTAACTCAACCCCTGCCCCAGCTTTAGCTTGGGCTTCCTCAAGGGTTTCTTCAACGTAGATATTCCCTTCAGCATCATACCAAGCCGGAACCTGATGCCCCCACCAGATTTGCCGAGAAATACACCAAGGCTGAATGTTACGCATCCATTCGTAATAGGTATTTTCCCAATGTTTAGGGACGAATTGAGTTTTGCCAGTCTCAACCGCTTCAATCGCTGGCTTAGCAAGGGTCTTAGCATCAACAAACCATTGATCGGTCAACCAGGGTTCAATGACCACACCCGAGCGATCCCCATAAGGCACCTGCATAAGGTTTTCTTCAACCTTCACAAAAAGGCCTAAATCAGTAATTTCTTGAACGACTTTGTCACGAGCATCGTAACGATCGAGCCCTTGATAAGCTTCAGGTGCGTTCTCGTTAATCTTAGCATTGAGGTCAAGAATATTGATCACGTCAAGATTAGTACGACGACCAACTTCAAAGTCATTAAAATCGTGAGCTGGGGTAATCTTAACCGCACCAGTTCCTTTTTCAGGATCAGCATATTCATCAGCTACAATTGGTATGACGCGTCCAACAATGGGAAGAACAACGTTCTTACCGACGAGATCAGCATAACGCTCGTCATCGGGGTGTACAGCAACGCCTGTATCGCCAAGCATAGTCTCTGGCCGGGTAGTCCCAACAGTGACATAAACGCCTTCCTGACCCTCGACAGGGTACTTAAAGTACCACATCTTCCCGTTAACTTCCCGCTGCTCAACTTCTAAGTCAGAAATAGCCGTGTGAAGTTTGGGGTCCCAGTTAACTAGGCGCTTATCCCGGTAGATCAAACCTTGCTTATGGAGGGCAACAAAAACCTTACGAACGGCTTTAGATAGCCCTTCGTCCATAGTGAAACGTTCTTTTTCCCAATCGAGGGAAGCCCCAAGACGGCGGAGTTGCTTGGTGATAGTTCCACCTGATTCAGCTTTCCATTCCCAAACTTTTTCGATGAACTTCTCACGACCATAATCATGGCGTGTCTCACCATTTTCAGCCATCTGACGCTCAACCACCATCTGGGTCGCAATCCCTGCATGGTCGGTGCCCGGCTGCCAAAGAGCGTCTTTGCCTTTCATGCGGTTATAACGGATCAACACATCTTGCAGGGTGAAGGTCAACGCATGGCCCATATGAAGACTGCCTGTCACATTAGGCGGTGGGATCATAATGGTATAAGGATCGGCTTTAGAATCCGTATGCGCTGCAAAAGCGTTTTTTTCTTCCCAATTGGAATAATGCTTTTTTTCAACCTGTTCCGGCAGATATGTTTTGTCCAGCATTGCTGGCGACTCCTAAATTTGAATGAAAATCAGAGTTTTCGAAGTGCCGGATATATAAGGAAATCCTTGAGTGTTCAACCGCTATCCCTAATTAACAAAAGAAAACAGCGCCCAAATTGCTCTGGACGCTGTTCAAAATAGAATTGAGATCAAGGTAACTAGTCTTCGAGACGTTCTGCCCTATTAACCATATGATCGATTTCTTTCTTCACAAGTCGTTCAATCAAATATGGCAGATGTTGATCCAACCACTCCCTCAACATAGGTCGAAGCATCTCACGAACCATGCCTTCTAAGGTCAAGTCCCGTGTACCCACAGCAATATCTCGTTGGCTGAGAAGGGCTCGTGCTAAATCAGAAAGTGCGTCGCTTGAGGCCGTCATGGTAGGCGACGATAACACTTTTGGGCCTGTTGGCATTTTCGGCGGCTCAAAGCGCATATCTGGGGTTAACTCAAGAACCTCTTCTTCCGGTTCTGGCTCCGGTTCAGGTACTATCACAACTTCATGTTCTGGCTCCGGCTCCGGTTCCGGTTCGGGCTCGGGCTCGGGTTCTGGCTCCGGTTCGGGCTCTGGTTCAGGTTCAGGCTCCGGTTCGGGCTCCGC
>JAPHRK010000036.1 GCA_026196105.1 Rhodospirillales bacterium | reverse complement strand
TTTTTAATTTTTCCAGAACAGCAAAGGGAGAACTAGGTGCCTCTTGTTTTGGGGTTTCTGGTTTTGGCTTTGATTTTTCTTCAACCTTTTTCTTAAGTTTTTCTGGTTTAGGTGGTTGTAAACCTAAAGCAACCTTATTCATAAAATTAGCATCGTTGCCATTTATTAAATGTCCAATCTGACACGCAACTTCATCAATTAATTTTTCCACGGCAGGTCGTTCTGATTTGGCAAAATCAGAAAGCACATGGCCATGGACTTTATCTCTATGACCTGGATGACCTATACCAAGGCGAACCCGACGATAATCTTTGCCTACATGAGCATCAATAGATCTGATGCCATTATGCCCACCTGCACCACCACCGGTTTTAACTTTGAGTTTTCCTAATGGTAAATCGAGTTCGTCGTATAGGACAATGACATTTTCAAGTTCAATTTTATAGAAACGAATGACCTCACCAACAGAGCGGCCTGACTCGTTCATAAAGGTTTGGGGCTTAAGGATTAGGACCTTTTCACCATCAATTGTTCCTTCAGAAATTTCCCCTTGGAACTTCTTTCTGAAGCTGACAAACGAATGGCGGCGGACAATCTCGTCCGCCGCCATAAAACCAATGTTGTGGCGGTTCTCGGAATACCCCGCGCCGGGGTTGCCAAGGCCAACCAGTAAAAGCATGGGAGAAACTTACTCCTCGTCGCCTTCTGCTGCTTCGGCTTCTGCTGCTTCTGCTGCTTCTGCTGCTGCAGCTTCTTCGGCTTCTTCCTCTTCAACAGATTTCATAACTGTTGGAGGTGCAACGGTGGCAATGGTAAAATCACGATCGGTAATATCCGGCACAACACCCTCTGGCAGTGTAACGGCGCTAATGTGAACACCATCACCGATTTCAAGACCGGTAAGATCAATCTCGATGCTTTGCGGAATAGCGTCACCACGGCAAACCAAGTCAAGGTCGTGACGAACGATGTTAAGAACACCACCACGTTTAAGACCAGGAGACTCTACTTCGTTGATGAAATTAACAGGTACAGCAACGGTAACCTTGGTGTTTTTGCCAAGACGAAGGAAATCCAGGTGCAAAGGACGATCGGTTACGGGGTGAAGTTGAACATCACGAGCCAGAACCTTCTCGGTTTTCCCGCCTACTTTGATTTCAAACACGGTTGAGAAAAATCCACCACCAATGATGGCTTTTTTGTACTCAAGAGGCTCGAGGGAAATGGAGCTAGGGTCTTTGCTGTCACCATAGATGACGGCCGGAATCCGGCCAGTCTTACGGACGGCGCGGGCTGCCCCCTTACCTGCCCGCTCGCGCGCTTCCGCGTTGAACGTTGTAAAATCAGACATATTATACTCTCTTTCTAGTATATGTGAGTTCGCCTCCAGGGGGGGTCCACTCACGTCAAACAGCCATCATTCATCATGAATGACAGCAAAATTTCGTATCCGGTTTACCGGAAAGGCGGCTTTATAGCGCCAAGGGCCTAGTCAAACAAGGAAGAAACAGATTTTTCCTCACTGATTCGACGAATCGCCTCAGCAACCAATGGCGCAATACTCAACTGCTCAATGTTATGGGCGAGGCGCACAGCTTCAGTAGCCATGATGCTATCGGTGATCACCATCTTATCAATAGGCGATGAGGAAATACGTGCGACCGCTCCACCAGACAAAACGCCATGGGTCAAATATGCCGAAACTGATTCTGCCCCTTGGTCCATTAGGGCGGCAGCTGCATTACAAAGTGTCCCGCCTGAATCAACGATATCGTCGACCATGATGCAACGGCGACCTTTAACATCTCCAATGATATTCATAACTTCAGAAACACCCGCTTTTTCACGACGTTTATCAATGATTGCCAAATCTGCATTGATACGCTTAGCAATACCTCGGGCACGAACCACGCCGCCAACATCCGGAGAAACCATAACGATTTCTTCACCTGCATAGCGCTCCGTAATATCTTTAATAAAAGCTGGTGCGGCAAATAGGTTATCGAGAGGAATATCGAAGAAGCCTTGGATTTGGCCGGCATGAAGATCAATGGTCAACCCACGGTGCGCTCCGGCAGTGGTGATTAGATTGGCAACTAGCTTAGCTGAGATCGGTGTACGGGGGCCTGATTTTCGGTCTTGTCGAGCATATCCGAAGTAAGGCACTACAGCTGTGATCCGACGGGCTGAGCCACGACGAAGAGCATCAATGGTCACCAACAATTCCATAAGATGGTCATTCGCAGGATAGGAAGTGGATTGAACTACAAAAACATCCTCTCCACGGACATTTTCCTCAATCTCAACGAAGACTTCCATATCAGAAAATCTGCGGACACTTGCCTTGGTCAGAGGTTGATTGAGATAAGCTGAGATAGCTTCAGCCAATGGCCGGTTGCTGTTGCAGGTTAAAATTTTCATCTGCTTTATTGCCCCTAACGGAATGCGTCGCACTTTTGCCAGTAATGTATAAAACTGTTCCTCTCAGGAACCGCCGGAATGTATCAATCTGGCATCCCCCTGTAAACGCTGATAAGTCAAGATTAAACAGCATTTTACGATTCGTCTTGGATTTTTTTAAATTAAGAAGAAAGATGAAAGAAAAAAAACTCCAAACAGGGGTTAATCTAAATTTATTAGGGGTATTATAAGGACCAAAAAGCAAAAACAATTATATGGATCAAAGAATCCACAATGCTGGGATTATAAATGCCTCGGGAAAGCGAGACACAAGTGCGCGAGTTTTGTGAAGCTATTTCCGATTTAGGAGAATTTGCTCAATACCTTGAACTCCCCCCGCTGCAATATCGTCAGCAATCTCCCCCCATTTGCTATCAAGGGTGCCCGCTGGAATAGTATTTTGTTGCGTACTCCGGCCAATCTCTTGATCAAGACTATCTTTTACGATCCAGATGATTTTGACTCTCTGTTTCCCATTTTTGGGTTCAGAAATCGTGAAATTACATTGAACAACGATCTTTGCGTCAATCTTTTGCCGAGCCGTTGGAGCTCCACGGGCGTATAACTCAGATAACAAACTTTTCGTAAGTGCTGCATTTCCATCACCGGGCGCACCGACAACAGGAACAACAAAAATTTTCATCTTCTCAGGCTCAGTAGCCGTCACTGAACTATCTGGTTCCTGTAAAAGAATAGCAATTTCACCTGCAACCGCATGAGCTGCATTTCTTAACCGTGGCTCAGAAGTGGTTATATTCGTCCCAAATTCTCCGGCTATTGTTCCATCAAGTCTCTGTAAGGACCAATACAAATGATCCGTAACCCCACTCCCCATATGCCTCGTTCGTGGCCTTACGCGTCCTTTAAGAATATAGCTGCCAAATTTTTCATAGGTACTTGAAGCAGGGATATTAATATCTTGAAGTGATTTTGCAATTTCACTAGCAAAAATTTTAGCTTCAAGATTGGGCATTTTTGTAGGTGCTTCAATAAAAACCCCCACGCTATCCTGGAGTTCAAGGACTTCTGGCGCAATATATTTACTTGCCCCCTGGAATGGTCCCGGAATATTCCCACAACCAGAAAGCAAAAGAACAAACCCAATAAAAGGAATGATGAAGCGAAGCATTCTTTATCCTTACCGCGACAAGGCTATGGCAGAAAGTCCACGCCCAAAGTCACTTTCACCTATATGACATGTCCGTCGGTAGCTAAAGAAACGGCGTTCTTCACTATAGGTATCGCAAGGGGTTGAAATAATTTCTTTGACCATCATTTCCCCTAATTTTTTGGACACATACCCCACTAAATCAAACATGAAATAACCTTCTGTGCGGGAATTATTAAAGAACAAACGGTTGTTATCATCTTCAGCAAGAAAGTTAAATAAAAACTCCCCTCCGACCTCATAAGACCGTTGAGTAATGCAAGGACCAATCGCTGCAATTATATTGCTGCGCTTTGCTCCCAATTCTTCCATCGCTTCAACTGTGTTTTTGAGAACACCAGAAAGTGCTCCTTTCCAACCCGCATGTGCTGCACCAACCACGCCCGCCTTACCGTCTGCAAATAAGACAGGCACACAATCAGCGGTGAGAATTCCAAGGGCAATCCCCCAGACATTACTAACCATGGCATCAGCTTCTGGTGCGTCATCTGGCTCCCAAAGTTTTTCAACAATGACAACTTTATTTGAATGTATCTGCTTGACGGTAACGAGGGCTTCCTTAGGAAGATCAAGTTGCTCCATGGCGATTGCTCTATTAGCGGCAACTTTCTCAATATCATCACCTGAGCCAAACCCACAGTTAAGAGAAGCAAAGACACCTTCACTGACCCCGCCTTCACGAGTCATAAAGCCGTGACGAATGGCAGTGATTTCATTAAGAGCAGCAACGGTAATCATAACTAAAATCCAGGCAAGGTTTGAAGGGACGGGTCACCAAGGGCAAGCACTTTGAACAAGGTGCCCATTTCTTTGGGGTCAATCAAGCGATGAAGTCCGCTTTCAATCACTTTTCTTTGTTTACCATTTGCAGTTTTCAACAAAGTCTGGGCGCGAGTTTCAATGCCTAAGCGCTGCAAAAACTCTCCTTGAGAAAGGGTTCCATAGACCTTCCCCCCTCCTTGCGTAGCAGCTTCTCCAATCATAGAAAAATCAACGTGGGCCGTTAAGTCAGCTTGTCCTGGAGTTTCTAAAACAGGATGGAACTTATGATCTTTCACAGCTTGAAAGGTGTCACCAAAGCCACTGGGAGAATACCCATAATCAATTAATAGCCCCCCTCCACCAAACGCCGCTAACCGTTCCCCAATTTGCTTACCCAAGGAAAGGCCTGCTGGACAAACCTCGGCGACATCACCTTCCTTAACAGGTAAACTGCCTTTGCTGCTTAAGTGATCGGCTGGGATTGGAAGAGGAGAAAGGGCAAAACTAAGGGCTTCTTTTTCTGCCTCCCATTCAACCATGATCTCATGCCAATACCCCTTTTTAAAAACATACTGCCGGATGGGTAAGGCATCTAAAAGCTCATTGGCTAGCAAGAGCATCGGCCCATCAGGAACTTCAGCAAGGGTATTATGCCACTCAATTGGAAGGTCAAATTGAGATAGGCTTTCGCGCTGCCGTTCTCTTAAGACCGGGCTAGTTTCAATCATATGAATAGAAAGGGATTGAGAAAACCCTGGAACATTCTGTGCCGCTCGAAGAGCATCATTCATCAAGGTGCCACGCCCTGGCCCCATCTCTATCAATTTAATTTCTGATGGGCTGCCCATCTGTTGCCACAGAGCAGCACACCAAAAGCCTAACAGCTCTCCAAACATCTGGCTGATTTCAGGAGCCGTAATAAAATCCCCTTCCTGACCAAAGGGGTTTCGGCTCATGTAGTATCCATATTTTGGATGAGATAAAGCCTCAGTCATATATTCAGCGACCGTTATGGGGCCTGAATGGGCAATCCTGCGACGAAGGGAGTCTTCCAGACTCATGATGGTGAAGCCTGCCGACCTCGCCATACCAGGAAGAGGCCTAAGATTACCATGGGGATAGAGAGGAATTGGCCAATGGTGAATATCCCTACGATACCATCTGGTTCACGGAAAAATTCAACGGTCATTCGCGCCGAGGCATAACCGACTAAGAAAACGCCAGTCAAAATTCCCGGCTTCATCCGGATTGCTTCAACCCGCCAGAGCAAGTGAAGAATCAGGAATAAGAGAAGACCTTCCAGGCAAGCTTCATAGAGTTGACTTGGATGGCGAGGTTCAGGCCCTCCTTGAGGAAAAACCATGGCCCAAGCCACATCTGTCGGACGACCAAAAAGTTCACCGTTGATAAAGTTAGAAATCCGCCCAAAGAACAAGCCGATAGGACTCACACATGCCACTACATCGGCGACTTTGAGGAAGTTCAGCTTATGACGACGGGTAAAGAGATAGCCAGCAATCGTGACCCCAAGAATACCTCCATGGAATGACATTCCACCCTGCCAAACTTTGAAAATATCCATGGGGTTTTCCATGAAATGGGCAAAGTTATAAAACAGCGCATAACCAAGCCGCCCCCCCAAAACAACACCAAATGTCAGCCAGAGAATCAAATCTTCAACTTGCTCATTCGTCATGGCATGAGGTGTTTTCTTCACCAGCCACTTTATCCCCTGCCAGCCAAGAAGAAGTCCAGCGATATAGGCTAATGAGTACCAACGAATGGCAAGAGGGCCAAAAGAGAGGAGTACCGGGTCAATCGCCGGGAACGGAATTACAAATGTCATCTGAATTAACGATAAGGGTCAGCAGCATGCAGGAACCCCTGAACGTACTTGGCGACACCTTCTTCTAGGGGAGTAAACTCTTTATCGTAACCAACATCACGGAGTTTGCTCATATTAGCTTCGGTGAAGTATTGGTACTTGTCTCTGATTTGCTCAGGTGTCGGGATAAAATCAATTAAGGGTTCGATATCCAGGGCTTTATAAACGCTGGCGGCCAAATCATAGAAGGTTCGTGATTTGCCTGTTCCACAGTTGAAAATACCATTGACATTCTCATTCTCAATCATCCATAGGATCACATCTACGCAATCATCGACCCAAATGAAATCACGGGTTTGACCACCATCTTCATAATCCGGATGATGAGATTTAAACAGAGAGGCAATCACCCCTTCAGCAGCTTTTGGATAGATATGGGAGACCACACTTTGCATAGAGCCTTTATGATACTCATTCGGCCCATAAACATTGAAGAACTTGAGGCCAACCCATTGGCGTGGACGATGGTCGTCTTCTTCAATACGACGTTTGATGGAGCGATCAAATAAGTTTTTGCTCCATCCATAAGGATTCAAAGGGGCCAGTTTTCCAAGGAAATCTGTTGTTTCCTCGTCATCAAAACCGTTCTCACCGTCACCATATGTGGCAGCAGAGGAGGCATAGATCAGACGCGAGTCGTTTCGGGTGCACCAGTTCCACAAGTCCATAGAAAGGCGAAAGTTATTGCGGACAATTTTGTCTGCATCTGTTTCAGTCGTCGCCGAAATCGCTCCCATATGGATGACTGCTTGTATTTCATCACGATGGGTATCAAGGAAGGGGAATAATGCGTCCGGCGTGATCAAATCTGCCAGTTCACGTTTAGCAATATTTTTCCACTTATTGCCATCACGAAGCCGGTCACAAACCACAACCCTGCCAAGCTTTTTCTCTTCCAAAGCGGCAACAATATTTGAGCCAATAAACCCGGCTCCACCCGTTACTACGAACATACCCAATCGCCTTTTCAATCCATAGAATTACATTGCACTGTTATAAGGGGCGTATGTCTGGGTAGACAAGTACCTAATAGACTTTTCTCTAGCGCTTAAACGGCAACTTGGGGTTATCCAAAATCTGCTGACGGTCCCAAACCACCATCAATAATTTGCGGAATGAGAGAACCAATTCTGGTTTAGGTTCGTCCTCATAAAGCTTATAACGGTAAGCAATAATTTTTGAATTCGGATTAGCTTCAGCCCATGCTTCAATATCCCTGCCTTTAACCACCCGGATTGGCTTTTTGAGGTGGCCCGCGAACTGATACTGGCCATGATATTTCTCAAAGTGAAAAAGGGTAAAGCCCTGATTTTCGAGCTTAGCTAATGCCTCCCCATTAGGCCTCATGGAATAAAAGGAGTTAAAGCGAGGTTCAAATGCCAATTGTCCTGCGGCGAGGAGAACTGTCATGGCAATCGCAAGTGTCATCACCCGGTCAATTTGTTTCAGAAATAGCACAACCAAACCCGAAAGAATAATGGCAAGCCCCCACCAATTATTGATTTCAGCAACCCATTGAGGGAGCTTGTTTCCAGCTAAGCTTGGAGCCGCAATAACAAAGATACCAACCAATACAATGAATCCTACGGGGGCAAATATGCCCCATGGCTTTTCACCTTTTGCGGAAACACTAAATAGGTAGGCAAAGAGCAAAGCCAATGCTGGAAATTCAGGTAGTAGATAATGGGGCTGTTTGCCGCTGATCAATGAGAAAACCAAGAATGCTGGCAGGAGCCATACGAGGCAAAACCGCACCCCTAAATTTCCATGTTCCCCAACCAAGCTTCCTAATGAGCGCCAGAACCGTGGCCAGATCGTCCAGGGCAGAAGCAGGGGGCCAATTATGGCGAGGAAGAAATACCAGGGTTGTTGATGAGCAAAAGATTTCACCATCCGCCCAGCGGTTTGTTTGATGAAAATCGCATCTCTATATTCATCACCACCAAAGATCGCTGCCGGAATAGCCCAAGCCAAGCCAATCGCTGCTCCAAGAAGTACCCCACAGAACACACCAAGATACCAGCGCCGCCAATTGCCATCTAGGGTTTTGATACGCCCATCAACATCCCAGTAAGGGGCAAACAAAGCAACTGGCAGAGTGTGGACTAAGATCGCTGGACCCTTTGCCAAGGCACCGAGCCCAATACCAAAACCGAAGATCAACCAGCCAGCAACCCCACCACTGCGCCAAGCTGTAAGTAGCCCAAGCAACGCAATCAACGTGCAAAAAGTTAGCATCATGTCAAACATTGTCAGGGATGCGAAAACCACCCAAAACAAGCTACCAAACAAAATAGCTGGGGCCTGATCGTGAGTATCGACTTTATGAGGCCATAGTGAACGTGCCATCTGGATAGTTAAAAAAAGAGTACCTAAGCCGAATAAAGGGGCAACAAAACGCGGCCACCAATCATTTACCCCAAACACCCACCATCCAGCTTGCATGAGCCAAAACAAGAGAGGGGGTTTGTGGCTATATGGTTCCCCATTGAGATAAGGAACCAGGAAATCGTCGCGCAGCCACATTTCCCAGGCCACGGCTAGATAACGAGTTTCATCGACGGGCAGATGAGGCCGGGCATAAAGCGCGGCTGCCATAACCACCAACCACAGAAGAGCCGTGAAATATCCGGGCAGGTTTCGTGCTTTGCTTCCGTACATCAGGTCAAACCTTTCCTCGCCTTACTCTGCGGTAGAGGTAAGCGCCTATAACGCCAGAAACGACAAACAGCGCCACACTTATGACAATGCGAAACTCAGTATCGACTTTAACCCCTTTACCCACCAAGGCAAAAACTAACATCTGGGGAATATAGCCAAGTGCCGACCCACTGATAAACGAAAAGGCATTCACCTGCGTCACCCCAGCAGCTAAATTTGTCAGCACATTACTGCCTACCGGAAGAAGGCGAATGAAAACCGCCATCAAGAAAGGCCCTGCAGCGAGGAAGTTATCAACTTTTTTGATCGCATTGGGCCACCGGTTGATCACCATCTCCCGCCCAAATAAACGGGCGTAATAGAAACTCAAGATACAACCACCCGCCGTCGCTAAGACGCCAATAATTGTTCCAAGTGCAACACCAAAAGCATAACCAGCCATAAAACTAACAATTTGCCGAGGCAAACCAACAGCCGTAAACAAAGCCCCGACAATAAAAAATAGGCCATAGCCCCAAAGACCACGGCCTTTAATCTCAGCATCAATCCAAGCTTGGTCAAAATTATCCGCAAGGCCTGAGGCTTTAACGCCGTAACCTACAGCAACCAAAATTCCAATTGTCAGAATGCCTTTGATGTAGGGCCAGATTTTCGTCTCACCGTTACCGGAACCATCGGCAACCGGGGCATTATCGCTCATCAGTCATCAGCCTCAAGGATTACCGGCACCTTGGCGCGACGCTGGAGCCAACGAACTCCAAACAAATCCACCACCCCAACTTTAAGCCGATCCCACGTCCCGTATTTAGAAACGCCACGTTCCCGGTGGCGGTGATTAACTTTCACTGAGACCACTTTGCCACCCCGACGGATCATTAACGCTGGTAGAAAGCGATGCATGTGGGAAAAATAGGCCATGTCGAGAAAAGCGGCTCGACTGAAAACTTTAAGGCCACAGCCTGTATCTGGTGTGGCATCACCCAACAAACGGGATCGAACCCCGTTGGCAATTTTTGAAGAAACTTTTTTGACCTCACTATCCTGACGTTTTGCCCGCCACCCAGCGACGAGAAGGCCGTCAACATCAGCACTTTCTTGCAGTACTTTTAGCAAATTAGGAATATCGGCTGGATCATTTTGCCCATCACCATCCAAGGTCGCAATCAGAGGCGCACTAGCTGCTTTAACCCCCGTGCGAACCGCTGTACTCTGCCCACAACTTTCTTTGTGGGTCACAATCCGCAATCTGGGCTGTTCCCCTTGGGCTTCCTTCAAAACAGAGGCTGTTGTGTCGCTACTTCCGTCATTGACATAGACGATTTCATAGTCACACACACCATCGAGGGCTGCCGTGATCTCACGCACCAACGGAAGGACATTTTCCTCCTCATTGAAGACAGGAACAACGACAGAAAGATCAGGTTTTTTATCGGATGCAGTCATAAGATGGGTTATTACACAGAGAATGGCTGGGATGAAAGCTAAATCCAGAAAATTTTAAGCTCTAATTTTTTACTGAAAACCCATGCTTTGCCAAGATTTCATCATAAGTCCCATCAGCACGCATAGTATCTAAAACCGCATTAAAACGGCTGATAATAGTTACATGAGACGGATGTGCCTTCCGAATAATGATATGCATAGGTTTTTTATTTAACGGCTTAGACAAAAAAGAAAAATTATATTTCTCGTCAGGGAATAGTTTGCTTATTGTCTTTTGGGCGACCAATTCATCCTCAACAACCAAATCAAGGCGCCCAGCGAGTAGCATTCTTAAGTTATTTTCCAAAAGAGTATTTTCTATTCTGTATATTTGCTCAGATTTATCAAACATGGGCTCATAGACATACCCTCTAACCACTCCAATATTGAGATGATGCAAATCATCAAGTTGATCAAAATGGTAGGCCTTGCTCTCTAGCTTTATAAAACGAATTACATTCCCTAAATAAGGCTCACTATAAGCAACTACTTTTGCTCTTTCTTTTGTAAAAGACGTTGTTAGCAAAATATCATAGGTACCGCTGATTGTTCCTTCAAGAGCTCGGGCCCAAGGCGCAAAATGCATTGAAGTTTTATATCCAGCTTTATTCAGCGCAGTCACAACAATTTCTGTGGCAACACCTTTCCCAGGTAAATTCATCCCCGTATATGGGGGCCATGGGTCATTGACTAGTTTCAAGGTCACTTCGGCTGAAACAGTTTTTGTTAAAGCTAAAAAGACAGTGAGTAGAAGCAAGAAACTTAGAATTTTTGGCCTCTGTATAGTTTGCATTTTGAACACCACAGATATTGACCACATGTTTAATCACGCATACTACCATTAACATTAAAAGTAGAATTAATCTATAAGATAAATAGACTATTAGTTTATTTTCTGCAAACGTAGTTCATTATTGTTTGGAGATTGGAACAATTTCATTCTTGCCTGCAAGTGTTTCGATTGCTTCGATCCAAACCAGAGGAATCACAGCTAAAGCGACAAGCCCAACTAGGCCCATAAAAAGAGAAAACGCTCTAGAAGGTTGATTACCATAATATTCTGACACGATAAACAATCCAACAATAGGGACCGCTATGACCCAAGCCGGAATGATCAAATCAAAACTACTATATTGATTGATCATAGCCGACAAAATAGCACTAAAACCAAATAACCCGGCTAAGATAAAAATCAGGCGTAACATATAAGGGTTACGTTGCTGTGCCACCAACGGTTAAGCCGTCAATACGCAAAGTTGGTTGCCCGACACCAACAGGAACGCCCTGCCCGTCTTTGCCACAAGTGCCAATCCCGGGGTCCAACTCCATATCATTGCCAATCATAGAAACTTTTTGCATAGCATCAGGACCATTGCCAATGAGCGTTGCTCCTTTAACAGGAGCGCCAATTTTACCATCTTCAATGAGGTAGGCTTCTGTACAGGAGAACACGAATTTGCCAGACGTAATATCCACCTGACCACCGCCAAACTGGGTGGCATAAAGGCCATTTTTAACTGATTTAAGGATTTCTTCAGGCTCTTTATCACCACCAAGCATAATCGTATTGGTCATACGCGGAATTGGCATATGGGCGTAGCTTTGGCGCCGTCCATTACCTGTCGCAACAACACCCATCAAGCGAGCATTCATACGGTCCTGCATATATCCTTTAAGAATACCATCTTCAATTAAGACGGTTCGTTGGGTCGGCGTTCCTTCATCATCAATGGTCAAAGACCCACGACGATCATGGATGGTGCCATCATCAACAACGGTTACGCCCGGAGAAGCAACTCGCTCGCCCATCAATCCAGCGAAGGCAGAGGTTTTCTTCCGGTTGAAATCACCTTCAAGACCGTGCCCAACAGCTTCATGCAGCAAAATACCAGGCCAACCATTGCCCAGAACAACTGACATTTCACCCGCTGGAGCCGGAGTAGCATCTAAGTTCACCAAGGCACCGCGCAAAGCTTCGTCCACGGCTGCTTGCCAGTTTTCAGGATCAAGGAAGGTTTGATAATCAATGCGACCGCCCGTGCCATAACTCCCGGTTTCTTGCCGATCACCATCACCAACCATTAAGGAAACACTCAAGCGAACCAACGGCCTTATATCAGCTGCCCGTTCACCATCAGGGCGAATAATTTGCACCGCCTGCCACTGCCCTGCTAGCGACGCCATGACCTGACGTACCCGGTCATCTTTAGAGCGCGCATATTCGTCAATATCTTGCAGCAGCTTAACTTTGACTTCAAAGTCAGTAGCACTCAGAGGGTTTTCTTCACTGTAAAGGGATTGATTGGTCCCAACAGAAGAACCTTGCAAATTTCCTGAATGTCCAGAGGCAACAGCCTTGACCGTTCCAACTGCCCTTTGAATAGCCTCTTCACTCAGATCAGAGGCGTGGGCAAAACCAGTTGCTTCATCGGCAACAGCACGAAGGCCAAAACCCTGGCTGGTATCAAAACTTGCTGATTTCAGACGACCATTATCAAATGCAAAGCTTTCGCTCTGAGCATATTCTAGAAATAGCTCTCCATCATCAGCCCCCCGCAAAGCTTCCTCCGTCAAGGTCTCAACCCGGCTTAGCTCAAGGCCAGCACGGTTAAAAAAGAGGTCGTCGGTAGTTGCAAGGTTAGACATTTAGGGCTCCAAGAATTTATTAGCTATATATCAAATATAGGAGCAAACCTGGTTATTCCAGGCTTATACGTTATCTTTTTTGCCTTAGCGGACAATTCGTTTTTCTGGGAAGGTCACTGTGACCTCTGTTCCTTTGCCTAATTCACTGGTTAACTTGATGGTACCATCATGGAGTTCAACAAGGGAGCGCGTTAGGGGCAAACCAAGGCCTGTACCTTCGTTCTCCTTGGTAAAAGCTCCTTGGAGTTGGGTAAAACTCTCGAATACTCTATCTACGTCTTCTTTCGCAATTCCAATCCCAGTGTCATTAACAACCATGTTTACTTGCCCCTGATTTTCAAAAACCTTCAAACTTACAGAGTCGCCTTCAAGAGTAAATTTAAGAGAGTTAGAAAGGAGGTTGATTAAAATTTGCCGAAGACGCCGCGGATCACCGTATAAATGGGTAAAGCTCGTTGGGAGTTTAGAAATCAAGGTCACGCCTTTGATCTTTGCTTTCTCCTCAAACAATCGAATGCATCGGGTTATCATATCCTCAACATCAACTTTAATTTCTTCTATCTCAATAACACCAGCCTCAATGCGAGAAAGATCAAGAATGTCATTGATCAATTCAAGAAGATGATGCCCTGATTGGCGAATAGCGAGGTGGTACTCTTTGTATGTATCTACATTCACTGGTCCAAACATTTCATGGACCATGACATCAGAGAAACCAATAATTGCGTTCAGAGGAGTTCGCAGTTCATGGCTCATGTTAGCTAAAAATTCTGATTTAGCCCGACTAGCAAGCTCCGCGTCGTCCTTTGCCCTGCTCAAAGCATTTTCACGTTTACGGGCCTCCGTTATGTCACGTCTGACAACAAGAGTTCCCCCATCACTTGTCCGGTATTCATTTGCTTGAAACCACCGCCCTTCCACATTTTTAATCGGAGGTACCGGCAAAAGAGCCCGGTGTGCTGCTAGGCGTTCCGCAATCCATTCATCTTCCCGACCAATTGCCTTTTCAACAAGGCCTTCTTTAATTGAGGCAATTAAAATTTCCTCCAATGGCAATCCTGGCTTTAGCTTTCCTTTTATGGAACTGAGTGGGTCAGCAAAGCTTTTATTGCAGGCCACAAAACAGTCATCTGCATCTAAAAGAAGGAGTTCTTCTTCCATCTGGTTTATTGCAGAAAGAAGCCTTTCCCGTTGGAGTTCTGCTTGGTTTATAGCGTCCATTTCTTCAGAAATATCAACACACCAGCCCCGGTGACCAATGAACTTCCCTTTAGCCCCGTATTTTGGTGAAGCTGTAAACCGAATGGAACACTCTTTTCCTTTTGATGTTTTCTCATTGAAAACAAGACCCTTTACAGGTTTCTCAGCTTCCATAAGGCGGTTAATTTCATCCCAAACTTGGGGGGATTTCCACCGCCGCACAACTGTATCTATCCGTTTCCCCATAAACCAGTCGTGGCCTTGGTTCGCCATTTCGTCCCACCCACCTGACATCATGATAAGAAGGTGGTTACTATCAGTTTCCCAATACCATTGTTGGGCATCTTTGAGAATTTCAGAAAAGCTATCATTAGGATTGTCTTTGTTTTGCTTAAGAAGGCGGCGTCGGTTGGCCTCTTCAGCTAAATCAAGACTTTGTCTTTCTACACGGTTTTTCAATTCATCATGGGCATTACGCAAGGCTTCAAAGGTTTCTTCTCTTTTTGTAACGTTTTGGCAGGTTCCACGATAACCTGCTAAGTCACCATTGCTATCAAAAAGAGGAACCCCGCTGGCTTCGACAAATACATTTTTCCCTGATTTAGCAACTACCCGATATACTATGTTTTTAAACGGTTCTCTTCTCCTCCAAGATTCTGAAAATAATGTCTTCATTACCTCAACATCATCAGGCAACATGAGTTCAAAAGCTGATCGACCGATTAATTCGTCAGGCTTAAAGCCTAGCAAATCGTCTATACTTTCTGACATGTAGGTATAGAGGCCATTTAGGCCTAATTCCCAAACAGCATCTGAACTTATATTTACAAGATCACGGTACTGCTCCTCATCCGAGTGAGTTTTCTTTAGTTTGGTCTTAGATTTCTTTTCAACCAATTTAGTACCATATAAAGATTTTAGTTAATTAAGAGAGACCTAAACCTACCATAGATTAAATTATGCCTTCTAGGTCAAAGTTGGTAAACTAGGTTTACAAGTTGTAAAATATTTAGAGATTTCGACTTGACCCAGAAATTACTGTAGTTTATTTCAAAAGACACGTGGTGATTTGTATGACAGGCTTGCGGCCACGTAAAATAAACCGCTAAAACGTCGGAGTAGGTAAATACCCCCGACCGTAGTGGTTGGGGTTTTTTGTTATCCCCTCCCATTAATGCCAAGCCAAAAGACGCTTAGGAGAAGACTTATGCCTGAACAGAAATCAGATAATTGGCGCACGAAAACCAAGTTGGTTCGCGGCGGCACCATGCGGTCTGAGTTTGGTGAAACCAGTGAAGCCATATACCTAACTTCAGGGTTTGTATACGATTCAGCAGAACAAGCAGAACAAACCTTTTTGGGAGAGGTCGACCATTACCAATACTCCCGCTTTGCCAACCCAACCGTTTCTATGCTTGAAGAACGTTTATGTTTGCTTGAGGGGGCGACACTATGTCGGACCACGGCAAGCGGCATGTCGGCTGTTTTTGGTGCTCTCATGGCCTCAGTCTCTGCAGGAGACCGTGTTGTAGCTTCAAGGGCCCTTTTTGGCTCCAACCATTTCATAATCTCAGAACTTCTCCCACGCTATGGCATAACTACCGTTTTGGTCGATGGTGAAAACCTGGATCAATGGGAAGAGGCCCTCAGCCAACCAACCCAAGCAGTTTTCATTGAATCACCTTCCAATCCGAATTTGGGGGTTGTTGACCTTAAAGCAGTATCGGTTCTCGCACATAAATCGGGTGCCAAGGTGATCATCGACAATGTTTTTGCGACCCCAATATTGCAAAAACCTTTGGAGTTAGGTGCCGATGTCGTGGTTTATTCTGCGACCAAACATATTGACGGTCAGGGTCGATGTTTAGGGGGCGCTGTCCTTACAAGTGATGAAGAATGGGGCAACGATAAACTCGTTCCTTTCTTGCGTAATACCGGCCCAGCGATTAGCCCTTTTAATGCCTGGGTAATGCTTAAGGGGCTCGAAACATTAGAGTTGCGTGTTACCCAAATGGCCGAAAACGCTTTGACCTTGGCCAAGTTCCTTGAAACACGACCTGAACTCTCGAGGGTTCTCTATCCTTCCCTTAAAAGCCATCCGCAGCATGACCTCGCCATGTCCCAAATGGGTGGAGGAAGTACCATTGTTACTTTTGATATCAAAGGTGGTAAGAAAGAAGCTTTTGCAGCCCTTAACCGCCTTCAACTGATCGATATCTCAAATAACCTGGGCGATGCTAAGAGCTTGGTCACTCACCCGGCGACAACCACTCACTCCAAGCTCAGCGAAGAAGAGCAAACGAATTTGGGGATTTCAGCTGGCACTATCCGCTTATCGGTCGGCCTCGAAGATGTGGATGACTTAATGGAAGATTTAGCTCAGGCTTTAGCCGGCTAATTAAAACGATCAATCATTAAGAGGTATCATGGCCAAAACACGTGGTTATGATACCTGTCTCTAAGATTGGGTGAAACTTCCCTAAAGCTTAACCAATCAACATCCTATCTTTAAATCATAAGTTCATAAGTGCCTGAATAAAATGGATTTCGACGCCTCTTAGAGAGAGGTTTTTGATCGGGCTATTAAAATAATTCATCGCTTCTTACAATTAAGTTTCATAAATGAAAAAGTGATGTTCACCTTTTTGTGAACAGGTTTCGCATGCCTCCTCTTGACAACAGACCATCGGTCTCTAAATAAAAGACCGATGGTTTCTTATTCAAAGTAAAGGGCAGTTGCTGTGAAATTTATTTCAAGAAAATATAAAAAAATCTCAATAGCATTGTCTCTTGCCCTCTTGTTGCCCCTCATTTGGTCTCTAACCGCCTGTTCTACAACGCCAGAAAGCGATGATGCCTTTGGCTCAACACTCAGCAAGGAAACTTTAGCTATGTTTCGTAAATCACCAAATTTCCGTGATGAAAACTTCATCAATATTGCTGGTGAAAAATCCAAACCTTCCACCAATTTTCTGGGTGCATTTTATCGTTATTTCACGACCAAGAATCCTGCCCCACAGCCTGAAAAACCATTGCCTTTTGTCGCTTTAAATAATCAATCATTTATAGATGCGCCCAAAGACAGCTACCGGGTAACCTGGTTAGGTCATTCAGCCATATTGATTGAAATTGATGGCTTGAAAATCTTAACGGATCCTATGTTTGGTGAACGCGCATCCCCTTTCAGTTGGATTGGCCCAAAACGGTTTCAACAGCCTCCCATTAACATTGCAGATATCCCAGAGCTTGACGCCATCATTATTTCCCACGACCATTATGACCACCTTGATATGGAGAGCATTAAGCTGCTCAATGATCGTACCCTGCATTTTTTCACTCCGCTAGGGGTCGGTAGCCACCTTAAACAGTGGGGAGTTAACCCTAGTAAAATAACTGAACTTGATTGGTGGGGAGAGGCAGAGGTAGCCAATGGGGTAATAGTTGCAGCAACACCAGCCCAGCATTTTTCTGGCAGAGGAGTCTTTGATCGCAACAAGACTCAGTGGGCCTCTTGGGCAATCATTGGACAAAAAGAACGTCTGTTTTTCAGTGGTGATACAGGTTTTCATCGAGAGTTTGACGAAATTGGCAAGCGCTACGGTCCCTTTGATTTAGCGATGCTTGAAAATGGTGCTTATGACAAATCCTGGAGCCAAGTCCATATGATGCCAGAAGAAACAATTGCAGCCAGCAAAATGCTTAACGCCAAACGTATCATACCTATCCACTGGGGAACCTTCGACCTTGCTTTGCACCCATGGTATGAACCTGCTCAAAAAACCTACTCCCTTTCCAGAGCTCATGGGGTCACGGCAGTGCAGCCAAAAATGGGTGAGTTTGTCCTTTCCACTCCTACAGGTCCTGTTGCACAATGGTGGAATGACCAGCGAGAGCGAGTAGAGGAAACAAACACATTCCCGAAAGCAGCTCTTGCGACCAAACTTGAGTAATTGGGGGCAAAATGTGTGACGGTAAAAGTGATTTTGTTCGTGCCCGATCAGCTGATCAGATAGAACTGCGGCGAACTAAAATTCTTAATGCCACAGCCAACCTAATTATGGAAGAAGGCATCGACAATATTAGCCTCAACGGTATTGCTAGGCGTGCTGGTATCTCCAAATCAAATCTTTATCGTTACTTCACTGGCAAAGAAGAAATTGTCTTTGAAGTGATGACCGAAGATTATACTAACTGGTTTGAGGATATAAAAACAAAGCTTCGCGCCCTGCCCGCTGAAGCTGACGACCGGGCCATCGCACATGCTCTTTCTGAAACTCTACGAGGCAAAGAGCGCCTATGCACCTTTATGAGTCTCAAGGCTCTGATCATAGAGCGCAATATGTCACCCGAGATCATTGAGCGCTTCTCAAACAACCTTAAAGAAAAAGCTAATAAGGTGCTTGAAGTTCTTCTTTCCCAACTTGAAGGGGTTGATCACAGTCAGGGACCATTCATCTTATACGCCACTCACGCAGCCATCGCAGGACTCTGGCCTATGGCCCAACACCCTAAAAGCGAAGAGGATGATCAGTGGCAAAGTGACTTCCACCGAGATTTGGAGAATATGGTGTTGGGAGTGATTATTGTGGCACGTGCTAATTAACGACACCAACCTAGCTTCGTTGCTATTATAATTATGACGAGAATTTCCTTATCCTTGAATCCAAGGAAGACCATCTACTTTCCAACCATTTACAGTACCTCGATGTTTAGCGCCATCAGGGTCACCTTCAAAGCCATGGGTAATATTAAAACATTCTTTATAGCCTAATGAGGTCAGCAATTTAGCTGCATTGCGCGAACGTTGCCCTGAACGGCAGAGAATCAGTAGCGGTGTAGATTTATCAAATCCTAATGTCGCCATCTGGGTTTCCAACTGCTCAGCAAATTCTGAATTCTTCTGGCTACCCGGGAAAGTCAACCACTCAACCAAAATCAATGGTTTGCCTAGAAGCCCCATATTGGGAACTCCAACCCAGCCCCACTCAGCTTGGGTGCGCACGTCAAGAATTTGGGTATTCGGATTTTGAGAAACCATTTCCCATGCCTCTTTAGGCATTACTTCTCCGGCATAACTTCCATCTGCAACTGGTGTCGGCACTTGTTAGCTCCTTACGATAAGATAAATTCGGCGGCACAATAGTCTGTACACACATCTTTGCCCACCGTTTTATTGAAACAAACAGGAATAGGGTTATAATTCCGCCACAAAAGGTTTTTATCTAGAGTAAGGTAACGGCCTATCCAAAGATTAAAGAGGTATCCCTTGCCACAAACCATAGCACTCGTTGACGATGACCGGAATATTTTGACTTCCGTTTCCATGGCCCTGGAAGCGGAAGGTTGGAAGGTGCGCACCTATTCAGATGGAGAAGAAGCACTCGCAGGTATTATGGACACTCCTCCAGACCTAGCGGTGCTTGACATCAAAATGCCACGGATGGACGGGTTAGAGCTTCTTAAACGTCTGCGCAAAGAAACCGAAATGCCGGTAATTTTCCTCACCTCCAAAGATACTGAGATTGATGAAGTTCTTGGGTTGCGCACTGGGGCTGATGATTACATCCGGAAACCTTTTTCCCAACGCTTGCTTATCGAACGCATCCGCACCTTACTTCGTCGCCGAAAAACCAGCGACACATCGGAACGAGAAGAAGGTGATGAAGTTATCCGCCACGGAAGCATGGTCTTAGATCAGCAACGCCACCTATGTATTTGGCAGGGCAAACAGGTCAACCTAACAGTTACTGAATTCCTTCTGATCTTAGCTTTGGCTAAACGTCCTGGCATGGTTAAAACCAGAGATCAACTCATTGATGCAGCTTATGGGGAACATATTTACGTAGATGATCGCACCATCGACAGCCACATTAAAAGGCTTCGCAAGAAATTTCGGGTTGTGGATGATAGCTTTTCTCAAATAGACACCCTTTACGGTGTCGGCTACCGCTATAGTGCGGAATAAGAGCCTTTAAAGATTAGCCAGCATATGACATCCGCCCCCCCTAAAGAGCCTCGACGCCATTCCAAGCATCGGCTTCTTTCTCCAATCACCCGGCGGATTTTAACAGTCAACATTCTGGCCTTGGTTTTTTTGGCTAGTGGCATTCTTTACTTAGAAGAATATCGTAAAAGCCTAATCACGACAGAACTCGGCGCCTTAAAAATTCAGGCAGATATGTTTGCTGTTGCCTTTGCGGAAGGGACAGTCGCCTCAAGCTCTCCTAGTGCCGAACGCTTCACCCGTGAAACAGCCCGACAAATGATGTTTCGCCTGGTGCAGACTTCTGATGCCCGAGCAAGGCTATTCGCCATTGATGGAGAAATGGTGATGGATAGTCGCCGCCAAGGAGGTCCCCAAGGGGCTATTCAGGTAGAAGAACTCCCTCCACCCGTTCCAGAAACACCAATCATAGCCTCGCTCTTTGAGCTCTATGATGAAGTATTATTGTGGCTACCAGGTCGGGGGGGTATTCCTGCCTATGAAGAAAACCCCGTACAACACGCCGAAGATTATCAAGAAGTTCTCTATGCTCTAAATGGCGAAAAAGCAGGTATGGTGCGCATGGGTCGAGGGGGACGTATGGTCCTCAGTATTGCAGTCCCCGTACAACGTTACAAAAGAATTCTTGGCGGATTGATGCTCTCATCAACATCTCACGGCATTGAAGAAGCTTTACTTGAAGTTCGCTTGGATATCTTGAAAATTTTCATTGTGGCCCTTGCCTTTACTGTCCTGGTTTCCATTTATCTTGCCGGAACCATTGCCCGCCCTATTCTTCGTTTAGCGGAAGCTGCAGAGGCTGTACGTCTGCAACCAGGCCGCCAGGAAACACTCCCCGATTTAACCAAACGCAATGATGAAATCGGCGATCTTTCAGGCTCACTTCTAGATATGACAAAAGCTCTCCATGATCGGATGGAAGCAATTGAAGGGTTCGCAGCCGATGTAGCCCACGAGCTCAAGAACCCGCTCACGTCACTGCGCAGTGCAGTCGAAACTGTCGCTATGATTAAGGATGACGATAAACGCCAACGGTTGATGGATATCATCTTGCAAGACGTTGAGCGCCTAGATCGACTTATCAATGATATTTCTGATGCCTCAAGATTAGATTCTGAACTTTCCCGCGATATGGCAGAGACAGTAGATTTAAGTGAATTACTCAACACCATGATGGAAATCCTCCAAGCAGCACAAAAACCTGATGGCGCTAAACTCCGATTAGAACTACCCGACGACAAACCCCTTCAGGTCCAAGGTGTGGCAGATCGACTGGTACAAGTTTTCCAAAACCTAGTTAGTAATGCCCTTTCCTTCACCCCTTCTGAAGGCGAAGTTCGAATTCGCATTGAACGCGATCGTAATTTCATAACACTCAATTTTGAAGATGATGGTCCCGGTATTCCTGAAGGCAATGAAAAACGTATTTTTGAGCGCTTCTACACCGAGCGACCCGCAGGTGAGGCCTTTGGCAATCATTCTGGGTTAGGCCTTAATATTTCCAAGCAAATCATCGAAGCCCATGGCGGCACCATTTTTGCTGAAAACCGTCATGGTAGCGCGGGGCAAGTTATTGGTGCTCGTTTTACGGTTAAGCTGGAGAACAGCCCGTGAAACAAGTCCATGGAACCTGTGTGGCCATAGAGGGTAAAGGTGTTTTGATCAGGGGAGATTCAGGTGCCGGAAAATCAGATTTAGCCCTTAGACTGATAGATGGCGGAGCGATCCTTGTAGCCGATGACCGTGTCGTTATCACGCCTGACGGGGATAGCCTTATTGCCTCTCCCCCAGACCTCCTCGCTGGAAAATTAGAAGTGCGGGGCATTGGCATTGTTACCTTGCCCTACATGGAAGCTGTTTCAATTGCTGTAGTTATTGATTTGACCACCCCAGAAAATATTGACCGTTTACCAGAATCCCAGACAGCCCCAATAGAAGATGCCCTCCTCCCCTTAACGGTTTTATCTCCCTTTGAACAATCTGCACCTCAAAAAGTTCGACTTGCCTTACAGATTGCCCAAGGTGATATTATGGTCACTCGTTAGAAAAAGGGGGCAACATGGCGAATGCCAGTACGACACAAGAACGATTGAAAGTTATGTTGGTTACGGGCATGTCAGGTGCTGGAATCACCACAGCGTTGAAAGCCTTGCAAGATTTAGGCTATGAAGCAGTTGATAACGTTCCCCTCTCTCTCATAGGCAACCTCGTTCTTCCCAGTCAACAAACCCTACCTGAAATCCATTTACGTAAACCCATCGCCATTGGCATAGATAGTCGTAATCGAGAGTTCGGAGTTGAGAACTTTATAAGCCAACTTGATTCCTTAAAAGCTCACCAAGATCTAGACGTGAAACTCTTATTTTTAGAATGTAGCGATGAAGAACTTTTAAGGCGGTACATGGAAACGCGTGCTCGTCACCCTCTCGCCAAGGACCGTCCTCTTGCTGATGGGATTAAGCACGAGCGTCGTTTGATGGGCTCATTACTGGAAAGAGCAGAGTTAATCATCGACTCGACAGTTTTGTCTGTTGCTGATTTTAAACTGCAGATGCGGGAACGTTTTGGTACAGAACATAGCAGCGACCTTTTCATCACCATAATGTCTTTTGGCTTCAAACATGGCCTACCTAGGGTCGCTGATCTGGTTTTTGATGTTCGTTTTCTTAAGAACCCCTATTACGATCCAGATTTGAGAAACTTAACAGGGATGGATCAACCTGTTCGAGATTACGTCGCCACGGATGATGGGTTTGATCCATTTTTCAACAATCTCAAGAACCTAATAGCCCCTCTTCTTCCGCGCTATATTAAAGAAGGAAAAAGCTACCTAACCATTGCAGTTGGCTGTACAGGAGGCCATCACCGTTCGGTCTTCACAGCGAGTAAGCTTGAAGCTTGGCTTCAAAGTGAAGGACAAATGGTACAGTTAACTCATCGGGATATTCAAACCTCCTAAATTGAAGGTTTGACTTAGGGCAGTCATCCGTTAAAGTTCCCAAGTTTTGAAAATGGGCTAAGGAATAAAACACCCCATGATAGGTTTGGTATTGGTGACCCATGGTCGCTTGGCCGATGAATTCATCGCTGCTCTTGAACATGTGGTCGGACCACAAGATAACGTTGCGTCAGTATGCATTGGTCCCGACGATGATATGGAACAACGACGCCAGGATATCCTGGAAAGTGTTTCAAAAATGGATACGGGCGATGGGGTTATCCTGCTGACAGATATGTTCGGCGGTACTCCCTCTAATCTGGCGATTTCAATTATGGAAAAAAGCAATGTTGAGGTCATAGCCGGGATTAATCTGCCGATGCTCATTAAGCTTGCCGGGGTTTGTAAAACAGAATCTCTTGAAGAAGCGGCCACCTCAGCACAAGAAGCCGGGCGTAAATATATTAACGTTGCCTCTAGGCTTCTTTCTCAAGAGAAAAAATAAACCTAAGCATTATGTCAGATATCCGAATAGCAGAGATAAAAAATCAACGGGGCCTCCATGCCCGCGCTGCCGCTAAATTCTCAAAGCTTGCCGGAACATTCGATGCCGTTGTTGAAGTTTCTCGCATAGGCCAAACTGTTACTGGTACCTCAATTATGGGCCTAATGATGCTCGCAGCTGCCATTGGCACTGAAATTGAGATGACGGCTACAGGAAATCAGGCAACTGAAGCTCTTGATGCTCTGGAAACTCTTGTTGCTGATAAATTTGGCGAAGATTAATTTCCTTAGAACACCTCTAAACATCTAGGGATTTTATATTATATATTTTTATAAATTATATGATATGCTTGTCCCCAAACGGGCATAAAAGAATAAAACGACCTCTCCCTTTTCGAGAGAGTAAATAATCCAAGCTCAAAGTCAGGTCTCAAAGACCGACAATAAAATTTAACAGGGATAAGTGCGAATTACCGTCATCTAGCAATGACTGCTTTTTGGTTGATGTTCAGCATTAAAACACGTTGAACAGACTGGGTTTTGCGCATTTTTAAGGAGCGAAGATGACTTCAGGGGAACAACCGTCGGCAACGGCTGGCAAAGTAACGCGTTCAAAAAGATCCAGCATTTCAGCAAGACTATATTTTTCATTTTTAATAGTTGCTGCCATGACAGTTGTAACAGCCTCTGTTGGCGGTTTCTCTTTCTCTGAAGTGAAGCATAAACTTCATCAAATTATCCATGGTAATGTTCCTGCAATTACACAAGCGCTGAGGCTTTCAGAACAGATTGGGGGACTTGCAGCAGCGGCACCTGCCATGATTGCGGCTCAAGATGTCAAAAGTTTGCAATCTTTAAAGAGTAATCTGGACAAAGAGCTACAAACTCTCGCCCAAAGCGTCCAAGCTTTTGAAGAACAAGAAGAAACGGCGAGTAAACTTAACGGTATTATGGGCCAAATGGGAGGGACTCTTAATACTCTCGGAAAGGCAGTTACAACCCAATTAGAAAACAGGCAATCCGTTGAAGAAACATTGAAAATTGCCTTGAAGCATCAAAGCGCCATAAATTCTAAACTAGACTCTTTAGCCATTGAAGCTAACACGGCGATCCTTCTTGCTATTGAAGGAGATGAGGTCGTGGGAACCACGGCTTCACCTGAAGAGGCTAAAATCTTTTTAGGGCAATATAGAAATCTGCTGAACGTGCGTGCCCAGGCTAATGCCTCGGTTGCTTTGCTCATGGAAGCTGCCCGCAGCTCAGCACTCCCCGCCCTTGAAAAAGTAAAGAAGCGTTACCTTGGGTCATCCAAGCGCCTGACGGTTTGGGCCAAACGGCTCACAGCCTCAGAAAGCGTCAAAGAACTCCAAGCTGATGTAACGGAAATCACCCAAGCCGTAGAAAAAAATGATTTCTATGGCGCTGTGACAAACCTTATCAATGCGGAAGTGGCAGCCTCAAACGCTTTAAGCAAAAGCCGAAAACTCGCCAAAGAGCTCTCTGCTGAAGCCCAACATTTATCACAAGATATGCAAATCCAAGTTGATGCGGCAACTGTCGAATCAGATGCCTCTGTCGACTTAGGGCAAAAATTGATGATCACCTTTGCCCTCTTAAGCGTCCTCCTCGCCGGAGCCATCAGTTGGCTTTATGTTGGTCGGCAAATCGTTGGGCGCTTGCGGGTTTTGCATGATGGCATGCTTAAATTAGCCGATGGAAACCTGGATGTAGAACTCCCCAAAGCATCCCGTGATGAAATCGGCGATATGGTGGAATCGCTCACCATCTTCCGCGCAAACCTTCGTGAAAATGCAAAACTGCATCACGATCAAGAGGAAAGCCGTATTAAAGAGCGTGAAGAACGCCGCAAAGCTCGGGAAGAACTGGCTGATAGCCTTGAACAGCGTGTTGAAAGCATTGTTGTTTCATTAGCTGAATCCGTCGACAAAGTTCAAATCAATTCAAAATCCTTAGCCGCAAATGCGAACCAGGCTAAATCAGAAAGCTTGTCTGTTGCAGATGCCACAGAAACTGTGACCTCGAATATGCAAGGGGTCTCTAGTGCTGGGGAGCAATTAACCGGATCGATATCCTCAATCACAGAAAGGGTCTCTAAAGCAAGCGAGGCCGTTGCAGAAGCAACGACGGAAGTCGACGTTGCCAACCAAAGGATTGAGAGCTTAGCCGGGGCTGCGGTCCGGGTTGGCGAGATTATTGAACTAATCAATGATATCGCTGAACAAACAAACCTCCTCGCCCTCAACGCAACAATCGAAGCCGCACGAGCAGGAGAAGCAGGCAAAGGCTTTGCTGTGGTTGCCTCAGAAGTGAAAAACCTTGCCAGCCAAACGGCTAAAGCAACGGAAGAAATTTCCACTCAAATCTCAGGGGTACAAAACCAAACTAAAGAGGCCGTGACGGCCATTAACCATATTACCGGTACCATTGATCGTATTCAGGATATCTCCAATGGAATCGCCGGAGCGCTTGATGAACAAGGTGCCGCAACCAGCAATATTACCAACCATGTTGCTGAAGCCAGTAATAATGTCTCTGATGTCAGCCACCGTATTTCGGATGTATCGAAAGCCGCAGAAGGTACGGGAGATTTAGCCGATGAGCTTTATAGCCTTTCAACTAAACTACAGACCGAAAAAGACGACTTATCCGCTGAAGTCAGTCACTTCTTACAAGAACTAAGGGTCGGGTAATTCATGAGAAGAGGACAGTGCCAAACCTGTCTTCTTCACGCCCCTTAACACCAGGATCAATATAAAACAGGCCACCTGCAGTGGGTTGCTGTTCTAATTGTTCCTCTGTGAGTTTTTGGTTAGCGGAAGTAATAAAAAGCCGATCTAAGTTTTTACCACCGAAGCAAGCGCAGGTAACACTACTAACAGGAAGCCGAACAACAATATCTCGTGAGCCATCTGGTAGAAACCGTTGTACTCGGCTCCCTCTATACTGGGCATTCCACAATCCATCCTCAGCATCAACACACGACCCATCCGGCATGCCTTCATCATCATTCAAAGTCGCAAACAAGCTTCGCTTTCCTAACTCTCCTGTAGAGCGGTTATAGTCATATGCATAAATTTTCTTGGTTGGAGTATCGGTAAAAAACATGCGGGTGCCATCATTAGAGAAACAAATGCTATTGGTGCACTTTATGTCCTCAATGATGGTTCGCACTTCATCCCCATCATAAGAATGAACAGAGGTGATACGATCTGCAGTGGTCTCATTATACCCCCCACATATAAATCGTCCGTCTCGATCACAGCGACCATCATTAAGTCGGGTATTTTCTATATCAGGTTCAAAGGTTGAAAGCCGATCTGCCTGCCCCGTCACCGGATCAAAGCGAAACAATCCCGTCTCAAAGGCCGCCAAAATCTTCCCTTTAGGATCAAATGCAAAAGACCCCAACCGCTCCGGCGTCTCCACAATAACCACATCCCCACCATCTTCATCACAGCTATAAAGCTTGTTCCAGTTAATATCCGTCCAATAAACCCGTTGATCGGGAACAGACCATTGCACCCCTTCACCAAGATTGTTTTTACAGTCAACAAGGAGTTGGGCTTGGAGTTCTGTCATGAAATTTTCCTAATTTGCTTTTGAAAGTATTTGCTCAGAATGGGCTTTGCGGAATGCCTTATTCCCTCCGTTCCATTCTTCTTGGTATTCTACAAACTTAAGAAGGGCTTCTTTTGTCAGGAGTTTATTGATCTTCGAAACAAGTTCCTTGCCAAAACTATTCCCCATCCCGCCCGCGCAAATTCTGGAGAAAGTTCCCAAACAAGCCAGTGGATGGTGTCACTTGAGGCTGCATGAATTGGATTGAGCATTGAAGTTAAAATAAGGGAAGCCGTAAAAAAAGGTTAGTTTAATTTTATCTACCATACACACAGCCTTAGCCAGAACCCCATAAAAAAATACAATTTCTCATACCAAAAAATATTTTTCAACGCACTAGAAAAAATGGCATAAAGACGCTCCCATTAAATAAGCACCTATTAGAATTATCACTTGTACTAATTTCAAGATTTTCTCATTATAGGTTAAGGGTACCTAGGGGAGGGAAAATGCTTAAAAATGAAATTTTAGGTAGGCTCGTTTGGCATACAACAAAGGAAAGTCGTGAAGCAGGCCACTTCACAATCCTAGCTATTATTGAAACCATTGTTTCCGTTGCCTTCTGCTTATGGCTGGCCCAACAATACGACCTATATTTTCTTTTTCTTACCAGCATAACTCTCGCCTTCTTCGTTCTGTTACGTTCAGATGAATCTGTCGAAATAGGGCGTGAAATTTTTTTGGGTTATATTGATAAAAAAGAGCGTCCATCAAAAACGGTTATTGCCGCAACTCTATTTTTTGGAGGTACTCTTTCAATCTTGGTGTCTTGGCTTCTTTCCGCTACATGGCTAATAGAAATTAGTGAATGGGGTCTTATTTGGCGCGCTATAATAATCGGATATCTTTCGTTAAATTTTTCACTAGCAACTATGTTTGCTATTTCAGGCCCCGGAATAATGACAGATAGGGTGACTACATCCGTTGTTGTGGGCGGTGGGATTGCTGGTGTCGGGACGATAATAGGTGCGGGGATTGCGGCTGGTGCTGGAGCAGTAACTGGTGTGGGAGCAGTCACAACAATAGCAGTAGTTTTAGCCATTGCTGTATCAGCAGCCGGAGGAGGTGGAGCAGTATTAGTGGCTTTAATATTTTTGTTTAATTGGGGAATAATAGCAGGAGTCCTCTTTCGTACGATAGGAATAAAATTTTTCGCAATACTTCTTCATTTACGCCAAGGGATACCGTTGTTTTCTAAAAATTGGGTGGCCTTAACGTTTAAAACTGATGCTTTAACTCCACCAGAACTTATTCCGGGTCTCCCAGAAAACCACGATTTCCATTTTAAGAGTATACTTTCTGAATTAAAGAAAGATGATATTGATGAACGTGTAATCGGTATTCTCTCAATTTTCTTTCTTATCATTCCTTCGCTTTTTTACCGTTATTATCTCAAAACAACGGCTTGGTTCTACCTCCCCTTGATTTGGCTTAGCCACATACCATCGAAGCTAAAAGATGAGAAAACTGAAAAGATTATTTTTAAAGAATCTCTTGGGTATAGCCTCCTGGAGATTATTTTATTTTTCATTTCCTGTGGCAGTTTAATCTTTTTTTTGTGGTCAGTTTTCGACCTTCAGGCTTTTTTCGATGCACTAGACTTTGCTGCGACAAATAACTTGCCAAAGAACCCTGTTCTTATCCTTGCCGCCATTGACTATACCAAACTAAATGCATGGTATTGGATTCCAGCCTTTGCTTCAGCTTTCGGGGTTACCGTTTTTTTCATCGCAAATATATTGCGTGCCCACGCCAAAGGGCACCCTGATTACCAACCTGAGCAATGGCAGTTATGGAGTCTTTTAAAGCTCAACGGTATTAAGAATTTCCTCAGTTTGGTTTGGGTTGCAATTGGGGTTTATACGCTTACTTTGTACCTGTATATTAACTGTCAGCTTCCTGAGGTCATCAATCCTTGGTTATCTATGCTTTTTGGGCAGCCTACTTGCCTACTAATTCAGCAAATCCCCCATTGACTCCCTCACGTTTCCGAGTATATTGCAGCCTCTTCGTAGGAAACCTAGGTTTTCTGCGGGTTTTTTGTTGCGTCGTTCGAGGCCTCTCTTAGTAGATAAAAGTGCTGTTAGATCAGCCGCCGCAGGATGCGTTCAAGAACTTAATAAATAACGATTTTAGAGAGTTATAGATATGTTTGCAGTTATTAAGACCGGTGGTAAGCAATATCGGGTCGAAAACAACGATGTTATCCTCGTTGAAAAACTTCCTGGCGCAGCCGGTGATGTTATTTCCTTGGACGAAGTTTTGATGGTTGGCGAAGGTGATAAAGTTACCGTTGGAACGCCTCTCGTTGAAGGCGCTGCAGTTGCCGCTTCCGTCATCGACCAAACCCGCGGTGAGAAAATCATCGTTTTCAAAAAGAAACGTCGTCAAAACTACCGTCGGAAAAAGGGCCATCGTCAAGACCTGACCGCTCTTCGCATCACCGACGTTGCCGCTAAAGCCGGCGCTAAAAAGGCCGCAGCTAAGAAAGCAGCGCCTAAGGCAGCCCCAAAAGCAGCAGACGAAAAAGCTGAAGCAGCACCAAAGAAAGCTCCGGCTAAGAAAGCCGCACCAAAGAAAGCTGAAGCGAAAGCTGAAGCAGCCCCTAAAAAAGCCCCGGCTAAAAAGGCTCCTGCTAAAAAAGCAGCTCCTAAAAAAGCCGCCGCTAAGAAGACTGAGGAGTAGGATAGATGGCACATAAGAAAGCAGGTGGTAGTTCCCGTAACGGACGTGACTCAGCTGGTCGTCGTCTTGGCGTGAAAAAATATGGCGGCGAAGCTGTCATCCCTGGCAACATCATCGTTCGTCAACGTGGTACCAAATACCACCCGGGCAACAATGTTGGCATTGGTAAAGACCACACCATTTTCGCTGTCGCTGAAGGAAGTGTTAAATTCCGTCATCGCGCACAGGGCAAAATTTTCATCGACGTGGAGACTGCATAGTCTTTTAAAACCGTCGGTTTGAATTAAGGGGAATGGCTAGGAAATACCGAGCCGTTCCCTTTTTTTTGTTTGTAGCTTGGCCTTAACTCGAAGTATTAAAAACCATGAAGTTTTTAGACCAAACCAAAGTCTTTGTTTCCAGCGGTGCTGGTGGCAAAGGTTCCGTAAGCTTTCGTCGCGAAGCCAATATCGAATTTGGTGGTCCTGATGGCGGCAATGGCGCAAGAGGTGGCAACGTCATTATTAAATGCGTTGAAGGCTTAAACACGCTTATTGATTATCGCTATCAACAGCACTTCAAAGCTAAAGTCGGTGGTCATGGTATGGGGCAAAATCGCTCCGGACGCAGAGGCGAAGATGCGGTTCTGAGGGTTCCTGTTGGCACTCAAATTCTCGACGAAGATAACGAAAATATCCTCGCCGACATGACCGAAATTGGCCAAGAAGTTGTTTTGCTTCACGGTGGCAATGGCGGTTTTGGCAATGCCCACTTTAAAACCTCCGTCAACCAATCACCCCGCCGAGCCAACCCTGGTCTTGACGGCGAAGAACGTTGGATTTGGCTACGGCTTAAACTGATTGCAGATGTTGGCTTGGTGGGAATGCCTAACGCCGGCAAGTCTACTTTCCTGGCAGCGGTTTCACGCGCCCGTCCCAAAATTGCTGATTATCCTTTCACCACACTCCACCCCAACCTTGGGGTTGTCTACGCTGATGGTGGTGAGTTTGTGGTGGCAGACATTCCTGGCCTTATTGAAGGAGCCAGCGAAGGGACCGGACTTGGAACGCGCTTTTTAGGCCATGTGGAACGCTGCGCTGTGCTCCTTCATCTGGTGGACGGCACCCAAGAAGATCCGGCTGAGGCTTACCGTATTATTCGCAAAGAACTTGATGCTTATGCAGATATCCTCGCCAACAAACATGAAATCGTCGCTTTAAATAAAGTGGACGCTTTGATGGATGAAGAACGTGATGAGAAGATGCAGGCTTTAAGGGAAGCTTCCGGCAAAGAGGTTTATCCCCTTTCTGGCGTTGCTGGTTTGGGCATGAAAGAAATGCTCAATGCGCTCTATAGTGTCATTGATTCTGTTCGCAACCCTGAACCTGACGAAAACGAGGTGAGGGTCTTCTCTCCATGAGCCCTCACCGCACAAGTACAAACCTAACAGCTGCCAAAAGGGTCGTCGTTAAAATCGGCTCAGCTCTCTTGGTTGAAGAGTCACGTGGGGCAGTTCACCGCAAGTGGCTTGAATCGCTGGCGGCTGACATGGCAGAAGCCCGGGCTCGCGGCCAAGAGATTATTCTTGTCTCATCAGGGGCAATTGCGGTTGGTCGCCATCAGCTTGGCTTTGCTCCTGGGGCTAAATTGACCTTGAGCGAACAACAAGCTGCGGCGGCGGCTGGCATGGTGCGTTTGGTTCATGCTTATCAAGAAGTGCTCGGTCACCATGCCATGACCGTTGGGCAGATTTTGTTAACCTTGGATGACAGCGAAAACCGTCGCCGTTACATAAATGCTCGCAACACTATTGATACGCTTCTTGCTTCTGGGGCTGTTCCTTTGATCAACGAAAATGACACAGTTGCCACCGATGAAATTCGCTTTGGTGACAATGACCGTCTTGCTGCTCGAGTAGCAGCTATGGTTAGTGCTGATACCTTGGTGTTATTATCTGATATTGATGGGCTCTACACGGAAGACCCGACTAAAGACGACAAAGCCAAATTCATCCCAGTTATCGATGAAATCACCCCCGAGATCGAAGCCATGGCCGGGGGCTCAGGCACCAGTTATGGCTCTGGTGGGATGGTGACCAAGATTGCCGCGGCCCGTATTGCTATGAATGCAGGTTGCCGAATGGTCATTGCCCCTGGCGAAGGCTTAAACCCTTTAAACCGGATGATCGAGGGGGGACGGTGTAGTTGGTTCTTGCCATCTTCCACCCCTGCTGGAGCCCGTAAACAATGGATTTCAGGCACCCTTAAATCTGCAGGGAAAGTTGTGGTTGACGCAGGAGCTTTGAAAGCCCTGAATGCCGGAAAAAGCCTTTTACCTGCGGGTGTGAAAGCTATTGAAGGTGAATTTGAACGGGGTGCGGCTGTCACTATTGTTGATGGCGACGGGAAAGAACTTGGCCGCGGTTTGATAACCTACCCCTCGTCAGATGCCCGACAGATCATTGGTCGCAAAAGTAGTGAGTTTGAAAACCTGCTTGGTTACATCGGCCGCAAAGAACTTATCCACCGCGATGACTTAGTATTAAGCTAGAACAAAAAATACGGAGACGCCTTGATATGAAAACCCATACCTTCCAACTCTTCTTTGACGATGAAAAAGAATTCGATTTTCCTGCACCGAAAAAAGCCTGTATTGCTTTGCAGCCTACTTACACCCTGAATGCTGCCGGAGACCAGATCATTACGCCTCGTTGTGTAAGCGGCGATATGTTGGAAAAAGAGGTGGACCGGCTACATAAAGAACTGGATGCTTTGTTGGAAGAGGCCAAGGCAAAATTTTTAGGGGGATAATTCTCTCTCTACAAATTCACCCGACCTCGTTATATTCTCTTTCAACGGGTATAATAACTAAGCGAATAGGAGATGCGCTATGAGCGCGGTCACCGAGACTGATATTAAAGGCATGATGGCCAAATTAGGCAACGAAGCAAAAGCGGCTTCTGCAACTTTAGCTGTGGCTTCAACCGATGCCAAGAACGATGCCCTGTGTAAAATGGCGGAAAGCCTGCGGGACAATATTGATAACATCATCGAAGCCAACAAAATTGATATGGCTGCAGGCGAGCAAAAGGGCCTGACCAAGGCTATGCTTGATCGCTTAATGCTTGATCATGGTCGTATTCACGCCATGGCTGTCGGCCTGGAAGCGATTGCAGGGCTTGCCGATCCTGTTGGTAGTGAAATCACCCGGTGGCAGGCTCCTGCTAATGGGCTTGATATCGCTCGGGTACGCACTCCTCTTGGTGTCATTGGTATCATCTATGAGTCTCGCCCTAATGTTACGGCAGATGCAGGTGGCTTGTGCCTGAAATCAGGCAACGCGGCAATTTTGCGCGGGGGTTCAGAGAGCTTCCATTCATCACACGCTATTCTTAATTGTCTCCTCGAAGGTTTGAAAGCTGCTGGTTTACCAGAAACCTGCATTCAAATGGTTCCAACGACTGACCGGGCAGCAGTTGGCGAAATGCTGACCATGGCGGATACTATTGATGTGATCGTTCCACGAGGGGGTAAATCTCTGGTAGAGCGTGTTACCAACGAGAGCAAAGTTCCCCTATTTAAGCATTTAGATGGTATTTGCCATGTTTATGTGGACCAGAAAGCAGATCCTGTGAAAGCTCGAAAAATTGTTCTTAATGCTAAGATGCGCCGGACGGGTATTTGCGGGGCTGCAGAAACAATTTTGATCGACTCAATGGCGGTTCAAAGCCATGCTCAAGTTATTATTGATGACTTGATTGCGGCAGGCTGTGAAGTTCGCGGTGATGAAGAGATTTCAGCTTTTGATCATCGAGTTATCCCTGCTTCAGATGAAGATTGGGACACAGAATATCTTGACGCCATCGTTTCTATCAAAGTGGTAGATGGGGTTGAAGATGCGATTGAGCATATTGCTGAACATAGTTCCCACCATACGGATTGTATCATAACCGAAGACGTTGACGCCGCCGCAACGTTCCTCAATGAAGTGGATAGCGCTATCGTCATGGTGAATGCCTCCACCCAATTTGCCGACGGCGGCGAGTTTGGCATGGGTGCTGAGATCGGCATTTCGACGGGTAAAATGCATGCCCGCGGTCCAGTGGGTGTTGAACAGCTTACCAGCTTTAAATATGTGGTTCGCGGGACCGGGCAGTGTCGTCCTTAGGGAGACTTAACCTTCCTAAAAAAGTTGCTCTCCTGGGCGGGTCATTTAACCCCGCCCATGAAGGGCATCTTCATATTAGCCTCATGGCTCTTAGGCGTCTGAAGGTAGACCAGGTATGGTGGTTGGTGTCGCCCCAAAATCCTTTGAAACCTGTTAAAGGCATGGCCCCTTTGGGAGAACGTTTAGCGTCAGCCCGTCTGCAAGCTAAACACCCGTGCATCAAGGTAATGGATTTAGAAAGCCAGTTGGGCACCTTTTACACCGCCCACATGCTTAAAGCTTTAACTCAACAATTTAAGGGATCGAAGTTCCTTTGGGTGATGGGAGCAGATAATTTAGAACAAATTCCCTTATGGAAAGATTGGGAAAAGATATTTTCTACTGTATCCGTTGCAGTTTTTGACCGTCCCGGCTATGCTCTAAAGGCGCTGAGTGGTAAGGCGGCGCAGCGGTTTTCGAAAGACCGAATAGGGGAAAACAAAGCTGGTTCATTGGTTATGTTAGCTCCTCCACGATGGGTCTTTCTTCATGGCGTGCTGCACCCAGCCTCATCCACACAAATTCGCGCTTCAAAAAATACTAAATGACAACGCTTTTGATTAAAGGAGAAAAACTATAGCTCAAAGCAAACCGTTGCTACCAAGTTCTGCAGATTTGAAGGACTTAGTGGTTCAATCCCTGGATGATGACAAAGCCCAGGAGATTGTTACAATTGATCTGGTCGGTGTAACCCCGATTGCAGATTATCTCATAATTGCTTCAGGTACCTCATCTCGACAAGTGGGTGCCATGGCCAATCATCTCAACGAAAAACTAAAAGCTGCTGGCCTAGACGGTATTTCCATCGAAGGGATGGATAACTGTGATTGGGTATTGATTGATGCTTTTGATGTGGTGATACATTTATTCAAGCCAGAAGTCCGTGATTTCTATGACCTTGAAAAAATGTGGAATATGGCCGAAGTGACTAAAGTTCCTCAAGGTAAAGGCCCTCAAGTGGAACAGGTTGTCGCTTAACCACTAACCGGTGAAGCAATATGCGCATACATCTTATAGCGGTCGGCCGTGCCAAGGCCGGGCCGGAGAAAACTCTTTTTGATCATTATACCAATAGGCTGAGCTGGCCTTTTACTCTCAAAGAAGTCGAAGAGAAGAAGAAACTCCCGCCCCTCAAGCTCAAAGAACGCGAAGCTGAGTTGTTGCTGGCTGCGGTTCCCAAAGGGGCAACTATCGTTGCCTTAGATGAACGGGGTCGTGAGTTTAAAAGCCTCGAGTTTGCCACAAAACTAGAAGGGTGGCGCGATAACGGTGTTGGAGATATAGCTTTTTTGATTGGCGGAGCTGATGGTCATGGAGAAGCAATTCGGCGAAAAGCAGCCCTTCTTGTTTCCTTGGGCAAAGCCACATGGCCCCATATGCTTGTCCGCCCTATGATTGTGGAACAAATCTACCGAGGCCAATGTATCCTCAGCGGTCATCCCTATCATCGGGAGTAATTGTCCCACGTTTAAGTTTGACAATAACCAAGATCACTCCGAGAAAATGCCAAAAGACATCGAAAATATCTAGGGGCTCGGTTAATTTTCCCTCCATTGCCATATTGTATTTCTGCACCAGATGGGGTTCTGGCGTGATGGGGGCAATAAGAAGAAATACAGCCAAGAATATCAACATAGGAAGGGGGACGTTATCAAACCACTTCATGATTTCTATGCTTTATACCCGTTAGATAATGCTTCTCGGATGGCTTCGGCCATTCTTTCCATCTTAACAGGTTTCATCAAGAGCTTATCAATCCCTAATTCTTGACTTTTCTCTTCATCCATATGTTCGCTAAACCCAGTAATCATAATTATGGGGGTATCTTTCTTTAAGGATTTTATATTACGGACAAGGCCTTCGCCAGTCAGGTTGGGCATGGTTTGATCTGTGATCAACAAATCAATTTCGTCCATATTCTCACCATAATACTCTAAGGCTTTCAGACTGTCGGTAAAGACATCAACTGTATAGCCTAAATCCGTCAGCATAGCCTTTGCTAAATCACCGTTCTCAGGTTCATCATCAACAAAGAGGATGTGCTCATTTCCACCTGAAGAATTTTCCTTAATCTCTGCCTCTTTCTTGTCATCCCCCTCAAAGACGGGCAACAACACTTCAAAACTCGCTCCTTCTCCAGGGTTACTAAAAGCTTCAATTGTTCCATTATGGGAGGAAACAATCCCATGGACGGTTGCTAATCCTAGCCCCGTGCCACCTTGTTGTTTTTTGGTGCTAAAGAAGGGTTCAAAGATCCTCTCAAGAACAGCCTTCTCCATTCCCGGCCCATCATCTGAAACAGTAATTTTGATATGCGGGTGAACGACGCCAGGAGAAGTTAGCAGTTCTGCTTCAGTTGATGACATCGCTAGGGTTAATGTACCACCTTCACTTCCCATTGCTTGGGTTGCGTTGGTGCAGAGGTTCATCACTAGCTGATGCATTTGGGTCGAGTCAGCTAACACAGTTGGGCAATTGTCTTCAACATTGGTTCTAATTTTGATACTTGTCGGGATTGCTGCCCGAATAAGTTTGAGAGTTTCTTCGATAATTTCTGACAGATTTGTGGGTTTCCGGCTTTGCTCTCCACGGCGACTAAAAGTCAAAACTTGTTGGACAAGGGTTTTGGCCCGCTCAGCCGCTCTTGCGATGCGTTCAAGCTTGCTAAACATGCTATCTTCAGGTGAAAGCTGCTTGAGCATAATTTCGGTGTAGCCAAGGATTGGCATCAATAAATTATTAAAGTCATGGGCAATTCCGCCTGCCAATGTACCCACAGTTTCTAAGCGTTGTGATTGTCTTAACTGAGCTTCTAATTGCTCACGCTTGGCATCGGCCATAACCATTTCAGTCACATCGCGACCACTGCCCCGGTATCCGATGAAGGTACCATCATCGCCAAAGATGGGAATCCCACTACTCAAAGCATAAAGAGTTGAACCATCTTCACGGGTTCCCTTAAAAGGAAAATCAACAAAAGGCTCTCTGGCATCTAACAACTTAAGATGTTCACTCCAATCCCCATCCATGGGAACAAGAGCCTTATTTTGATGTCGCTTTTCACCCATACAAGATGAGTTTGGTATCCCTGTACGAATTTCAAAACTAGGGGAAACGTAAGTAAAGGTATAGGTTTCGTCGATTTCCCAGAACCAGTCAGATGATGCCTCGGCAAAATCCTTGAACCGTTTCTCACTCAGCTGAAGTTCTTCTTCTGCCTTAACGATATCAGTAACATTGGTTCCTGTTCCCCGATAACCTTTAAATTTACCATCTGCATCAAAAAACGGCTTTCCATTTAGCCGTGAATGTAAAAATGTCCCATCGGTTCGTGTAAGCCTAATGGTTAATTCTTTAAAGGGGCGTCGTTCTTCTAGATCTTTCAGATGAGCATCCCACTCCTCTTTATCGGCTTCAACCCAATCTAATTCTGAACGTTTTTTACCAAGTACCTTTAATGGGTCAATCCCTGTAATTTCCTCATAACGGTCTGAAAAGCTGGAAAATTTTAGATTTTCATCTAATTCCCAAAGCCAGTCAGAAGAAGATTCAGCAAAATCTTTAAACCGTTCTTCACTCAGCAGTAGGTCGTCTTGAGCTTTCCTGACCTGAGTTATGTCTTCAACAACAATCCAAATAAATGTCTCTCTACCTTTATCTAAAAGGTGACCGAAAATTCTAATCGGCACCATGGAACCATCTTCTCGGATATATTCTTTCTCATAAGGCCCAAAAGAGCCTTTTTTTTGAAGTAAGGTCAATTGCTCTAAGTCATAGAGATTATAGTGATCAGGGGTAATATCCGATGTGCGAATACCGAGAAGATCATTTATCGGCCGTCCAATAATATTGGCATAGGCAGCATTTACATCAACAAATGTACGATCCATTTTACATAGAGCTTGCCCAACAGGGGATTGCTCGAAGAGAGTTCGGTTATAGCCTTCACTATCTTTCAATGCGCCATATGACTTCGATAGCTTAAGCTGCATGGCATTTAAAGCATTAGCAAGTTTATCAAATTCATCAGCCGCACCAGTTTTTGAAGCTGGTCGGTCTAAGTTTAGGGAGGGCGCATCTTCCCCTAATTCAAAGCGTTCTGCATAAAGGGCAAAGCGGTCTAAATGGCGGGTGATTAAATGCCAGACAATAAAATAGATAAACCCTGCAACCAGGAACGTCTTAAAACCATTACTAATCAGAATAACAACAAACTTGTTATAAAGTTGACGAAAGACCTCATCTAAACTGGCAGCAACCTTAAGGGTACCAATTTCATCTTCACGCCCAAGGGACTCATGAATAAGGGGGAAATCTTGAGTAATGCTTTCTGAAGAAACAATTTTGCCAGATGACCATTTAACCTCCCCTTCAACCTCAATAGATAAAAATTCAATATCCGGCATCCGGCGCAAACCATCTAGCTGAAGTTGGACTTGCTTATTATCAAGGAACCAAACAGAAGCAACGATACTATTGAGTTGGCTTTCCTTAATTTGATCAATTCGAGAATGAATTGCAGCTACATCTTGGTCATAATCTGCATAGAGTTGAACAGCTGTGGTTATAACAGTGATCGCTGTACTGAACAAAAGTATTGCGACAATAAGTCGCCTTGCCAGTCTTCCTTTTTTGTAATCAGTTCCCGCTGTCATTCACTCATCGGCCATTGGGGTTTATTTCCTACCTAACAAACTATTTGATTTCCTCCTCCATTGAAAGGTTCCAAAAGTATAAACCTAACGTTGTACTCTTATCATTTTCAATGATTACAAAGAATTAACAAGGTGGCCACCATCAACAGGAATAACCACGCCCGTCATGAAAGCGCCCGCACCTGAGGAAAGAAGCAGCAATGCACCATCTAGTTCTTCGTATTCACCTGTGCGTTTCATGGGTATACCTTCGATCAATTTTTTCCCTCGCTCAGAATTAAGGAGGTTGCGATTAAGGTCTGATTCAAAATATCCAGGGGCAAGGGCATTTACCCTGATGCCATATTCCGCCCATTCTAAGGCCAACACTTTTGTAAGGTGAGCCACACCCGCTTTTGACGCTGCATAAGCCGGAGCTCCGCCCCGCCCTCTCAAGGCAAGAATTGAGGCTGTATTGACAATGCTTCCTGATACTTTTGCCTCTATCATGCGGCGCCCCGCTTCTTGGGCCACATACCAAACACCATTTAGGTTTGCATCAATTACCGACGACCAATTCTCAGGGGACATTTCAAGAGTTGTCCCCGCCGGCCCCACACCTGCATTGGCAATAACGATTTCCATTGTTCCAAATGCTTTTTCGGCTTGAATGAAGGCTTCTTTAACCGTTTCAGGATCAGTGACATCCATAACTACCGCGACTGCTTCTCCACCCGCTGCTTTAATTGCCTCAACCGTGTCCTCTAATTTATCCAATCGACGCGCTGCCAAGACAACTTTGGCACCATAGCGGGCAAGAGTTTGGGCAAAACTTTGGCCAAGGCCACTTGAGGCTCCCGTTATGAGAGCTGTTTTTCCGGTGAGATCATGAATATTTTTCATTTTAGGCTTCTTTCAAAGTAGGACGTTTATCAAACCAAGGCAGAGCTTCTTCAAGTTGAGCGGAAAGGCGAAGTAATGTTGCTTCATCTCCCATCTTGGCGACGAACTGAACACCAACGGGTAAATCTTCTTCATTCCAATAAAGCGGAAGAGAAATCGCTGGTTGGCCTGTTGAGTTATACAGGCTTGTATATGGCGCAAAAGCAAACATACGGCGCCCAAACTCCTGTCCATCCTCCATCATCATGGAAAGATGTCCAATCGGCGGAGCTGGCTCTGCAATTGTCGGGGTTAAGAGAAGATCGTAACCCTCAAAAAACGTTCCCACTTGGCGACTAATGCCATGCAAAGCCGTAACCGCTGAAATGTAATCCGTTGCAGAGATTTTTTCCCCAACCTTATGCATGGCCCAAGTCATAACCTCGACATCATCAGGTTGTAGCTCTTCATTACGCCCTAGCGTAGCCGCTTTAAGGGTCGCACAAAGATTGGCCGCAACTATGGTTTGATTGGCTCTTTTCAGGATATCACCATTTACAGTGGGTGTTGCGACTTCAACTTGGTGGCCGAGGGACTCGCAAAGCTTTGCAGTCTTTTCCATAGCTTCAAGACACGATTTTTCTGGCTTTACTCCAAAGGGGTTGTCCGCTGATACGGCAATACGAAGTTTACCCGTTGGAGCTCCGACTTCATCTAAGAAAGGACGTTCTTGTTTAGGGGCATAGTAAGGATCACCTATCCCTGGGCCAGCTGTGCAATCAAGTAATGCCGCTGTGTCTCGAACTGTTCGGGTAAGAGCATGTTCAATCGCCAAGCCGTTCCAGCCTTCACCAAATATTGGACCTGGATTGTTGCGAGCCCTAGTCGGCTTCAACCCTACCAACCCACAAACAGCCGCCGGCACCCTGATTGAACCACCACCATCACTTGCATGGGCCATGGGGACAACACCTGCTGCCAAAGCTGCAGCACTCCCCCCACTTGAACCGCCAGGCGTACGATTTAAATCCCAAGGATTTCGCGTTACCCCATGGAGACGGGTTTCCGTAGCAAAGTTAATACCGAATTCTGGTGTAGTGGTGGTCGCAAAGATATTAAGGCCGCTTGCCCTAAGCCGTTCAAACTGGGTGCTGTCGACATTTGATATATAATGGTCAAAAAGCTTAGCCCCCAATGTCTGGCGAACACCTTTCATCTGACCGCCTAAGTCTTTCATAATGAAAGGGACGCCCTTGAAAGGCCCTTCTGCTAAACTCTCAGTGGCCACTGAATTTCGGGCCTGATCAAATAACCGCTCAACAGCAAAATTCAGAACCGGATTCAGGGTCTCAAAACGCTCAATAGCTGTTTCTAAAAGTTCCCTAGAAGAGATTTCCCCTTTGTCCAAAAGAACAGCTAACCCCAACCCGTCATACTTATCATATTCAGAAAAAGACATTTAAACTCACCTCCCCCCAATCATAGAAATAACAAATTTGAATTTATAGAATGATTTTGAACATCGTGGTCAACTCTTGCAATAGAATAATACTTTCATATTTTCACATAATATTATTACCGGTAACGAGAATTATTTTTTATAAAATTTTAAAACATCCTGTTCGGAAGAACGTAGTTTTCTATTATCCCACTGAGGCACCAACCTAGCGGAATTCGGGGGAATTATGGGGAGAATTGGTGTATGATTGCCGTTGGCAATTTAATGAGTGAGGCGTTTTAAGAAAGTAAAAAGTATTTAAAGGGGACATCAGGTATGACAAGTAGGCGAATGATCGCGGTTGAAGGCAACGAAGCTGTGTCTTCTGTCGCCCATCGGACCAATGAAGTAGTTGTTATCTATCCTATTACACCATCTTCAACGATGGGAGAATATGCCGACGAATGGTCAGCTAAGGGACAAACCAATATCTGGGGCGTCGTTCCTGATATTACGGAAATGCAATCTGAGGCGGGTGCCGCGGGCGCTTGTCACGGAGCACTACAAGCAGGGGCGCTAACCACGACCTTTACTGCTTCTCAGGGGTTGCTGCTCATGATCCCAAACATGTTCAAGATTGCGGGCGAAATGACCCCGTTCTGTATGCATGTTTCGGCTCGGACCGTCGCCACCCACGCTCTATCTATTTTTGGCGATCAGTCAGACGTCATGGCCTGTCGTCAAACGGGTTTTTCCATGCTGTGCTCTAATTCAGTACAGGAAGCTCAGGACATGGCCTTAATTGGCCAAGTTGCAACTTTGAAAACCAGTTTGCCCTTTCTTCATTTCTTTGATGGTTTCCGCACTTCTGCGGAGGTCAACAAAATTGAAGAACTCACTGATGACGATCTCCGCCAAATGATGCCGGAAGACTTGATTAAACATCATAGAGACCGAGCCCTAAATCCAGAAAACCCAGTCTTAAGAGGTGCCGCTCAAAATCCCGATACCTTCTTCCAAATGCAGGAAGCCCGCAACAACCATTACACCGCTTGCGCCGATATCGTACAAGACACTATGGACGAATTTTCCGCCCTCACTGGTCGTCAATACAAGTTGTTTGACTACGTGGGTGACCCTGAAGCTGAACGCGTTGTCATTATGATGGGATCTGGTGCGGAAGCTGTTGAAGAAACCATTACACAGTTAAATGCCAAAGGCGAAAAACTAGGTCTGGTTAAAGTCCGCCTGTTCCGCCCCTTCTCTTTGGATGCTTTTGTTTCAGCCTTACCGACCAGCGTTCAATCAATCGCCGTTCTTGACCGGACTAAAGAAAATGGAGCTCCAGGAGAGCCCCTTTATATGGATATCATAACGGCCCTCACCCAAGCCCGCACAAAGGGTCTTCGCCCAACAGCCCGCGAGCCTCAGGTTATTGGCGGTCGTTATGGTCTATCGTCTAAAGAATTTACGCCAGCCATGATCAAAGCCGTCTACGACGAACTTCTGAAAGATGACCCCAAAGACAGCTTTACTGTCGGCATCGTGGACGATGTTAGCCATCGCTCCCTTGATGTTGACTCTAACTTCCGACTCAACAAACCGACGGAAAAAACGGCTGTATTCTGGGGTCTTGGCGCAGATGGCACCGTAGGTGCTAACAAAAACTCTATTAAGATTATTGCCGAAAACACAGATTACTTTGCTCAGGGCTATTTTGTCTATGATTCAAAGAAATCTGGTGGCTATACGACCTCACACCTGCGCTTTGACGACCATCCCATTAAGGCCTCTTACTTGGTCCAGGGCACCAGCTTCGTTGCCTGTCATAAATTTGGTTTCCTTGAAAAATACGACGTGTTGGAATTGGCTGATGAGGGCGCAACCTTCCTGCTCAACGCGCCTTATGGCCGAGACAAAGTTTGGGAGATGCTGCCGCAAAAAGTCCAACGGGAAATCATCGATAAGAAATTAGAACTCTATGTCATTGATGCTAATACCGTTGCCCGCAATGCCGGAATGGGAAGACGTATTAATACCATTATGCAAACCTGTTTCTTCGCCATTTCCGGGGTTTTGCCACGAGACGAAGCAATAGAGCAAATCAAAAACGCCATAAAAAAAACCTATAACCTCAAAGGTCAGGACGTGATTGATCAAAACTTCGCGGCTGTGGACATGACTTTGGCAAACCTCCACCAAGTAGACATTCCTGTGGAGGCGACCTCTGCGATCATGGTCCCCCCACCCGTGCCTAATCACGCGCCCGATTTTGTCAAACAAGTTACAGGGGTGATGCTGGCTAACAAAGGCGACTTGTTACCTGTTAGCGCCTTCCCAATTGACGGCACCTGGCCGACGGGAACCGCCCAATACGAGAAACGTGGTTTGGCTTTGGAAATTCCGGTTTGGGAACCTGACCTGTGTATTCAATGTAACAAATGCGCCATGGTCTGCCCTCACGCAGCCATCCGCGTCAAAGCCTACCCCCCAGAAGCCATTACAGACGCCCCAAAAACCTTCTTGTCTATGGATTACAAAGGCAAGGAATTTGGAGACTCCAAATATACCGTTCAGGTGGCACCGGAAGATTGCACAGGCTGTCAGATTTGCGTGCGGGTTTGCCCCGGCAAAGACAAAAAGAACCCTGAGCGCCTTTCTCTACGCATGGAACCACAAATGCCTTTGGTTGAGTCCGAGGGGGAAAACTTTGAGTATTTCCTCAAGCTCCCTGAAGTAGATCGCACCAAACTAAAAACCAATGTGAAAATGCCTCAGTTTGCTGAGCCCTTGATCGAGTTTTCTGGGGCTTGCGTCGGCTGTGGTGAGACACCTTATCTTAAGCTGGCAACCCAATTATATGGGGATCGCATGTTGATTGCCAACGCCACGGGGTGCTCCTCAATTTTTGGGGGCAACTTGCCAACCACCCCATATACCACCAACAAAGAAGGCCGCGGTCCCGCTTGGGCCAACTCACTGTTTGAAGATAATGCCGAGTTCGGTCTGGGTTTCCGTCTGGCCATCGACCAACATACACAGCAAGCTGAAAATCTGCTCAAAGGACTTTCCAGCCAGATCGGTAACCTTGCCGGCGAGATTCTCAGCCATATTGAAGATCGTGACGAAGTCGGCGTAATTGAACAAAGAGTACGAGTTGAAACCCTGAAAGAGCAGTTGGCAAAGCATGGGTCAGACGAAGCCCGTCGTCTATTGATTTTAGCTGATTACCTTATCCATCGTTCGGTCTGGATCGCTGGTGGAGATGGTTGGGCTTACGACATTGGCTACGGCGGTCTCGACCATGTGCTTTCCTCTGGAAAAAACGTCAACATCCTGGTGATGGATACAGAAGTTTATTCCAACACCGGCGGCCAGCAGTCGAAGGCAACGACAATCGGGGCGGCAGCTAAATTCGCCGTTGCTGGCAAAACCTTACCGAAAAAAGATCTTGGCCTCCAGGCCATGGCTCATGGTACCGCTTATGTGGCTAGTGTGTCCTTTGGGGCACGAGACCTGCAAACGGTGAAAGCTTTTGAGGAAGCAGAATCCTTTGACGGCCCGTCACTGATCATCGGCTACTCCAACTGTATCGCTCATGGCTATGATATGTCAGATGCTCTGGATCAACATAAACTAGCGGTCGACACAGGTTATTGGCCTCTTTACCGTTATGATCCTCGTCGTCTTGGCACTGGAGAACCACCACTGATCGTTGACAATAAACCTGCCAGCAAACCCTTGGCGGATTATATGGCCAACGAAACCCGCTTCCAAGCTGTTAACCGTCAGGACCCCGAGCTTTATACCCGCTTGGTCACCTTAGCAGAGGAAGACATTAAGCGTCGTCAGGCTCTCTACCGAAAAATCGCCGAGTTTAAAGTCGATCTTCCAGAAAAAAAGGATAAAGCAAGGCCTGCTGCAGAGTAGGGCCTTCAACCCAGTTTAGTTAAAGAAGCCGCTCCTCCTTAGGGGTGGCTTCTTTTATTTTACAATTGATATATTGATCTCAAAAAGCTGCCAACTTATTCTCGCGCAAAATTTCAATCATTAGGGTTAAGGGATCAGAAGAAATGAGAAAAATAGATTCAGTTGCTGTGTTAGGCACTGGCACCATGGGCCTTGGCATTGCTGCTCTTGCTGCCAACAAAGGCAAGAAAGTTTTGTTCCTCGACATGGCCAGCGACGGAGATGATCGCAACGCCATCGCAGCAAAATCTTTGGAACTCATGCAAAACATCCGCCCCCCTGCCCTCGATGACCCTGAAAATGTTAAGTATATCGAAATCGGTAACTTTGACGACGATCTGGAAAAGATCAAAGATTACGATTGGATTTGTGAAGCCATTGTCGAAGATGTGAATATCAAACGAGAGTTCTTCAAAAAAGTTGAACCTCTCCGCGCTGATGGCTCTATTATCGCCACTAACACCTCCGGCATCCCGTTGCGTGATATCGCCGAAGGTATGCCCGAGCGCTTCAGAAAAGACCTGGCCGTTACCCACTTCTTTAACCCTGTCAATATCATGAAATTGATGGAGCTGGTTCCTTGTGATGATACAGACCCAGAAGTCATTGATGCTTTGGCTGAATTCTGCTCAACGGTGCTTGGCAAAGGCGTGGTTCATGCCAAAGACACCGTAAACTTCATCGGCAATCGGATCGGTTGTTTCTTCATGCTCTCTGGTTTGCACAAATCTTTAGCCGCCGCCAAAAAAGATGGCCTAAGCCAGGAAGCCGTTGATACCCTGATGAGCCGTCCTGTCGGATTACCTGGAACAGGTCTGTTTGGCCTGATCGATCTCATCGGCCTCGACATCATGGATTTTGTCGGCAAAAACCTAGATACCAACCTACCCACTGATGATATAGGCCGTGCGTTCACTAAATTCCCTGCCGCCGAACAAGCTATGCTCGACAGTGGACAGCTTGGCCGCAAAACCGGTGGCGGCTTCTACAAAATGATCAAACACGAAGACGGCAGCAAAACCAAACAGACCTTCGGTCTTGGTAAGGGCGAATGGCGGGCGTTCAAACAAATAGAACTCTCAGAAGAACACTCCAGCTTAGAAACCCTTCTATTTGCCGACACCCCCGAAGGCCGCTTTGCCTGGGACCTGATGGGCGGAACCCTCTGTTATGCCGCTGATTTAGTGCCTCAAATTGCGGATGACATCGTCAACATCGACAATGCCATGAAATGGGGCTTCGGTTGGCGCAAAGGGCCATTTGAAATGCTCGACACCGTCGGCCCTCAGCGCGTCATCGATCACCTCAAACAAGAAAGCAAAGACATCCCTGCCATGCTCATGGTGCTGATGAATGCCAACGCCGACACCTTCTACCGCAACGAAGGTAGTGAATATTTGGGACGAGACGGGGACTACGCAGCGGTATAATTCGATTGAAGCTGTGCGCGGCTCACCCCCGCGCATAAAGCTTTTCTTCTCAATTAAACATTCCAAAAATGAGAAAATCTATTTATTCAGTTTAGGGTATATCGCTTCCCTTCCCCGCTCAATATAAGCCAGCAATTTTTCATTTTGTTTGGCCAAGTTTGTTAGGTCTGTCGCAACGGGGGTAATGGTTATTGCCCTTAGCATGGGGATGACAGAGGCATCAGCGGCTGTAGCCGTATCACCAAACAAAAATGGCTTCCCATTCAATATTCCGACAATCGCTGTCACATCTTTTTTGGCCCGGTCAAAGCGTTCCTCTGGGGTGTGACGGCCCATGCCTTGAGCCTTAAATTGCTGTATCGCTTGTTTGCGCACCAAACGGGTCACAATTGGATTAATGGGGAAAGGAATATGCCCGAAAAAGGCGATTTTAATCTTGGCCCAGTTATCGTCGTTAATCCAACGGTCACAGACCAAGGCAAAGTAGAGATGTTCTTCCACCATACGAATGACTGCCCGAGACATGGCCCGTTGTTCAGTAGAAAGCCCTTCATCAAAATCAACATTATATTTGTTTTCTAGGTAATCTCGGATGTGATCACTATCCGCAATCGTTTGCTCTTCATCCTTTAAGACAGGAAATTTTGCCTTTGGCGCTTTGCGCGGGTCGTGGACATATTTGGGTGCCCATGGTTGCTTGGTCATTTCAAGTAAGCACATGGCTTTTACACAAAAAGGGCTCGCGCTTGGCTCACCAAAACTTCCTGGATAGGTAATTAATTTCATCAAATCACATTTCCTCTCATAAAAAAAGTCATGCTCTGTATAACAGTGCCCTACTGACAGTTCATGTCAGCGGATGGTGTTACAAACATGGCCCGAAGCGAACGTCTCACCAAAATTATATAGTTTAATGTGAGTAGTCTCGCCACTTTTCTTGGTTGTCGGCATACTTGGAAAAGTAAAGTTTGCGTTTTATTTGCTCAGGGTGAATTAATAAATGGATTGCAATTCCTATTATCTAACCAAATATTAAAGCAACAAAAAGAACACCCCAAATGAGGCAAGGATGAATCGAAGCCTGAAAATCTTAGTATTTCTTATGTCGTGGCTATTCCTGTCAGTCCCAGCAGTCGCAGAAAAACTAACAACGTCACCAAACCTAACCTCCTACCGCTTCGTTTACGCAGACACTTACCCTCCTCTGTCTCACGGCAATGGCCCTGACGTTCAGGGCTTGTTGCCTGATATCGTTAATCAAGTGGTGGAAAGAGTAATGGGAATTCCTGTTGCCCATAGAGGCGAAGTTTGGCCCCGAGCCCAAAGGTTTGTAAAAACCGGAAAAGCCTTTGCTTTTATTACATCCCCAAACCCAGACCGTCTCTCCTACGCATATCAGTCAGAGCAGTCTGTTTTAACCCTTCCAATACGGTTTTTCACATTTAAGGGGTCCGCAGCTGAAAAAGCTGTTAAATCTGGCCAACAAGTTGAGCAACTTAAAGAATTCAGGTTTTGTCGGGCTAATGCTGATGGATGGAGTGAACGTTATCTCAATGCCCGTGAAATTAGGCACGTTGTCCCCAGGACATACGAAAGTTGTCTCAAAATGATGGAAAGGGACCGAGTAGATATCATTGTCCACTCAGAGGACGTTATCGTGAGTTTAGCCAAACGATTAGGCATAGAGGGCTCCCTTATCGCTCACCCAAAAATCGTCCCAGAAAGCCCTAATTTTCACCTCTTAGTATCTAAAAAAGATCCAAACGCCCTAACTTTTCTCAGCCAGTTCGATAAAGCATTTAAGGCATACAAACTGACCAAGGGTTATGCCAATTTGCTTAAGAATTATGGGTACAGCTACAGCATGAATACTGACAGGTAAAACTGGATAACCAATCCGCTTAACGTAGTTTGTTATTCAGAATTAAACTTCCCTAAAAATTCCTCCGGCATTTGTCGAAGTTATGAAAGGGAAACCCTTGTTTTCGTGAACCATTCCGCTTAATGATTCACCCATGCAAATAACTATTTTTGATGACTCAATTCCCTATGATGGCGATAGCCCCATGAACCAGCCTTTAGGTGGCATGGAGAAGGCTGTGGTTGGGGTTTCACGGGCTTTAGCAAAACGTAATCACGGGGTTACTGTGATTAATCGATGCAACGAAGCTAAATTAATCGAAGGGGTACGCTGGGTTCCTTGGGACTTGCCAAGACCGCCTGAAGCTGACGTGGTAATTGCTTTACGTAAACCAGCTCTGTTTGGTGAGTTAGAAAATGCAGATAAACGTGTCCTCTGGCTTGCAGCGAATGCCAAGTACCTTGGGAAATCCATTAACCAAAAACGCCTAGAAACTTTTGAACCAACTCTTCTCTTTATGAGCAAGGCCCACAAAGAGAGTTGGAACCCTTGGAAAGACTTCAAAACAGCAATTATTGAGCCTGGTGTTGGCGAGACCTTTGTCACCCCTCAGCCTGGAGATGAGATTAATCCAGAGGAAGATTCTGATTTACTCGACCTCGAAGAAACCTTCCCCAATGCGGTAATCACTACCCATCCCTTGCATGGGCTGGAGAATATTCTCGATACGTGGGTTAAAAGCATCTATGTGCGAGTCCCGAATGCGACCCTTAACATCTTCTCTGCAGCTCTCTATCGTGGGATTAACGGTGGAGAAATTCCTGATAAGATGAAGCCATTGCTAAAAAAGATACAAGAAGCCGAGCTAAAGAATGTGGTGGTTAAAAAACCAATGGCAGACCCCCAAATGGCTGATTTTTACCGAGATTCAGATGTTCACCTTTATCCACGCATCGAATCTGAGGTCTACTGCTCTACCTTAGCAGAATCACAAGCTTGTGGACTCCCAGCAGTGGCTTTTGATAAAGGCGCAGCATCAGAATGCATCCGTAACGGTCAAACTGGCTTTGTCGTTCCAGACGTTCAAGCCTTTGCTAATGTAGCGGTCCATATGATGACTAACAAATCAGCCCAGGTGAATTTGTCTCGGGATGCCCGCCTCATGCAACGTGCACGCAACTGGGATGTGGTCGCTGCTGAATTTGAGCTGCTTTGGTCATGAAAATCCTCTTCATCACCGCAACCCGCATCGGTGATGCGGTTTTGACAACTGGATTATTGGATCACCTTATCACTACCTATCCACAAGCCCGCATCACCGTTGCTGCTGGTCCCATTGCCGCTCCCCTCTTTCAGGCTGTACCGGGCGTAGAACAAGTATTTCCAATGCCAAAGAAAAAACGAGGGGGACATTGGCTCACCTTGTGGTCACAAGTCGTTGGCAATTGGTGGGATATGGTAGTCGACCTTCGTGGTTCAGCGATTGCCTACACGCTTTTAGCCTCTAAGCGCTTCGTTATTGGGGCTGAAAGAGGCGGGCATCGTGTCATGAAATACGCCAATGTCCTAAAACTTAAATCTCCTCCTGCTCCTACAATGTGGACAAATGATGTCCAAGAGAAGATAGCTACAGAACTTATTCCTCAAGGGTCTCCAGTGCTGGCCATTGGCCCAACGGCTAACTGGATCGCCAAAACTTGGCGTCCAGAATTTTTTGTTGAGCTGATAAATCGTTTAACTGGCCCTGACGCTATCCTCCCGAATGCCCGGATAGCCTTGCTCGGGGCAGAAAATGAAAGAGAAGCCGCAGCGCCTGTCTTAAATGCTTTTGCTGAGGACCGGATGATAGACCTCATGGGGAAAGTTGATTTACCAACAGCAAGTGCCTGCTTAAAACGTTGCAATCTCTATATTGGCAACGATTCTGGCCTTATGCACCTATCTTCTGCCTCTAAAACCCCTACTTTAGGGCTTTTTGGCCCCTCAAAGGACGAGTTTTATGCTCCTTGGGGCGAAAAATGCTCTTTTGTGAGAGCTAAGCTATCTTTTGATGAGATTTTCGGCCCTAATTCTGATGAAAACTTCAATCATGAGACAACGGGCACCTTGATGGATACCTTAACTGTGGACATGGCTGAACAAGCAGCTAATGAGCTTTGGCGAAAGATTGAAGGGAGTCCTTCATGACCGCACCGAAGCTTTCAGCCTTAGTCGTTGCCCACAACGAGGAAGATAAGCTGGCAGAGTGCCTGGAACGTTTGCGCTTTACCGATGAGATCGTTGTTGTCTTAGACAAATGCACTGATGGCACCAAAGAAATTGCCCTCAAATTTACCGACAGATTACTTGAAGGTTCCTGGGAAATCGAAGGGCCTCGGCGCAATGCAGGTATTGAATTTTGTACCGGAGATTGGGTTTTAGAAGTAGACGCTGATGAAAGGGTTCCAGAAGCCCTCGCCAAAGAAATCCGCCAAGTCATTGAAACAACGCCCTACGATTGGCACGAAATTTTAGTCGATAATTATATTGGCGATAAATTGGTCCGCTGGGGTTGGGGAGCATCATTTGGCAAAGCGGCATATCCAGGGCTCTTCAAGAAAGGTGTCAAAACCTGGGGAGACCAACGGCTACACCCTCGCCTTAAATGGCGCGGTCCCAAAGGCCCCATGCTAACCAACCGTCTTGATCATTACGTTGATCGTAACGTTTCCGATATGATAAGACGTTTAGACAGCTACACCACAGCCCGAGCAAAAGATATGCGAGAAAATGGTGAGGTTGGAACATTCGTCCGCCATTTAGTTAGATTTTTCTCTCGCTTCTTTAAGTGCTACGTGCGACGTAAAGGCTATACAGAAGGGGGGTACGGCTTTTTGATTGCCCTATTTGCCGGGCTTTATCCTCTTCTCTCCCACCTTAAAGCTAAATTGGAAGACGAATAATGGCGCGTATTGTTATCGCCGATGATGGAATTGAGTTCGATGGCAAGACCCCTGAGCAAAGAGCTCTTGGTGGCGTTGAATCAACGATCGTCTCCATGAGTGAGGAACTCGCCAGCAGAGGTCACAAAGTGCTGGTCCGTAATATGTGCAAGGCTCCTTTGGTCTATAAAGGCGTAGACTGGGCTCCACTTAAAAACGGATTACCTGATACAGCTGATCTCTATATTGCCAATCGGGGCGACAAGCTCATAAATCTTCTCCCCAAAGCCAAACGTACCCTTTTTTGGACCCATAACCCAGCTGGCTATACGGTGAAATGGCGATACATCTCAAAACTTTGGTGGCGGAAACCTTTATTTGGTTTTATCGGTGAGTATCACGCTAAGACTTTACCAAAATGGGTGCCCGAAGGGGGCCGGGTGATTATTCCTTATGGTATCCCAGATGCCTTTCGGACTGCAGAACCAACCAAAGAAACACCTCCCCCTCGGGCTGTCTTTACCTCAAACCCTCTTCGATCCCTCGATTGGCTCCTTGAGCTTTGGGCAGAGAGGATTCAGCCAAACGTTCCGGGAGCGGAATTACATATTTTTTCAGGGCACCAAACCTATGGTTCCGTAGGGGATGATAAAGCCCAAGCCATGAAGACTGTTCTCGACCGGGCAGAAGAACTTAAAGACCAAGGGGTTATCCTTCGTGGTCCAGTTCCTAAGGCCCAACTGATTGATGAACTTCGGGCTGCGCGTGCAATGCTTTACCGAAGCGATTTAAACGAAACCTTCTGTCTTGCCCTTGGCGAAGCCCAAGCTATGGGAGTACCTTGTGTCACCCAGGATTTCGGCTCCGCTTACGAACGGGTAATTGATGGAGAAACAGGAACAGTGGCTCCTGATGATGATACATTTGTAAAAGCAGCAATAGATTTACTAAAAAATGACGATTTGTGGCATAAACAGCATTTAGCTGCTCTTGATAATCAAAGAAAATGGAGTTGGGCGGAAGCCGCACAACTGGTGGAAGGGATTATTCCCCAATGAAGCTGTTACAAGCCATGGCTGGCGCCGAATTTGGCGGAGCCGAGGCATTTTTCACTCGCTTAGCAGTCGCTTTTGAACAAGCTGGGCTATCACAAAAAGTTACCATTCGCAAAAACCAAGCGCGGGCCAACCAGCTGCGTGGTGGCGGGGTTGAACCCGTCGAACTTTCCTTTGGGGGGCGTTTAGATTTCCGCACGCCTATGGCTCTCAAACGCCAAATCAATGAGTTTCAACCTGATATTGTCCTCACCTGGATGAATAGAGCCACTCGTATGTGCCCGGCACCGAAGGATAAAAATTTTCTGCAAGTTGCGAGGCTTGGTGGATACTACGATCTTAAATATTATAAAAATTGCGACCATCTGATTGGTAACACTCAAGATATCGTTGATTATGTCGTTAAAGAAGGTTGGCCCAAAGAACGGGCACATTATTTGCCAAACTTTGTCAGTTCAAAACGTGTACCTGCAATTTCTCGCAAAGAATTTTTCACCCCAACAACTGTACCTTTGATCGTCGCTCTTGGCCGGTTACATGAAAACAAAGCCTTTGATGTGCTACTAAAGGCTCTCAACCGAGTATCTGACCCCTACTTATGGATTGTTGGTGAAGGCCCCTTGCGCCAAGAGCTTGAAGCGCTGGCAGGAAAACTCGCTATCAAACCACGGGTTCGATTTCTAGGCTGGCGAGATGACGTGGAAGCCCTTTATGCAGCAGCAGATATTTTTATCTGCCCCTCACGTCATGAACCACTGGGAAATGTAGTACTTGAGGCATGGGCACAGGGGAAACCCGTGATTGCCGCAGATAGTCTTGGCCCTGGTATCCTTATTCAAAATGAAGTCAATGGTTTACTGGTCCCGGTCGATGATGATCAAGCTATGGCATCCGCTCTAAAATGGTTGATCAAGGAACCTGATTTTGCCGAAGAGTTGGCTCAAGCTGGGCAGGCCGCATACGAGAAAGACTTTACGGAAGAAGCTGTAGTTAGCCAATATTTCGAGTTTTTTGAACGCATTCTCCAGGAAAAGAATTGAGGCAATAGGCCATGTGTGGAATAGCGGGAATCATAACTCATAACGGTTCCGCACCAAACAAACAATCTCTCAACGCAATGAAGCAAGCCTTAGCCCACCGAGGGCCAGATGGTAGTGGCAACTACTTAGCCAATGGGGTGGGGTTTGTTCATACCCGGCTAGCAATTATTGATTTGGAAACAGGCGACCAACCCTTTGAAAGCGCTAATAAAACAGCCCTGATTGCAAATGGTGAAGTTTATAATTTCATCGAACTAAGAGCCGCCCTTCAAGATGTGGAGCATCAAACCGGATCAGACTGCGAACCCCCATTGCATCTCTACAGTCGTGAAGGGGATCAATTTGCCGAAAACTTGCGTGGAATGTACGCCATCGCAATCCATGATCCACAGGAAAATAAAGTTCTCCTCAGCCGTGACCCCTTCGGTATCAAGCCGCTATATTACGCCGAAACTGATCAAGGGCTCATGTTTGCCTCTGAACCCCAAGCAATTTTGGCTACTGGCGCCGTCAAACCTGTCGTAAACCAATCCTCTCGCAATCAACTTCTTGAGTTGCAATTTACCACTGGCTCAGAAACTATTTTCCAAGGCATCCACAGGGTATTGCCTGGGGAAACCGTGGTAATTCGTGATGGTCGTATTGAAAAGCGTCTTCGGCGCCAAGCCCTTCCTGTTGGTGGACCTGAGAAAACCAGTGAGGCTGAAGCTCTCGCAATCGTCGACAAAGCCTTGCGTGATAGCGTCCTCATGCATCAACGTTCAGATGTCCCTTACGGAATGTTTCTCTCCGGTGGGATCGATTCAACCGCTATATTAACTCTCATGGCTGAACTAAACGATACCCCGGTTAAAGCGTTTACAGTCGGCTTCCCTGACACGGGCGTTCATGACGAACGAGAACACGCCAGGAATGTTGCTAAAGCTCTGGGGGCAGAACATATTGAGGTCGAATTCACAGAAAAGGATTTTTGGGGTTTATTGCCTAAAGTCGCTGCCAGCCTTGATGACCCCGTAGCTGATTATGCAATCCTTCCGACTTTTAAGTTAGCTGAAATCGCCTCAAAAGAGCTCAAAGTCATCCTCTCAGGGGAAGGAGGAGACGAACTTTTTGGTGGTTACGGGCGATATCGGAGCGCTATGCGCCCTCGTCTGCTTGGAGGCCGCCCCATGCGCCGGAAAAGCGTTTTCCATGGTATTGATATCTTCCGCAGGGATTCGTTAGGATGGCGTAACGGTATTGCTTTGGCTGAAATTGAACAGAAAAAAACAAACCGGTCCCGCCTTCAACAAGCACAAGCCGTCGATTGTGCCGACTGGTTGCCGAACGACCTACTAATCAAACTTGATCGTTGCCTCATGGCCAATTCAATTGAGGGCAGAACCCCCTTCCTCGACCCGGAAGTTGCTCAAGCAGTTTTTCGATTCGGTGACAAACTTAAGGTCCGAGATGGCATGGGAAAATGGATTCTCCGCAAATGGCTGGCTGAAAAGCTCCCAATGTCGCAACCCTTTAGCAAAAAAAGAGGATTCACGGTTCCTGTTGCCCATTGGATTGCTGAAAAAGGGAAAACGTTAGGCCCGCTGGTTGCCAAACAGCCCGGAATTGAGGAAATTTGCCCCCCAGATAAAATTATTACCCTATTTAAAGGCCTTGAATCGAAAAGAGGATTCGCAGCATGGGTCATTCTCTTCTATTCTCTATGGCATAATAAACACATCCTCGGTAAAAACGCGTCGGGAGATGTTTTTGAAACCTTGGCTGAATGAGTTAGGGCAAAGTGAGAGCAGGAAGAAACCATGGGTGATTTGAAATACGCGCTTCATATTCAACGGGCTAACGGCAAGGCTAAGGCGCAGCCTGAAATTCGTCAGAATGTTTATTTTGAAACCCACAATAGAATATGCTTTGCCTGGGTCAGCGAAGGCGTTCCAGCCTCAAAACCTTTACATGATTGCAACATCTCTCTCCACCCCAACGGTGTCAGCGTCACAGGCGTAGAACGAGATGGAGAAATTTACCAATTTCAGGAATGGTGGCTAAGCCCGCTCATGGTCACAGCAGGGAGTGTCTCCCCCATCGAGCCAATTACTCCTTCTTCTCCAGACCCTATACAAGAACCTGCCGTTTCACAGGATTCATCTACCTTAAGCGAAGTTAAGCAAGCCTTCGAAGCCATCCAAGCGGCAAAAGAGACACCAGAAGATGAAGACGAAATTGCTGACGACGATGCAGAAATTGATACGGCTTTAGAAGAAGCAGAACTAGAGCATGCTGAAGAGCTTGAAATCATGGAAGAGCTTGGGATTGCTGATGACCTTGATGATGAAGAGATTGATACCAGCTCTGAAACTAATTCTCTAGAAAATGATGCCGAAGAGGGCATTGGAGGCTTTGATGATCTCGCCGTTCTTTCAGACAGTGAGCTTAATGCCCTTGCAGATGAACCAGCGCCAGAAGGTACCGAAGACGACGATATGGCCTCTATCGACGGTATTGATAACGTCTTAGACGATGCCATCAATGAAGTCCTTGTAGATTCTGAAGAAAATGCTGAAACAGAAACCTCCCTTGATGACCCAGAAGAAAAGTCAGGCGGTGTTGAATCAGCGATGAGCGAAGTCCTTAAAGCCGCTATGAAAAAAACCTCAGATGATGAGGACGATGACATGATGCTTGGCGGAGAAGAAGAAGCACCTCAAGATGAGGTCTCCGAAGAAGTATCCATCATGTCCACCGATGAAATTAACGCCATGCTGGGCGACGATGTTCCTCCAGAAGAAGACGATAAAGGAATTTAAAATGAGCCAACGGTTTGATCTCATCCTCAAGGGAGGCATCTGCGTCAATCACAACGGAATAGGTGAAGCCGATGTCGGTATAAAGAACGGTAAGATTGCCGCCCTAGGCTCCTTATCTGCTGATGATGGGGCATCCGTAATGGATGTAACCGGTTTGCACGTTTTACCCGGTGTCATAGACCCACAGGTCCATTTTCGTGAACCAGGACTAGAGCACAAAGAAGATTTTGCCTCCGGCACAGCTGCTGCTGCCCTTGGTGGGGTTACAGCTCTTCTTGAAATGCCTAACACCAACCCAAATACAGTAACAACTGCTGATCTTGCAGACAAATGTCGTCGCGCTAAAGACAGAGCTTGGACCGATATGGCCTTTTTTATTGGTGGCTCAATGGAGAATGTCGAGCAACTTGGCGATCTTGAACGAGAACCTGCAACACCCGGCGTTAAAGTCTTCATGGGAAGTTCGACAGGAAACTTGCTCGTTGAGGACGATACTACTCTAGCCCAAATACTCACCCAAGGTAATCGTCGCGTTACCTTCCACTGTGAAGATGAACCTCGGCTTAAAGAACGTTTTAGACTGGTTAAAGACGGCGCACATGTTAATCAGCACCCCGTTTGGCGGGATGTGGAATCAGCCGTAAAAGCAACAACCAGAATTCTTAAACTCGCCAAGGGCGCGAAACGGCGCATCCATGTACTCCACGTCACCACTGGCGAAGAGATGGAGATCCTAAAAGGGTACAAAGATATCGCCACAGTTGAAGCTACACCACAGCACCTCACTCTTACCGCCGAAGCCTATGATCGCATAGGAAGTCGGGCTCAAATGAACCCTCCTATTAGAGAAGCTCGCCATCGGGAAGCACTGTGGAAAGCCGTAAATGAAGGCATTGTTGATTGCATTGGCTCTGACCATGCACCTCATACCATTGAAGAAAAAGCACAGGATTATCCTAAGAGTCCTGCAGGTATGCCCGGTGTTCAAACCTTGGTGCCTATTATGCTCAACCACGTTAACGAAGGCCGTTTAAGCTTGGAACGAATGGTTGACCTGACAAGCGCTGGCCCGGCACGGGTGTATAGCATCGCGAATAAAGGCCGCATGGCTGTAGGGTACGACGCTGATTTCACTATCGTTGATCTCAAACGCCAACAAACCATTGAAGATAAATGGATTGTTAGCAAATGTGGTTGGACTCCTTACGATGGCATGAAAGTCACCGGCTGGCCCAACACCACAATTTTGCGCGGCAATGTCATTATGCATGATGGTGGCTTGATTGATACGCCTATCGGCACCGCCGTAAAATTCCTTGAGACCTTATAGAGCTTCTTATGCCAGAAATCACAGTTGGGCCGGGAAAACTGCATTCCCGCGTCATCTACCTTGAAATGCGTGAACTTCCTTTTGATGATTTTCCTTCACACCTGGAAGGGAACATTGAAATTATTCGAGATTTCGACGTAACGCCTGAAAGCTACCTTGAGCTATACAGAAAGGTGGGCGAAGAATGGTTGTGGGGTGACCGTCTAAAACTCAGCACAGAAGAATTAGAAGCCATCATCTATGACCCCAAGGTAGAGATCTACACACTGCGTGTGGACGGAGAGTTAACGGGATATGTAGAGTTGGACTTAAGGATTGACAAGCAAGTGGAAGTCGCCTACTGCGGAATCTTTCCGCAGTTTGTCGGACAAGGTCTCGGCGGTCCCCTGCTCCGCCACGGCCTAAAGCAAGCTTTTCGAAATAATCCTGAACGGGTATGGATTCACACCTGTAACCAAGACCATCCAAATGCTCTTGGCTTTTATGAACACATTGGATTTAGTGTTTATAAAGAAGAAGATACCACAATTAATGACCCACGCGTCTTAGGCCTCATCCCCAAACATGTGCAAGCTGATCGGTTCCCTATTGTGGAGTAGCTATTGAAGTTCTTGGTTCTGCTGAAATAGGGCAGTTTTCTTTTTTTACCTATACAAAAGCGGGGCCATGAGCCCATGCTACTAGAGAGTGTCGCAAGCCACTGACAACGGGTTCGACCCTATGTAAGGTTGTAGCTGCAAAAATTACAGCTGTGCCTTGATCGCGAGGGGTCTGGTAGGGGTGACCGTCAGCATTGATTTCTAATGCACCACCTACATAGACATCAGGGTTGGTCAGTTGGACTGCTAATGTAAGCTTTCGTCGGCCTGCAATGTTCCCCTGCCCACGGTCTATATGCCAGTCATAATAATGCCCGGGACCATAAGCTGCCATTTGTAACTGTTCACCAAACTCATCCAGGTTGTAACCGAAGAGTTGTCGATTGGCATCTGTAGCAAGCCGCATTATACGCTTTTCAACCCACGAAAATTCGTCACTTTCAGGAAGCCACGCTGTTGTGGATTGACGTATCTTTTGATCAAACTGTCCTGCCACTAAGCCACCATCAGCGGCATTTAGGTGCTTAAATAATTCTGTAAGCTGGACACATTCAGCTTTGGAAAATGCATCAGCCATTACTGTCCAAAATTGAAGCGATTTGCTTCTACTTGAATCGAGTGACAACGTTGGCAATACTGATGGGTGCGGCATTTGGGAATGTCCATTTTCCAAACTGCGCACAATGTGTGCGTCATGAGGCTATACGCTCATTCAAGCTATTTAGATAGGATTGAATTATTTAATGTTGAAATTAAAAATAAATAAAGTTTTCTTATTAGGAAATATTATATGAATATTATTCCAAATAAATCATACACTATTACTAATTACCAATTCTATCAAAACCAGCATTTAGTTTGATGTTTGTATATACGATATTCGAGTTTATATTTCAGATAAATATTGACTTTTTAAGCAATACCGATTATATGGGCTCACGTTCTACATTTGTTTTGGCTTACCTAAATGACCGGTACGCTGTTTAGCTTAGTTATCCCCTGACATTGTGATCGTTAAATAACCGCGCCATTACATTGTGTGAGGCGCTAAATTATCATGCCTGTTAGAAGGAAAAATAACTATGGCTACTGGTACTGTAAAATGGTTCAACCCAACCAAAGGTTTTGGCTTCATTGAACCTAATGATGGCTCAAGCGATGCGTTTGTTCACATTTCTGCTGTTGAACGCGCTGGATTGAGTTCATTGAATGAAGGACAAAAAGTTTCCTACGAGCTTCAGCAAGGAAATAACGGCAAGTCATCAGCCGAAAACCTTTCTATCGCTGATTAAGCTATCGAAAGCACCGCCTCCATAATCGAGTGGAGGCGGTCCCAGCGCTAAAAGCTGGAAAGACTAATAATTTGGCCGCAAAAAATTTTGCCAAACACGTCTCCATCGGAGCGGTCAAAGCTATATCTATGGCAAATATCTGCACTCCAGACTTACAACTCAAAAAGCAGAGGTCACAAAATGACAAAAATGCCTAAGCTAGATGCACAAGAACAACTAACTGCTAGCCAAAAAGCCGCCGAAAAAGTACTTAAGGAAAAAGAAGACGCGCGCAAAGAAAGGTCAGAGCAAGTGGCAAGACAGCGTGCTCTCAGACGAGCTAAAGAAGCCGCTGATACTCGGGCTGCCGAAAAAGTAGTTGCCGAAAAAGCCCTATCCAAAGTTAAAAAAACTCGAAATTTATCAAAAGCGCTTCAACGCTGAACAACACAACGACGACAACATGCCTAGGGTCAGCACTCATTTAACCCACCATTATAACACCTAAGTGGAGTTATCTGGGTTAACCCCATCATTTTAGATATCACTAGGCGGGGCTTAATTACAGTTGTCAAAAGCAAGAACTGAGCCTACTGGAAATGCGGTGATAAAAGCATTAACCTAGGTTGTTTGATACAGCACAAAATCATCAAGACCCACAGTATTAAAGGCAGTTATCGCAGATCATGACGCCCATTAAGGTACCTGCAATAACGGACATCACAGAAAGTGGACCCATACGGCAAATGTGAAGAGTTGCCTTCTGTTAATGTATGATTCTAACAGGAGGAAAAATTGGGGACCAATAGAACCGAAGAATTCCGCCCAGAGGCTAATCGGAAACTGAGCTACGTTTGTTGTCTATTCAAGTCACTACAACTACAAATTTGTTACCTCATGGGGCCTTAAGTCCTTAGTGATCTTCAGTTCTAAATATTTGAAACCTTGGGTAAAGACAAAGCTTAAAACGAGGTAGATGAGGCCCGCGGCGAGAAACATCTCTACGGCTAAATAGTTTTTAGCAATAATGGTTCTCGTCATTCCCATCAAATCAAGCAAGGTAATGGTGCTGGCAAGAGCACTCCCTTTAATCATCAAAATAACTTCGTTGCCATAGGCTGGCAAACCAATACGTATGGCTTGGGGAATAACAATTCGACGATAAGCCATAGGTGTTGACATTCCCAGTGTCCGAGCAGCTTCAAGCTGTCCATGAGGGACCGCCTGCATAGCCCCCCTAAGAATCTCAGCTGTATAAGCACCGGTATTCATACTAAAAGCAATTATCGCACACCAATAAGGTTCGCGAAGGATAGGCCAAAGGCTGCTTTCACGAACGACTTCAAATTGGGAAGCCCCATAATACACCAAGAAGATTTGCACCAGGAGAGGTGTACCCCTGAAGAAGAAAATATAGCAATAGGGAATGACCCGAATGAATCCGTTGGAAGATACCCTCATCAAAGCAATTGGCAGGGCAAAGATCATTCCAATAACTAAGGAAAATGCCACTAGTTCCAGAGTTAGAACAGTTCCTTCTAAAAGCTTTGGCAGGGCCTCAATCATGGCTTCAAAATTCATGACCCCGCCCTCACAAAACCACGATTTGCCCGACGTTCAGCAAAATTCATAAAAGTCATCGTCAGGATCGTTAAAGCAAGATAAATAAACGCTGCGACCAGATAGAAAGTAAAGGGCTCACGGGTATTACTAATCGCCACCGAAGTCTTCCGCATGAGTTCATCAAGACCGATCAAGGAAACCAAAGCCGTATCCTTGAGAAGGACCAAGAACAGGTTCCCTAACCCAGGCAAAGCAATGCGCCAAACTTGCGGTAAAATGATACGGAAAAAGGTCATGTAGCTTCCCATTCCCATGGCATGGGCCGCTTCGATTTGCCCCTTGGGAATCGCTTGAATAGCTCCGCGAAAAACTTCCGTCGCATAAGAACCAAACGTAATACCTAAGGCCGTAACACCTGCTGCATAGGGACTAAGCTCCACATACTCGTCATGGCCAAACCACCCTGCTATTTGGGTCAGCATACCTGCAGTCCCATAGTAAATTATCAAGACGATCAGAAGTTCCGGGAGGCCTCGGATAAGGGTTGTGTAGGTGCCTGCTAAAGCATTGGCAATCTTAGATTTCGATAGTTTCCCCGCCGCTCCGATTAGCCCTAAGACCAAACCAAGCACCAAAGCCCCTGCAGCGAGTTGCATGGTCATAGAGGCGCCAAGGAGGAACTGGTTGCCGAAGCCTTGAAGGTCAATCATTTAAAATGATGGGGTATTTGCAGCCCTCTAGAATGAGGGCTGCAAAAAATCCTTAGTAGATACTGAAAGGGAAGTATTTAGCGTTGATTTTAGCATAGGTGCCATCAGCAACGATATCTTTAATCGCTTTGCTCAAACGGCCCGCCAAAGCATCTCCTTTACGAACAGCGATACCGATTTGATCATTAATATCAATGGTATCACCTGAAAACTCAAAGCCTTTAGCTTCTGGACTCTTAAGCCAGTTATAATTAACTAGGCTATCAGCCAGCACAGCATCCAAACGACCGGATGTCAGATCAAGCCATGCGTTTTCTTGAGTGTCATAGAGTTTCAAAGAAACGTCTTTGCCATATTTCTCTTCAAGGTACTGGGAACTGATGGTGGCCCGTTGAGCGCCAACATTTTTGCCTTTAACCATTTTAGCATCAAAGGAGCTACCTTTTTTGCTCACATAACGAAGCGTGTTTGAATAATACCTCTCAGAGAAATCCACAGCTTTTTTACGTTCGGCCGTAATCGACATAGAAGCAACAATTGCGTCATATTTTTTAGCCATAAGACCGGGGATAATGCCGTCCCAATCTTGGGTCACAAACTTGCATTCCACTTTCATAGCAACACACAAAGCCTTGGCGATATCAACATCAAACCCGATGAGGTTACCTTCTTTATCAATTTGGTTGAAAGGAGGGTAAGCGCCTTCGGTACCAATGCGGAGGGTTTCAGCTTGAGCTGCGCCACTTATCACAACAGCAGCGAGCACAGAAGCAATGAGTCTTTTCATAGATTTATCCTCTTAAAGATGACTTGAAATAAACTGCCGAACCCGTTCCGAGTTCGCGTTACCAAAAATTTGTGATGGAGGCCCTTTTTCTTCAACCTTTCCCTGATGAAGAAACATGACATCAGAAGAGACTTCACGGGCAAAACCCATCTCATGGGTGACGACTAACATTGTCCTTCCTTCTTCGGCTAAGGCCTTCATAACATTGAGAACCTCCCCGACCATTTCAGGGTCAAGTGCCGAAGTAGGTTCATCAAAGAGCAAAACTTCTGGATCCATGGCAAGAGCCCTTGCAATGGCGACCCGTTGTTGTTGCCCGCCTGAAAGATGACTTGGGTAGTGGCCATGTTTTTCACCAATACCAACTTTTTCTAATAAGGCTTCGGCTTTGTCTTTGGCTTCGGCCTTTGACATGCCCTTTACTTGGACTGGAGCTTCCATAATATTTTCCAGAATAGTCATATGTGACCACAAATTGAAATTCTGAAAAACAAATCCGATTTTTGCCCGCAACCGGTTCAACTGTTTTTGATCCGCCGCAATCAAAGTACCTGACTTAGAAGATTTTAACTTGAGTTGTTCCCCGCTCAAGGAAACGCTACCCTGATCTGGGTTTTCTAACAAATTGAGACACCGAAGGAATGTACTCTTCCCCGACCCGCTTGAGCCAATAATTGAAATCACATCCCCGGTATGAGCTGTCAAAGAAATACCCTTAAGAACCTCCAACTGTGCATAACACTTATGGATATCTTGGACGTCTAAAGCAGCGGAAGCATCTGACATTTATTTATTTCTTTAATGTGGTTAGGCAACGCCATTTTCGAGGAGGGGAGGAGACGAGTCAAGTTGTACTATTTCAACACACAAACTGGTCTCTAAATTGCAAATACCTTGGGTAATTGGTAGTTTTCTAGGTAGATACTGCCCAGTCATGGTCCCGGAGTATTGAAAATTATGTGGAAATCTTTATTTTTTCTCCCCGTCATTCTGTTAACCAGTGCCTGCGGGTATGTTTCAGAATATGAAAAATCTGTTTCTGACTTTGAACCAACCTATTGTTACAAGTCCCTTGCTGGGGTTGAATGCTATGAAGAACCCTATCACCGGGACAAACGCCGTTTGGTTAATTACTTTGGCCCCTCTCCCACCCGTTCTGCCCCACCAGAAGAAGATAACTAACGTTTTTAGGAAGATTCTGCCTAGTAAGAATAGATTGCCTGTTCACAAGGGACTAAAGCAGGTTTAAAGTCATCCTATGTGGGATCAAAGAAAAACAGTTTGGAGTTTGTCTACCATCGCCTGTGGTGTGATGCTTTTGTTGAGTGCGCCAACCTTCGCACAAATACCAAATAGCTACGACAAAGCCTTCAACTGGTACCTAAACGCCGCCAAAGCTGGCAATCCTCAAGCTCAATTTTTCTTGGGCCTGCAATATGAACAAGGTCTCCGTGGCCCGGCAAACCTACAACTTGCCTTCAAATGGTACAAAGCTGCGGCAGAGCAAGGTCATACTCAATCCCAGTATAAACTAGCTCTAGCCTCTTATACGGGCATCGGTGTCCCACAAAACGCTGAAATTGCCGCTGGATGGTTTCTTAAAGCTGCCCAAGGTGGCTTAACCCCAGCTCAATATAATTACGCCTTGATGTGCGAAACAGGCAATGGGGCGGCAATGGACAAAAAACAAGCAGCACATTGGTACGAAAAAGCTGCCGAATCTAAGCACACCCAGGCTGCTATCAACCTCGCTATGCTTTATGCCAGAGGTGACGGAGTAGAGCTTGATAAAACCCAAGCTCTTAAATGGCTAATCATAGCCGAAGGAAATGGTGCCTTGGTTTCTCCTCCAGTTTTAGAGACGGTGAAAGAAGGCATGATTAGTGACGAAATATCTAAAGCTGAAACCATGGCCCAGGCTATGCTAGAACCAAAATAGCATTGCCCCTTAAACTTCCAGAAGATTTTCGAGAAGGACAAAGCGATGGAATGGATTAAGGGGTTTCCAGGATTAAACAAACTCGACCCCAAAACCCAAGAAAAAGCTAGTAACGGATGCCTCTGTTGTCGAAATCCCAGCGGGTATGACAATCTTTCACAGTGGTGACCAATGTCAAAATTACCTTTTTGTTATTGAGGGCTGTGTCCGTGTACAAAAGGTTGCAGCAAATGGACGGGAAATTGTTCTGTACAGAGTCAATGGTGGTGACACCTGTATCCTCACAACATCTTGCTTGTTAAATGGAGAAGGCTACAGCGCAGAAGGTGTAACCGAAAGCGCGGTTAAAGCCATATCTTTACCTGCCTCAACTTTTACAAATTTACTTAAAAGTTCTCAGGAGTTTCAAATTTTTGTATTTGGTGCCTTCCTTACCAACTACCTGGCATCAATACTTGTCCCATGAAGAAAGCTGAATAAGTTCAATTTACCAATGCTTGCTTTTGCTTGTCATCGAAACCTACAGAAACACCGTTGTGGGTCAGGAAGATGGGGCGTTTCATGATGGCGGGTTGAGCAAGCAGTAATGCAACAAGGGCGTCGCCTTCAGCGCCTTTCTGCACGTCAGAAAGGCCGCGCCAAGTTGTTCCTCGTCGATTTACCAGGCGATCCGCTCCAAGAGAAGAAAGCCAATCCTTCAGTGTTTCAGCATCAACTGGAGATTTGCGAAGGTCTAGAAACTCAAAGTCAATAGCTTCGGCTTCCAGCCATTTTTTTGCTTTGCGGCAAGTATCACAATTCTGCAATCCGTAAACTTTCATTTTCATACCTAATTTTTAGAACTCGTCCCAGTAAAATAATCGCATATATGGCATAGAACTTACTCCGCCACTAAGATAGCTTCTTTTTCCACCTTCTCTAACACATCTCTAGCTTTCGCTGTTTCTTGCTGACGTTGCCAAGCATCCGCGTAGCGAGCATTGAGTGCCAAGAGTTCTTGGTGATTACCACGTTCAACAATTCGCCCCTCGTCCAGCACTAATATCTCATCAGCATCAACGACAGTAGATAGGCGGTGGGCAATGATAATGGTTGTACGCCCTGAAGAGACCTCATCAAGAGACTGTTGGATTTCTTTTTCTGTCTTACTATCAAGAGCAGAGGTCGCCTCATCAAAAAGTAAGATATTTGGATTTTTGAGGATGGTGCGCGCAATCGCTACTCGTTGTTTTTCACCACCTGAGAGCTTTAAGCCACGCTCACCAACTGAGGTCTCATAACCATCCGGAAGGCCAACGACAAAGTCATGAATGCGAGCAAGATCAGCAGCCCGCTCAACCTCCTCTTTGGTCGCGGTAGGACGACCATAAGCAATGTTGTAATAGATCGTATCGTTAAACAAAACGGTGTCTTGCGGTACGATCCCGATGGCAGCTCGAAGGGACTTTTGTGTCACCTCGCGTAGATCTTGTCCATCAATGGTAACTTTGCCTCCGCCAATATCATAGAAGCGGAAAAGCAACCGCGATATGGTCGATTTTCCAGCACCTGTTGACCCAACAATAGCTATGGTTTTACCGGCAGGAACAGAGAAAGAGACACCTTTAAGAATAGGTCGTCGAGGATCGTAGCCAAATTCCACATTCTCAAAAACCACCTCGCCACCGTCGATCTTAAGCTCAGTTGCATCGGGTGAGTTTTCAATTTCGGCATTTTGGTTCAACAGCTGGAACATGGATTCCATATCTGTCAGAGAACGTTTAATTTCCCGATAAACAAAACCTAAGAAAGTCAGCGGCAAGAACAATTGGATCAGGTAGCTGTTTACCAAAACAAAATCACCCACCGTCATGGTCCCAGCTACCACGCCATTTCCTGCCATAATCATCAAGATAATTACCCCTAAGGAGATAATTACTGATTGGCCAATATTAAGGGTTGAGAGGGTGGTTTTACTTTTAATCGCAGCAGATTCATAAGCAATTAGCGAGTCATCATATCGCCTAGCTTCATGTTCTTCATTACTAAAATACTTAACAGTTTCGAAGTTGAGCAAAGAGTCGATGGCTTTAGTGTTCGCCTTTGAGTCAGTCTCGTTCATCGCCCGGCGATATTTAATTCGCCATTCAGTAATCGCCAGTGTCCAAACAATATAACCAACAATGGTGGCAAAAGTGACGAAGGCATAACTAAACCCGTAAAGGTTCCATAAAATAGCGCTGACCAGACCGATTTCCAGCAAGGTTGGCAATACACTAAACAACATAAAGTTCAGCAGGAAGTCTATCCCAGAGGTACCACGCTCAATAGCCCTAGAGACTCCTCCTGTTTGCCGCTCCAGGTGAAAGCGCATGGAAAGAGCATGGAGATGCCGGAAGGTTTTTAAAGCAACTGTTCGGATCGCTCGTTGTGCTACCTTGGCAAAAACCGCATCTCGCCATTCACCAAAAGCCAAAGCAAGAGTCCGTGCTATGCCGTAACCAATTAGCAAGGCAATCGGCACAACGACTACAGCCGCTTTGTCTCCGCCGAGAATATCAACGGCTTCTTTATAAAATAGAGGGACAACAACATTGACCGCCTTTGAAGCAACCAGCAATAAAAGGGCAATAACAACTCGCACCCGCAACTCAAGAGCATTCTTGGGCCACAGATAGGGTAAAAGAGAGCGAATTGTTTTAAGGTCATTGCGTGGACCTTTATGCTCTGGTGTTCGATCAAATTGTCTCATAATCACCGTATGGTTAAAGGCGGGTCAACTCAACATATAAGCCGAAACCCCAGAAGGGGAAGAGGGAAGAATTACTTCTCCTCTTCTAATACCGCTTGGGCAGCAGCTAATCTGGCGATTGGGACTCGGTATGGCGAGCATGAAACGTAGGTCAAACCAGCCTTATGGCAGAAGTGAACAGATGCAGGGTCACCACCGTGTTCTCCACAGATACCAAGCTTAATATCTTTGCGGGTTTTGCGTCCGCGCTCAGCAGCAATCTGGATTAACTCACCAACCCCTTCTTGATCTAAACTGACAAAAGGGTCACCATCATAGACACCTTTATCTTGATAGATTTGAATAAAGCTAGCGGAGTCATCACGAGACAAACCATAGGTGGTTTGGGTGAGGTCGTTGGTACCGAAGCTAAAGAACTCAGCACTTTCTGCAATATCCCCGGCCCGCAAAGCCGCACGAGGCAACTCAATCATGGTACCGACCATATACTTAATTGTTACCCCAGTTTCTTTCATGACTGCGGCAGCGGTATCATCAATAACCGTCTTGAGCATACTCAATTCACGGTGCGTACTTACCAAGGGAACCATAACTTCTGGTACCACTGCAGCGCCACCTTTTTTCGTCACTTCAATGGCGGCTTCAAAAATTGCACGGGCCTGCATTTCAGTAATTTCAGGATAGGTCACCGCCAAGCGACAGCCACGGTGCCCAAGCATGGGATTAGATTCGTGAAGTTCTTCTGCACGAGATCTTACCGTCTCTACATCAATCCCCGCAGCCTTAGCAACCTCGGCCATGTCTTCTTCCGTATGAGGTAGGAATTCATGCAAAGGTGGATCAAGCAAGCGAATGGTGACAGGCAGGCCTTCCATAATGGTAAACAGGTCTGCAAAATCTTTTCGTTGATAAGGGAGGAGTTTTGCCAAAGCTTCTTTTCGTTGCCCCTCACCTTTTGCCAAGATCATTTCCCGCATATGAATAATGCGTTCCGCATCAAAGAACATATGCTCGGTACGGCAAAGCCCAATACCTTCAGCCCCAAACTTACGGGCTGTTGCTGCATCTGAAGGGGTTTCTGCATTGGTACGAACCCCAAGGTGACGAACTTCATCCACCCATAACATCAAGGTTCCAAAATCACCTGTCATTTCTGGCAAGATCATCTCAACTTCACCCAGGATCAACTCACCTAATGACCCATCCAAGGTAATGACGTCACCTTCTTTAACGATGGTCCCTCGAACATTGATAGACTTGGCTGCGTAATCAATGAGAACATCCCCAGCACCTGCAACACAAGGCGTTCCCATACCACGTGCAACAACGGCTGCGTGACTGGTCATGCCACCGCGGGAGGTTAAAATACCCTCAGCGACATGCATGCCACCAATGTCTTCAGGACTGGTCTCAATACGGACAAGAATTACTTTTTCTTTACGCCCGACCCATGCTTCAGCATCTTCGGCACTGAATACAACTTTACCAGACGCAGCACCAGGGGAAGCTGGCAAGCCTTTGGTCAAAACATTTCTTGGGGCATTCGGATCAAGCATGGGATGAAGGAGATTATCCAACTGGTTTGGGTCCATCCGCATGATAGCTTCATGCTTAGTTATCAGCCCTTCATTACACATATCAACAGAGGTCTTTAGAGCCGCTTTAGTTGTCCGTTTACCTGACCGAGTCTGGAGCATCCACAGCTTACCGCTCTGGACTGTAAACTCCATATCTTGCATATCTTTATAATGGCCTTCAAGCTTGTGGCGAATTCGGTCCAATTCATTAAACATCTCAGGCATCACGTCTTCCATCGACGGTAAGTCATTGTCAGATGACTCACGCTCGGCAATGGTCAACGGTTGCGGCGTACGGATACCAGCAACAACATCTTCACCTTGGGCATTGATCAGGAATTCCCCGTAAAATTCATTGTCCCCTGTTGAAGGATTACGAGTGAAACAAACACCCGTTGCACAGTCTTCGCCCATATTGCCAAAAACCATAGCTTGGACATTAACGGCGGTCCCCCACTCAGCGGGGATATCATGAAGCCTGCGATAAATAATCGCCCGATTGGTCATCCAGCTATCGAATACGGCACCAATGGCACCCCAAAGTTGCTCTTCTGAGTCTTGTGGGAAAGGCTTGCCAAGTTCTTCCTGAACTTTGGCTTTGAATTGACCGACGAGATCTTTCCAGTCAGCTCCCGTAAGGTCCGTATCAAGATCGTAACCTTTAACCTCTTTATGGATTTCCAAAAGTTCTTCAAAATGGTGGTGGTCAACGCCAAGTACCACATCTGAGTACATTTGGATAAAACGGCGATAACTGTCATAGGCAAAACGTTCGTCATTTGCTCGTTTTGAAAGCCCCTCAACAGTTTCATCGTTAAGACCAAGGTTAAGGACTGTATCCATCATTCCCGGCATGGAAGCCCGCGCACCAGAGCGAACGGAAACCAACATGGGATTATCCATATCGTTAAACTTAGCGCCAACGATCTTTTCAACCTGGGCAATGCCTTCTGTGATTTGGTCCTTTAACGCCTCAGGATATTTTTTTTCATTGTCATAATAGGCCGTACAGACTTCAGTGGTAATCGTAAAGCCTGGTGGAACAGGCAAACCAAGGCTGCTCATTTCAGCGAGGTTTGCCCCCTTTCCACCTAAGAGTTCCCGCAACTCAGAGCTACCTTCAGCACTGCCTCCACCGAACGAATAAACCCACTTAGTCATGACTGATCCCCTTCAAAAGGCATTCAATGAATGTAATTGGTTAGCCTTCAATTTCTGAAAATTCCGCAACTTCGCCCAACGCGGAACGAATTTGCGAGAGTAGTTTCAGACGATTTACCCGCTCATTGGCGTTTTCGCTATTAACCGTCACTTTGTCAAAGAAAGCATCCACTGGCCCGCGAAGGACCGAAAGGTTTCCCATGACCGCGACATAATCTTCTTGTTCTAAAAGATTTTTATTCTTTGCTCCGACATCAGCCAGGGCACTATGAAGCGCTTTTTCTTCATCAAGAGAGAATAGAGCCGGATCGGCAGTTCCTTCGTAAGATTGACTATCTTTCTTTTCTTCAATCCGTAAAATATTGCCTGCACGTTTTGACGCTGCCAATAGATTTGCGCCATCATCAGTATCTAAGAAGCCTTTCAACGCTTCAACTCTCGCCAACAGGCGCACCATGTCGTCTTCATTACCTAAAGCAAAGACTGCGGACACGAGATCGTGACGCACCCCTTTTTCTTTGAGATGAACTTTAAGTCGATCAGCAAAGAACTCAATCAGACTATCAACAACCCCTTCCCAAGTTTCATGGGGGACTTTATCCATGCTGCCTGTTTCAGGGTTCACTGCGGTAATTTGAGATAAGGAACTCAGGAAAGCCTGACGAAGCGGTAGACGTAACTTGTTCTCAAGGATAAGGCGTATAACGCCTAAAGCAGCCCGACGAAGAGCAAACGGGTCTTTCGATCCTGTTGGCTTTTCATTGATAACCCAAAACCCAGCCAGGGTATCAATTTTATCCGCCATTGAAACGGCAATAGATACTGGAGCACTTGGACAATCATCGCTAGGACCAAGCGGGCTATAATGTTCAGCAATGGCATTAGCGACTTCGGAGTTCTCACCATTATGGAGGGCGTAATACCGCCCCATTACGCCTTGAACTTCTGGAAGCTCATAAACCATATCACTAACAAGATCAGCTTTAGCAATATGAGCCGCCCGACGAGCCCTTAAAGCATCAGAACCTGGGATGAATGCACATAAATCAACTGCTAACTCCTCAACCTGGACCATCTTCTCATCCAAAGTGCCAAGTTTGGCGTGGAAAACAATATCCTTCAGTGATGGCAGGAAGTCTTCCAGAGTTTTCTTTCGATCTTGATCCCAGAAAAATTTACAATCAGACAATCGCGCCTTAAGCACTCTTTCATTACCAGCAGTAATCGCCTTACCCCCATCAGAACCTTCACGGTTAGCAACAACAATAAAGCGGGAAGCCAATTGCCCTTCGCGATCAATAACCGAGAAATACTTTTGATGAGTTGCCATTGAAAGAGTCAACACTTCAGGGGGGACATCCATAAAGGACTCGTCGATTTTCCCCATCAAAACCACGGGCCACTCGACAAGACCAGCAACTTCTGTGAACAAGTTTTCATCAGGTACAACGAACAGGTTTTCTTCAGAAGCTAAAGCCTTAGCTTGTTCTTTAATAAACTCTCTGCGCTCATCGGTTTTTAGAATAACCTTCGCAGCCCGAAGCTTAGCTTTGTAATCCTCAAACCCCTTCACTTCAAAAGCATCAGGAGCCATAAAGCGATGTCCGCGCGTTTGCTTGCCTGATTCGATGGAACCATAGGAGAAAGGCACCACCTCATTACCAAACAAAGCAATGATTGAATGAAGCGGGCGGACCCAGCGAGGTTCATGAGAACCCCAGCGCATGGATTTTGGCCAAGGCAAAGCATTCACAGCTTCAGGAAGTGTCTCTTTGAGAACCTCCATGGTGGGGCGGCCTTTTTTCTCAATAACCGCAAACCAAAACTCGCCTTTTTTAGTTTCCCGTTTCTCGCATTGATCCAACGTTAGACCGACGGAACCCAGGAACCCTTGCATAGCTTTTTCAGGAGCATCGGCGCGGGGACCACGACGTTCTTCGCTGACATCGGGTTGGGCTTTAGGGAGACCATCAACAACAAGAGCTAAACGACGTGGTGTCACATAGGCGTTAGCTTCAGAAAATTCTAAACCAGCCTTTTTCAAGCTAGCGGTTACAAGACGTTTAAGGTCATCGGCAGCGCGTAATTGCATACGAGCAGGGATTTCTTCAGAGAAAAGTTCTAAAAGAAGTTCAGCCATAACTTATGCCTCCCCTTCTGTCATATGCCCGCGAGACTTTAGCCATGCCTCACAACAGCCTTTTGCCAAGGTCCGAACTCTACCAATAAAGGCAGCTCGCTCGGTTACACTGATTACCCCACGGGCATCTAGAAGGTTGAAAACGTGGCTGGCTTTAATGCATTGCTCATAGGCAGGCAAAGGAAGAGGTTTTTCTAATCCGAGCAACACTGCGCACTCATCTTCATATTCTTTAAAGCGATTAAACAGAACATCCGTGTTGGCATGCTCAAAGTTATAAGCCGATTGTTCTTGTTCGTTCTGGAGGTAGACGTCTCCATAGGTTACGCCTTCACCGTTCCAATCCAAGTCATAAACATTTTCAATACCCTGGATATACATAGCAAGGCGTTCAAGCCCGTAGGTCAGCTCACCAGAGACTGGTTTGCACTCAAAACCCCCGACTTGCTGGAAATAGGTGAATTGGCTGACTTCCATGCCGTCACACCAAACTTCCCAGCCCAGTCCCCAGGCGCCCAATGTTGGACTTTCCCAGTCATCTTCAACAAACCGAATATCGTGAAGGCTTGGGTCAATGCCTAAAGTATAGAGGCTCTCCAGGTAAAGTTCCTGAATGTTGTCTGGTGATGGCTTTAAAATTACCTGAAACTGGTAGTAATGCTGTAGTCGATTAGGGTTCTCACCGTAACGTCCATCTGTCGGACGACGGGAGGGCTGCACGTAAGCAGCTTTCCAAGGTTCGGGCCCTAAAGCACGCAGAGTCGTTGCCGGGTGGAATGTTCCGGCTCCAACTTCCATATCATGTGGCTGCAGGATAACGCAGCCTTTATCAGCCCAAAAACTCTGCAATTTCAGGATCAATGCCTGAAAGCATTTCGACTTATCTGCCGACGGTCCCATGGATGAATGATTCCCCTAGTTGATCAATGCAATTTTCAGCGAGGGATTCATACCTTTTTGACAGTCCTACGGTCAAGGAACTCCCCCTGAACTTCTAGTAAAAAACTATTTAAGTCTCATTAGCTGCTTTATTTATGCTTCAATCAATACATTGAACCTAAAACCCAGAGGTATTTGCTAAAATTATTTTTTATCGACATACTAAAAAATACCGAACAAATGATCTAAATGAATTAATTGTATCGGAAAATTGAACAAGGTATTTAACCCTCGTTCATATAAAGACTTGAACCCGCTGGAAAACCAATGCTGGATATCAAATTTGAGCTTGTACGTGCGATACTGGCCTCATGCCTTCTAATTTTCCTTATTTGGTCCCCCTATATTAATAGTTCTACGAAAATAAAAGGCCGAAAACTCTTTATCGGCGGAATCTTACTTGTTTTATTAGCTTCGTTTTTAAATATTACCCAACACCTGTTTGAGTGGGAAGAAACCCTTTTCACCAAAGGGAACACCATCTCTTTAGAAATCATCCCCTCAATCATGCTTGTGGGGGCTGCTTTCATCATTTTTGGCTTTATACGATTCATCTCATCTCATAAGAGAATAATTGAAAACTTAGAAGGGGTAGAACACCAACTACAAACCCTTTCAGAAGCAACTGAAAACAATCCTTCTTTAATTATTATCACCAACAAGCAGGGTAATATTGAGTATATTAATCCCCGATTTTTGGAAGTTACTGGATATACACGAGAAGAACTAATAGGCCAAAACCCTCGTGTCATCTCTACCGATGTGACACCTCCAGAAATCTATAAAAATCTGTGGAAAACGATTAATGCAGGTAAAAACTGGACCGGCGAATTTTTAAATAAGAAAAAAAATGGAGACACTTACCTAGCTCGCGCAACTATCGCACCTATCAAAGACAAGAAAGGTGAAATACATCGCTTTGTGGGAGTCCAAGAAGATATTACTGAACGCCGTGCAAAAGAAGAAAAACTCAAAACTCTCAATGATACACTAGAAAAAAACCGCGACAAGCTACGCCATGCCCACAAAATTGCTTTGATAGCAGAGTGGGAGTGGGACGTAGAAGGAAGCCGGAAAGAGCGGGTCATTGAGCAAGGTAAGGCAATTAGTCGTGTCCTGCTAAAAGCTTCAAAACCTCTCGGTTTTTCAAAATATTCGAGTAGCTCAGAATACCTTCACCCTGATGACCGTGATTATGCAACTAATCATATCCGTGAATCACTTGAAAAGCATATACCACTTAGCTTTGAATGCCGTATGAGAATAAACGAAGATGATGAATATGAGTGGTGCCGCATTAATGGGGATATTCAGTCTGATAAGCAAAAGAGGTTAACTAAAATATTTGGAACGATACAGAACATTGATGGCCAAAAGAAAACTGCTTTGGCATTAGCTAGTGCTTCAAAGCAACTCAAACAAACATTAGAAAGCCTCCCCGGTGGTGTCGCCTACTTTGACGAAAATGAACGGCTTCTCTTTGCCAATAAAACACTTTTCCAAATGTACAAGATTTCAGAAGATGAAATAGAAAAACTCGCTGGCACTATTGAAAATGCGTGCCATTTCATGGCGAACAGAGGCATGCTAGGGAGTGGCAGTCCTGAGCAACTCGCTTTAGAAGCAATCAATCGATTTAGAAAGAAGCAACCTCAAACTTACTCACTCAAAATTCCAGAGACCAATATGGTCGTAGAGTTCAGACAGCAGCCTCTTGCTAATGGAGAGACAATCGTTCTGATAACCGATATCACAAAGTTACACCAAATAACGAAAACTCTTGTCGCAGCTAAAGAAGCTGCGGATCATGCAAACCAAGCAAAATCAGAATTTTTATCAAGCATGAGCCACGAACTTCGCACCCCACTCAACGCCATTCTTGGTTTTTCTCAAGTAATGAAAAACAGCAGAAAGAACCCTCTCAACGAAAAACAAAAACAACAACTTTCCCATATTGAAAATGGCGGCAAACACCTTTTACATTTGATCGATGAAATCCTTGAGCTGGCAAAAATTGAAGCTGGCAAAATCACGCTTTCAATTGAGAATATTGCCGCTCGAAATCTGTTTGAAGAAACTCTGGATTTGGCAAAGAGTTATGACCAGGACAAAAGCATCACTTTTATCGACTATACTAATGAGGTCATTCTCCCTGATCTAAAAGTAGATTTCACAAAATCAAAGCAAGTTCTGCTCAATTTATTTTCTAATGCTATCAAATATAACCACGATGGAGGAACTGTTCGCCTCTATTGCGATAACGTTCGTCCTGGTTTTCTGCGCATTTATATTAGCGACACCGGGCAAGGTATTCCCCAAAAACGACATGGAGATATTTTCCAACCTTTCAACCGGCTTGGGGCAGAAAGAACTGATATCGAAGGAACGGGGATCGGTTTAGCCTTGACCAAACAACTTGTCACCGCGATGAAAGGTAAAATTGGTTTTGAGAGTATTGATGGAGAAGGCAGTACGTTTTGGGTTGACCTTCCAATCTCGACAACAGTTTCCCCCCTTCAAGAGAAACTAAACACCGAAAACACCAATCACCAACAGATTATCCCCAATGAAAAAACCATCCTTTATGTTGAAGATAACCCTTTGAACTTCGATCTCATGGTTGATATTGTAGATGAAATTCCTGGGCTCAAGCTCATCGGGGCGCAAGATGCTGAAATGGGGCTTCAATACGTCATAGAAAAACAACCTGATATAATTATCATGGACATCAATCTTCCAGGTATAGATGGGAATGAGGCTGTGCGTAGGTTGAGAAAAAACGAACAAACAAAGCATCTTCCTGTTATAGCGCTCAGTGCGGATGCCATGTCAAAATCTATTGACGAATCTAAAAAAGCTGGATTTGACGACTACCTGACAAAACCTGTAGATGTTAACCAACTAAAGTTGGCTTTAGACAAAAACCTAGGGACTAAATAATGGGTTACTTTGCCGATAATGCTTTAATGTCAAAAATCGTCATTATTGACGACAATCCAACAAACGTTGCTCTGTTGGAGGATATGCTCGACGAAGAAGGCTATGAAAACCTTGTGTGCTTTACAGACCCTCGTGAAGCCCTCTCTCATTGCCAAAATGAAGAAGTCGATCTCATTCTGCTTGATATCCGAATGCCGCATCTAAACGGGATTCAACTGATGGAACAACTTGCAGACAAAATTCATTCTGAATATCTGCCAATAATTGTTTTAACAGCACAAAAAGATGCCGAAACCAGAGAAAATGCTCTCAGAGTCGGAGCCAATGATTTTCTTAACAAGCCATTTGAACAATGGGAAGTCCTTCTAAGAATTCACAATACCCTCGTAACTCGCATGCTTTATTCAGGGCAACGTAACCGAGCAGAAGAGCTAGAAGCACTGGTCCAAGAACGCACAAAAGAGATTAGAAAGACCCAACTTGAAATCATACGTTCCCTTGGCCGTGCAGGAGAATTCCGGGATAATGAAACAGGGGCGCATGTAATCCGAGTTAGCCTGAGTAGCCAACTGCTCGCTTTAAAATCAGGAGTGAGTGAAACCCAGGCAGAGTTGCTCATGTACGCTAGCCCAATGCATGATGCCGGTAAAATTGGCATCCCAGATAGAATTCTTTTGAAACCAGGAAAACTTGATGAAGAAGAATGGGAAATCATGAAAACACACGCCGAAAAAGGGGCTGAAATAATTGGCGACCATGATTCTGAAGTTATTAGACTGGCACGTACCTTAGCAATTGCCCATCACGAAAGATGGGACGGGACAGGATATCCTAAAGGAACCAAAGGGGAAACCATCCCAATTGAAGCCAGAATTCTCTCTATTTGCGATGTCTTTGATGCTTTGACATCTGCTCGTCCTTACAAAAGCCCCTGGTCTATTGAAAGTGCTCTTAACTTGATTAAGGAAGAATCAGGAAAAGCATTTGATCCTACATTAGTTGAGAACTTCATAGGTATCGTTGATCAAATAACAAGTCTCAGGAATACTTTTCCTGATAATGATTAAAGCGGAGCAGAAACTTCTAGCTTGCTAGAGGACTACACTTAACCTGGATAGGGACAGTCATCCCGCCCACAGGAACGTTGCCCTGAAGAGGTAATATAATCTCCGCAGACTTTACAGGGGACCATTTCAACCGCAGTGGGATCGTCAGAATCATTAGAAGAATTTGAGTTGTTCCCGCCACCCGTTTTCTTCGGGGTCTTCTTTATTTTAGCTTGCTGTGCTTGCCATCTGCCGAACCATTTGAACCCTTGCCAAATCGCAAAAACAACGATGACAGTAAAAATGAGTTTTGTAGGATTAAATATACCAAACATGGGTTAACTTTGTAGGGAGGGTTATAGGTTAGGTCAAGTGAATTGGATAAAAGTCGTAGGGGCTAAGCCCCTAGCCCTTCAACCAATCCGGCACCCGTTCATTGGCCATCTGTTCTTCAACCTCGACCCTTTTGCGGATAATTGAAAAAGCATTGCCTTTGACCAGCACCTCAGGAATAAGCGGACGGGCATTATAGGTCGATGACATCACAGCCCCATAAGCTCCAGCAGAACGAAATGCAACAAGATCATCAGATTCAAGAGGTGGTAGCGGACGCTGTTTGGCAAAGGTATCCCCTGTTTCGCAAATCGGTCCAACCACATCCATTGGACGGATGTTTGCTCCACCGGCAGGTTGCTTAACTGGGATAATGTCGTGATGAGCTTCGTACATAGACGGGCGCACCAAATCATTCATTGCTGCATCAACAATGGCAAAATCTCGGGTTTCCCCTTCTTTGACGTAAACCACTTTAGATACAAGAACGCCAGCATTGCCCGCAATCATTCGACCTGGCTCAAAGATCAAATGGCAGTCCAATCCTGCCGTCGTTTCTTTGACGACTGTGGCATAATCTTCTGGCGAAGAAAGTTGATCAGCTTCATAAGGAATACCCAAGCCACCGCCCAAATCAAGACGGCTAATATCATGACCATCAACGCGTAAAGCCGCGATAATATCACCCATTCGCGCAAAAGCTTCACCAAAGGGTTTAAGGTCTAAAATCTGTGAGCCGATATGAACGGCAACGCCAGCAACTTTAATGCCTGGCAAAGCGGCGGCTTTAGCAAATATTTCCGGAGCTTTATCCCATTCAATACCAAATTTATTTTCACTTTTGCCTGTCGCAATTTTGGTATGGGTTTTGGCATCCACATCGGGGTTAATCCGAATAGCAATGGCCTGTTCTTTCCCAAGCGAACTCGCAACAGCGCTTAAGGTTTCAAGCTCTGGAGCAGACTCAACATTGATTTGGAAAATTTCTTTTTCAACAGCAAAAGCCAATTCTTCAGCAGTTTTCCCCACTCCAGAAAAGACAATTTTATCTGTCGGGATGCCCGCAGCCAAAGCTCGCTTCAGCTCGCCCATAGAAACCACATCTGCACCAGCACCGAGGTTGCCTAAGGTTTTCAAGACCGCAATATTGCCATTTGCTTTAACGGCAAAACAAACCGTTGCCTCTTTATCATCAAAAGCCTCAGAGAAAATTTTGTAATGACGTTCAAGGGTTGCCGTTGAGTAGCAGTAAAAGGGTGTGCCAACAGTCTCAGCAATCCGAGCTAAAGGAACTTCTTCAGCGAAGAGTTCGCCGTTTTGGTAGTCAAAATGGTCCATTTTATTTCTTTTTATCTAGGGTTTTATCAGGAGCGGGATAGGTGCGAGGATATGCCGGGTCAGCATCCCCAGGAGGGACTAAGCTTCCCTTTCTCCCACAGGCTTGCAAAGGAGCAATAAAAATTGCCGCAACTAAAACGACGAGGATTGCTCGCATAAATGTCTGTTTCGTCATTTCAAGAACCGCTCCTTAGCTTCTGCCACCTGTTGTAAAACATTTTCAGGTGCCGTGCCACCATAGCTCACCCGGCTACCTGCCGAGGCTTCAACGCTTAACACGTTATAGACATCTTCGGTAATACCTTTTTCGACAGTTTGCATTTCTTCCAAAGAGAGCTCTTCCAATAAGCATCCCTTATCTTCAGCCATTTTAACCAAAGCACCCGTGACATGATGAGCATCTCTAAAGGGCATATTAAGCACCCGAACACACCAGTCAGCAATATCCGTTGCCGTAGAAAACCCATTACCTGCAGCTTCTTTTAGCCGCCCAGCATTCACCGTGACCTCTGACATCATGCCCGTCATAGCAGCAATGCAAAGGCCAAGGGTATCTGCAGCTTCAAATACAGGCTCTTTATCATCTTGCATGTCTTTAGAGTAAGCCAGCGGTAAGCCTTTCATGGTAACCAACAGCGAATTCAAGTTACCAATCACTCGACCAGCCTTTGCCCGTACCAGTTCAGCCGCATCTGGGTTACGTTTTTGCGGCATAATCGAGCTACCCGTTGAGAAAGAATCTGATAGTCGAACAAAACCAAACTGAGAGCTACACCAAATCACAATTTCTTCTGCCATCCGAGACAGGTGGATATTGGTAATGGCTGCCGCACTCAAAAACTCCAAAGCGAAATCACGATCAGAAACCGCATCCAATGAATTGCGCGTGGGATAAGCAAAACCTAATGCCTCAGCAGTTTGGTGCCGATCAATAGGAAAGGAGGTCCCCGCCAGAGCTGCCGAACCCAAGGGACTTTCGTTTAAGCGTTTCCGGGCACCTATAAAACGTGACCGATCCCGGCCAAACATTTCCACGTAGGCCAACATGTGGTGGCCAAAGGTAACGGGTTGAGCTGTTTGCAGGTGGGTAAAGCCCGGCATCACCGTATGAGCCTGAGATTCAGCTAAGCTAATCAACACGGCTTGCAGACCTTTAAGGCCGCTATCCACTGCGTCCAAAGTATCGCGCACCCAAAGTTTAAAATCAGTAGCAACCTGGTCATTCCTGGACCGTGCTGTATGAAGGCGCCCCGCAGCATCGCCGACGATTTCTTTTAAGCGAGACTCCACATTCATGTGGATATCTTCCAGTGATGACTTAAAAGTGAATTGGCCCGCCTCAATTTCGCCTTTAATCTGGTCTAAGCCTTTTTGGATTGCATCACCGTCTTCCTTGGCGATAATCCCTTGGCTGACAAGCATGGCACAATGAGCTTTTGACCCAGCAATATCTTGGGCATAAAAACGCTTATCGAAACCGATGGAAGCATTTATCTTTTCCATGATTTCGGAAGGGCCTTGATCAAAGCGACCACCCCACATGGCACTTGCTTCTGGGTTATTATTGGACGTTTTATCAGTCATAATAGAATTCCGGGCCTTAGGGTCTTAAATGGAGACAGCAGGTTGAAACGACGTATTTACTCTAAAGTACCCACACAAATCTACTCTCGGATTCTCGGGGTCTTTATGATTGGGCTGATTTTCGCTATATCATCGGTTCATGCAAGGGCAGAAACCTCTGGAATCGAAAAATTCCAACTAACTGAGCCTAAAAAAGCCATGCCAACTGCTCCTTTCTTCGAAAATGGAGAAATCAAGCGTACAATTAGCGACTACAAAGGGAAAGTTCTGGTCGTAAATTTTTGGGCACGCTGGTGTGCTCCTTGCCTCAAAGAAATGCCCGGCCTTGACCGCCTCGAAGGTAAAATGAAAGGTGAGGGCATCGCTGTTCTGCCCATCACCCTTGATCGAACCGGTGCAAGCTCAGCTAAAACCTTCTACGAGAGAATTGAAGCCAAGCACCTGCCAATTTTAGTCGATAAAGGCCGCAAGTTCGTCCGCAAACTCGGCGTTAGTGGTCTTCCCACTACCTTAATTATCGATCCTGAGGGATACGAAGTAGGTCGTCTCACGGGCCCCGCCGAATGGGACCACCAAGACGCCATTGACTTGATCCGCAGCTTCAAGAAATAACTATCATCCCTTGGGCTCTATCCAAACCAGCAAAGGACCACCAGTCCTTTGCTCCTACTACCCCAATTTCTATATTCGCCAACATGTTTGGGCCGCTCTATACATAGTGATGCCTAATTGCATAAAGAGTCGGTATCATTTTGTGAGATGATGACGTTTTGGTATTGGGGATCATTAAGAAGGTAAAAAGACTAGGTTTTAGGCAGCCTCAAATCTTGCCTTGTTTTCAGCCATCCAATGCATCATGTCTTCCGGGGTCTTGCTGGAATTCGTCATGACATCTGCATGAGCTTCACCATAATGAGGTTTAAGAGCATTCATCCACTCTTCGAATGTTTCCCCTTGGGCTTCATGGTCGCATAGGTCGCATTTAAGAGTTTTCATAAAACTTTCCTGGTTTAAAAATCATTATTAAACACTGGTTATTCGAAAAGTCGTTTTCAATAGCTGCGAAGGATAAGCCATTGCAATTCTTGGTCTCTTACTGAGAAGTTATCTTTCAAAAGCTTCCACTAACTTTTTGGCTAATTCCCGAACTCGACGTGGTTGTGTTCGGCTTGGGGGGAATAACATCTGAATAGAGGATGGTGGTGGAGAATATTCCTCTAGCAATCGCACTAAATTACCTGTCTGAATATCAGCCCCTACATCCCAAAGAGATTTTAACGCGATCCCATGTCCCTCTATACACCAATCGTGTACTAATCGACCGTCATTTGCGATACGATTTCCAGTCACGCTTACCTGGACGTCTTTAACCCCATCACAGAAGTTCCACACATTATCAAGTTCTCTACCAAAGCGCATAAGCAAACAATTATGTTTTTCCAAATCACTCGGCTTAACAGGGGTGCCGTATCTTTCAATATAGTCAGGGGAAGCACAAACGACCCGGTGGTTCTCACTAAGAGTTCGTGCCCTCAATGTACTATCGTTCAAGGTCCCAAAACGCACAGCAATATCAATACCTTCATCTACTATGTTGATGTAACCATCGGCTAATAAAAGCTCTATAGTTATTTGCGGGTTCTCAGCTATGAATTCATCAATGACGGGTTGGATGGTCGTGCGCCCCAAATCAATCGTAGCACTAACTCGAATTGGCCCCGAAAGAGTTTCAGCCCCTAACCGAACTCGGCTATCTAGTTCTTCAGCTTCGGACAAGACGAGTCGTGCACCATCAAGTAGAGTACGCCCTTCTTCTGTCAAGCTGATTGCACGTGTTGTACGATTGAGGAGTGTGACGCCATAATAGGCTTCAAGTACGGCAAGTCGTTCAGATACTGTCGTAGCTGAAAGCCCTAATTCACGCCCAGCTGCAGCAAGACTACCTTTTTCAACGATGCGTAAAAACAAAGTGAGGTTATTGAGATTCATAATCTATTATACGCAATTTCCGGATTATTAATCCATATTTTTCCATATTCTATTATTTTTTAAAACAGTTATATCTTGGATCAACATTAATCTAGGAGATATATCATGAGTAAACTAACCATCATCGCTAACGTCTACGCAAAACCTGATCAAATTGAACTAGTCAAATCCGAACTGGTAAAACTTATCCCGCTCACCCACAAAGATGAGGGCTGTATTCAATACGATTTACACCAAGATAATGACAATCCCGCTCACTTCACATTTTACGAAAACTGGGAAACACGCGATCTTTGGCAAGCCCACATGAACGCCCCTCATCTCGCAGCTTACATGGAAGCAACCGAAGGCGCTGTCGAAGAATTCACCCTTAGTGAAATGACTCACATCGGATAATCATTCGCTTAATTCGCTGATATGTATAAGTAATTAGCTTGAAGACGCCATAGATCACCTATGGCGTCTTCAGAAATAATGGATTTTAATCGAACAAGGAGTCGATATCGTCTTGGGAAATGGCGACGTCTTCATGTTGTGGGCCATTAAGAAGATGAGAATCTTGATCGGTGGGCACACCAAGACGATCACCCTCTGAAGCCTTAATGCCAGTAAAGCCTTCAGCATCACCCCAGATTTCAATCATCGACATGATACGTTCTTCAACGAACTTCAATGTATTGACCACTTTATTGATCCGCTGACCTGTCAAATCCTGGAAGTTACAAGCTTCAAACACAGCAACGACTTCATTAGAAATATAATCTAGCTTCTCTTTTTCATCTTCTTCAGTAGCATGGTTTTTCAAATCTTCTGCAAGATCATCAATACGTTCAGCGCAATTCAGAATGGTTTCAGTCGCCCCTTCTGTTGCAGCAACAACGGCGTCCAGTTCATGGCTGACAATCATCAAACGATCTTCTTCAGCATCTTGGGGGCGCAAAGCGACAATTTCAGCCTTGGTTTCCATGATGTTTCGAGACATCGCTGCTAGAGAAGCTCGCAATTGATGCATTTCTTCTTCTGTGTGTCCATCGAAGACACCTGGGTCTGCCGGAGCAGCAGGTGGCGGAGCAATGGTTTCACCATCTCCACCTTGTGTAACGACAAGGTTACTTAGATCTGAGCGCAAGGCTTCAATGGCCTTAAGGACCTCAGCATTGCTAACCCCAGACGAAGCGACAGGCACAATAGGCCTTTCAGCTACATTCTTCCGAGACTTTGATTCAGAGGTAAACACTCTCTTCTGAGGGGTTAACGGTCCCATTTATGAGCTCCAATTTGTTACTAAGGGATTATTTGTAATCCACTTTTTCTTTAATTTTCTCTAACTTTTAGACACTCTACAATCTTAATTCAGCTTCGTAAACAAGAGCAAGCTTCACAATAATTTTATTCTCATTTATTTTATAGAGCTAAAGGCTCAGTAACTTTATCTAGCCATGCTCTATTTTCTTCCGAAACTAAAGGAGACAAACGTCTATAGACTTCAGCGTGATAATCATTAAGCCAGCTAATTTCTGTATCTGACAAAAGAGTTTTATCAATTAAATTTTTATCAATAGGGGCTAGAGTAAGTGGTTCAAACTTAAACATTTCTCTTTCTCCCCCCGTAATTTCGCCTGCAGAAACAACAGCCAACAGATTTTCAATACGGATACCGTAAGCCCCTACTTTGTAGTAACCTGGTTCATTTGACAAAACCATCCCGGGTTCTAAGGCAACTTTACTTGGCAACTTTGAAATCCGTTGTGGCCCTTCATGGACACTTAAATAGCTTCCTACACCGTGACCTGTACCATGGTCATAATCTAACCCGGCGGCCCATAAAGCACCTCGAGCGAGGCCATCGAGTTGTGAGCCACTGGTGTTTGCTGGAAACACTGCTGATGACAACGCAATATGCCCTTTAAGGACTCGAGTGAAACGATCTTTCATTTCTGCGCTCGGAGTCCCAATGGCAATTGTGCGGGTAATATCTGTAGTTCCGTCAAAGTATTGCCCTCCAGAATCTACCAAATACAAGTTTCCTGAGAGCAATAGGCTGTTAGATTTTTCATCAACTCGATAATGGACAATCGCTCCATTTGGGCCAGCCCCTGAGATGGTTGGAAAACTCAAGCCTTGGAATAAATCATTCTTTGACCTGCATTCTTCCAGTTTGTCTGCGGCTTGTATTTCACTCAAAGTTCCTTCTGGCGATGCTTTTTCTAACCAAGCCAAGAAACAAACCATTGCCGCCCCGTCACGTTCGTGGGCTGAGCGCATGCCTGAAAGTTCTATTTCGTTCTTACAGGCTTTAGGTCGAACACAGGGGTCTTCGCTATAGGATATTCTCCCGCCTGCTGATTTAATCCGCTCGCCAATCCAAGAAGGTGTTGCGGCCTTTGAAAGGGCTATTCTTTTCTTATTCTGACTTACCTTATCAATAACATCTCCTAGTTTTTCCGGTTGCCATAAGGAAACATCGGCTCCCAGGTGAGAAATAACATCAGCCCCTACTTGTTGCCCTTCCATAAATAGATCAACCTTTCCAGATTTATGGAAGATCGCAAACCCTAAGGGGAGCGGGGAGTACTCAACATCCCCGCCACGAATATTGAGCAACCAAGCGATTGAGTCTGGAGCCGCTAAGACGACAGCATCAAGATTCTCTGCCTCTAACCCAAGAGCGATTTCGTTTCTCTTTTCTTGAGAACTTTTACCAGCATATTTTTCGGGATGGATGGCAAGAGGTGCACGAGGTCGTGTCGGTTGGTTAATCCAAATAGTATCAATGGGGTTTTTTGCACAAGAAACAAGCTCCCCCTTGAGTTTCCTGCAAGCCTTAGAAAATCGCTCCACTTCATTTTCCGTATGGAGCCAGGGGTCATAACCAAGTTTCCCTGAGCCCCCTAGATGGGTTTCCAACCACACAGCAGGTGGCCATTCCCCTGTTCCATTAACAACAAAAGAATCAAATTCATAACACGTAGGGTCGGCTTCATTGGCCACTTGTAACGTATAACGCCCATCAACAAAAATTGCGGCTTTTTGTTTAGTGACAATTGCTAATCCGGCTGACCCCGTGAACCTTGTCAGCCAAGCTAACCTCTGGGCATAAGCCGGAACATACTCCCCTTGATTTTCATCTGCTAAGGGAATCAAAAATCCGTCTAAACCAAGGGCCTCCATTTGTTCGCGCAAGAGGTTAAGTTTTTCGGAAGAACTTAATAGGTCAGTCATTATTTCCTGAGTGCCGGTCATATTTCATTCGATTATATTAATATAGGCTAGGCATTGGCCTATGCTGATACAACCCCACCCAAGCAATAAATTCCATTCGAGCCATGCAAAAATCTCAGTGCTGCACTGCAACAATACCGCTTTTCCTTTCTTTGGAAACATTCTATTTCCCATACCAACGCCAAGGAAAATGTGGCTTACAACAATTTTAATTTATGTGAACTGGTATAAAAGAATGGTTAGCACGGTAGAAAAACAACTCGATCTGTTCATTTCAGAAGACGATATTTCAAAAAGAGAAATCATGGCTGCCATTCAGTTGGCGAAGCAGGAACGTTCGGAATATGTAGCTGAGTTATTTTCCGCTTTAACAAGTCATATTGGCAAAGCGCTTACTTTTGTCTTTATTAAACCGATTAAGGCTTTTGATCGTCATATTCGGCTTAGAGATGAACTGTTAAACCTTGATGATCGTTTACTATCAGATATCGGCCTGAGCCGTTGGGAAACTCCTATGGCTGTCAAAGGACAAATCGATAGATCCCCAAGCAAGAAAGCAAACAAGTCAACGATCTTGCCTTTGTTCAGTTTGTTGCACACTGAAGCCCAACGCAAAGAACGTTACAACAGTGACCACCCAATGGCTGCTTAAACTCAGTATTCCCTTAATAGGTCGACAAAGAACCCTCCAGGCTTAGGTCTTTGGAGGGTTCTTTTTTGCCTTCACCTATCGACCTATCCTTGACATTGTCCCACGAATTCTCACCATTGTGTGAAATAACACAAATAACTCTGCCGTTGAGAATAGGTGAGGACAATAGTGACTCTTAGGTTCAGGAGGCGCAAAGCCCCCATAATTAATGGGGCAACAGCGATTCTTTCTCCTTCATTAGAAAGGGGGCAAGAAAATGACTTGGCTATTATTAGCCAAAGAAGAAACCTTACCTATGGCGAACTAGATAAGCTCTCAAATCGATTTGCCAATGCCCTTGTTGCAAATGGTCTCAAGTTTCAAGACCGGGTAATTTTGATGATTTCAGATCGCCCCGCTTTTATTTACACTTACTTAGGAATCATGAAAGCTGGTGGTGTCCCCGTTGCAATTAATATGCGGGCAGCACCTGATGACCTTGCCTACAAGCTTGCCGACAGCGAGAGCAAACTCCTTCTTACTGAAACTCAATTCCACCAAGTTTATATTTCTGCAAAAGAAAAAATTGAGACCCTTCCTCAAATCATTATGGTCGATGGAGAGGCTAAAGACAGCATCTCGATCGAAGCTTTTATGGAAGCTACCAGCGAGGTCTTTGAGCCTGTCCCCATGAAAGCTGATGATATGGCTTTTTGGGTATATTCATCTGGTACAACGGGCCTTCCCAAAGCGGTAGTCCACAATATCGCAACCTTGCTCTCAAGAGACCTTTTTATGAGCGAAACTCTTGGTATCGGACCTGGTGAAAGAGTTTTCTGCTCCTCTAAGCTCTTCTTTGCTTTTCCCCTTGGGCATTGCTTCTTTTCTGCCTTGCAACAAGGGGCGACAACTATTCTCTATGATGGTTGGTCATCTTCAGAATCGATCACTGAAATGGTGGAAAAATACCATCCGACTGTTATGTTCAGTGTTCCAACCTTTTACAGCATGCTGCTACGAGACGGCTGTGCCTCACAACAAGTATTCAAAAATATTAAATGGTATGTTGCTGCTGGCGAGTCCCTACCCCCAAGTGTTTTTGCTCAATGGATCAAGAAAACCGGCCATCCCATTCTTGAAGGCATTGGCGCTACTGAAACCATCCATATGTTCCTCGCCAACACTCCCGGAGATTTTGTGCCGGGAGTTTGCGGCAAACCGACCCCCAAAACAGAGGTTAAGCTCCTCGACGAAATCGGGGAAGAGGTTACCCATATGGGCATACCTGGCGTTTTGTGGGTAAAGCGTGACAGCATTGCTCATAAATATTGGAATTTAGAAGAAAAAACGACGCTCGCCTTCAAGGGTCGATGGTATTGCACAGGTGATGTCTTCATTAAAGACGCCATGGGCAACTTCCGTCATCAAGGCCGTAACGATGATATGCTTAAAATTTCAGGCCAATGGGTGAGCCCGATTGAAATTGAAAATATTGTCAAACTCAACCCAGCTCTGAATGATGCCGCTGTTGTTGGCATTCCAAATGCAGATGGCCATATTCGTTTAGCCCTCTTCTTAGCCCCCCATGACCCCAATGTTGATCGAGCAAACCTAGAAACAGATATTCAGGATACATTGAAGGCAAATTTATCAATCTACAAATGCCCAAGACGTTTTTTCTACCTGGATGATCTACCCCGGACGGCGACAGATAAAGTTCAACGTTATCTTTTGAAACAAATTGCTACTGACCAAATGGCGAATAGCGCGTAGACTGTATCTCATTAAGATAAAGGATTGGGGTCATGATACGAGTTTTTGCTGTTTTAGTTTTTACATTATTTTTCAGCTTCCAGGTTTTTATAACTGATGCTTGGGCAAACGTCACAAGGGGTATAAATGCCTTACAACGCGGAAACTACGCTCTTGCTTTGCAGCATCTTGTTCCTGGGGCTCAATCTGGAAATGCCGAGGCGCAATATTACTTGGCCTCAATGTATAGCAAAGGGTTGGGAGTAGAGTTTAACCTAGCGTTTGCTGCCAATCTTTATGCCCGTGCAGCCAGTCAGGGACATCGCGATGCAAATTTCAAGCTCGGGCAAATGATCTATGCGGGTACTGGTATTAAACAAGATTACCGAAAATCTTTAGAAATTTTTGCTGCCGCGGCCCGGCAAGGGCATCTAGAAGCTCTTTATTTTTGGGCTTTCATGACATTAACTGGGCAAGGAACACCTTCTGATTTAGAACATGGTATATATCTTCTAAAACAAGCCGCAGACCGCAACCATGGTGGGGCTCTCAACTATTTAGGTGTCCTCTACTTACAAGGCCAAGGTGTCCCAAAGAACTCTCTTCGTGCAACCCAATATTTTCAAAAAGGGGCAGCTAGAGGAAATCCAGAGGCTATGCAAAACCTCGCAAGCGCCTATAGTTCAGGACAAGGGATAGAGCGCGACCCAAAACTTGCTTATTATTGGGCAAGCCTAGCCATTGGGCATGGTACTAAAGAAATTCAAATACAGGCAGGCAAAACAAAAAGAGCCATGGCTTCAGGTTTAGATGCGGCTATTCTAGCCAAACTTGATCAACAGGCTAGTGCTTGGCAGCCTGTCCAAGATGGAAAATAATTCAGATACCCTAGACTAAAGCGATCAAGCCCCTTATGGTTGCTCTATTAGTTTATCCTCAAACTGTTAGGGTTCCGAATTAGTCATGCTGCCGCGTCAAAAAAAGGTAAAAAATTCTGCTAAAGACACCCCCTTGGACCAAGGGGTACTTCCAGACCTTATTGGCTACCAACTCAGGCGAGCCCAATTTGTTGTTTTTAGTGACTTCCAAAAAACTCTGGCTGAACGTTATGTGACACCTGGACAATACGGTGTTTTAACCCTAATTGGGAAGAATCCAGGCCTTACACAATCTGCATTATCTCGGGCGATTGGTATTGAACGATCAACTATGGTCGCCGTGATTGATAAGTTAGAAGGAGCAAATTTTGTTGAGCGACGTCCTTCTCCAAGCGATCGTCGTTCTTATGCTTTAATGCTGACTGAAGAAGGCGAAAAAGTTATGGCAGATATTGAGCCCCTTGTAGAACGCCAAGATAATAGTATTTCAGAGATTTTAGGCCCTGAAGATAAGGCAAAACTCCTCGAGCTCTTGACCCGACTTTGCGACAATATGTAAACAATCTCATTACACTAAGATCAGTTCATACTACGGTAAATTTAATCAACTTTTAAATTCTTCCTAATAAGATTATATATGGGGTGCGTACGAGTTTTCGGAAGCGATAACTCGTGCCTAATATAATTCGTTGCGTTTTTAGGATCGGTATCACGCGAAATGGGAATTTTTGATTTCTTAACTGGTAAGAGCTCACAGCCTAAGTTTAAAGGGGTTCAAGATCCAAAATGGGTTCGGTCTCCTAAAGGTGGGTTTTACCGTATATCTTATGTCGACACATCACTTGCCAGCATGAAAAGTGGTGGTGTTGTTGTTGTCTGGCATGGTGGTGTTAAACCAGGCTGGATGTGTGTCAAATCAACAGACAAAATCTCAAGTACAATTGAACAACTGGCTAATGATAAAGAAGTCGAAGCTTATGAGGGACGTGGTGGCGTCTTTGTCACATGGTCCCCTATTCAAGGCAAAGTTCAAAAGGGTGTTGTGAAATACCTCATCAAAACGATGAAACCATCGCTAACACCAAATGAACCAGCAGGGAAAGATGATCCAATCCCTGTTTATCACCCAGGAGCTTCGGTTGATGATAAGCCTGTATCCAAAGCCCCTGGACTTGCTTAAAAGGGCTTTGGCCTCTTAGAAATAATCATTCTTGAATATGGGCGGGATTTACCCCGCCCTTTTTTCTACGATCTCAGCAACTTCACCCATAATCGCTGTGATATCATAATCCCGAGGCGTGTAGACCCCAGCGACACCTTTTGCCTTAAGAGCTTCCCCATCTTCAGGGGGGATAATACCACCTACAACAACAGGAATATCACCAACACCGAGAGTTTTCATCTGGGCAACGACTTCAGTTACCAGCGGCATATGAGACCCGGAAAGGATCGAAAGGCCAACGACATCGACCGCTTCTTCAAGGGCAGCATTGGCAATTTGCTCAGGGGTCAAACGGATACCTTGATAAACAACTTCAAAGCCAACGTCTCTCGCCCGAACAGCAACTTGCTCTGCGCCATTTGAGTGACCATCAAGCCCGGGCTTACCTACCAGCATTTTAAGAGGGCGACCGACCTTCTTAGCAACACCTGCTACTTTAGCCCGGATTGCGTCTAAACGTTCACCTTCACTTGAAGCAGCAGCGCTTAACCCAGTAGGCGCCCGGTATTCACCGAATACATCTCTGAGAGCTTGAGACCATTCACCAGTAGTTACACCAGCATGGGCACATTTTATGGATGATTCCATAACATTTTCACCAGATTCTGCAGCGGCTTTAAAGGTTCGTAAGGCTTCTTCTGCTGCAGCACTATCTCTTTGCTCGCGCCATTGGTTAAGTTGCTTTACTTGCTCTGTCTCAGCAGCAGAATCCACCACCAAGATAGAATCTGTCCCCCCAGTCAGCGGTGATTCTTCACCACCATTGAACTTATTAACCCCAACAACTGTTAGGTCACCGTTTTCAATGGCTGCGATTCGTTCAGCATGTGAAGCAACGAGATTACTTTTCATGTAACCAGACTCAACAGCAGCAATAGCGCCACCTAAGTCATCAAGGCGTTTAAGTTCTTCCCGAGCTTCGGCTTTCAAGGCTTCAACTTTCTCGGTAATTACTTCTGAACCATCAAACAGATCACCATACTCAAGAAGATCAGTTTCATAAGCAACAATCTGCTGCAAACGAAGGCTCCATTGCTGATCCCAAGGGCGGGGCAAGCCTAAAGCTTCGTTCCATGCAGGGAGTTGAACAGCACGAGCACGGGCATTTTTAGAAAGAACAACGGCCAGCATCTCAAGCAAAATACGATAAACATTATTTTCTGGTTGCTGTTCGGTAAGTCCCAGTGAATTAACCTGTACTCCGTAACGGAAACGGCGGAATTTCTCTTCGGTAACGCCATAGCGCTCCTGTGCAATTTCATCCCAAAGTTCTGTGAAAGCGCGCATTTTGCAAAGTTCAGTTACGAACTTAATCCCCGCATTGACGAAGAAGCTAATCCGACCGACAACCCGTCCAAAATCTTCATCAGAAACAATCCCCGATTCTTTAACAGAATCGAGCACAGCAATCGCTGTCGCTAAAGCATAAGACAGTTCCTGAACCGGCGTCGCACCAGCTTCCTGCAAATGATAAGAGCACACATTCATCGGATTCCACTTGGGAACTTCTTGATAACAAAAGGTCACCACATCCCTAATCAGGCGCATGCTTGGCCCTGGCGGGAAGATATGTGTTCCCCGGGATAAGTACTCTTTAATGATGTCATTTTGTGTGGTGCCACTTAGCTGATCCCGAGGAACCCCCTGGCGTTCAGCCGTTGCAATATATAGAGAAAGTAACCATGCAGCCGGCGCATTAATAGTCATAGAAGTGTTCATCTTGCCTAAGGGAATATCCTTAAACAAAGTTTCCATATCGCCAATATGACTGATTGGAACACCGACTTTACCAACCTCGCCACGGGCCAAAATATGGTCCGAATCATAACCGGTCTGGGTAGGTAAATCGAAAGCTACAGATAGCCCTGTTTGTCCTCGGTCTAAGTTTTTCCTGTATAAGGCGTTGCTGGCCTCTGCAGAAGAGTGACCTGAATAAGTTCTAAAAAGCCACGGCCGATCTGGTTGCAGTGCAGCGTTTTTTGTTGAGTTTGAAGGGCTTGCAGTCATGATACTTTCCGAAGTTTCCAATAACCCATTGAAAGAAGGTTATAAATATTTTGACATCTACGAACGAATATTATAGTTTTTTATGCTGCTTTGCAACAAAACTATAAAAAGTCTTGTTGAAAAAGTGGTTAAACGAAGGAATTTTTAGCTTCTGTGATGATTGCTCTTGCAAAATCATGTCAGATGCAATTGATTCCGGCTTACAAGTTTTTACAATTAACATATGCCTAGCGATACACTTGGGTAAGCGCAAGCATAAACAATTTTTGAGAGAACTATGCAGCAAGTGAAAAAAGACCTTTACGAGATCGGTGAAATTCCCCCTCTCGGACACGTTCCAAAAAAAATGTATGCCTGGTGTATCCGGCGTGAGCGCCATGGTAACCCTGACGAAGCGATGAAAGTTGAGGTGGTTGATACCCCTGTGCTTGATTCCCATGAAGTACTGGTCATGGTGATGGCCGCAGGCGTCAATTATAATGGTGTTTGGGCTAGCCTCGGAACACCTATCTCTCCCTTTGACAGCCACAAGGCAGATTACCACATCGCTGGGTCTGATGCCTCAGGTATTGTCTATGCTGTTGGCTCTAAGGTCACCCGCTGGAAAGTTGGTGACGAGGTCGTTGTTCATTGTAACCAAGATGATGGTGACGACGAAGAGTGTAATGGTGGTGACCCAATGTATTCAAAAACCCATCGCATTTGGGGTTATGAAACTCCTGATGGGTCTTTTGCCCAGTTCACCAACGTTCAAGCTCAACAAGTTATGAAGCGTCCCCTTCATCTGACTTGGGAAGAAAGCGCCTGCTACACCCTGACCCTGGCAACGGCTTATCGTATGTTGTTTGGTCACCGCCCCCACATTCTCCGTCCAGGACACAACGTTTTGGTTTGGGGCGCTTCTGGCGGCCTCGGTTCTTATGCTATCCAACTCTGTGCGACGGCTGGTGCCAATGCTATCGGTGTCATCTCAGACGAATCCAAACGGGATTTCGTTATGGGAATGGGCGCTAAAGGCGTTATCAACCGCAAAGATTTTAACTGTTGGGGCCAACTCCCAGAAGTTAACGGCGAAGGCTTTAAAGAATACATGGCGGAAACCCGTAAATTTGGTAAAGCCATTTGGGATATCACCGGCAAAGGCAACGACGTTGACTTTGTTTTCGAACACCCAGGCGAATCAACATTCCCTGTTTCTTGTAATGTTGTAAAACGCGGCGGTATGGTTGTGTTCTGTGCAGGTACAACTGGTTACAACCTCACCATGGATGCCCGTTTTGTTTGGATGCGTCAGAAACGTATTCAAGGCAGCCACTTTGCTAACCTCAAGCAAGCTTCTCAAGCTAACCAACTGATGATTGAGCGCCGTATTGAGCCTTGCATGTCTGAGTGCTTCTCCTGGGATCAGATTCCAGAATCTCACACCATCATGATGGAGAATCGTCACAAACCCGGCAATATGGCTGTTCTGGTTCAAGCTCGTGAGCAAGGCCATCGCACCATTGAGGACTTTACAGACGAGTAAAACTCTAATAATTGAGTCAACATAAAACTAACTAAATTCAAGGGCGGGCCGGGTTTTTCCCGGCCCTGTCTTTACTATCAGGAGACCCTAATTCATGACAGCCGAATCCCCTATCATCGCAGATCTTCTTAGCAACTGTGCTGCTGCCGTCACAGCATCTGAAGAACTTCTTGCTGCCGCTCGTCACGGTGTCGCCGCTAAAGTTATGAAAGACGGCAAAGTCGATGGTGCCCTGCTCAACGCTGAGCAATATGCGGCCCATGGATTTTCCTGGATGTCCACTTATGTTGAGGGCCTGCGCCAAATGCATAAATGGGGAACAAATCTGACGGAAGAAGGAAACTTCGGGGAACTTGAACAATTAATCGTGCAATGTGCTTTTGGCGAATATCTAACTCAACTCACAGGCGGCATTCCTTTAAGCCAAGTTGAAATCGTTCGCCCTTCTGATATGGGCGTTGGCAGCAAAGAAACCCACGCATTCCACACAGATGCCGTTAAACTCCTCAAAGAAAAAGGCAATACTGACCCTGTTCGCAAACGCATTGCCGAACTTGCTTGTGAAGGTATCGACACTGGAAACTTTGGGGCTCTTGGCCTTGATGAAACATTAGATATGGTTCGTGAGCAATTCCGTCGATTTACGGACGAGCAGGTTTCTCCAAATGCTCCTCAGTGGCACGACGAAGATGTTCTTATTCCTATCGAAATTCTTGAACAAATGGGTGAAATGGGCGTATTCGGCCTGACCATTCCTGAGGAATACGGCGGACTTGGCATGGGTAAAACCGCCATGTGTGTGGTGACCGAAGAACTCTCACGGGGTTACATCGGCGTTGGCTCACTTGGTACCCGTTCTGAAATTGCCGCCGAATTAATTCGTCTTGGTGGCACAGAAGAACAAAAACAGAAGTACCTTCCTAAAATTGCCTCCGCTGAAATTCTGCCAACAGCTGTTTTCACCGAACCAAATACCGGATCTGATCTCGCAAGCCTGCGTACCCGCGCTGTGAAAGAAGACGGTACCTACAAAGTGACAGGCAACAAAACCTGGATCACCCACGCCTCTCGCACTGACTTGATGACCCTTCTTATCCGGACCAATCCTGATGAGAAAGGCTACAAAGGCCTCTCCATGCTTCTGGCTGAAAAACCCCGCGGCAATGAAGAAGACCCTTTCCCCGCTGAAGGTATGACAGGTGGTGAGATTAAAGTTCTTGGCTATCGAGGCATGAAAGAATACGAACTCGCTTTTGATGAGTTTGAAGTTCCTGAAGGCCAATTGCTTGGTGGCGAAGAAGGCCAAGGTTTCAAACAGTTGATGGAAACCTTTGAATCTGCCCGTATCCAAACAGCCGCTCGTGCTATTGGTGTGGCTCAAAACGCGCTTGAGCTTGGTATTCGTTATGCCTTAGATCGTATTCAGTTTGGCAAACCAATTGCTGAATTCCCACGTGTTTACAGCAAAATTGCCTGGATGGTTGTTGAAACCATGATCGCCCGCCAGCTCACCTACTTTGCTGGTTGGGAAAAAGACGAAGATATCCGTTGTGATATTGAAGCTGGTATGGCGAAACTTCTTGCCGCTCGGGTTGCTTGGTCCAACGCTGATAACGCCCTTCAGATTCACGGCGGCAATGGTTATGCTGTTGAGTATCCAGTTTCTCGTGTCTTAGTTGACGCTCGTATCCTCAACATTTTCGAGGGGGCTGCTGAAATTCAAGCTCACGTAATTGCCCGTGGCCTTCTAACCCGTAGGAACTAATTAACAGATGGTAACCCTGACCAAAATTTACACAAAAGGCGGCGACAAAGGGGAGACATCCCTTGGTGATGGTCGCCGTGTAGCAAAAAATGATCTCAGGGTTGCCGCCTATGGCACTGTTGACGAGACCAATGCCATTATTGGTCTCGCGCGCCTTCATACCTCTAATCTAGAGCTAGAAGATACGATGCTTAGCCGCATCCAAAACGACCTGTTTGATTTAGGGGCTGATCTTTGCACCCCAGAAGACGGTCGCAAAGCTGAGGGTGCTCTCCGTATTACTGAAAGCCAAGTAGCTCGGCTGGAATCGGAAATCGACTCTTTGAATGAGGATATTGACCCACTAACCTCCTTCATTTTACCGGGAGGGACAGCTGTTTCAGCTCATCTCCACCTCGGTAGAACTGTTTCACGCCGGGCTGAACGCCTAATCGTTGAGTTGGCATCTGTGGAAGAGGTGAATCCATTGGCTGTGCAGTATATCAATCGTCTTTCTGATCACCTTTTTGTCTTGGGCCGCCACTTAAACGAGCAAGGTAAAGCCGACGTCCTCTGGCGTCCCGGTGGTGAGCGATAATTCCCGACTAAACCACTCTTTTGCTTCGTTGACAGACTAATCTTCCATCATTATTGTGCATTTGCGAAATAAACATTCGAGTGCCGATTTTTTTCACGCAATTTGCTTAAAAGTCGCTACAAGTCTGTACCCATAAATGATGGTGTGAGAATCAATGAAAGTCTTAGTGGCTGTAAAGCGTGTCGTTGACTATAATGTCAAGATACGGGTTAAATCGGACGAAACGGGCGTTGAGTTAGCGAAC
>JAPHRK010000033.1 GCA_026196105.1 Rhodospirillales bacterium | reverse complement strand
CGAAGAAGAATGGCGTGCACAGCTAACCCCGGTGCAATATCAAGTTACCCGTCAAAAAGGAACTGAGCGCGCTTTTACTGGCGAATATGACGGCGTTAAAGATCATGGAACCTATAAGTGTATTTGCTGCGGGCAACCTCTCTTCTCCTCATCTGCAAAGTACGATTCGGGGAGCGGATGGCCGAGTTTTTGGGTTCCCCTTGATAAAGAAGCGGTTATTGAAGAAATGGATGTCAGCCACGGAATGATGAGAACAGAAGTCACTTGTAGTAAATGTGATGCCCACTTAGGACACGTTTTTGATGATGGGCCTAAGCCTACGGGCCTTCGCTACTGTATGAACTCCGCTTCTTTAAAATTAGAAAAAGAGGAATAATCAAAAGGTGATAAAAGCTTTTAATTCTTCAATTTGATCCAAGAGCCAAAGAGACTTACTATCCGTGCACTTGAATTTTTAAACTGCCCAATTCGGCTTGGGCGGCAGTGGAGAGTATAAGAGTGAAGACGTTCGGTTATATCCTGTTTGGTTTGGTGATTATTCTCATTGGTGGAGGCCTCATCGCTCCCAGCCTAATTGATTGGAACCAATACAAAGGTGAAATCGAAACCCGAGTCATGGAGGCCACAGGGCGGAAAATCCAAATTGGCGGTAACCTTAGTGTCAGCCTGCTACCGGCCCCAGCTCTTCAAGTAGACAATGTTACTCTTGCCAACATTGACGGAGCAAACAGCCAAAACATGGTTACGCTTCGCTCTGCCATCGTTCAGATTGCTCTTGGCCCTCTTATTGGGGGTGTTGTTCAGGTTGAAAGCTTTAAACTTGTCGAGCCTGTAGTAGAAGTTGAAACCCTCGCTGATGGGCGCAGTAACTTAGAGTTTTCTCCTCCCGCTAAAGATACTGACGAACCAACCTCCTCAAGCACCGCGCAACCATCTACAGGTGAAGTCAAAGACGATATGGCGTTGCCTATCAGGGTCGATAGCTTTGTTATCGAAAATGGCGTCATTATTTATCGCGATGGAGCTTCAGGCAAAGTCGAACATATCAGTGCTCTTAACGCGAATATAGCTGCAGGCTCTTTGATTGGGCCTTTTGATATGTCAGGTGGTTTTGTCCGTGGAGGACTTCCCTTAAACTTCGAAGTTTCCATCGGTAAAATCATTCATGAAAGAACGGTCGGCTTTGCTACAAACTTGAATGCAGGCGGACAAGGTAAAGTCAACGTCAATGGTACGGTGGTCAACACTCCTGAAGGACCGAAGATAAAAGGTAAGTTTAAGGCTGAAGGTGAAAACCTTGCCAAACTTATTGGCTACATAACCGGAGGCGGAAAACTACCAGGTGTTTTAGGACAGTCTTTCGCTCTTGAAGGGGAAGTGAGTGCGGATAAAGGCGCCGCCAAGATAGAGAATACAATTATTCAACTTGGCACGACTGAGGGCGAAGTCTCGCTTGATGTTGGCTATGCAAAAGACATTGATGCCGCCCTGAAGCTTAAGCTCAAACACGCAGACGCCAACAAATGGCTTGAGCTTCCCCCTGTTATAACCGAAGGCGCGAAGCTCCCCGAACAGGTTGCGGTGGTTGAAACTGAAGACGGCAAACCACGTGCGTCGCTAATGATTCAGCCCAAGAAAAAGAAATTAAAAGCCGCCGACAAAAAAGAACCCTTTAAGTTCCCAGAAAACATTAATGCCTCAATTGATGTCTCTGCTGACGCGATTATTTTTATGGATGATGCCATTCGGGATGCTAAGTTCAGCGCCTCTCTCGCTGAGGGAGAAGTTACCCTCAATCAACTTTCAGCAGGGCTCCCTGGCGGCACTGACATCGCTGCATTTGGCTTTGTTTCCGTAGCCCCTGAAGGCCCCCGTTTTGAAGGCAATATAGAAGCAACAGCAAGTGATTTGCGGGGCGTCATGCGTTGGTTACGCATCACTGTACCCCATATCCCTGCAGATCGCTTAAGAAAAATGACTGTCACCGCTGATGTTGCAACCACACCAGAACAGATGCAGGTCACCAATGTTAAAGCCGCTTTTGACAGCTCAAAAATTACAGGTGGTATTGCTGTAGCTCTGAGAGAACGCCTCTCATTTGGGGCTGATTTTACCCTCGACCGGCTGAACCTTGATGCTTATATACCTCGTTCTGCAGCAAAAGAAACAACAGCAAAACCTGATAGAGCAACCCCAACTCAGAAAGGAGAGCAAAAAGCTGCGCCTAAATCTGAGCCCGTAAACATGTTCAAACCATTGGTGGCTTTAACGACCTTTGATGCCAACCTTAAGTTCAAGGTTAAAGCTCTCACGGCTCAAGGATTGCCTGCCCAAAATGCACGGATCGACGCAACCTTATTTAAAGGCAACCTGACCATCCGCGATGGGGGGGTCGATAACTTTGCTGGAGCCTCTTTCAAGGTGGGGGGAGAGCTCAGAAAATTAGAAGGTATCCCAGTAGCCAAAGGGTTAAGGGCTCAAATTTCTGCAAAGAACACAACAAACTTGTTTAAGTTCGCAGGCATTGCTCCTCCTGTAAACCCAGTCAAGCTCGGTGCAGTTACTGTTGATGCAAATCTCGATGGCTCTCTGCTTACTCCAGAGGTGAAAGCAAATATTAAAGCTGCAGGCGGGGAAATCTTCTTGTCCGGGAAAGCCAACCCCTTAAGCTTGCTCACTGGATTAAAAGTTAAAACAGCCATTCGCCATGATAACCTGGCGCAACTCATGGACAGGCTCAGCTTACCCTACACCCCCTCACCCAAAGCTGGCGGTATTGATTTATCGGCAAACATTGAAGGTACAAAAACAAAAATAACTGTGAGTGATGTGAAGGGCAATCTTGCAGGTGCATCGGTTAATGGCAATGTGGTTGCGGACTTGAGCGGAGCGAAACCTAATCTTACAGCCAAGTTTGATCTTGGGAATCTAGCAGCTCACTTATTGGCTCCAACCTCTAGCTCTTCTCCTGCTCCAGCGCCTAAAGTTAAAGCTCCAGCAAAAACCAAAGAATCTCGTTATTCTCAATGGACGCCACCAGGAGGTTCTTCAGCCTCCTCAGGTAAAAAAGGTCGCTGGTCAACAGCTCCACTTAGCCTAGCTGGACTACATCAAGTGAATGCTGATGTTAAAATCAACGCCCAAAGTTTGGCTTATGATAAATATAAAGTTATGGGAGCTAAGCTAGCGGTAACTTTGAAAGACGGCGTGCTTGATGTCAAGCAACTGACAGGTAGTCTCTTTAAGGGCCAGCTAGAAGGGACGGCCCAACTCTCTGCTGTGGCTCAACCAACATTCACTAGCACGCTAAGCCTCAAAGAAGGTGACATCTTAAGTGCGGTCCGTGCCGTTACAGGCAAAGATTTAGCCAGCGGGTCAATGTCATTTGCAACTGAGCTTCAAACTACAGGCAACAGCGTTTATGATCTGGTGTCACAGCTAGGTGGTAAGGGTAACTTCGCCATGACCAAGGTTGATGCGCGCCAAGATGCTTCAGGAACCGCCATGGCTGGTGCTCTTGATCTGGTCCGCTCACTAAACAGTTTGGGAGGCGCTTTAGGGGGCAAAAAAGGCAAAGGCCTCGCAGATGTTACAGGGACATACACGGTTCTTAAAGGCGTTGCGCGCTCCGAAGACCTGAAGCTTACATCCAATATTACAAAAGGGCAGGCGAAAGGTACTGTTGATCTGCCAAATTGGTATGTAGATACACGTGGCGAAGTCACCATGGCTCAAAACCTCCTAACCGCCCTTCTTGCTACCCAGGTCAAAATGCCATCAAAGGTCCCATTCACAGTTATTGGTCCCTTAGACAACCCTTCGGTCAAACTTCTGACAGGCAGCAAATCAACGGTAACTCAACCACAACAGCCCTCAAACCCAGTAGGTACTTTGTTACAGCAAATTATTCCTGGCGCTCAGCAACAACAGCAAGGAACTCAGCAACAAGAACCGAAAAAACTAAAACCTGAAGATATCTTCAAACAGCTCCTTAAAGGCGGAATCAAGTAACTTTCGCCAGAAGGCTCTTAACATTGTTCAAGAGCTCTTCTGCCTTGAATGGTTTGTTAAGTATCGCATTTGCACCTGCAGAAATCGCCAGATTAAGAGGCTCGAGACTATAAAGCTTATCGTAACCAGAAATAGCGATAACTGGAAAGTCAGGGGTTTCTTTTTTAAGAGCTAAGATCACTTCAATGCCATTCACTTGGGGCATATCAATATCTGTAATAAGTAAATCAAAAGCTTTGTCATGCAGAGCTTCAAGACATTGATCACCATTTTTGGCTTCAACAACGTCATAGCCAAAGCATTCGAGGACGGCGCTTATAGACCCTCGTGACAACTCGGCATCATCAGCTACTAGTATTCTTGCCATCACACACCTAGCAATGTTCGCATGAACAATTTTATTTAAACAAACTCCGACTCCCCAGGCGGCTTTCAATTAAGCTATAGGTTAGGTTGTAAAAAAGATCATCACCCATACAGGTGAGGGTTTATTTTTTCAGGAACCTTCAAGGGTTTGAAGTACATAAACACGCAGAGCGCTAGAAAGGTTTCCATCCCTTTTTTGGTCAATCTCGTTAACGATTTGGTTAAGAGAAAGCCCACGGCTTTTGGCAATTTGAGTCAAGTGATCCCAAAAGATATTCTCAAGTGAGATGCTGGTGCGATGGCCTGAAAGAGTTACTGAACGTTTTTTAATCTCAGCATCGTTTTCCATCACAAAAGGTGCTCATAAATCATGATCCCGGCAAAGAAGAGAAGGACAGCGCCTGTGATCCCAGAAATCCAGCGCTGCACTTTGGGCTGCTCAAGCCAATTTTTTGCGATCTTGCCTAAAAAAGCTAAGGGAGTTTGCCAGATGGTATTAATAATCATCAAGGTCATGGTTAAGGTAAAAAGCTGAGCCGGTACGTTGTCTTTTGTTGTATCAACAAAGTTTGGAAAGAGAGCGAGAAAAAGAACGATCACCTTGGGATTTAAAAGGTTGGTGATCATGGCATCAACAAAAGCCCGGCGAGAACTTACCTCCACCCGGTCACTGCCTACTCCAATAGTCGCAGTGTTGCGCAATGACTCAATTCCCAACCAACCCAAATAAGCAGCACCCATAAGAGCGACGGTCTTAAATAAAATTGGCGAAGAGGAAATCAGTACTGAAATGCCCAGCACAGCCAACAGGTTATGACCGATCAATCCCATTTGAACACCCGCTACTGTCGCCAACCCAACCTTAGTCCCAGAGGACAAAGTATGGCGAATGATTAACATGGAATCAGGCCCCGGCGACATGACAATTACAGCCACGGTGAGGACAAAGCTTCCAAGGACGGAGAGTTCAATTGGTAACATTAATTACGGGTACGGCGAATAGTGAAACCTGTCAAGGCACTAGCTATTCTTGTTAACCGTGAGCAAAAGCCCACCAATGGAGATAAAAGTTGCCCCGGAAATTCGATTAAACCATTTGCCAACGTTGCCTTTACTCAACCAACGTGAAAATTTCTGGGCTGAGCCCGCAAGCAAAGCTTCATAAACAAATTCAATGAAAGCATAAGTCCCCGCCAGAATAAAAAATTGCGGTAGCTTAGGAGTAGCAGGGTCAATAAATTGAGGCAAAAAGGCCGCGAAGAAAATTATTGCCTTGGGGTTAGCAACTGCCACAAAAAATCCATTGGAGAATAACTGCCATCGCGATGTTGTTGTGTCCTTGCCTTGTCGGTCTTCAATACCCACATGAGGAGGGGGAGAGCGCCAGACTTTAACTCCGAGATAAACCAGATAAGCCGCCCCGATCCATTTCACAATAAGGAAAGCTTGTTGAGAAGCCAGAAGAAGTGCGCCCATTCCCGCCATGGAAATACCCATCAGCATCGTAAAGCCAACAACACCTCCTGAAACAGTGAAGATACTCCGGCGTAGGCCGTATAATGCGCCATGAGTAAGCGCAAGTAAGCCGTTAGGTCCTGGCGTTAATGACAGCCCAACTGATGCTAAGAGGTAAAGAAGCCAAAGCTCTATCGTCATGGCTAAATTCCTCTATACTTTCTCACCAGAACTCAAAAGAAACTCAGCCAGCACATCGATGGCTTCCTCATGGTTTTCTTTCATAGTTTTGCCTGACAAAGCTCTAGGCTTCAGGTCATGGTCACCGTCTTCAGCCCAATGGAATTGAACGGCTTTAGATAAGGTGTAATCTTGAACCTCATCAAACCAGCCCATAGTGTCTCTTGCTCCTTGGACAATCAGAACCGGGGTTTTGATATGGTGGAAATGATCGGTACGAAGACGTGTTGGTTTTCCAGGAGGGTGGAAAGGATAGCCAAGACAAGCTACCCCTCTGACAGGTGTCTCTTCTTTATCAAGCTCAGCCGCGACCATGGAAGCAATGCGCCCCCCCATGGATTTACCACCGATGAACAGCTTATCCGGCCCACCAAGCTCAGCAATCACAGCCCGCCAGATTTCCATCAACACAGGTCCCCGGTCAGGAGGACGCTTTTTCCCGTCCTCACGCCGTTTAACCATATAAGGAAACTCAAAGCGAACGACCCTCACCCCTTTTTCCCCAAGTCCGTTGGCAAACTTCTCCATAAACGGACTATCCATCAAGGCTCCGGCTCCATGAGCAAGCACCAAAGTAACTTCGGCGTCATCGGGACCCGTGATCAAGAAATTAAAGGGGGCGTCACTCATCTGCCCTTAAACCCCAAACTCAGCGAAGAAATCGTTGCCTTTATCATCGACTACGATGAAAGCAGGGAAGTCTTCAACTTCAATTTTCCAAACGGCTTCCATGCCGAGTTCTTCGTACTCATGGCATTCGACTTTTTTGATGCAATCAAGTGCCAAACGAGCAGCAGGACCACCAATAGAGCCAAGATAAAAACCACCGTATTTTTTGCAAGCATCGGTTACTTGCTGAGAGCGGTTACCTTTAGCCAGCATTAGCATAGAACCACCAGCGGCTTGGAACTGCTCAACATAACTATCCATACGCCCTGCTGTTGTGGGGCCAAAGGAACCAGAAGCATAGCCTTCAGGTGTTTTAGCCGGACCTGCATAATAAACCGCATGATCTTTGATATACTGTGGTAGCCCTTCACCACTATCCAAACGCTCTTTAAGTTTAGCATGGGCAATATCACGGGCCACGATAAGTGGACCTGTGAGACTAAGGCGAGTTTTAACAGGGTATTGGCTCAACTGCTTTAAGATATCAGCCATGGGACGGTTAAGATCAATCTCAACCACGTCGCCACCAAGGGATTCGTCCGTGGTTTCGGGTAAATACTTAGCAGGATCAGTTTCCAACTGCTCAAGGAACACACCGTCTTTGGTGATTTTACCCAGAATTTGGCGGTCAGCGGAACAGCTTACCCCAACCCCAACTGGGCATGAAGCGCCGTGGCGCGGCAAGCGAATTACCCGTACGTCATGGCAGAAATATTTACCGCCAAACTGAGCACCAATCCCCATTTCCTGGGTCATTTTTAAAACTTGAGCTTCCATCTCCAAATCACGGAAAGCCCGACCTGTCATGCTGCCGGTTGTTGGTAAATTGTCGTAATAATGAGCGCTGCCAAGCTTAACAGTTTTAAGGTTGGTTTCTGCGGAAGTGCCACCGATTACAATAGACAGGTGGTATGGCGGGCAAGCAGCCGTCCCAAGGGTGCGAACTTTTTCATCAATAAACTTAGCAAGCGTTTCAATGTTTAGCAGAGCCTTTGTCTGCTGGAAAAGAAACGTCTTATTGGCTGACCCGCCCCCTTTGGCCATGAACATAAATTTGTAAGCACTACCGGGTGTGGCCAGAATATCTATCTGTGCTGGTAAGTTATTACCTGTATTCGCTTCTTCAAACATCGAGAGAGCAGCGACCTGGGAATAGCGCAAATTGGTTTCTGTAAAGGTGTCATAGACCCCTCTTGACAGAGACTCACCGTCATTACCGTCAGTCCAGACATACTGCCCTTTTTTACCTAAAATAACCGCCGTACCTGTATCTTGGCACATGGGAAGAATGCCCCCGGCAGAAATATTTGCATTTTTGAGCAAATCCAAGGCAACAAACTTATCGTTGTCTGAAGATTCTGGGTCATCAAGAATTTTCCTAACTTGAGCCATGTGCTCTGGACGCAATAAGTGTGAGCAATCTTTATAGGCCTCAAAGGTAAGGCGACGAATGGCTTCTGCAGAAACCTTGACGATTGTCTTTCCATCAACTTCAAGGGTTTCAACGCCCTCTTTTGTCACCAACCGATAGGGCGTGGTATCCTCGCCCATAGGGAACATGTCCTCGTATAAAAACTCGCTCATGATAAATACCTTTTGTTTCTTTAAAGGGGCGCTCAAATGCTATCCCTTAAGGCCAAAGTCGAAGATTAATTTGTGGGTAGGGAATATTATTTTTTGCGGAAGGCGTCCAGAGCAATCACCTCACCCATTTTTTCTTCTGGGGCGGGTGTTTCCTCTTGGGTTTCTTGTGCCTCTACAGTAGCTACAGGAACGGCTTCCTCGAAGGACATATCTTCGGAGAAAAATTCATCATCTTCGCCAGTTCCATCCATTTTCAACTGAAGGCCAAACTTGACAGCAGGATCAGCAAAAGCAGTGATTGCAGGGTATGGAATGACTAAAGGGCTGCGCACATTATCAAAACTCAATGTAACTTTGAATTCGTCCTCATTCACCTCCATATCCCAGAACTCATACTGGAGAACGATGGTAATCTCTTCTGGGTATTGCGCTTTCAACTTTTCAGGCATTTCCACCCCGGGGAAGGTGGTTTGGAAGGTAATATAAAAATGGTGATTTCCCCAAAGGCCTTCATCACGCACTTGTTCCAGGGCTTGTTTCACAACACTACGAAGCGCGTTTTCAATCCATTTGTCGTAGCGAAAGGGGTCTTGATCCATTTTTATTCGTCCGTCATTAAATCCAAGTTGCACTATATTAACCCCCGAAAGGGCCTGAGTCTCGATTATTTTCATTGCGATGGGCCAATGAGAGATGCATTCTTGCTCATACACTATTTTAAGTAAGGAAGTCCTATCCGTGAACCCACAAGAGAGCGCGAGACAAGCTAAATACAAACCAGATGTTTTTGATGTCAAAACCATAGCTGAAGCCAAGGCAATTATTTTGACGCCCGAGGATGGTTTTTCGCCAGAACAAAGATGGCAAAAAGAAACCCCTATCTTGTCTGAAGATGTTTCCAAGGCTCTCAATCCAACAGCGAATTCTCTGATTATTGATTATGGCTGTGGCATCGGGCGAGTAGCTCGCGAACTTTTAATCAAACATGACGGCGCAATCATTGGAGTAGATATCAGCAAATCCATGCGTGCACTTGCTCACCAATATGTTGAGCATCCAGGCTTTGGTTCAATGGGCCGCAACAGCCTTTTAGAGATGGTAAAACATGGCCTGAAAGCTGATCATGCTTACGCTATTTGGGTTTTGCAACATTGTGCGGCCCCTGAAGATGACATCAACCTTATATGGAATGCCTTAAAACCCGGGGGAACTTTTATGGTGGTAAACGTTAAGCATCGCGTCGTCCCTACCAATAAAGGCTGGAGCAATGACGGAAAAAATATTACGGCTTTGTTAGAGGAACGCTTTGAGAGCTTTGAGGAGCTGGATATATCCCAAGGTGCGATCACAGAGATAGCGCGAAAAGTGGCAGAGTGCAGAATTTATAAGAAATAAAACAGCTTATTTAGTCATGCCAAGGATTAGATTTATCCTTTGGCTTAACATTCGCCAATAGAATTTCTGTTTCTACGGATTCAGTATCGGAAAAATCCTCAAGATCGTGAATCAATTTGTCTTTCTTGCTTTCATCAAGATGATTTAACTCCAGAATTTCCCCGAAAAAATCCTGCGGCCCATCTTCCTCTTCTTCCTGTTTAGGTTTCTTATCTCTCTTAAACCAGTTCGCCATTATTCAACCCGTCTAAATATCCTAACAATCCCAATATATCACAAATCGTGAACTAGGTGAAAAGATATTACGCCGCTTCTTGATGCTTCATGTCTCGGAATTGCTCCGCAATATCAGCGAATTCTTGAGAAATTTCAGCAAAAGCATCTATCAGATCTGGGTCAAAGTGCTTATCGCGGCCTTCTAAGATAATCTCACAAGCTTTTTCATGGCTAAAGGCTGGTTTGTAGACCCGCTTGCTAATCAGGGCATCATAAACATCCGCAATTGCCATCAAGCGTCCCGAAATGGGGATTTGATCGCCTTTTAGCTTTTGTGGATAACCAGACCCATCCCACTTTTCTTGGTGAGTAAGGGCAATTTCTTTGGCGTACCTTAGAAAGGAGGTACTCCCCAACTCTTTTTCTGCAACAGCTAATGACTCTGCCCCCAAGGTCGTGTGAGTCTTCATAATTTCAAATTCTTCATCCGTCAGTTTTCCGGGTTTAAGAAGAATATTATCAGGAATGCCGACTTTTCCTACGTCATGAAGTGGAGCAGATTTATAAAGTAAATCAATGGTCTCATCAGAAAGATAATCTTTAAATTTTGGATGGTCTTGAACGCGCAAAGCTAAAGCTCTGATATAGCGCTGAGTGCGGAGAATATGGGCACCGGTTTCATTGTCCCTGGTTTCAGCTAACGACGCCAAGGAAAGAATCGCCACATCACGGGTTCGGCGCACTTCTTCTGTTGTCTCCCGTAAGCCCTTGATCATTTGATTGGTATGAAGCGCCATCAAGCCAAACTCATCATTTGACCCCACCGGAACACTGGCATTGAGATCACCATGAGTTGCTGTTGAAAGCACGCTGTTTTGGTTATGAAAAAAAGCTCTCAGGTTCCGAGTATAGGCATAGATCACATTTACAATCTGGATCAACAAGAGCACCACAACGAAGCTAATCTCAGTTAAGATCGCAAGCTGTGCGGTATGGAGACTGACTTTACTTCCTTCATTTAGGAGCCAGTACAAATCTTTGTTGATCAAAAGAAAAATAACACCGGTCGAAAACAAAACACATGAGGCAGCGAAGACACCAATCTTACCGGACAATGGGAAATAGCTTTCATCCACTTCCATTTGCTCACCTGAAGCTGTCAAGTTCTCAAGGATTTTTCTTTGCCATTCCAGAGAAAGGTCAATTGAAGCAAAGAAACCAAGTGTCGCCATACCAACAACAACCTTGAGCCCACTGACAACAGGGAAGTCATAGATCACCGAATTATAAATAAGGATCGCAAGGCCACCTGCGAGGAACAGGCCAAGTTCAACTTTGAGGACTCTGGCTACCTGCTCATTCAAAGGAGCGCTTAGGACCCAAATTCTCCGAGCCGGAATCCTCAGGAAATATTGGACAACAAGGGTGATAAAAATCGGGAGAGCCAACTGGGTTGGTGTCAAAGATTCTAAGAAAGGACAGACCTGAACCCCATAGACAGCAAGGATAACAGCAGCCGTTAAATAGTGAGCCGTTCCTCTTCTCGTATGTCCATCAACCAAATTCATTTCTTATGTCTCCACGCTTATAACTTGAAGGCTTATAGCATTTTCTAGGTAAAGCATAAGTAACAATGCCGTGTGGTTTTAGTGAAGACCTAACCTTGAACTAACCAACCCAGCTTCCAAAAAAAGTGAGTTGCTTTTCGTTTTAAGGACGGAGGAAGCTTATGAATTATCGCCATGGCAATCTCCCCTTTTTTTCCTTGGGGGCGCAAACTGAGCCGCTCTACTTGTGCCTTCATAATTTACGTCTAGCCTCTTCAATAGCAATGGCAATGTCTTTGGGTTGCTGTATCAAACGAGCCGTCACAAAAAACTCTTCCGCTTCTGGGTAGGTACGGCTTAGCAACTTAATCCATTGTTTCAAACGACCTGATACCCCTGCTGGCAGGGGTGTATCTTTAATTAGTTGGTAGTAGTCCAACAACAAGTCCAACATTTCAGGCCAGGCAATAAATCTTAAAGTTTCCTGTGCTTCAAAATTTTTTATCACCCGCCCTAAGTCAGGTTTAGCAATCGCTCCACGCCCTACCATAATATGTTCACAACCGCTGACTTCACGACAACGTTTGTAATCCTCCAGGGTCCAAATATCTCCATTAGCTACAAGGGGAATCGTAATAGCTTCTTTAATACGTGCGAGCCAATCCCAATGGGCAGGTGGTTTATACCCTTCAAGTTTCGTACGCGCATGTACCGTTAACTTCCCAGCCCCTCCACTTTCAATAGCCTGGGCATTTTCAAGAGCTAAGCTGGTATCCTCAAAGCCAAGACGCATCTTAGCACTCACAGGGGTATTATCAGGTACGGCTTGTCGGACCGCCTTCACCACCTCATGAACCCTTTCAGGCCATTGTAGAAGAGCCGCACCAGCATTGCGCCGATTAACCGTCTTGGCAGGACACCCGAAATTTATGTCGATACCCGGTGCCCCTAGTTCACAAACAACGGCAGCATTTTCCCCCATCAAATTCCCATCCCAGCCCATAAATTGGACATGTACAGGAACACCCGAGTAGGTCTTTCCTCCCTGCTTAAGCTCGGGACAATATTTATAAAACGTTGAAGCTGGGAAGACCGTGTTGCTGACCCGAATGAACTCCGTTACGCAGAGATCAAAGCCACCAATCCTGGTCAAAATTTCCCGCATATAAAAATCGACAACCCCTTCCATAGGGGCAAGGGTGACGGTCATAGGCGGGACTTCTGCATGGCACGTTTTTTCAATTTTGCTGTCAGCTTTTCAGGTACGCCGGGTTTGCTCCAGGGACAAGAAGCTAAGCAGGCGCCACAGGAACCATTTTCATTAAAAAAGGGCAGGCATTTATCAAAATCCACATACCACTTTTTCTCCCCTCGTACCCAGTGTTTTTCAGAGGTCAAGGCGTCTGGGGGGCAAGCTCGCTCACAAGCTTTACAATTGAAACAATAATCATCCGCCCCAAAGGGGGCTAGCGCATCCGCGACGAGAGGTAGGTTGGTTTGGACACAAGCAATTCGGCAACTGGCACCATAACGAGGGCTGATAAGAGAGCCATGTTTGCCTAGCTCACCAAGCCCAGCCTCAATCGCTGCCGGGATCAAAAGAGTTGCCCCAGCTTCTGGTCCACAATGGCCATAAGCATCCCATCCATGGTCTCGCACCCATGCAGCAATCTGTTTTGCAGCTTTAAGCCCATAGCCATATTTTTCAATAATCTCTTTTAACGACTCGTCACTCGGCGCGTCTTTGATCGGTTCATAATCCATCTTAACAACGATCATAATGAGCCAAGGAATATCAAGAGTCTTTCCTTCAAACACCCATTCAGGCTGCATAGGTGTGATGCCAATGTGAATGCCGTCTATCTGCATCTCAAAGCCTTTAACTTTCTTCACCCAATCTTCAGGGGAACGAAGTTCCTGTTTTTCAGCAACAGGAGGTAGGGGTGCATCAATAATTTTCTGACGGGTTTCCCTCGTCGCTGCAATACTTGGATTGCCTAAATTATGTTTATAAAACCAAAGCTGGAGAGGGCCGTGAGGTGTTTCATCAGGGGCATGCCAATAGATGGGGGTGGGACGGCGAGGCTCCTTCTCCCCAAGGCCATTAATCTTGTTTCCTGAGATTTCAGGCCAAAGGGCCATTTGCTCCGGACTTGGGACAAAAGTAGGTCGTTGTTGTTTGCCAGCCATAACTACTCCCCGCTTCTTGCTTACCAGTCGTCCTCGTCTTTAATCGGCTTGGCCCAGAGGTCATAATGATCCGCTTCGGTTACTTCCACATCAAGCATATCGCCCGGTAGAAGTTCTGTCTCATTATTAATGAAAACGCAGCCGTCAATTTCAGGTGAGTCGGCATAGGAGCGAGCAATAGCCCCTTCTTCATCAACTTCATCAACCAGAACTTTGAGAGTTTTACCGATTTTATTTTTGAGACGAGCGGCGCTGATTTCTTGTTGTGCTGCCATAAAGCGCTCCCAGCGCTCCTGCTTCACTTCCTCAGGAACAGCGCCTTCAATTTTATTAGCATCAGCCCCTTCAACTGCTTCATACTTAAAGCAGCCAACCCGGTCCAATTGAGCCTCACCCAACCAGTCAACAAGGTATTGGAAATCTTCTTCCGTTTCGCCTGGGAAGCCGACGATAAAGGTAGAGCGCACGGTTAAGTCGGGGACAGCCTGACGCCAGGATTTAATCCGCTCCAAAGTTTTAGCTTCAAAAGCCGGGCGTTTCATAGCCCTAAGAACATTTGGGCTGGCATGTTGGAACGGCGCGTCAATGTATGGGAGAATTTTTCCTTCTGCCATCAGAGGTATGACTTCATCAAGCATGGGATAAGGGTAGGCATAATGAAGACGGATCCAAATGCCAAGATCACCGAGAGCAGAGAAGAGTTCGGTCATACGGGATTTCACTGGCTTGCCGTACCAGTCACTTTCCGCGTATTTGAGGTCTTGTCCATAGGCCCCAGTATCTTGGGAAATCACTAAGAGTTCTTGAACCCCGGCAATAGCGAGCTGCTCCGCTTCTTTCAAGATATCACCGGCCGGACGGCTAACCAACTTACCCCGCAAAGACGGAATAATGCAGAAGGAACAGTTGTGATTACAGCCCTCAGAAATTTTTAAATAAGCATAATGGCGCGGTGTGAGCTTAATCCCACCGGGAGGTACAAGGTCCATATAAGGATCATGCTTAGGAGGAACAGCTTGGTGAACAGCTTTGATCACGTTTTCATATTGTTGTGGTCCAGTAACAGCTAAAACGCCAGGATGAACCTCGCGAATGGCTTGTTCGTCAAGCCCCATACAGCCTGTCACAATCACTTTTCCATTTTCCGCCATAGCTTCACCGATGGCATCAAACGATTCAGCCTTGGCACTATCAATAAACCCGCAGGTATTAACCAGCACTACATCGGCCCCATCATAAGACGGTGAAATATCATAACCCTCGGCCCTAAGTTGGGTGAGGATTTGCTCTGAATCGACGAGGGCCTTTGGGCAGCCAAGGCTGACCATGCCCACTTTTGGTTGGGAAATGCTCATATCCGGCTTTATAGAGCCTCTCATGTTTTTAGGGAAGACCTTGTTGCAAGTTGGCGCCTGCACAATCGGAGTAAAACTCAAGGGTTCTTATAATCTACAATCAAATGAACCATCTAATATTTGGCATCATATTGAAACCCTAACCTGCCATCCTTAGATATTGTTGAGAAGAATATATGAATCAGAGCAGGGATATTTATGCCAGTTGACATGATCCATAACATCGGGCTGTTGGCTCTGTTAGCGATTGGATTTTCCCTTATTCGATTTAGCCGATTTATTGCAGACAATTCCATTCAATCAAAAATTCTTGTTGGGATCCTTTTCGGCAGCGTCGCTGCTGTTGTTATGTTTAACCCCATTGTTGTTCCTCAAGGGGCGACTTTCGACACCCGCGGGGGCCCAGCAATTTTAGTAGGTATTTATGGAGGAGGGCTTAGTACGCTAGTTGCCTCTGTGATTGGCGCGATTGCGCGTTATCAAGTGGGGGGGCCGAGTGCGGTTGGCGGTGCAGCTAGTTTTATTTTTTATGGTTTGGCAGGGCTTGGCGCCCATTTTGCCCTGAGAAAACTAAATCGCCGCCCTGATATTCCTACTCTTATTTTAATAGGTATTTTTGGTACATTTTGTGTTTTACCGGCCTTTTTTATTGGCCAAACGTGGGAGACTGGCATTGCTATTTTGCAAGTGGCATGGCCCATACTTCTTACGGGAAATGTAGCGGGAGTTTTCCTTCTTGGTTATGTATTAGAGTTAGATGAACGTCGACGCCAAGAAACCATTGAGGCTCAGAACCATAAGAAATTTGCTGAAGGTATTTTTGATGCACAACCTTCACATATCGCAGTTATCGACCCTGACGGCAATATCCTGACCGTGAATACTGAGTGGCATGTTTTTTATCAAAGAAATGGCGGTAAACCAAAAAACTGGGTAGGGGAAAATTATTATTCCCACTGCTTATCTGATCAGAAAACTTACGGTGATAAGTTGCTGTCAGACAAAATTAAAAGCGTCATTTCAAATGAATCAAACGGATTTGAGCATCTTTTCCCCTGCCATAGTCCAACTGAGAAACGATGGTTCTTAATGATGGTGCGCTCAATAAAATGGTCTGGAAAGACTGGAGCAATAATCATGCACATCAATGTGACAGACAGGGTTGTTGCCGAAATGCGGGCTACAGAAGAAGGGCAGCGTTACCGCAGCTTAGTTGAGCATTCTCTGGCGGGCATCATAACTATCAACGATCAAGGTATTGTGCAAAATGCTAATAAAGCCATTGAGGAAATTTTCGGATTCACCCCAGATGAGCTCATTGGTAATAATGTCTCTAAGCTTATGCCTGAACCGCAAAAATCCGAACATGACGGCTATATAGAAACATATTTAAAAACAGGTAAGTCAAAAGTAATCAACACGGGGAGAGAGGTTTGGGCCGCCCATAAAAATGGTAAAATCTTCCCTGTTCATATTTCAGTCAGTGCCGATAGAAGCGGACCTACTCCAATGTTTTCTGGAGTAATTATTGATTTGACGAAGCAACACGAAATGTATGAGCAAATGGAAAAAGCTAAAGAAATTGCCGAAGCGGCGAACTTAGCTAAATCTGAATTTCTCTCATCAATGAGCCATGAATTAAGGACTCCTTTAAATTCAATTTTAGGTTTCTCCCAAGTCATCGCCAGCGACACGGACACTCCCTTGAATGATACTCACCAAAAGGCTGTGAACCACATTTTGAACTCAGGACATATTTTACTGGGTTTGATCAATCAAGTTTTGGATCTATCTAAAATTGAGAGCGGAAAAGTAATTTTAGATTTAGAAGCTTGTGACCTTGATGCGCTTATCAAAGAAACATTACCTGTTGTCGAACCACTTGCAGAAAAAAATAATATTCAAGTTTTCTACGAGCGCTCTCCTAATCTTATCCAAGTACGTGCAGACTCTTTCAAGCTCAAGCAGGTCATACTCAATTTATTAAGTAACGCGATTAAATATAACGAGCCCAATGGCCAAGTTACCATCACAGCAAAAAGTACTGGATTAGGTTTTATTAGAACAACGATTTCAGACACTGGCCTTGGTATCCCGAAAGAAAGACAAGGCGAAGTCTTTGGAGCTTTCCAACGTCTTGGAGCAGAAAGAAGCGCCATTGAAGGGACTGGCGTAGGCCTAACAATCACTAAGCATTTAGTAGAACTTCATAATGGGACCATTGGATTTAACAGTGACTTGGGGAAAGGATCAGATTTTTGGTTTGATATCCCTGTAAGCCGTTTATCAAAACAACACACTACTCATGAACCAAAAGATGAAACCTAAACTCACATTCCTTTAGTCACTTGCTGTCTGGCTCTTGTAGCTCAAGGGTTACTTCAACAACAGTAGGTTCTGGATGACCGGTTCGTTTAAAACCTAATCCTTCAACAAAACGAATCATTCGGTGGTTTTCCCTTAATACCTGTCCAATGAGTTGCTTGGTTTGACGGCTCTTACAGTAGGCGATCATTTTGCGCATCAATTCCTTGGCGAGACCGACCCCTTTAAGGTCTGAGCGCACAACGATAGAGAACTCGGCAATGGCATTATCTTTGGTCGCTACAATTCTCACAACGCCAAGGGTTTCATCTTCATGATTCTCATCCTGACCAATGGCGATAAAAGCCATGTCTCGGTCATAGTCAATCTGGGTCAGGCGGGCCATTTGTGAGTGTGGTAAGCCTTTAACCAAGCCAAAGAAGCGGAAGCGGATATCTTCCGGTGTCAACTTCGAGATAAAGATGTGATGGTTGGGTTCATCTTCTGGACGAATGGGACGGATTAATACTTCTCGCCCATCTTTCATGGTAAAGGGAGATTCTTGCTCAGCCGGATAAGGTCGGATGGCAAGACGCTTACTGCCACTCATCGTCGCGGGGGCTACCTTGATACGCGCATCCAAAGCCAGGACACCTTTGCTGTCGGCGAACAAGGGGTTGATGTCGAGCTCTTCAATTTCAGGCACATCGATAATCAACTGAGCAACCTTGTTCAGTGTCAAACAGACAGCATCAATATCAGCGGCTGGACGATCACGATAACCTTTCAGCAAATTATAAACCCGTGTCCGTGAAACCAAATCTTTTGCCAAAGCCATGTTAAGAGGAGGGAGAGCCACAGCCCTGTCACTAATAACTTCAACTGCAGTTCCGCCTTCACCAAACAAGATCACCGGGCCAAAAATTGGATCCGTAACGACACCAATAATCAGCTCATGAGCACCTGGACGGCGTGCCATGGTTTGGACGGAAAAACCAGAGACATCTAAATCACCATAGATTTTATGAACCCGCTCCAGCATATCGTGGGCGGCTTTTTCCACTTCTTCTGGGGTTTGCAGATCAAGAACAACGCCCCCAACATCCGATTTGTGAGTGATCTGGGGGGACATAATTTTTAAGGCAATCGGGAAGCCCATGGTTTCAGCCTTTACTCTGGCCGCTGCCGCATTTCTGGCAATATGGGTTTCTACCGTTGGCACACCATAGGAAGCTAGTACTGCTTTTGCTTCAGGCTCACTCATAAACTCATGACCAGAGGCCAAAGCATTTTCCACGATCAAACGCGCCGTATCCCGTGCAGGTTTAAAATCTTCCGGCATGGAAGGCGGGGTTTCCATTAGGAGCTCTTGATTTCGGCGATAGTGGACCGTATGCATGAAAGCTTGAGCCGCTTTCAAAGGCGTATCAAATGTAGGAATGCCGGCCTTGATGAAAAGCTTACGTCCGGGAGCTACGGCTTCTTCTCCAACGAAGCATGTCGTTAAAGGCCGGCGAGGAAATTCTTTACTAACATCAATAATGCCTTGGGCCACTTCAGAGGCTGAAACAACTGCCACAGGACAATGCATACAAAGCACCGCATCTACTTCTTTGGCCTTAAATAAAATACGCAAAGCATCAATATAACGCTGACCTGGAGCATCCCCAATAATATCGATAGGATTGCCTTTCGACCAAGTGATAGGCAAAACTTCATTTAGCTGGGTAAGGGTCTCTTCGGAGAGTTCCGCAAGCTTGCCACCAAGCCCAATTAAGTTATCAACGGCAAGAACACCCAAACCGCCTCCATTGGTTAAAATGGCAAGACGTTCCCCGTTAGGGCGACGTCCACGGCTTAAAGTTTCAACAGCGGCAAACAATTCTTCAAAGTCATACACCCTGAGCATACCCGCTCGGCGGAAAGCAGCGTCATAGACAAAATCTGCCCCGGCCAATGCACCTGTGTGAGAAGCCGCCGCTTTTGCACCTTCTTCATGTCGACCAGATTTAATCGCCAAGACAGGTTTGTTACGCGCTGCGGCACGAGCCGCAGACATAAAGTTTCGGTTTTCATGGATAGATTCGATATAAAGCAAAATCGCATTAGTATTTGGATCACTGCCCAAATAATCCAACACATCACCAAAGTCTGTATCCGCCATATCACCCATAGATATAAAGTGTGAAAATCCAATACCACGAGGTCTAGCCCAATCGAGAACTGACGTACACAACGCCCCTGACTGAGAAACAAAAGCAATTTTACCAGGTAGTGCTGGACGGTGGGCAAAACTAGCATTTAAGCCAATGCTTGGGACCAGCAGACCTAAACAGTTAGGACCAAGGATGCGCATCCTGTTGTTTTGGATGATCTCAAGCATCTTATCTTTAATAGAAACACCTTCTTCATACTCAACATCTCCAAGGCCAGCCGTTAAAACAATGGCAGCTCGAGTCCCTTTTTCACTAAGTTGCTCTAAAACTTCAGGGATCGTACGCGGAGGCGTACAAATAACAGCAAGCTCAGGAATCGCAGGAAGGGCCGCGATATCTTTATAAGCAAGGACGCCTGAAACAGAGAGATGCTTAGGGTTAACCGGCATAATCGGACCTTGGAAACCAGCCTCAAGCAAGTTTTGCATCACAAGGTTACCAATAGACTTTGGACGGGTAGATGCCCCGATAACAGCAACTGACTTCGGAGCAAAAAGATGGTGGAGATTGCGGATGCTCATGGCGGCTTCTATCTCAAGGTTATTTAAAAAATTGTGCAGTGCAATATATAGGCATATTTATTTAAAATAGTTACAATTATTTCAATTATTTGTTACGGTTTTTTTGCATAGTTGCATTGCAACATATGCAAGGGTAATTAGCGATCTATCCTTTATAACTTTTAACATTAGAAACATTCTGGATATAATCACCAGGATGCCCTTTTTAATGGAAAAATTACGAGGTCCTTAAATGCCCACTTTTCTCTATATGCCTTCCCAGTGTTTCGAACATGACACTGGGTATGGTCATCCTGAATGCAGCGAACGGCTAAGGACCATAGACAATATTTTAAGCACGGAATCTTTTGCTTTTCTGCAAAGGACTGAGAGCGGTCCAGCAACCCGGAAACAAATAGAGCGGGCTCATAATAACGATTATGTTTCTAAAATTCTAGCCTACGACGGATATCCGAAACATGTAGAACTTGATGAAGATACAGTGATCTCTTCAGGGTCTATTCAAGCAGCTCTTTATGCGGCTGGAGCCGCCTGCCAAGCAGTTGACGACGTGATGACTAAGCAAGCTCGCAATGCTTTTTGTGCCATCCGTCCCCCTGGACACCACGCCGAAGCAGGCTTAGTCATGGGGTTTTGCCTGTTTAACAATGCCGCGATCGCAGCATTACATGCCCAAGAAGTTCATGGGGTTAAGCGAGTTGCTGTCATTGATTTCGATGTTCACCATGGCAATGGGGTTCAGTCAATTTTTTGGGATAAACCTGATCTGTGCTACGTCTCCCTCCATGAAGATGGTGGCTATCCACAAACTGGCCCAAAAGAAGAAACCGGGGCCGCCCAAAATATTATCAATGTTCCATTACATGCAGGCAGCGGAACTGAAGAGTTACAACAGGCCTGGACCAATGAAGTTCTCCCACGCCTGAAAGACTTTGACCCCGAACTCATCATTATTTCTGCTGGTTTCGATGCCCACCAACGCGACCTCATGGGTGGACTTAACTATACCACTTCAGATTATGCATGGCTGTCAGCAGAGATTGTGAAATTTTCCACCAATTATTGCAATGGGCGCGTCGTCTCCCTCCTTGAAGGCGGTTACGACCTTCCAGCCTTGGCTGCCTCAGTAGGAGTTCATGTCAAAGTTCTAATGGAGGTATAACATATAGAGCAGCCTCTCTAAGTGTACGCTTTAATTTGGTGTCCTTCTTGTTTATTGTCCCTTTTTGATGAATATCCATAGTGGAAATAGGCAAAATGAATAGCGGAAGCAACAAGGACAGCGGGATAAAAAATCCTTCTGACTCTGAAATCCAACAACTCCTCAATACCGCTATTCAGCATCATAGCTCGGCCCAACTATCCAAGGCCGAAGCCATTTATCAGCAAATTTTAGTCTCCCAGCCTGACAACCCAATCGCATTGCACTTACTTGGGGTCACCGCCCACCAAAACGGGAACAGTGCCCAGGCCATCGATCTAATCACGAAAGCACTTAAAATTAATCCCCGTTACGCTGAAGCTCATAGCAATCTAGGATTAGCTCATCTGAGCCTTGGCAAACCAAAGGAGGCCGCGGCTTGTTTTCGTAAAGCCCTTTCGATTAGCCCAGATACAGCTGAAAGCCATAGCAACCTTGGCAATGCCCTTTTAGATATGCAGGAAGCCACAAGAGCCATTGCCAGCTACCGCAAGGCCCTTGCCATAAACCCTAATTTCCTAGAAGCACACTTTAATCTAGGGAACGCTTTTAAAGAACTAGGGAAACTCACTGATGCTGCCACTAGCTACCAAAGAGCTCTAGCTATAAACCCACAGCTCGCAGATGTTCATAATAATCTGGCCATCGTGTTTGGAGAGCTTGGGAACTTCCATAATGCTCTTGCCTGTCAACGGCGGGCCGTTGCGCTGAGCCCCAAAAACGAACAATTCTGGACAAGCTTGTTAATTACCCTTGAAGAGCTTTCATTCACTGAGATAGATGAGCGATTAGTCAGCGACTTATTACAACTTTTTGAACGTCGCTCAGTGCGCCCTTCCCGCTTGGCAATCTTAGTCATCAGAGCTTTGCGCCTTCTTCCTTCCTTTTCAAATATTCTCAAACATACAAAGGAAAGTAGAAGAAAAGGTGTTATTTCTAACGAAGGAATGGCTGAACAACTTTCTGAAATACCACTCTTCCTCAAAGTTATTTCTCTTAGCCCAGTTGGTAACCTAGAGATTGAGCGAATGCTCACCTTTATGCGCCACGCAATGTTGAAGGAAGTATTGCAAGGTGACGCAGCAGAAGAGTGCACTCCCTTTTTGACAGCATTGGCCCTACAATGTTTCACAAATGAGTTCGTCTTTTATGAAACAGCCGATGAAACTGCTGACATTGTAATCCTTGAACAGCAGGTTACAAAACTGATTAACGAAAAAAAGAAGGTACCTAAAAATTTACTCGTAATTCTAAGCGCCTACAGACCTCTTTTTAATTTTCCATGGGCAAAAGAGGTACGTAATGCTGACTGGCCAGAAAGTGTTCAGGAAGTTATCAAACGGCATATTATTGAACCCGCTCAAGAGCAATCTTTGCGTTCGAAAATTGCATCCTTAACTTCCATCCAAGATACTGTTTCCCAGGAAGTCCAAGCTCAATATGAGGAAAACCCATACCCGCGTTGGGTAAAAACAAATGTACGAGACACAGGTGAGAGGATCGACACCATCCTAAAAGGGGATCCTATGAGGTTTGATTTGGGAAAATATCGTCCCCCAGCAAATCCTGAAATCTTAGTTGCAGGTTGTGGAACAGGCCAACATCCTATTGGAACAGCCTCCAGATTCTCAAATTCGAAAGTACTCGCTTTGGACTTAAGTCTCAGCAGTCTTTCCTATGCCAAAAGAAAAACGCACGAGTTAGGTATATCAAATATTGAGTATTACCAAGCCGATATCATGGAACTCGGGAAGCTTGATCGACAATTTGATGTGGTCGAAAGCGCCGGAGTTCTTCACCACCTTGGTGACCCATTAGTTGGCTGGCGTATTTTGACTGATCTCTTGAAACCGGGAGGAGTCATGATGATAGCCTTATATAGTGAAACAGCCCGTCAAGATGTCGTTCATGGACGATCCCTGATCGCCGATAAGAATTATCCCTCTACTCCAGAAGGCATTCGCCAATATCGCCATGACATTGCTGTCATGGCTGAGGATGGGGATCAAAAAATGGCTGAGTTATGCACAGCGAAAGATTTCTTTAGCCTGAGTGAATGCCGTGATCTTCTTTTCCATGTCCAAGAACATCGTTTTACATTGCTGCAGATCAAAGAGGCTCTGAAAATACTCAAGCTAGAGTTTTTAGGGTTTGAGTTTCAAAGCCCTAAAGCCCTCAACAAATTCAGAAAAATCCATCGCAATAGAAAAGCTCTAACATCTCTTTCTATGTGGCATAAATTCGAACTAGAGAACCCTGATACTTTCAGGGGTATGTACCAATTCTGGTGTAAAAAAACTTGATTTAATTCAGTAAAAACTAGTTACTTTACATCCAAATCCATAATGCTTTCAGAATTTGCTAGACCTTTTGAGGCGTACAGTCTTACTTCCCATTGTCCAGGGTATGGGAAATCAACACTCGTTTCATAGACACCATCATCAATTTTAGGAACTCGGTGCTCGAAAGTGAGATTATTTCTGCTCGGAAGGGCAAAAACGGCAATTATCCTCATCCCTTTTAAAACCTTGCCACTTTTTGTTTTGTATGACAAACGCAATCGCCCTTTGTAAGAGTCCCCTTGTTTCCCTTCAGAATAAAAGACCGGGTCCGGCACCATCTCAATATCTTTCGTACCCGTGGCATACTTAACCACCGTGAAGTTTATCCCTACAACAACAACCATAAAGGCTATCATCATTATAACGGAACGATTCCTTCGCTTTGGTTTCTTCCTTGGGGATACGTATGGTTCAGGTAATGCCAAAGGGTTTTCTTTCTATAAGTGATCTAGATTTTATCATAACGCTGCTTTTACAGTGAGCCAAATTAAACTATACAATCTCTATGATTTTTCACATTTATCGGGTTTTTCTTTTGAACTGAAATCCCATGTGAGGCAATATTGAAAAACAGCAAAATTCTGAAGGTCTTAACAGGGGCCTCATAAACAAAAATAATAATTTCAGGCAAGGCAAAGTTACATGAGTGCCATATTCCTTAACAATCCGAGTCGAACAGCAATGGCTGTGTTTGTTCTGCTGACATTGTTAATTGGAACTGCCTGGCTAAACGTCGTCCAACAAAATGAAAAATCTATCCGCCAACAAACTGCTTTTGCTGCCAAACAGTTTTCGGCTCGCATTGAAGAATTCGTCAAAGCCCGGACAAACAGTATTGAGCTTCTTGTCAAAGAAGTTGCAGAAAAAACGGAGAATGAACGCGATATTTATTTTAAAAATCATTCTGTAGCTTTGCAAAATAAATTTCCAGGCTTTCAGGCTATAAATTGGGTGGATACGAACAAAATCATACGAATAATTGTCCCTGAAGAAGATAATAAACCAGCCCTTAATCTGGATTTAAAAAAAATACCTCCTTCAGCAAAAGCTATTGAGAGGGCATTCCAATCACAACAGCCAACGGCGACCCCCCCTATTAATCTAGCACAAGGGGGCGAAGGGTTTGTTATCTATTACCCTGTGTTCTCAGGTGGGAAACTCACAGGGTATATTAATGCCGTATTTAATTTGACATCGCTTATGAACCAATTGTTCATAACAGGAATGGGGGGGGATTATCATCTTTCTATTCATGCGAATGGCAAAGTATTTTTTCAACTTGGCGAGGACGACGGACGTGATGAGTTCGCCACACAGACTCCTATACTTATTGCTGGTCAAGGGTGGATAGTTAATCTCACGCCCAACGGCATTGTTCGTGTCGAGAACTTTGCATTTTTTATTATGCTCCTCGCAATTATAGCCCTTACCCTCGCCCTTCGCTCTGTCCTTCAGTCCCAGCTTATTAGTCGCCGAAACCAGAGTAGGCTTAAAGAAGCTGTCGAAAGCATCCCTGAGTCTTTTGTACTCTATGACTCCAATGATCAATTGGTTTTGTGTAACGACAGGTTCAAGGACCTTTACCAATATACAGAAGAAGAAGTCGCACCTGGTACACATTTTGTTGAACTTGGGTACATTGACGTGGAACGAAATATTATCGCTGGGTCAGAAAAAGACCAACAAGCTTATTTTGAAGAGCGTGTTAAGGGAGCAACCCAGGAATCTCAAGAAACCTTCACCATCCATATGGCTGATGGACGTCATATTCTTATCCGGGAGCGCAGAACAGGACTAGGAGACCGTGTTAGCGTTCAGACAGATGTTACTCAGATGAAACAGGTGCAGGCTGAATTAGAGCAAACCCATGAAGAGTTGGAACAAAGAGTACTTGAAAGAACTCAAGAATTCATGGCCGCAAAAGATGAAGCCGAAAAAGCCAATTTAGCTAAGTCTGAATTTCTTTCTCGTATGAGCCATGAATTACGAACACCGCTAAATGGTATCCTGGGATTTGCCCAACTTTTGGATTTAAACCGAGACCATCCTGACCCTGCAAAAAGTGATCTCTACATTGCCCATATCCTATCAGCCGGAGATCACCTACTTGAACTCATTAATGAGGTTCTTGACCTTTCAAAAATCGAGGCTGGAACTATCCAGCTAACTTTAGAACCTATAAACCCAACTGAGGTTTTAAAACAGAGTGAAAGCCTGGTAACCCCGATCGCAGATAAGGCAAACATAACAGTAATCATTGATTGGGAAGCTTTGGCTTTAATCCCCTCAGTGAGGGGGGATTTCACACGGTTAAAGCAAGTTTTCGTTAACTTGATTTCAAACGCAATTAAATATAACAAGACTGAGGGTCAGGTTAAGGTTTCCGCCACGAGAATAGACGAAAACCATGTCCGCTTTTTTGTTTCTGATACTGGTTTTGGAATTGAAGAAACAAAACTCTCTGAAATATTCCAACCTTTCAACCGCCTGGATGCCGAAGGATCAGCGATTGAAGGTGCTGGTATCGGCTTAACCATTGCTGAAAAATTTACTGAGCTCATGGGCGGGAAAATGGGGGTCGAGAGCACTATAGGTGAAGGAAGTCTTTTCTGGGTAGAATTAGAACTTGCGGCACGTATCAATCAATTACCAAAAGCAGCACCACGTGAAGATAAAATAGAGAATATTAATGCTTCTGGTGAAATTTTATACATTGAAGATAACAAAGCAAATTTAAAGCTGATGGAAGCCATCATTACAGCAAAACTTGGCCGTAAGATGTTTACGGCGGAAAGTGCTGAGGAAGGTCTTGAAATTCTTGAAAGCCTTAACCCTACTCTTATCCTTCTAGATATCAACCTCCCCGGTATGGACGGTTTTCAAGCTCTTGAGCGAATCAAAGAAAATGAACGATTAAATAAAACCCCCGTCATCGCCGTCAGTGCAAATGCTTTAGAAAAAGATATTGAACGAGGACTTGCAGCAGGTTTCACTGACTATTTGACTAAACCAATAAACGTCATAGAAACCATTAGCACTATTGATAAGGCCCTAAAGAAAGTTTGATTTAAAGCAACTTCTTTGATGTTAATTTCGGTAAAATTAGGCCAAAGAAAACGGAGGACATCTTCGCTTCTGAAAAAAACCATCCTAAGTGGGTTTCACATTCGTTACAGATCACAATCTGCCATACATGGTTCCTGAACCAAGTAAACTCATCGCTGGATTTCCCAACTCTGATAGTCCCTGGCGCTTCTTTAAAACAACCAATTTTGAAAACCACCCCAGCAGGATTGAAAAATATGTGCTCATGCTCACCATTCACAGCAATGCGCCAAGGGCCTGAAGTGATCCATTGACCACAATTCTTACAAAATAATTTTTCTTCTTCAGGTTTAACTAGGCCTTTTGTTCGCGGTTTTATCGTTACTTTTTCGCCTTCATCTGCTCTGAAGAAAAATGGCTTATGGAAAATCATGAGGTTTACCTCCATTTCCTTTTGCTTGTTCTCTCACAGTATGAGATTTATTGAGCTAAATAACAATCTATCCACATCCGGAGGGGATAATGAAGTTTTTTGTTGATACCGCTGATTTAGATGAAATTACTAAACTCAATGACGTGGGCCTTGTTGATGGCGTAACCACAAACCCAAGCTTAATTGCTAAAACAGGTCGAGATTTTGTTTCTACAGTTAAAGAAATTTGCGATTTAATCGATGGCCCTGTGAGCGCCGAAGTAACAGCCACAGATTATGACGGTATGATCAAAGAAGGCCGGAAGCTTGCTAAAATAGCCGACAATGTAACCGTTAAAGTTCCCTTGACTGAAAATGGAATTAAAGCCTGTAAAACATTGAGCGATGAAGGGACTATGGTTAACGTTACCCTTTGCTTCTCAGCAGCTCAAGCCATCCTCGCAGCAAAAGCAGGTGCAACCTTCATCTCTCCCTTTGTAGGGCGTTTAGACGACCTGTCTCTTGATGGCCTGCAACTGATTGAAGATATAGTCAATATCTACGGCAACTATGAATTTGACACGCAAGTTCTTGTCGCCTCTGTTCGCAGCCCATTACACATTGTTGAATCTGGCAAGCTCGGCGCAGATGTTATAACAGCGCCCCCTAAAGCAATATGGCAAATGTTCAAACATCCGCTCACTGACAAAGGTCTAGAAGACTTCTTGGCCGATTGGAAAAAAACTGGACAATCTATTTTGTAATCGTTTTTCCTGGAGAACATTATGACCGAAGAGACTTATTTACAGCCTGCAAGCTTCATTGACAGCGATTCTGAAGCCATTAAAGAATACGCAAACGAAGCCATTGGGGACGCAACAACAGATCTAGATAAGGCTCTGAAGCTCTATTACAAAATTAGAGATGGTATTCATTACACCCCTTACCTTGATTTCGGCAAACAAGGTGTTTACCGAGCAAGCACAGTATTGGAACAAGGGTGGGGATTTTGCGCATCGAAGGCTTCCTTGCTTGCAGCTTGTGGTCGAGCCGTCGGTATTCCTTCTCGGATAGGATTTGCTGATGTAGAAAACCACCTCAATACCCCCCGCCTTCGCGAACTCAACGGGGGGGACTTGATGCAATGGCACGCCTTTACGGAGTTTTATCTAAAAGGTAAATGGGTAAAGGCCACGCCAGCTTTTAACAAAAAACTATGTGATAAATTCCGGGTTAAGCCTTTGGAGTTCAATGGCTTGGAAGATTCAATCTTTCATCCCTACGATGAAGATGAACGTAAGCATATGGAATATGTGAAAGATCGTGGCTCATTTGCGGATGTCCCCTATGAAGAGATCATCGCGACTTATAAAAAGAACAGCCCAAAACTTCTCGATAACGGTTTAAGCGGTGGCCAAAGTGGTGACTTTGGCGATGATGCTCAAACTGAATAATAAAAAATACTATGTTAATTGCCCTTACTAAGCAGTTAGCCGACAAGTTTGTCAGCAGCTTGTTTAGTTTTTTCTGAAACAGGAGCCGTGAGCAGAGCGTATATACAATCCGATAGGTTGGCGACCATCAAATCATAGTCCTCTATTCCAACAGCTTCACCTTTTTCTTCTTTTAAGGCTTCAAAAGCGGCATAGGTTTGAATCAAAGACTGCTCGGCTATCATGCCCCTTTGCTTAATGATTGGCTCAGGGAGGTCCCTAAGGGCAGAACGAAATAAGCGTCTTATTTCCCGAGCACCAGAGTTATGTTTGTTATCCATCAACTCTTGAATTTTATCTGAGTAGGTGTTCGCTGCTTGTGATAGGAACCGGCTGAAATGGGTAACACTACCAGGAGTTTTTAGGTGCGCAGTACCTGGAATTAATAAAGCACCCATTAATGATTTCAGATCAGGTAAATCTGGAGATGCCTGATCCTTTACTTCTTCAAGAAGTTCCAATCGTATTTGATTGATTGGCTCCATACGGTATTCAAAAATCGCTGAAATAAGGCCTTCACGGGAACCGAAATGATAGTGAAGCGCGGAGCCATTCCTTTGTCCTGCCTCAATATTGATTTGGCGAAGGGAAATAGCATACACGCCCATTTCCGCAAACATCCGTTCAGCTACCAAAATCATTTTTGTTCTAGTATCAAGACCTTTTTTCTTAACCAATTTAAAAACCCTTCAAGCAATCCAGAGCATTTTCTGCTCAGAGATTAATTTTGAAATTATTTTGCTAACGCAAGTTAATCTCAGTACCTCACCCAAATAAACATTATTAATTATGTTTATTTTCATCTTTTGATACAGCTAAACTCAAAATGCTAGATAATAAAAGGTATTTCTAATTAATTACCTAAGTAAACTTCATCAAATTTTTGTGATCACTTAACCCTCATTTGTTTAGTATACGAACTTTATTACATTACTCCTTAAAGTTATGAATATATTGATTTATCCTAATCTTATACCAGACAGGATTTTAGTTCAATTTTGAACTACTATAAATTTTGGCGAATAATTCTATGCAGGGCAGAAAGTTTATGCTTAATTATACCGAAAGTTTAATAGACCTGCACAATGGTTAATTTATTACACGTGCGTTAAGCATAGCATAGATAAGCAATTGCTAAAAAAATACGAAATGGGAGTCGAATTTAATGGATTTAAGTTTTAGCGCTGAGGAACTTGCGTTTCGCGATGAGGTGCGTCGTTTTTTCAAAGAAGAATACCCCAAAGATTTATTAGAAAAGCGTAGCAAAGGACAGGTCCTTAGCAAAGATGATATTGTTCGTTCGCAAAAAGCACTAGCAGCTAAAGGGTGGGCGGCTATGAACTGGCCCGTGGAACATGGCGGCACTGGCTGGACAGCAACACAACGTTATATTTATGAGGAAGAGGCAGCAGCCGTTGATTTGCAGCCGTTGGTCCCTTTTGGTCTCAGCATGGTTGCTCCGGTAATTTATACTTTTGGCAATGATGAGCAAAAGAAGCGTTTCTTGCCTGATATTCTTGAAAGCAATGTTTGGTGGTGCCAGGGATATTCTGAACCTGGTGCAGGTTCGGATTTAGCATCCTTAAAAACCAAAGCCGTTCGCGATGATGACCATTATGTGGTGACAGGTACGAAAACCTGGACAACCCTCGCCCAACACGCTGATTGGATTTTCTGCCTTGTTCGCACGGACGGCTCCGGCAAAAAACAAGAAGGTATTTCATTCCTGCTTATTGACATGAAATCACCAGGAATCAGCGTAAGGCCAATCATCACGATTGACGGTGGTCATGAAGTTAACGAAACCCATTTTGAAGAAGTTCGCGTTCCTGCCGAAAACTTGATCGGAGAAGAAGGCAAAGGATGGACATACGCTAAAGTTCTTTTGACCCATGAACGCACAGGCATCGCCGCTGTAGCACGTTCCAAACGCTCTCTTTCCAAAATCAAGAAATTCGCTGCGAAACAGATGAATGGTGGTCTTCCCCTCTTAGAAGATGAAACCTTCAGGCGTCGTATTTCAGAGATAGAAATTGAGCTGATGGCCCTTGAAATGACCGATTTGAGAACTCTGGCCGCTGTTTCTCTCGGCGGAGCGCCTGGCCCAGAATCTTCTATCCTTAAAATCAAGGGAACAGAAATTCAACAAGCCCTGACAGAACTGGCTATGGAAGTCTCAGGTTATTATGCCATGCCCTTTATTCCCGAAAGCTTAGAGCCTGGATGGAATGGCGACCCTATTGGCCCTGAAGAGGCTGTTGGGACGGCATCAAAATATTTCAATATGCGTAAGACCTCCATCTACGGCGGGTCAAACGAAATTCAAAAGAACATTATTTCGAAAGCCGTCCTGCGCCTGTGAGCAGCAGTGGTTTCTTGAATTAGGAGGCATAACTAAATGGATTTCTCACTTTCTGAGGAACAAATTCTTTTGCAAGATAGCGTTGTTCGCTTTGTGCAAGACGAATATGAATTCGAAAAACGTCGCAAGATTATCAGCAGTGAAGATGGCTTTAGCCGTGACAACTGGAAAACTTTTGCTGAGCTTGGTTGGCTAGCAATGCCCTTCCCTGAAGAAATGGGGGGTATTGATGGTACACCGGTTGAAACCATGGTTCTCATGGAGAGTATTGGCAAAGGGCTTATTGTTGAACCTTATTTGGCGACAGTAGTTCTTGCTGGCGGATTGATTAAAGAAGCCGGGTCCCCTGCCCAACAAGAAGAGTTAATTGGTGGCATTGTAGATGGGTCCACGATGATGGCATTTGCCTATGCAGAAGCCCAAGGACGCTACAATCTGGCCGACTTGGTCACCACGGCCAGTCAACAAGGCGATGGCTGGGTTCTCAAGGGGTCTAAGTGCGTGGTTCTTGGTGGGCCGTCTGCCGATAAACTTGTGGTTAGTGCCAGGACTTCTGGCGATCAAATGGATAGTAACGGCATCAGCCTTTTCATTGTTGATGCTAATGCTAGCGGTGTTTCACGGCGTAATTACACGACGGTTGATGGCAACCAAGCCTCTGATATTACTTTCAATAACGTCTCACTCGCCAATAGTGATCTATTAGGGGCAGAGGGTAACGCTCTCCCCATTATTGAAAAGATAATCGATGAAGCCACTGCTGCTGTTTGTGCTGAAGCCGTCGGCGCAATGGAAGTGACTTACCAAGCCTCTGTTGAGTACGCTAAGACACGGGAACAGTTTGGCGTTGCGATTGGTCAATTTCAGGTTTTGCAACACCGCATGGTTGAAATGTTTATGGAAACTGAACAAACTAAATCTCTCCTCTATCTTGCCATTATGAAATTGGCTGAAGGAGCCGACGATGCGGCTAAAACCGTTTCAGCTCTTAAGGCGAAAGTTGGTACAGCCGGACGATTCGTGGGCCAACAGGCGATTCAAATTCACGGCGGCATGGGAATGACTGATGAAATGAGTGTCGGCCATTACTTCAAACGCCTAACAATGATCAACACCCTGTTTGGTAGTGTCGATCACCACATGAAGAGGTTTGCGCAGTTATCAGATTAGTTTCTGATAATTGCCGAAAGTTATATATATTTTAAAGAAAATCGACTACTATTTATGCATGGAGAGAAGGTCTAAGGGGCCTTCTCGACACGCATATATTTGAAGCAATTACAGATGTCGTTGGGAAATTATAGACACCTGTAAACGCTGGAAGAAAGAGGTAGGATGGGTGTAACCTTTGTTAAAGGTCTGACTTTCCGATATATAGCTGTTCTTATTGGACTCGCTAGTCTGGCGGTTGCCAGCAATCTTGTTTTCAAACAATTCATTGATAAACAAAAAACTGATGCCGCTGAAATTAATATTGCCGGTCGTCAGCGTATGCTTTCCCAACGCATCATGCTCCTAGGCTTAGAACTTGACCGTTTAAAAGAAAGCCGTGAACGAGCTTGGATACGTCAGGAATATACCGCAACCATTGACAAAATGGCCCGTTCCCATCACGCCCTTGTTTCAGGAAATAAAGTTTGGGGATTTTCCCCTCCTTCTGAAACCATCAAGGCCATGTATTTTGGCGAAAAATTTAACGTCAATGCCCGAGTTGAAGCATATATCAAAGATGCCAAAGCTTTGCTCACCTTGCATCCCCCTGGCGCCAACCCCAGAAAAGATGACCACAACCACCAATCCGCTTTCAACAACCTTGGGGGAACCGGGTTCTTAACTTTACTTGATGATGTTGTCGCCCAATATCAAAGGGAAAGCGAGAAGAAACTCGTCGCTTTATCCCACTTAGAAGATAGCGCCCTTGCAGCAACTTTATTACTCCTCTTCTTATCAGCAGTCGGTGTTTTTGCTCCAGCCATAAAGCGCCTCAAAGCACATATCGCACAACTTGAAGAAACTCAGATTTCCTTGCAAAAATCCAACGCCCGTTTTCGAGATTTCACAGATACCGCCTCTGATTGGGTTTGGGAAATGGATGAAGAGCTTCGTTTTACCAGAGTTTCAGAACGATTTTTTGACCTCTTCCATATCGAGAAAGAAAGCTTAATCGGACATACCAGATGGGAACGTTTAGACCCAACTGTGGTTGATACAGATAGCGACCACTGGACAGCCCACCGACAAGATTTAGAAAACAGAAAACCCTTTGAAAATTTTCAATACGACGTGAAAGATAAGGAAGGGTATACCCACCACATCGATATTAACGGCAAACCAATCTATGACTCAGATGGTCGGTTTTTAGGGTATAGGGGGACCGGTAAAGACGTAACCCGCTCTGTTAAAACCGAGGCTAAACTTAGAGTTAGTGAACATAGCCTAGACGAAGCTCAGAGATTATCCCGTATTGGAAGTTGGAATTGGGATTTGATAACCAATGAAGTCACTTGGTCTGATGAGATGTGCCGAATTTTTAATCTCAAAAAAGGGACTTTTGAGTTAAGCCTTAAAACCATTCTTAATCTTATTAGCCCTACCGATAAAGAGCTTGTCAAAGAGGAATTCCGCAAATCCTTGAAGACTCCTGGCTATAGTGATGCTCTAGAAATTGAGTTTTTCCCATCAAGTAACAGCCCCCGTGTCGGCAATCTGTTGATGAAATCGGAGTTCAGTAAAAAGGGTAAACCTATAAATCTTATGGGCAGCGTTCAAGATGTAACGGATCGCAAAAAAGTTGAAGCCGATCTGCGCAAAGCTATTGTTACTGCCGAGAAAGCTAACAAAGCTAAATCTGAATTTCTTTCCTCCATGAGTCATGAATTACGCACCCCTTTGAACGCAATCCTTGGCTTCGGTCAGATGCTTCAAATGGATAGCGATGAGTTCCTCAGCGAAGAACAACAAACTTGTATTGAGCAGATTGTTGGCGGCGGTCGTCTTTTGAAGGAACTTATTGACGATATCCTTGATCTTTCAAAAATTGAAGCCGGATCAATAAGCCTATCTCTAGACAACGTCATCGTTGATAGCTTGATTTCAGATTGTATAACCCTCATTAGCGGCATCGCCAAGCGCAAGAACATCACTATTAAAACCATGGGCGAGGCAGACCTCACCGCCAAAGGGGACTATACTCGATTACGCCAAGTTATCATTAACTTGATGTCGAATGCTATTAAATATAATGCCGATAATGGAACAGTTTGGGTTCAATGGGAGAGCTTAGGTAAAAGCTATGTTCGCCTTTCCGTCAAAGATAATGGACGAGGTGTGGCTCTTGAAAAGCAGAACCAACTTTTTGAACCCTTCAATCGTTTAGGTGCTGAAAGCCTCGAAATTGAAGGAACCGGCATTGGCCTCACAATTACCAAACGCCTAGTAGAGGCCATGAAGGGGAAAGTCGGTTTTATTAGTGAAAAAGGAAAGGGATCAACCTTCTGGGTCGATATCCCCTTATCATTTTCCAGCGAACATGAAGCAACAGCTTCTGAAATACGCGATATGGCCGCCGAAGTTGTGAGCCATGATCCAATAGGCAAAATTCTTTACGTTGAAGACAACCCAGCCAACCTCCAACTTATGACCATGATGATAGGGCGTATGGCTGGGGTAAAACTTATTTGCGCTGAAACAGCTGAGGCAGGGATCGAGCTGGCAAAGCAACTTCGCCCAGACCTCGTTTTAATGGATATTAACCTCCCTGGTATGGATGGAGTAAGCGCTCTTAAAGTTCTTAAAGAGATGGATGAGACAAAAAATATCCCTGTCGTTGCAGTGAGCGCTGCCGTTATGAAGACGGATATTGAAAAAGGTATGGAGGCCGGCTTCCGCGCCTACTTGTCAAAGCCTATCAACGTCAAACAGGTTTTAGCCACCTTAGATGATGTTTTAGGAGACAGTGCCACTCATCGGCAAAAAGGGGGAACAAAAGCCCCCCCCAAGCTATCTTAGAACTAATTATCCTTTATGAGATGAAACAGGATTCTTTTGGCCAATCCAATCGACAATACCATCGGTGACGTTCTGAATTTTGGTGTAACCAGCTCTGCGGGAAAGCATGTTTGCTAAAACAGCAGAGCGGTTCCCGGTCCGGCAGATAAGGATAAATTCTTCGTCTTTTTTAACCGCTTTCTCTAATTTATCGGAAAAATCAGATTCAAGCTTCATGCGTCGGTTAAAAGCCGTTATCAAAATACTCCCCTCAACAATACCCGTTTGTTTCCACTCTTCAGGGCGACGAATATCAATAACTTTAACGCCTTTACTGATTCTAGCTTTCAGTTGCTCATTGTTGAGATTACCAAATTCGGGACCATCAACACCGAGAAGTTCAATTTTAAATTTAAGGGTGGAATTTCCTGGAATCGGACCAGCCCCCTGAGAGCCATAGGCCATCTTTGGCGGAATGACCAACTCACGCACGCCACCAACTTTCATACCCTGGACACCATAATCCCAACCAGGAATCACTTGGTGAGCACCAATCATAAAGACAAAAGGCTTATTACGGTCTTTACTGGAATCAAACTTTGTCCCATCCATGAGCCATCCTGTGTAGTGGACGGTGACTTTTGAGTAGCGAAAGGCCCCAGCACCCTCACCAACTTTCACATCTTTAACTTCCAGGCCTTTAGCCATGGCTGTTTGTGGGATTGCAAAAGTTATGAGGGCGAGGAATAGAAAGGGCACCGAAATATTCTTAAACATAGAAAGGCCTCTTGGTTGGCATAAGGTGTAAATCATACTTTACTAATTAACGAACTTTCGTCCAGGTTGCCAGTAACTTGTTCGTTAGTGTATCTACTATTGCAGAAATTTGACTCAGAGGACGCTCATGGAACTACTGTTTGTTGTCTCGTCGGAAAAAGGCGGTGAAATAGCCAAGCCTTTAGCAGCAGCTTGCCTGCGCAAAGGAGTTTCCTGGGCCTGTTTTTTCACCAATGACGGGGTAAGGACCTTAACAGATTCTGCTTTTTGTGACCTTCTCCACGAATCGGCTAATGAGGCTATTGTTTGTGCTCAATCCTGGAAAGACCTCATGGATGGCCTCCCCTGCCCCCTTGAAATTGGTAGCCAATTTGATCATGCAGGGCTGATTGCTAAAGCCGACAAGGTAATTAGCCTATGAAAGAAAAAAAAATTCTTATGCTGGCCCGCCGTGACCCCCGTGAGGCCATGCGCGTCACAGCCGGGCTCGCTGTCCGGGGCCATCACCTCACTTTTTATTTCTTGGTCCCTCCTGAGCAGGACGCCTCAGGCCGCATTGTCAATTTAGAGATGTTAGAAGTAATGGAAATTGAGGCTAAGACCCTCTTGCCTGGTCTTGATGGTATCGCAATCCTCCATACTCAAGAAGACCTTTCACAAGCCATTTCTAAGGCCGACCATGTGGTGAGCATATGACTTATCTTGCGATTAAAACAAATCTCTTCACCGACCAAAACCACACCCTTGAAAGCTTAAACAAAGGGTTATTTGATGTGGAAATTCTTGACCTTACCCAACCAGAGGACAGTGACGAGTTCTGGGACAGCGCCTTAGATAAAATACGAAAAGCTGGAAGGGTTACTTCGCTTTAGGTGTTGATTAATGCAATCTGACGACCCCTCCAACAGTTTATGCCAAACTAGGCATCCACCAAACGCATAATTGAGTCGCTTTTAACTTTACGATTCCGTGACATCTGTTCGTCAAATTTTACCCACCCTATTTTTAGGTCTGGGAAATTATGTACTCCCTACAATCCAATAAAATGAATTAGTTTCATTTTATATTGACTATGATTACAATTTTATGGCTATTATTAGCTTAATTTTTACTAATAATGAAATAGATTCACTTTATGGCGTATAAAAAAACACCTAAAACTGAGGCAAAAAAGGCTAATAACCGCCGGCGCCTTCTTTCAGTTACTCGCCAGTTGGTTTCAGAAGGAGGTTTTGTAAATGTGCAAATTTCTACGGTTGCTCAATTAGCTGAAATCGCCATTGGAACAGTGTACCGATACTTTCCTTCAAAAGGAGACCTGCTTGCAGAACTTGTCCGCTCATTGTCAGAGCGAGAAGTATCCATACTTCGCGAAATCGCGGCGACCGATGCTATTGCCAGTGAAAAACTTGCCGATTGCGTCCGTGTTTTTGCCTCGCGCAGCATGAAAGGTCGATCCGTCGCCTACTCTCTAATTGCCGAACCAATGGAAGAGAGTGTCGCAATTGAAAGGCTGGTATACCGAAGGGCCTGCTGTGAAGTCTTTGAGCAGATCATTCATGAGGGCATAGTCACTCATGAGTTTCCAGATCAAAAGGCCGATATTAGTGCAGCCTGCATCGTTGGAGCGTTTATGGAAGTCTTAATCAGCCCATTATCACTCCCCAACCGAAATAAGTTTGAAGACGAGGCGCTCATTGAAGGGGTTGTTGAAATTTGTATCGGAATAGCAAAAACATCAAAAAGCACCAATGAAGCCTAACGCAAACAAATAGGAAATCTGTCAACTACGATAATCAAGAGGCCAACAACCAAACTAAACTCTTTATTGGTTTCAATCTGTTTAAAAAAGATTTAGCCCTGGAGAATGTTCAATGACACATCGCCACACTACCGCCAACACTGTAGCGCTAACGCCAACCTCAACAGGCGACACACATGAGGTCACCAACACGCCACCGACACTCAGCGGTTACAATGCGTACAACGCCGACCCGGCCTTGGGCGAAGCCTTGCACCGTGAGAACGCTGGCTGGGCAGAAAGTCGTGCACACCACCTAGGAGCCTCTGTTGGTAATCCCGATATGCAAGAGCGCGCACGGCTGGCGAACCGGCACATTCCAGAGTTCCGCCCCTTCGACAGTTACGGCAACCGTGTCGATATAGTCGAATATCATCCCGCTTATCATGAACTGATGACAACCGCCATGGAAGCCGAAGTGCATAGCCTCGCGTGGAGCACCGACAAACCCGGCGGCCATGTGGCACGCGCCGCCATGAGTTATCTTTGGAACCAGGTAGAAAACGGTGTTGGTTGCCCCACCGGCATGGCTTATGCCGCCATTCCACTGCTTCGCACACAACCAGAAACCAAGGCCTGGGCCGACAAAATGCAAGCCACGACTTACGATCCACGCATAATGCCTATTGAGGAAAAATCGGCGATCACTGTAGCCACTACACTGACCGAGAAACACGGCGGCTGCGACCTGCGCGCCAACACTACAACAGCAGCACCCGTAGATCACGGTGGCGCAGGTCAGGCATATCGACTGACTGGGCACAAATGGTTCTGTTCGGCACCGATGGGCGATGTATTCTTGACCACAGCAATCACGCCGAACGGTCCAGGACTATTCGCCGCACCGCGCTTTCTACCCGACGGTGGTCGTAATCGTATTTTCATTCAAGGGCTGAAAGAAAAATGCGGCAACCGTTCCAACGCATCTAGCCATGTTGAGTTCTCCGACACCTGGGCCTTATTGATAGGGGAAGAGGGGGAAGGCATCCGTAAGGCGATGACCGATGTGCACTATACCCGCCTTGATTTTGCAGCTGGCTCCACCGGATTGATGCGCCAAGCCCTGAGTCAGGCGATGCATTACGGCCGCCACCGTCGTGCCTTTCAGCGCTCACTCGTGGATCTACCGTTAATGTCCAACATCCTGGCCGACCTAGCACTTGATGTGGAAGGCTCATTGGCCATGTGTCTGCGCATCGCGCGGGCCGTCGATGAAACAGGAACTGATCCAACCGCCGCCCTGTTGGCACGCATCGGTCCACCCATGGCCAAATATTGGTGCTGTAAACGCGCGCCCGGCTTTGTTGCTGAAGCCTTGGAATGCATAGGCGGTAACGGCTATATTGAGGATGCGCCAATGGCACGACTTTACCGCGAAGCACCACTCAACGGCATTTGGGAAGGTTCATCCAACATGGTCGCGTTGGATGTGTTCCGGGCCGCAGAGCGCGAACCGGGCAGCCTGGACGCTGTACTCGCTGAAATCGAATCAGTGCGCGGCACGGACACTCCCCTTGACCGTGCCCTTGAAGGTTTAAAAGATGCCCTCGCCAACAAGACGACTTGGGAGTTCCAAGCTCGGCGGCTTGTAGAACGCATGGCGCTATTGTGGCAAGCGGCACTATTACGCCAACACGCATCAACACCAATTGCCGACGCCTTCATCGCCAGCCGCGTCGTCGAGGGGCACGGCCCACTGTTCGGTCGGCTCAATTCTCCCAATGCTGTGCAGGAAATTTTAGACCGCGCCCTGATGACCTGAACGCAAAAAGGGACGATAATTTCTGCTAACTATACAGTCAGGTATCAAATGAAAAACTATGAATTTGAATTTACAAGACACGGCTCACCTGCAGACGTAATCAAGTTGCACCAAGATTACTACGAGAAGGAATGGGGGTTCGGGGAAAAATTTGAAACCAAAGTAACAACCGAACTATTATCTTTTCTCGACCGATTAGTCGTTAAGCGGGACCTTTTTTTATGCGCTTACGTGGATGCGAACCTCCAAGGCTCCATCACTATTGATGGCATCGACGCCCTCAACAAGGGCGCACACCTTCGTTGGTTCATTGTCGCTCCGGAAAGCCAGGGGAGTGGATTGGGCACTCAACTACTCAATGAGGCGATCAAATTTTGCAGGGAAAAAAAGTACCCAAAAATCTATCTGCATACATTCGCAGAACTTGGCGCCGCAGCCCATCTTTACCAGAAAATAGGCTTTAAGCTTGAGGAAGAGCGTTACGACGATCAATGGAGCGCAGGTGTGACTGAGCAGCACCTTGTGTTGAATTTTTCTAACCCTGCATCGGCAATTAAATAGGTTAGCTACGAATCAGGATCAGCAACCTATTCGCTCACTTTGGAAGCAATGCTATGGGATCTATATTCTTCTTCGCGAGTCTAAAAACGGCTACGGTAGGAACAAGACTCTCTTATATACAGGGAGGATAAAGTCATCGTACTTTTGACATGACTACCAGATCAACTTTGAACTACTTCGCTTTAGGTTTACGAGTCCGTCTTGTTGTTTTTTTCTTATTGGCAATTACTTTGGTAGCTGCTTCTAGTTTTTGATTGCTCCTGAGGTGATAGGGGAGCTTGGTGGTACTGTCTATTCTAGCCCGAAGCAGTTGATCAGGAAGCAATCCTTTTACAGAACTCAGATTGGCTCCTATTAAGTTAGTGCCATCCAAATTAGCCGCGCTCATATCACAGCGCATAAGTCTTGCTCCGGATAGATTTGCACGAGCCAAATCAGCACCATGTAAATTGGCCATTTTGAGCTTGGCATCTTTAAGGTTTACCTGCTTTAACCTCGAAACGGCAAAATCACATTTGCTAAGTTGTGCACCTGTAAAATCTGAACGACTGAGAAAAGCTTTACGGAATACTGTTTCGGTACAATCCGTTCCTTTAAAATTCCCACCTGGGATTCTCACCTGGGTAAAATCAGATTCCGCTAAATTGTGGCCCCGCATATCCGCCCTTGGCAAAGTGAGTTGAGCTCCTTCTTTACCACCCGTATTAACCCAAAGCTTATGGGCCCCGAGAGCTATTTGAACTTCCGGTGCACTAGCTGTTTTTGGTCCTCGTCTTTTTGGTTCCGGCTTAATTTCTTCCAGCACTTCTGGCTTAACTTCTTTAGCTTTTGCCTTCTTAGCAGGTGCTTTCTTTTTTGTCGGCTTAGAGGCAGTAGGTTTCGCTTTAGTAGCCGTAGTTTCTTTTTTCGCTTTTGGCTTTCTCTTTGACTTGGCCTTCGAAGTTGGCTCCTCTAATTTCTCATCAACTTTTTTCAAAGCTTCTTCGGCTTTAGCTTTACCTTCGGCAATACGCGCTGCTTTTTCTTTTTCGCGTTTCTTTTTGGTCAGATTACCTTTGGCATTTTGTGCAGCATTTAAAGCTGCTGCAACATCAAACCCACCTGAAGCAGGCGGTTCTTTCCCCTCTACCTTAGCCAACTCAGGCTCAGCAACAAGCTCTTCAAGCGAGCCAAGCTCGACCATTCCTTTGCTATCAACCATCAACTCGGTTATTGGAGGTTTTTCGTGGACAGGGACAACGTCATCAGGTTTTGTAGCAGGTTCATCATCATCAATATCGAGATCAAGATTAATAGATGGAGGAGGTCGTCTCGAAGGTTTAGCCCCGTCTTTTTTCATTGGGCCTGAAGCGCCAGTTAGGAGATCACCCGAGTTAACAATCTCCATTTCGCCGTTTTTCTGGCCACCAACCAAATCATCATGAGAAACGGCTCCGTCACCTGCCATTCCTTTAGCTTCCCTCATCGCGTCTTCAAACGATTGGTCAAAGACACTACCACCCATATTTGCCTCAAAGTCAGGTTGTGAGCTGCCATCATCACCTGGCCCTAATTGGTCAAAGGCAATTTCTCCTTTATCCTTGAAAGATTGGATCGCCTCGCTGGAAAGCTCCCCTTCATCACTCAAGGTGCCAACAGGGGTTACTTCTAAATCAGCCGCAAATTCCTTTTGATCTGCATATTTATAATCAGGCTCATTCCCATTCCCCCCATATCCTTTGATAGGAATCATGGTAATGCCTTCACCCGCATTTCCATTCCCTTCAATAGGAACAAACGTGAGGTCATCTCGCATCCCAAATCCTTCTATGGGTGCGAAGGAAATATCTCCATTGCGCCCTTCACGTCCTTCAATTGGCACCATCGTAATGCCATCTTTTCCACCGAATCCTTCTACTGGAACCCAAGTGACACCATCTTTATCAATTTGGTGCCCCTCAATCGGCACCATGGTTATTTCTTTGTCATTAATACCCACACCGACAATAGGCACCATGGTTATGCCATCTTTATTGATACCGTGATGCTCAATGGGGACCATGCGTATGTTGTCTTGCTTCTTCTGACGAGGAACGAATTCTTCTGGCCCATCATGCTTAATCCGTCGATCGTAGCCATCCGCAGGCGCTTGAGAGCGTGTACGGCGGTTGGGGCCAAAATAGTTGCGGATACTAATAAACCGCTGTGGGCGACGAATGGTAAGTCGTGTGAGACGTAATAACCGAACTGGGTCAATCGGTTTTCGCAATGCTCCTTCGATACCAATTCGGCAAAGGTCTTTGAGCTGACGCGTTTCAACCTTAGTAAGCATTACCACAATAGGAAGATCATTAAACCGCCCATCAGGAAAGTCGCGCAACATTTGAATCAATTCATGCCCCCCCGCACCGGGGTCGGCATTGATGAAAGCAAGGCTGGGAGCGAAATTTTTAATAGCTCCCATCGCAGCATTTGCCGAGGTCACACCCTTAAAATCAGACAACCCTTTTAGTTCATAAATAGCTTTCGCCCGTTCAAAGGTTTTCGAATCCCTATCTACCATCAACACTTTGTGCTTTGAAAAGTCGAAAGTTGCCATGACTTAAAAGTTATCTCTTTTTATTTTATCGCGTTATAAACTGTAGCAATTCATATAGAGGCTTTGAACTGATTTTTCTATAAGGGGCTTATAAAGCCCCTATTTCAAGCAATTTTTCTTTTAAACCCCTCACCAGTTCGTTGATTCATCAAACAATATCTCGATTAAAACAGTTTTAAGATTTGCCGGTTGTAGAGGTTTGTGAAGAAGCCTAAAGCCACTCGCCGTTGCTTCTTGGATACGGTCTGCCCCTGTATCCCCTGTAATAATTACCCCTGGGATATTTGCTTTTAGTTCGTCATTAATCAGAGTTATTGCCTGAGCCCCTGTTCGAGGTTCCTGCAAACGATAATCGGCCAAAATAATTATTGGCACCTCCGAAGCTTCAAGGCACTGTTTCAGTGCTTCTGAAGAAGATAGAGCTGCAATGACTGTCATACCCCATTGCGATAGTAAGAGAGACATGCTGTCAAGAACAGCAGGGTCATCATCAATTACCAAAGCAACTCCTTCCAAGGAAGGTTTAGCCACTATCTTCCCAAGGGGTTGTTCAGGTTTTTCTTGATTTTTTTCACCAACATTTACATCAATTGAAAAACACGACCCTTGGTCAATTCTTGAATGAACATTAACTTTGTGACCCATCAACGTTGTAATTCGATCAACGATTGCCAACCCAAGCCCAAGCCCTTTTTCTCTACGGCGAGCAGCATTCCCTAGCTGATGAAATTCTTGGAAAATGACCTTCACTTTGTCACGAGGAATACCTTCGCCAGTATCGTAAACTTCAATCGTAATTCTTTTTCCTCGTTGTCGACACCCAATTAAAACTTTGCCTTCTTTGGTATAGCGGATTGCATTGGAGACCAAATTACCAACCACTTGGCGCAAAAGCTGAGGATCACTTAAAACCGTGAGAGATGAGGAGATTACGACAAACTCGAGCCCTTTATTTTGCGCCTTAGGTCTATAGGTTTCATCGACCCATTCCAAAAGTTCGGAGATCGGGAAGTTTTCCATTTCAGGGATAAGAGTTCCCGCATCAAGCCTGGAAATATCTAGGAGGGCATTAAGAAGATCAGACAGAGATTCTAAAGATCTTTCAATTTTACCAATCAATCCTGCTTGACGCCCATTCAGATCATTACCTTCAAGCTTAACCAGTTGGTCAAGGGCAGCAACCAAGAGATTGAGAGCCTGCAAAGGTTGGCGCAAATCATGACTAGCTGCTGCCAAGAACCTGGACTTTGCCATATCAGCTCGCTCGGCTTTTTCCTTGGCACTCCTCAATATTTCTTCAGTTTTCTTTCCTTCAGTTATATCATGAGCTGTGCCAATGAGACGGATCAACTTGCCGTCAGCATTGTGTTGAAAATCAGCCACAAGCTGGATATGCCTTAACTCCCCATCCGGACGAATGATCCTGCAGTTAAACTTACGATCACTGATGTTTTCAGCTTGCCCTGGCTTCTCCCAAACAAATTCACCTGCATCATCGGGGTGAATAATTTCATTAAAATTCTCTAGAGAGGCTTCATGATGATTGGGGTTGAGACCAAAAATTCTATAGACCTCATCGGACCACCAAAAGCTATTTTCATTTACCTTCCACTCCCAGCTTCCAATCTGAGCAATTTGCTCAGCTTCAGCTAAACGGTTTCTAACTTTAATGAGTTCAGCCTCAGCAGTTTTTTGTTCGGTAATATCGCGGAAAAGGCTAATACTTCTAATAACTTTTCCTACGTCATTTTTAACCGCAGTAACTGAGAGCCATTCGGGATAAACTTCTCCATTTTTCCGTCTGCGCCAAACCTCCCCTTCCCACAGCCCAATAGATTCAAGCGTAGAAAAAATTTCTTTATAGAAGTCCCCATCATGGAGATTGGATCGCCTAAAGCTTGTATCAAACCCAATAACATCGGAGGGCTGATAGCCTGTAATTCTACTAAAAGCCGGATTTACAGCTTCAATTTTACCATCAACATCAACAACCATAATGCCTTCTGCTGCATGTTGCAGAACAGTTGTCGCCAGTTGAGACAGGTTTTCGAATTCTTTTCGTTTTCTAGTGTAGCCGTAATAGAAGAAGAGGCTGCCCCCCATGAGAATATCGAGCAATCCAATAATAAGATAACTTGTCGGATCTTGTTTTATCTCTGCACTAAAATGCCCAATGACCTCATTTTCTTGGTGGATGGGTACCGCCACTTTGCGAGGGGCTATCCTCAATCCCCATCGCCGCTTTTCATGGAGGAAGGAGCTATCAACAAAAAGAGTATCATCACTGTGGGTAATTTTGATTTTGCTAAAAGGGTCCCCATTGACGACAAGAAACAAAAAGTCATCGGCACTATCCTTATTCATTGTCCACAGGTAGTTGGACATAACACGGGCATACTCATCAACCCGCTTGTTTTCCACCTCTCGGGTAAAGGCCGTATACTGGCTCAATGAAAAAATTGAGAGAGCAACAATCAAGCAATAGGCAGCGATATAAATTGTTGCCCGCTTCAACTGGTTGCCCCTCCTAGATCAATGTTTCATAACTCAGCTTATATTTAAGTTTAATGGAGTCAAACTCGCAGTAAACCCAAAAGTAGCTTCAGCCTCCCAGATCAGAGTCTTTCTTCCCCATTCAGAGTTAAGTTCCCTTCATGTGCTGAAACCTGTACCTTTTGCCCCTCACTAATTGACCCCTCCAAAATCATACTTGCCAAAGGATTTTGCAAACTCTTTTGGATCACTCGGTTAAGGGGACGTGCCCCATAAACAGGGTCATAGCCTGCATCAGCGAGCCAACTCATCGCGGCTTCATCAAGATCAAGAGTAATTTTACGATCATCTAACAAGGCTTTAAGGCGCTTCAATTGGATTTTGACAATCCCTCCCATATGCTCCCTGAACAAGCGATGGAACAAGATGGTTTCATCCAGTCGATTGATGAATTCAGGGCGGAAAGAAGCTCTCACCACTTCCATCACCTGTTCACGCAACTCCGTAGAATCATGACCTTCTTCTTGTTGAGCTAAGATATCCCCGCCTAAGTTCGAGGTCAGAATGATCAGGACGTTTTTAAAATCAATAGTTCGCCCTTGTCCATCGGTTAAACGCCCTTCATCCAGGACCTGAAGCATAATGTTAAACACATCTGGGTGGGCTTTTTCCACTTCATCAAAAAGAACCACCTGATATGGTTTACGTCTAACTGCTTCAGTCAAAGCCCCACCTTGGTCATAACCCACATAGCCAGGAGGCGCCCCAATCAAACGGGCAACCGCATGTTTTTCCATATACTCCGACATATCAATGCGAGTCATGGCGGTTTCATCATCAAATAAGAAAGCAGCTAGAGCCTTGGTTAGCTCTGTTTTACCTACACCCGTTGGCCCCAAGAACAAGAACGAACCAATTGGACGATTAGGATCTTGCAGTCCAGCCCGTGCTCGGCGTACCGCATTTGAAACAGCGACAACCGCCTCTTCCTGACCAATTATTCTTTTTTGAAGGGTGTCTTCCATCTTCAGCAGTTTATCGCGCTCACCTTCGAGCATTTTATCAACAGGAATACCGGTCCAACGCGAAACAACTGTGGCGATATGCTCTTCAGTTACGGCCTCTTCAAGCATGGATTTTTCTTCACTTTCCTCCGCTTCAACCAATTTGGCCTCAAGGCGAGGGATCAGGTCATACTGCAGCTCTCCTGCTTTTTCATATTCACCAGAGCGCTGGGCTTGATCAGCCGCAATGCGGGCCTGGTCTAGCTGTTCCTTTAACTTTTGAGCCTCAGCCAAACCATCCTTGTCAGCTTGCCACTGGCCTGTCAGTTTTTTGGATTTTTCTTCCAAATCAACAAGCTCTGTCTCCAAGGTTTTCAACCGATCAATCGACCCTCTGTCGCTTTCCTTCTTCAGCGCTTCACGCTCAATTTTTAGCTGAATAATGCGACGGTCAAGTTCGTCAATTTCTTCAGGCTTGCTATCCACCTGCATACGAAGTCGGCTAGCAGATTCATCCATAAGATCGATGGCTTTATCTGGTAAAAAGCGATCCGAAATATAACGGTTCGACAAGGTTGCCGCCGCGACTAAAGCTGAATCCGCAATACGCACCCCATGATGAAGCTCATACTTCTCCTTGATGCCACGCAAGATGGAAATAGTATCTTCCAATGTTGGTTCAGTAACGAGAACCGGCTGGAACCGTCGCGCTAAGGCAGCATCTTTTTCAACATGCTTGCGATATTCATCCAAAGTCGTTGCCCCAATACAGTGAAGCTCTCCTCGCGCCAAGGTAGGCTTAAGGAGGTTGGAAGCATCCATCGAACCTTCTGCAGCCCCAGCCCCAACCAAAGTGTGCATCTCATCAATGAACAAGATGAGTTCTCCGTTGGAAGATATTACTTCATTAAGGACAGCCTTCAGCCTTTCTTCAAACTCGCCACGGAATTTTGCCCCAGCGACCAATGCACCTAAATCCAACACCATGAGTTTTTTGTTTTTCAAAGTCTCAGGCACGTCACCGTTGACAATACGTAGGGCGAGCCCTTCCGTAATGGCAGTTTTGCCAACTCCTGGCTCACCAATTAAGACTGGGTTATTTTTTGTCCGTCGGGAAAGAACTTGGATAGTCCGGCGGATTTCTTCATCACGCCCAATCACCGGATCAAGCTTGCCATCACGGGCTGCTTGGGTCAGGTCAAGGGCATACTTTTTAAGGGCATCATATGAGTCTTCAGCCGAAGCACTGTCCGCGGTGCGCCCTTTACGCACATCTTCAATCGCTTTGTTAAGGTTTTGTGCCGTCAACCCGGCTTGGGCGAGAACTTTGCCTGAAGCCGTGCTTTGGGAGAGGGTCAAGGCAAGCAAAAGACGCTCAGCAGTGACAAAGCTATCGCCAGCTTTATCAGCGACGGTTTCGGCTTGCTCCATAACTCGGGATAGGTCTTGGGTTAAATAAACTTGCCCGGCACCACTACCTTGAACTTTTGGTTTTTTGGCAAGCTCGACTTCAACCCCTTGCAAAGCCTTGGCAGGGTCTGCCCCTGCAGCGCGCATGAGATTAGCTGCCAGACCTTCTTTATCGTCAAGCAAGACCTTCAGGAGGTGTTCAGGTGATAACTGTTGATGGCCGCTTCGGGTTGCCAGGGTTTGTGCCGCCTGGAAAAAACCGCGCGAGCGCTCGGTATATTTCTCAAAATCCATAACTACATTTCCTCTTTTACGACAGAGTCTTAAATCCCAGCATTAGGCAATCTTAGACTCCTCTATTACTCTGATTTATTACGAAAAAGAGTTAACGCAAGGGCATTTTTTACGAGGTACAGGCATAAAAAAGGGCTCTGCCGAAATACACCAGAGCCCATTTATTCTATTTGATAGCAATAACCTTAAGCTGACGCTACCTCTGGCTTTGCTTCTGGCTTAGGTTTAGCAGGTCTTCTACCCCGTGGCCTAGGTTTTGGTTTCGGCTTAGGTTTAGGGGCAACTTCCGTCTCTGCTGCGGTCTCTTCAGGTTTTGCTTCTTGAGGTTGTTCCTCTTGAGCAGGGGCAGCTTCTTGCTCAGCCACCTCTGTTTCAGCCTCTTCTTCAGCTTCATTCCCTGCAGAAACATCCTCTAAGGTCGGGTCAAGAAGAGTGTTTTCAATTGCGCCACTTGGCAATCCTTGAACAGCTTCATCTTCCGCAGGAGCTTGTGCCTCAGGGTTTTGTCCTGGGTTTTGTTCTTTACGATGCTCTGTACGGGCCGCACGAGCGTTGTCTACTTCCTGAACCACCCGGAAATAATGGTCAGCATGCTGATAATAATTTTCGGCAGCTACCCGGTCGCCAGCAGAAACTGCGTCTTTAGCTAAACCTAAAAACTTATCAAGGTTCTGCTTTGCATTACCGCGAATACGGGCTTCTGAGCCTGCATTATTGCGGTTATTATTCGGGCGATTTGGGCCGCGTCTGCCAGTGTTACGTCCGGGGCCACGCCCTCTTGGGCGATGAGGTTTGGAGCTTCTGTTCATAATACCTGATTTGCCGTTTTAATTTTCTGCCCACTGAGCTTAGAAACTGGGAGCCTCTTTGCTTCCGCTTCAGCTTATACGCACCTTATTGTGCAATTTGCATATACCATGCACGCTAACAGTAAGGCCCGGCTTATGGGTGATTTTCAAAATACGCCTCTCTGGTCTATTTCGGCTTTCCCCAAAAGACCTGTCGCTATGCTCTATCTTTTTGAGCATTACGGGCGTCATGAGGTGAACCTAGCCCGTCACACCCGCCATTCCAACCCCTTTTTTAGTTTATTTCTGACAGCCTTGAGAGTTTTTATCTCAAAGTTAAGCCTGTAAACCCTTCAAGCTCTGAAATGGCCACCGCAGGATCAACGACTTTGATCGTCTTCATACCTAACTCGCGCGCGGGTTTGAGGTTGACGCCTAAATCATCCAGATACACCGTTTCCTCTGGGTTAACTCCAATTTTTTCACAGGCTAGTTGATAAATACGAGGGTCAGGTTTGCGCAAATTAACCTTGCTGGACTCAATAATAAGCTCGAACATAGACATCACTTCAGCGGCTTGTTTCTCCCGGTCTTCCGACATAAACATCGCCGGTCCCGCTCCAACATTAACGTTGTTTGTAATGCAAGCTGTGATGTACTTTTCTGTGCAACGACGCAGGGCTTCGATCATCTCGGGGCGGAAATCTCCTGCCAGAAGCTCAATCACAGCCTTTCCAGAAACTTCACAGCCTTCAGCAGCGGTTTCATGGCGAAACAATTGGTCAAACTCATCAAGATCCACTTCATTGCGCTCAAACTTGGCCCAAGCGTTTTCATGATGGTTCTTTGAGTTAACGGTCCGGATAATATCCTGCGGATAGCCATTTTCCATTTCAAAACGGCGAAAGGCAACGAATGGACTGGTGGTAAAAACACCACCAAAATCCCAGATTACAGCGCGGATCAAGATAAGCGCTCCCTTTATGACAATTTAAATTTTCAAGGAAGCTATAGGAGAGGATGAACTTGAGCAAGTAGTTCACGTCTGGGTAGGTTGGCGCAACCGCTTTTAAGCAGCGGTGCGCTCTACGTAGGAACCTGCATTCTTTACCACGAGGGTATGTTGGGCTTGGTTAATATGGCCTGATAGTTCTTCCATGGTAACCCCATCGCGCTTCATAACAGCGTGAACAATCGGGTCGGCAAGAACTTCTGCCAAAGGAGGTTCTGCAATCGTATCATAAACAGGTTTTTCAATACGCCCTTCAAGGGGACGGGGAGAAAGTCTCTGTTTTGACCTTTCTTTGCCAAATTTGTATATCGTTTTAGTCATCGTCTTTAGTCCTTAATTTTCTATTTTATTCAATTAGTGTCCCCACTTATTTAGCCTCGCGAACAAACTTCTTCATGCGCATCTACATGACTGTTTTTTGAAGGATTTGTTACGACAGGAAACTCATCTCTAGGCAAAATCAGGTTTTGCGCCTCCCCTTAATTAACTCAGCCGAGCTGTTTTTCAAGGGGGGTGGATTTATCTGGCCAGGCTCACCAACCATAGCAAGCTCATCCCAGCGTGTGGTGAAGCGGGGAGAAACATGGTTTTGGGTCATGTACCATGTTGTCGATCGGCGCACCTGTCCAAAGGTTATTAGGCCGCTTCCCACCCGTTGATTAATATCATCAAAGGCCGACATCAGGTTTTTTGTTTTTCCCTCACCCGGAGTGGAAAACAATGTGCGTGAAGCATCTTCTTTGCGCACCAGATCAAGCAAAAGAATACCAGCCCTTTTGTACTTTAAGCCCGGGCGAAAAAGACGCTTTAATCCGCTGAGTGTCACTGAGAGAACTTCTAGGCTATCACTGGATGGAGTGGGAAAGGCAATGGTTGCTGACTCAGAGTGTTGCTTTTGGTCTTTGCGATGAACATTGGTTCGAATAGAAATATTAACAGCGTTGGCAACTAGCCCTAACTTTCTAAGCTTTGCCGCTCCTCCCATAGCAAATGTTGCTAAGGCATCATGAAGCCCTTCAATTTTCTCAATCTCTTTGCCAAAACTACGTGAAACACATACCGTCTTTTTATCCGGTGTTTCTATATCCAATTCGATACAAGGTGTCCCCTGCAATTCCAGTTGAGTTCGGGCGCCAATGACTCCCATTTTTTGCCGCACCCAACCTTCAGGAGCATCGCGAAAGTCTTTAGCCGTAACGATCCCCCGACCCGCCAACATTTTCGACCACCGTCGTCCAATACCCCAAACATCACCAGCATCGGTTTTTTCTAGAGCCCGTTCCAATAGGTGCGGCGCATTTGATAAATCCAAAACACCTTTTGTCTTTGGCATCTTCTTGGCCAAACGATTAGCTAATTTCGCTGAGGTTTTCGTCGACCCAATCCCAATGGAAACCGGAATACCCGTCCACTGATAAACCTTAGCCTTAATCTGGCGACAATAATCAGTCAAATCCACATGCGCCATTCCCGTGAGGTCCAAGAAGCATTCATCAATGCTATAAATTTCAAGATCAGGAACAAATTCAGCTAAAGCCGTCATCACCCGATTGCTCATATCCCCATAGAGAGCATAGTTACTGGAGCGGACAAAAATACCTTCCTGCTCCAGTTGGCGACGGTACTTGAAAAAGGGTGTCCCCATAGGAATACCCTGTTCTTTCGCTTCGTTGCTGCGCGCAATAACGCAGCCATCGTTATTAGATAAAACGACAACGGGTTGATTTCTAAGCTTGGGCTGAAAGACCCGCTCACAAGAGCAGTAGAAATTATTGCAATCAACCAAGGCCACAATCATCGGAAATCTCGAATTGCATTGGTTACTACCCCCCAGATTTCAGCATCTTCCGGTAGGGTAAAATCAGGGTATTGAGGGTTTTCTGCCCGAAGCAGCCACCGACCTTTCTCCTGGATCAATCGCTTCACCGTCAACTCTCCATGCAAAACCGCAATTACAATATCATTAGATTTCGCCGTCAGGCTGCGGTCGACAATCAGCAGGTCATCGGCAAATATCCCTGCCCCAACCATAGAATCCCCTGAAACCCGCAGGAAAAACGTCGCCACCGGGTGGTCAATAAGATGACGATTTAAATCCAACGTCCCTTCAACAAAATCCTCTGCCGGACTTGGAAACCCAGCAGGAACCCTGGAAGCAAACAAAGGCCTCAACAACCCCGCAGATATATCAGCCGCAAAAACCATCGTAAAATCCAAAAGAACAATTCATGAACTTATATAGAGTTTAAGGGAGAGAGTTCAATCTGAATCTGAAAAATTTAGCCTCAGAAACGAAAAATGGTCTTTGTTCAAAACACTGATCGTTTCCAAGGATATCTAATTGGCTAAGCGAAAATGAAATGCCCACAACCAGAGAAAAGTTATTTTGGAATACACTTGATAGACAGGACACTCATCGACCAAATTCTAACAAATATAAAAATTCTTATTTTAGATAAGATTATGATAGCATTTCATCTAAAGAATATGATCGGGGGATATATAATGAAGATACCACACGAGTCTAAATTCTGATGTTTGGCGAACCTGAGGGAATTAAAGTTGGACAATTGTTTGACTCACGTCGAGATTTGGCAAATGCAGGTGTCCATAAACCATTCATGTCAGGCATCTGGGGTGCTCAAGGTGGTGCTTATTCGATCGTTCTTTCTGGTGGATATGAAGACGATATAGATGAACTAGATTACATTCTTTATACTGGTCAGGGCGGACAAGATACTCCTGGTGGTAAACAGGTTGCAGATCAAGAGTTCATTAAAGGAAACCGAGGGCTCCAACTTAGCTGTCAATATAGTTTACCTGTGCGGGTTACTAGGGGACACCAAATCAAAAATGGCCCTCAAACGGGATATCGTTATGACGGATTGTATTATGTAAAAAATTTTGAACGAATCAGGGGCCAAAGAGGATTCTACATCTGCCGTTTTCATCTGATAAGTGAGTCTAATGTTAATCAACTGGAAACCGTTCTTAGCTCGACCCTAAAACCAACCTATGAGAGGACACCTAGATCAGAGACTACCGTAAATCGATTAAAGCGCAATGTCGCCATAAGCGAAAAGTTGAAGTCTATGTATGAATATCAATGTCAGATTTGCGATGTTACATTAGACTCTCCGTCTGGACCCATCGCTATTGGTGCACACATCAAAGGTTTAGGTAATCCGCATAATGGACCAGATGTTATTCAAAATATGCTTTGTTTATGCCCAAACCATCATGATCAGTTTGATTATTTTTCTTATTTTATTGATCCCAATACATTCCAGGTAATAGGTCTGATCGACTTTAACGGGAAAAAAATAAATATCCATCCGAAGCACAAAATTGATACGGAGTTCCTCGAGTATCATAAAGAGCAATATTTAAAAAATAATTAGAAAAAGAATACCGCCGATCTATATCACTCGACGGTCACGCTCTTCGCCAAGTTTCTGGGTTGGTCCACATCAGTCCCTTTGATCACAGCAACATGGTAAGCCAGCAGTTGTACGGGGATGGAATAGAGGATAGGAGCGACAAAGGGGTTTACTTGGGGGAGGGCGATCGCGTGGTTGGCCATTTCTGCAAGTTTTTTACACCCTGGCGCATCGCTTAAGAAAATGACGCGGCCACCTCTGGCGATCACTTCCTGCATATTTGAAGCGGTTTTGTCGAACAACTCGTCACTAGGTGCGATAACAATAACCGGGACATTTTCGTCGATTAAAGCAATCGGGCCGTGCTTCATTTCACCCGCAGCATAACCCTCAGCATGGATATAGGAAATTTCCTTGAGCTTAAGAGCCCCTTCCAAAGCGATGGGATAGCTTGAGCCCCGCCCGAGATAAAGCACATCACGAGCTTCCGCAACTTCGTGAGCTAGCTCCAACAAACGTTCATCATGGTTAAGCACTTCAGCAGCACGAGCGGGAACTTCGGTAAGCGCTTCTGCTAGCTGCCCTTCGGTCTCTGCGTCAATACGTCCTCGGGCTTTCGCCATCACCACAGAGAAACAAGCCAACACCATCAACTGTGTGGTAAAAGCTTTGGTCGAAGCAACACCGATTTCTGGCCCGGCATAGGTAAGAAGAACGGCATCAGACTCCCGCGCGATGCTGCTTTCTGGGACATTAACAATAGAAAGAATTTTTTGTCCTTGTTCCCGGCAATAACGCAAGGCCGCCAAGGTATCTGCCGTCTCTCCCGATTGGGAAATAAAGATAGCGACACCCTTCTCAGGCATCTCAACATTGCGATAACGAAACTCTGAAGCAATATCCACTTCCACCGGAACCTTCGCCAACCCTTCAAGCCAGTATTTCGCTGTCAGCGCAGCATAAGACGAGGTGCCACAGGCAATGATCGTTATCTTGCTAATATCTTTTAAATCGAACGGTAGGTCGGGAAGCGTTAAAGTGCGGGTCGCAGGGTTAAGGAAAGCGTGTAATGTGTCACCAATTACCTGCGGCTGTTCATAGATTTCTTTGAGCATAAAGTGACGATGACCACCTTTGCCAATCAAGGCCCCTGAAAGCTCTGTAAGCTTAACTTCGCGCTCAACTACGGTATCTTCATAGTCATGGAATGTTGCCCCTTGGGAATTCAAAACCACCCAATCGCCCTCTTCCATATAGGCAATCTTTTTAGTCAACGGAGCCAAAGCAAGGGCATCTGAGCCCAAATACATCTCCCCGTCACCAAACCCAACCGCCAGAGGGCTACCTTTGCGTGCCCCGATCATCAGGTCTTGTTCACCAGCGAAAATAATGGCGAGAGCAAAAGCGCCCTCTAGCCGTTTTAGGGTGGTTGAAACGGCCTCAACAGGAGTTTTGCCTTGCTGCAAATAATAGTCGATGAGTTGGACGACCACTTCAGTATCCGTATCAGAAGTCATCTTGTGACCAAGACCATCAAGCTCCTGGCGCAACTCCTGAAAATTCTCGATGATGCCATTATGAACCATGGCAACTCGATCGGTTTTGTGAGGGTGGGCGTTTACTTCGTTCGGAATTCCATGGGTAGCCCAACGAGTATGTCCGATCCCGATGGTCCCGACAACAGGTTGCTTTTCAACAAGATCGGCCAAATTAGAGAGCTTACCTTCGGCCCGACGCCGTTCAATGCGGTCCTCGACCAAGGTGGCAATTCCGGCAGAATCATAGCCGCGGTATTCCAGTCGTTTCAGCCCTTCTAATAAAAGCGGCCCGACTTCCTGTTTTCCGACAATCCCTACAATGCCGCACATAGTGCTTAATCCTTATTCTTTTGCTGACGGAAGCGCTTAGCCCAGCTATCAACCCCGCGCTGGTCTGCCCGCGAAACAGCAAGCGCATCAGGGGCGACATCTTTGGTCACGGTACTGCCCGCTCCAACAATAGCGCCATCCCCGATTTTAACCGGGGCTACGAGAGCCGTATTAGAGCCAATAAAGGCTCCGGCACCAATATCCGTATGGGATTTATCAAACCCGTCATAGTTACAAGTGATGGTTCCGGCGCCTACATTGGCTTCTTCGCCAACACGCGCATCGCCGATGTAAGTAAGGTGGCTAACCTTAGCCCCTTTCTCCAAAACAGCATTTTTCACTTCAACAAAGTTACCAACTTTAGCTCCTTGATCAAGCTGTGACCCAGGACGCAAACGAGCAAATGGCCCGATGGTGGAGCCCCCTTCGAGGGTAGCCCCTTCCAAATGACAAAAGGCACGAACATGAACGTGATCGCCAATAGTGACACCAGGACCAAAAAAGACATTAGGCTCAATGGTCACTTCTTTGCCAATTTTAGTATCATGACTAAAATAAACCGTACTGGGGTCAAGCAGGGTCACGCCGTTTTCCATGGCTTTGGTGCGCATATCATCTTGAATAATCGCTTCAGCCGCGGCCAACTCAACCCGTGAATTAATCCCCAGCAATTCTTCTTCGTCACCCTCAACAACAACGGACCGGGAACCACCTTCTCCAGCGAGCTCGACAATATCAGTCAGATAGTACTCACCTTTGGCATTATCGTTAGTAACCTGATCAAGCAGGTTAAACAGCAATTTACCATCGACACACATAACGCCGGAATTACACAGATCTTCCTCTTTCTCTTCCGCCGTGGCGTCGTTGAACTCAACAATCTGGTTAAGGTCACCTTCTTCATCCACCATCAAGCGCCCATATTGGCCGGGATCAAAGGGACGGAAACCGAGCACAACCACAGCGGGGTTCGGCTTGGTGCGCCGCGCTTCCAACATACTCACCAGAGTATGCTTGCTCAGCAACGGGGTATCACCATAAACAATCAGCACATCGCCTGTGAACCCTTCCAAGGCCTCCCGAGCAGCAAGAACGGCATGTCCTGTCCCGAGGCGGTCCGTCTGAATAGCCGTTGGATGGGGCGCAACAGCTTGCTCCAAGTCATCCATGTCAGGGCCAACAACAACGGCAATGCGTTCAGGCTTCAAGCCTTCCACAGTCGCCAACAAATGTTTGATCATGGGACGTCCTGCCAAGGGGTGCATCACCTTCGGCAGGTCAGATTTCATACGAGTGCCCATGCCAGCGGCAAGGACGATAACTGCAGTTTTGTTCTTGGACATTTGGGTGCCGTTGTTTAAAACTTCGGGGAAGGGACTTAATTGAGCCCTTAATTCTGGGGGGAATTTGCCACAAGCAACCGTGACAAGCAAAGTCAAACTTTGTTTCCAAAAGTTGCAAATAGGAGAAGTTGGGGATGTCCCGTTTTAAAGCCGTCATATTCGACCTAGATGGAACGCTTGTTGATAGCGCTGCCGACCTCTGTGCAGCCACAAACGAGGTGCTAAAACTCAATGGTCGACGGACTATTGAAGTCAGCGATGTTCGTCAGATGGTCGGAGATGGAGCCGCTGTTCTCATCCAACGGGCATTTGATCTCACTGGGTCCCCTTGCCCCGAGAGCGATTTACCCAAACTCACAGAAGTTTTCATCAATTTTTATGATGGCAAAGGCGCGGTTAAAACCATCCCTTACGAAGGGGTTATGGAAGTGCTTGAAAAACTTAAGGCTGATGGTCTTAAACTGGCCGTTTGCACCAACAAGCCTCAAGGCCCAACTGATGGCATTCTTGAAGAGCTTAAAATGGCACCTTACTTCCAGTCAGTCATCGGAGGCGACACCCTACCCTTTCGCAAACCAGATGGCCGCCATGTAGAAGCTGTGGTGAGAGAACTTGGTGTTACCAAAGAGGAGACTTTATTTGTTGGCGACAGCCCCAACGATGTCCAGGCTGCCCAAAACGCCAACCTTACTGTGGTCGCTGTGAGCTACGGCTACACGCGAGTTCCTCCCGCTGAAATGGGAGCAAATCTGCTAATTGACTTAATGTCAGAACTCCCAAAGGCTATGGAGCAACTTAGTTAGAGGCTTCGGCCTCCATCCTGGGGAACATCCCTCTGCTAATAAATTCCTGCACCACTTCCCCTTTTTGATTAAGGGTGGTGGTCTTGGCCTTGATAATGCCAATTTCTGGGCGACTCTCGGAGATACGCGTTTCGAGAATTTCCATGCGCACTGAGAGGGTGTCGCCAGGATAAACCGGTTTAACCCACCTAAGGTTCTCAACCCCAGGAGAGCCAAGTGATGATCCATTCTCCATCATGTCAGCCACCATCATGGACATGGTCATGGCACAGGTATGCCAGCCACTCGCACAAAGCCCACCAAAGAGAGAATGCTTGGCAGCTTCGTGATCTAAATGGAAAGGTTGGGGGTCATACTTTGAGGCAAACTCAATAATCTCTTCAGCCGTTACCTTATAGGCCCCATACTCATTAATTTGCCCGACCTTCATGTCTTCAAAAGCATGGTACTTGGGCTTATAGGCTGGATTAGCTGACGACATTTGATTTTTCCCTGCTCATTTCTGCTCTGCCTATTATGACGGGGATGAGAAAGGATTTATAGGTCGTTATTGCGACCTTACGTAACGCAGGGGTTTTCTAGCTATTCAACCTCATCGAGAGGTTTGTTTCCTTTGGTAGTTTAATCGCCAAAAGAATGATCCTTCGTATCAACCTTCCAAAAATATTTGAGTATGCCTCATTCTGCTCCATATAAATATAGAGGAATAACTCACCCTTATGTCTGGGTGTTGCAAAATCCTTGTTCGCCTGTTTCACCTAACCTAAAATCTAACATTCGGGAGAAGTTCCTCTTGGAAACAACCAATCAAGAAGCAAAAGCAAAAACCGCCATTCTCTTAGGTGCAACCGGGGCTACAGGGCGAAAGTTATTACCGCTTTTGTTAGACAACCCGCTCTATAGCAAAGTGGTAACTTTAAACCGCCAAGAAATTGGCATTGAACACCCCAAGCTCGAAAATCGTATTGTCACTTTTGACAACTTAGCGCATGGGTTTCAAGACCTAGAGATTGATGATTGTTACTGCACCTTTGGCACAACTTTAAAAACTGCTGGGTCGAAAAAAGCTATGACCCTGATTGATCATGAGTACGTCATGGAGTTTGCCAAAGCAAGTTTGGCAGCAGGGGCTAAGAGGTTTGCTTATCTCTCTGCTGTCGGTTCTAAACCAACTTCTTCTCTTTATTACCCGCGGCTGAAAGGCCAAACGGAAGTGGCCCTTAAGGAAGTAGGGTTTCAAAATTTGGCTATTTTCCAACCCAGCATGATTATCACTAAAAGGGATAAACCGAGGTTATCTGAGACGCTGCTTTTCCCTCTTTTACCCTTAGTTGATGCTCTCATGGTCGGGGGTTTAGCCCAATATCGATCCATTAAGGTAGAAACACTGGCCCATGCCATAGCTAAGCTCGCCCCAAATCAATCAGAGGCAAGCAAAACTTATCTTTGGCGCGAGATGGTTTATTCGTAAGTACAGAAATAAGCCGTATCGACAGCGACTTGAAGCTGGAACTTCTGATTGGCCTCAACGATAAAAGACACCCCGGCTTCAAATGTTTGCCAATCATCACTGCCCGGCAATTTAACCGTCAGCGCCCCACTCACCACAGACATGGTTTCTTTCTGATTGGTGCCAAACTCATAATCACCAGGAGCCATAACGCCCACAGTGGCAGGTAGGGTTGCTGTTTTAAAAGCGATAGATTTTACATTTCCATCAAAATATTCGTTTACGTCAAACACGGCTAGTTTCCTTTGAAGAAGGCATCGTAGATTTGAGTGCTGATGTACAAGTACTCGTCTTCATCTTCAACCCAAAACACGAGGGAACTAATCGTGAGAGAGTAAAATATACTCGCCCACCCTCATTTATTAACGACAAATAGAGGGTGGGGGGTCCGGGAGTTATTTAATAAATTTAATCTGTGTTATACGGCCAGACCAGAAAGGATAAATCTTACCTTTAGCAGCACGTGAGATTTCAAATGACATTGGGATACGCACACCATCAACCAATTGATAGTCACCCCGTGCCACGTGTTCACCAGAGCCATGATAAGGCGTTGTTAAGTCCCCATCCTCTTCGGCAGCGAAAGTTGTCAACGCGCCAGTTTTATCAAAACTTGCAACCATGGAGGTTTGGTAACCATGAGCGCGGACAACAGCACGTGCGTGAGTATCATCAATTGCTTCCCATGTGACCGGGCCGCCAGGCAACAAGGCTGAGGGGAAAGAGGGACTTTCCAACAACCAACGCCGTAGGGAAATCTGATCAAGTGTTGGGGAGCTGAACTCTTTCATAACCGAGACAGCAGATAGAAGGCGCGCCTCCATCTGCATTTTACCGCTAATATAGACATCATAAGCAACGGCCCAAATGGGGCCAAGAAGCGGCGTAACAGCAGAGAAAACCAGATCAGGCTTACGAGCTGCAACCACCTGACGTCCCGTTGTAGGGGCAAAACCTTTCGTCAGAGGACGACGAAACTGCCCTTCCTGTTCGAACTCGACCCATTTCGTATCTGTCCGTGGGCCATTGGGGAAAACAAAGTTAAAATATGCCTGCACAGGTACAGGTAAACCTTCTAGATCACTTTGGGAAACATCGACTCTCGCAGCGTTCTTATTTTCCGCGATCAAGGTTTGTTCAAACGCGGTAATTTCACTACGAGTGCTGACGGCTGAGTAAGTAACAAAGCCAGCCACCACGACAATTACTGCCCCAAAAGAAATGGCGGCTTTTTTTAAAGTAGACATTGGGTTATCCTTTTCCGTATAATAATGTACGTATTTTGGCTACCGTATATTTATGTACGGTAGCTGTCAACCAATATTGGAAGCAGTCGATGAAACACGATAAAAAGGAAGCGCGGCGCATTGAAATTGAGGTTGCTGCCTATAAGGTTTTTAAGGAAAAAGGCTACAAAGGCGCTTCGATGCTGGCAATTGCCAAGCAAGCCAAGGCGTCAAACGAAACCCTCTATAAATGGTATGGCACCAAATCGACACTCTTTAGTTCCATGGTCAAAGAAAACGCCAAGGAAGCTAAAAAACTCCTGGAGGATTGCTTAGAGAGCAATGTCGACCCATTGCAAACAATACAGCAACTCGGCCCTATCTTGCTCAAGATCGTCACCGGGGAAAAAGCCATTATCCTTAATAGAGCCGCCGTGGGGGACGTCTACGAAACCGGAACCCTCGGCAAAACCATTGCTGCCGGCGGCAAAGAAGCCGTCACCAAAATGCTGGCCCAGGTTTTCGACAAAGCCCGATCAGCAGGCCTCCTGCAGTTTGAGGACGCACAAGAAGTTGCCAACACCTACATAGCCCTCCTAATCGGCGATCTTCAGATTGAGAGGGTAATTGGAGTAAGGGATGTTTTGAGTGCGGATGAAATGAAGGAGAGATCGGATCGAGCATATGATCTGATTTTACGACTCTTCAGCGAGTCTTAAACTTCAACGTTTAACCATATCCGCCCTTAAGGATGTTTTTAATTTATGACAAAACAAAACCCACCCGAAGCATTCACAACGGGTGGGTTAGCGTTTCACCTTAAGTCGAAAGGGTTTTCTTCCGTAAATCAACAATTCGAGCCCAGACCAAATGATGCCATTCTGGCGCCCCATATCCATTAACCGCATCCCGGTCAATCGCTTGCCATTCCGTTTGACATCCCTCCCAAAGATTGATCGCTTTGAGATAATTATGATCAACAACAATAAATTGCTTCTTATAAGGAACTAGATAGAAATCAGGGTTATCTTTTAATACAGCCCGTGCTTCTTCATAAGTTGCAAACCAAAGGTTCAAAAACGGCATACACTTTTGCGAATACCACAGGGTTCCTCTATTCACCCCATCGACGTCTTCTCCGGACAACACCGTTTTAGCTTGGCTCCAATCACTGAAACCTAAGTCCATCGCGATGCTGTTAAGGCAAGTTCTCCGCTTAACTTCTTGATGAGTTGTATGGATACGTTTTAGGTGTTTAATCGCGTTCTTATCACCAGAAGCAAAAGATTTTTGCAATTTTTTAGCGCGGATTTTTAGTTCTTCGATTGATCTGTTCATGATCACAAATACTCCTAAGTTCTATCGGCGCTCCCGCAAGGCCAACTTAAAAGCAAAAATTGTCATCATCGTCTCATCAATCAGCATCACTGCTAATCAGGGTGAATCCATCTTTCTACGGGGAGGCTTCCCTTAAGGCCTAAGCGGTTAAATAGGAGGAGTACGTTCAAAAAGCAACAAAAAAGAAATCATCTTATATGAAAGCAAAAAGCCCGAAACAGGTTCGGGCTTTTCGATATCTTGTGTAGTGGCATAAACTTAAATAAAGAGACAAAATCTCTCTAAGCGGCTTGTTCTGAGTCACTGGCGGCTTGGCGGCCGGCTTCAAAGGCGCGGTCGTTTAGGTCAGCTAGTTCTGGCTTCTTAACTCTGAAACGTTCAACGATGATTGATTTCAGGGTATCTGAAGCAAAAGGCAGGTGATCGGCGATGGCGCCGAGCATGACGGTGTTAACCATTTTGGGATTGCCCAAACCTTGAGCGATAGCGCCAGCGTCAAAGTCATAGACTTTGACGCCTTCGTCACGCATGTACTTTACTGGATCATCAGGGTAATCAAACAGGCCGATGTTCACTACAGGAGGTTTTTGGCGCAGGGTGTTGACCATGGCGACGCCGCCTTCGTTAACCTCAGTCAACCAGCGCATGCCTTCGGCTGGCTCAAAAGCGACCAGGATGTCAGTTTCACCTTGGGGGATGGCAGGCGAGAAAACCCGTTTGCCAAAACGGACGTGGGAAGAAACCACACCACCCCGTTGGGCCATGCCAGCCACTTCGGTTTTCTTGACATCAAAACCTAAAGAGCGCGCAGCTTGAGACAAAACTTCAGAAGCGGTCATCACGCCTTGTCCGCCAATGCCGACAACCTGGATATTTGTGATTCTGTTTTCGTCAGACATTAGTTGGCTCCCAGGTTAGCAATATCAGAAAGGGTCGCAGGAACGATGGCATTAGGACCACAGGTTTTAGGGCAGAGATCACAGCCCGTACAAGCTTGGGTCTCAATCTTCACCCAGGCTTTTTCGACTTCCTTGCCTTTCTCTGTAGTTTCCATTGAGCGCTTGGTCACAATGATCGCGGGGCAACCAACGTTGAGGCAGTTTCCACAACCTGTGCATTCATCGTCAATAACTTTCAAAGGGCGATGAGATTCAAATGTATCAATCAAAACACAGGGTCTGTTGGTGATGATGACAGATGGCTCTGGAACAGCGATCTCTTCTTTGATAACACGGTAAAGAGTTGGCATTTCGTAAGGGTCAACCTCACGAATACGCTCGGGATTCATGCCCAAAGCTTTGACCAACTCAGTAAAGTTCACCTTAGGGGCCTCATTACCGCGCAGATCACGTCCGCTGGAATGGTTATCCTGTCCACCCGTCATACCAGTTGTTGAGTTATCAAGCAGCATAACCGTGACGTTACCATTATTGTAAACCAGATCGAGCAGACCTTGGATACCCATATGGAGGAAGGTAGAATCACCGATGATGGCAAAAATTGCTTTGTCTTTGTCTGGGCCGTCTTCGCCTGAAGCTTTCCGGGCTAAGTCCATACCAAGACCAAGGCCAATGGCAGAACCCATGCAGACGCAGGTATCAAGCGCGTTCCAAGGATGCCCCGCACCCAAGGTATAACACCCAATATCACCTGAGAAGATGGCATTCTTGCGGAAGCGTGACAGGGTGTAATAGACACCCAAGTGAGGACAACCACTGCACATGGTTGGTGGACGTGGGAAAAGTTGTGCGGGGGCTTTGTTCTCTTCGATGGTTTCACCGTTAAGTTTGCGCAAGGCGTTGCGAACAAGCTTAGGGGTTAGCTCACCAAAAGCAGGAAGGATGTCTTTACCAACGACTTTGATCCCGGCGGCTGTCAATTCTAGCTCAACCAGCGGCTCAGTTTCTTCAGCAATAATCACAGTATCAACAGTTTTGGCAAAGGCGCGGATTTTTTCAATCGGCAGCGGATGGGTCAAACCAAGTTTCATGACCGACATATCAGGGCAAGCTTCTTTGACATGCATGTACGCCGGACCAGAAGTGATAAAACCAACCGAGGTGTCGCTGCCTTCTTCGATGACCGTTAACTCACAGGTTTCGGTGTACTCTTTTAAAACCTTGTCGCGCTGGTGTTGTAAAACTAAGCGGCCTTTGGCATTACCTGGGACCATGACCCATTGAGATGGGTCAATATTAAAGCCTGTAATTTCATGCTTTTGGCGCTCACCCACATTGACCATAGTTTTCACATGGCAAACCCGGCTGGTCATACGCAAGATCACGGGAACATTAAATTTTTCTGAAATCTCAAAAGCGGCTTTTGTCATGTCATAAGCATCTTGAGAATCTGAAGGCTCAAGAATAGGAACATGACCAAAGCGACCCCAGTAACGGGAGTCTTGTTCGTTTTGCGAAGAAGACATGCCGACATCATCAGCCACTGCAATCACCAACCCCCCGTTGACGCCTGTCAGTGTTAAAGTCATCAAAGCATCAGCGGCCACGTTCAGACCCACATGCTTCATGGCAGAAAAAGCGCGAGACCCCGCCATGGAAGCACCAGCGGCAACTTCAAGAGCTACCTTTTCATTGGGTGACCAGTTGGCATGAATGCCGTCAAACGTTCCCACCGCTTCTAAAATCTCAGTCGATGGTGTGCCAGGATAGGCGGTGGCGACATCAACGCCAGCTTCCCAAACCCCACGGGCAACAGCTTCATTGCCTGAAATAAGCAGGGCAGTATTTTCGGCGGGTTTATTCGGGTTAGTCATCTGATTCACGGGCCGTCTCCTCTAAGCCTTAAATTGTCCGCAGAACTTACCACTGAGTCGCCTCATGCATCTTGCAAAACGCCCTTCAGAAAGGCTATATTTTGCTAAATCATTGCATTTTTACTGCTGAAAACGGGAATTTCATGCAAAAACCAGAACTTGATGCTGCAGACCTCCGAATTTTGGCTCATTTACAAGAGAATGCTAGGGCCTCGAACAATGAACTGGCAGAGATCGCTTTTCTCTCCCCTTCACAATGCCACCGGCGGGTAAAACGCCTGGAAGGGATGGGGGTAATTAAAGGTTATGTCACTTTGATTGACCCCAATGCCGTCGGCATGGATATTTCCATTTTTGTCTCTGTATCCCTTGATGCTCATGGGGTCAATCCGGCGCAAACTTTTATTGATGCTATCAAAGATGTGCCCGAAGTGCTGGAATGTTATTCAGTGACAGGAGAGACAGATTACCTGCTTAAGGTTTGCTTGCCCGACCTCAAAGCTATGTCAGAGTTCCTCATGCATCGGTTGGTCGAAATGCAAGGAGTCGGGAGTGTTAAAACATCGGTCATTGTTGACGAAATACAACATTCCACCGCTATTCCTTTGCCAAAGCGGTAACTTAAATCATGTCTGACAAAATCACCCCTCGGGTTGCAACATCGCAAGACGAAGCCGCTGTCACAGGCTTACTCAAAGCTTCCTACTCACAGCTTATGCCAGCTAGTTATGACGAAGCGATCCTTAAAAAACTGCTGCCTTTAATTACCCAAGCAAACTCAAAGTTACTCGCCTCTGGCACCTATTTTATTGCGCAAAACAATGAGGGCTTGGCGGTTGGTTGTGGCGGTTGGACCCTGGAACGACCAGGGGCCGGAAATATTACCCCTGAGCTTGGGCATATCCGGCATTTTGCAACTCACCCTGATTGGATTGGACATTCAATTGGGCGTAAAATTTATGATCAGTGTGAAGAAATGGCAAAGGCACAAGGTGTAAAATATTTCGAATGTTATTCGAGTTTAAATGCCAAAGGTTTTTATCAAGCTCTTGGATTTGAAAAAATCGCACTAATTGATATTCCCATAAAACCAGGCCTTGTTCTCCCTTCAATACATATGAAAATAACGCTTTTATAAATTTCTCCATCTGGGTCTTGACCTTTGCCCTGTGCGACATCATTTAATACCCAACTATTTTACTAGGTTTATTGTTAGGTATTGAGATGCAGTTTGTAAAAGAAGCTAATGCTGTTGATGTGGGCCAGTGGCTAGAAGACAGCGATACAGTTCTGATTGATGTGCGCGAAGATAGCGAACTTCAATTTGCGCGGGTTCCAAACGCTATTCACCACCCGCTTTCTCAGTTCAATGTCGCCGCAATGGAAAAAGAGAAAGATAAACGGGTCGTCTTTATCTGTGCCCACGGGGTGAGATCGTATCAAATTGGTCAGCACTTGCTCGACAATGGAATTTTGAAAGAAGCTTACAGCCTAACGGGTGGGTTACAGGCTTGGGCTGCAGCAGGTATGCCTGTTGATACGTCGCCTCAAGCGGCTTGATGAAAAGCACTTTTGATCGACTTGCCTAAGCTCTCAATAGTGAGGGGTTTTTGGATAATATCTGACAACCCCTGATCTTCCGGTGCTTTACCTGAAATTTTCTCACTAAAACCAGTCATCAATACAATGGGAATTTCTGGGCGAATTTCCTTTACCGCTTGTGCAAGAATGTCTCCCGTCATTTCTGGCATTTCCTGATCCGTCAGGACGACATCTACTTTATAGGGATTGTTTTTAAAGTACTGCAAAGCTTCCGCACTACTATGAAAACCTATTGCTCCGTAGCCTAAGGTATCGAGCATTTCCTTAATGAGAACAACGTTATCTTCAACATCATCCACCAGCAAAACAGTTCCCGTTCCTGCAAGGTCGGCGGCTCCTTCAGTGTTAAAACTTTCTTCTGCAAATTCAGTTGTTGGGAAATAAATAATAAAGGTAGTTCCTTCGCCTAGCTTACTCTCAACTAATATTTCACCGCGCATTTCTGTAACAATCCCATGGCAGGTTGCAAGCCCTAAGCCTGTACCACCCGCGTGGCGCTTGGTCGTGAAAAAAGGATCGAAAATCTTCACTTGAGTTTCCTCGTCCATCCCTTTTCCAGTATCCGAAACGACAAGTTTCACATGAACACCTGGGTCCAAATTGTGATATAGTTTCGCTTGTTCCTCATCAAAGGTAATTGTCTCTAGCTCTACTGTAATCGTACCTTTTGCATCCTCAACGGCATGTGCCGCGTTGGTACAAAGATTCATGACCACTTGCTGAATCCTAGAAGGGTCCGCCAAAATAGGGGGGCCGTCATCTTCAATCTTCTGAACAAAATTTATAGAGCTCGGCGTTGTTGCCTGAAGAAGCCTCATCGTTTCTTTTAAGATGGGAGAAATGCTAATAGGCTTCTTTTCAAAGGAAGCTTGCCGGCTAAATGTCAAAATCTGCCCGACCAAATCAGTGGCTTTATTCGCGGCTTTAAGAATACGGTTTAAAGAGGTTTTTAAATCTTGGTCATCGCCAGCTTTACGTAATAGCAATTGCAGATACCCCACAATCGGCGTGAGAATATTATTGAAATCATGGGCAATACCCCCTGCCAGGGTCCCCATAGTTTCCATTTTCTGGCTTTGCTGGAGGCGCTCTTCAAGTATCTTTTTTTCAGCATCCGCACTTTTTTTATCGGTTAAATCACGAAGGAAAGCTGTGAAATATTGCTCTCCCGCAATTCGGAAACTTGTTACCGTAAGCTCAATGGGAACAATGGTGCCATCACGACGCTCTCCTTCGACTTCAATCCTTTTCCCTAAGATGACGCTTTTCCCACCCGCTAAAAATCGGGCCATACCGTCAATATGCTTATGCTGAACATCATGGGGAATAATCAGCTTTTCTAGCCGCTTCCCTTCAACTTCACTTAAGTCATCATAGCCAAAGGTGGCAAGGGCTGAGGGGTTGAACTCAACCACGCGTCCCTCTTTATTAATGGTGATCACCCCGTCCAAAGCTGATTCAACAATGGTTCGCTGGCGGCGCTCACTAGCAGCTAAGAGACGTTGGGTATTCTCTTTCTCAGCAAGCTCTTTTTGGACACGAGCGACAAGGGGCTTAAATACACTTGTCGCCAAAGCGATTAAAGCCGAAATAAAAACAACCACTGAAGCGAAACCAAGAGATTTCAACTCCTGTACCCGCGCCTCTCCTTCAATTTGATATTGCCTGACGACATTATCCAAATCAGCAAGTAGACTTGCCCGCGACATCCTGAACACTCGCTGAATATTTTCACTATCTGGGGTTTGCTGTTCGTATTTGATTTTAGCGGCAGCACGCGCAAATTTTATGAACCGTTGCACATCCCGATCAACAAAGCTTTTTGGCCCATAATATAAAGCAGATATGTCTGGAGGCATATCAGAAGGCATATTAAGGCCTTTGTCACCTTTGGTTAAGATTTTATGGGAAGCTTCCATCAAATTGATGTCATCAGTTAGCTGTCTTTGAAGAGCATGGTAACTAATCTCATCAGGAGCTTGACTTAACTTGATATTCAATAAGGTTATCCGTTGCGAAAGCATCCTTTGGCGACCACTGATATTCACAATGGCATTACTGTTTTCGTTGGCAGTAATTAGCCATTCAGTAAGCATTTGCGAACCGATTGAAAGTAACCCAAGGATTACAAGAATCGCAGAAAATCGTGTCCACATTTGTATGGATATTGGTGACCGTGATGGTTTTGGTGAGAGGGGCTTAGTCACCTTGTTTTATAAACCTCTAATATTCCCATATAATTGCACAACACCCACCATACATGTGGTTATGATTAAGTATTAATCAACGCGGGATTATAATGTATCGCGTGAGTGCTTAACACAAAGCAAAATTTTTATACCACTGACCTCAAAGGATAAAAAATCCTAGGAGCCATCTCGACGCTATTAAGGCTCACAGCGTGGGTTATAAGCGGAAAAATGCTAAAATTAGGAAGACCAACCATCTTATTTTTTTCTCCTTAATCGCTGTTTTTTGATGTCCTTAAAAGCAGAGTTGCAATAACTGCAAGGCCTGTCACCAGAGCGGAAAAGCCATAGGCTGGAGTAAAGCTTCCGAGTATATCGGCAGCAATCCCTGCTGAAGCAGGGCCAATCACTTGTCCGGCAGCAAAAAAGAAGGTGATAAACGATAACCCAGCGGCTGCCCGTCGAGGCCCTAAATAATCACCCATCATAGCTGAAATGATTGCCGGAATAGAAAATACAGCGATGCCGTATAGACCGACCGACAAATAAAGCGCCCACCCGCTAGTAGCGACAGCGGCCAAGGCATAAGCTGCGGTCTGCAAACCATAAACAATAGCGATAGCAGCTTTACGGCTCAATCTATCTGAGAGAGGGCCAAAAATAAGCCCAGAAAACAGACTAAGGAAACCTATCCAAAACCAAAAACCTCCAGCAACATCCTCGCTAAAGCCAAATTCTTTAATCAGGGTCGTGACGATGAATGTACTGTAAGTAATATAGGTCGCACCAAAGGCAAAATAGATAAGTCCTACGTGAACCATCAGGCCGTTAAAAATTTTTGGCTGAGCAATGTTAGGAGTAGGGCCTAAGTTCGGGTTACTTACTTTGACTTCACCAACTGCCAGCAGCCCAACTTCTTTTGGTGTATCGCGAATAGTGATCCAGCTTATGAGCGCAATAAGGGCTGACAAGGCCCCAATTCCCCCCCAACCGATGCGCCAGCCCGACGCTCCAAAAGTTTGGTTGATTTCAGGAACAACAACCCCCGCCAACATAATGGCAAAACCGCTACCCGTAACAGCCAATCCAGCAGCGCGCCCACGATATCTGCTTAAAAACCAATGTGCTAAAAGCGCCATTACCGGGATATTCGCGAACCCACTGCCAAGCCCTGTAATAATGTAGACAACGATTGCCGCCAAGAAACCTTGCATCTGGCTCATAACCATTGTGGTTAAGGCGATCAGAAGCAAGCCAAGCACGATAGTTTTTCGTGTTCCTAGTTTTCCCATAAGGTATGGAGCCGAGGCAACAGCGATTAAGTAACCAACAAAATTACCTGTACTGATGTAACCCATCTGGGAGTAGCTCAAGGAAAGGTCATCTCCCATTGATGGGAGCAACATGCCCAGACCTAAACGGGCCATGCCCAAGCAGGAAAAAATTACCGTGACAGCAGTAGCAGCAATAACCCAGCCGTAATGAAACGGTAATCGTTCAGCTAGGTTTTTGGCGATCATTCAGCCGATGAACCTTTAAGCCGCATGGAGACCAAGCCTTTGAAATCACCTGGATCAACCACGGCCCCGCGATGGACAAGATCAATCTTTCCTTCACGAGCCAAGTGAATCGCCTGTTGGCGAACAGCAGTAAGGTAGCGCTTCCAAAGATCTTTACGATCTTTCGGTTTACGGCGCTGCTCTGCAATTTGTTGGGCGGCAGCTTGAAAGGTCAAAGGCTTGCCAGCCTGAAGAAGGCCCATAATTGAATCAGCGATCGGGTCTTTCCGTTTCGCTTTTGCGGGTTTTTCTTTTGAGTTGTTTTCTGTATCTGTGTTCATAGACACGTAGGTATCATGACAAAAGCCCGTGGTCACGCACGATTACAGCCCCTCCAGCTTGCCGGGATGGAAAACTGCCTTATAGTAAGGAAAATAATTGTTCCCTTTCTCACGGAAAACCAATGCCAGTCACCCTTATAGTCGATACCGATGATCAATTCATCTCTGAGTGCAAACAGCAAGCGGAAAGACTTAAGGATGAGAATTACCAATTCATTTTTGCGCAATCCAACGAAGAAGCCGTAGAAATACTACGTGATGAACCTGACCTCGATTTGGCGATTGTTGCTATCGACAAAGAAGAATTACATGGCCTTGAGCTCTTTCACAAATTAAGTGGCCGCAAAGTTCGTATCCCCAGAGTCGCCTTAACCAAAGGGGATGATATCCCTCACATTCGAGAAGCTATGAACAATGGAGCCGCAGATTTTTTAACACGGCCTGTCGCTCCTGCTGACCTGATTAGTACGATCGGTAGAGTTTATAAAGATTGCGAGCGGCGGCGCAAAGCTTGGCGAACTGAGGCCCAACTTTCAGCTATTCGCCGAGAAGTCGATATCGCCAGCGACATTCAAATGCGCATTCTGCCCTCAATTTTTCCTGAATTTGAGAACTTAGAAATTGCTGCAGATATTCGCTCTGCAAAAGAGATGAGCGGTGACTTTTATGATGTTTTTTTTGTCGAACCAACCAAGATCGGAATGGTAATTGCTGATGTGGCAGGTAAAGGTATTCCTGCGGCATTTTTCATGGCTGTCGCCCGGACCCTCATTCAAGCAGCAGCAACCCATGGTAGAGACCCTGCAGCTAGCCTTTTTCAAGCAAACGACCTCCTCTGTCGCCACGACATCACCAACATGTTCGTGACCGTTTTTTACTGCACCTTAGACATGGAAACCTGGACCCTAAGCTATGCAAATGGAGGACACCACCCTCCATTAATCACCCGTCACAAAACCGGAAAATCCACGCCCTTAGAAGGGGGTGAAGGGATCGTCTTAGGGGTAGAGAAAGGAATGCCTTACGAGAAATCTGAGGTTCAAATTGAGCCAGGGGATTCAGTTTTCTTCTTTACTGATGGGGTCAGCGAAGCCATGGATGAACAACGAAATCAGCTTACCGAAGAGCGCCTAGTCGAGTTCTTGGAGGGTCAACACGGGGCCTCGGCACAAGAAATTTGCGACCGAGTCCAGCAACTGGTGAAAGATTTTGCTGGTCAGGCAGAGATTGCAGATGACGTTACAACCCTCTCCATTAAACGGGCCATATAATAGTCATATATCCCTGTTCAAGACCTTTTCTCCCAAAGCACCCGCCATAAACGTAAATTTTCTGTTAAAACCCTCACTTTAAACTCTTTACGGGTAGACTTTCCATAAAAATGTAATTATAACACTTCTAAACAGGCACAGGGGAGTTGCAGTGCCGTGGCGACTAGAAGAAATATTTTAATCTCTGGCATTATGCCGGAACATGTAGACGCACTCACTGTTGAGTTGCGTGCCAGAGGTTTTGCGCCTTCTCTCCAGATCGTTGAAGATGAAACCCAATACAGTTCTGCTTTAGGGTTGCAAAATTGGGATGCCGTTATTGTTGAAGAGTCAGAAGCTCTTCCTGTCAAAAAAGCTCTCGATATTTTAAACGACCTCCATGTAGACACCCCTCTCCTTGTTGTTGATGATAATCTAGATGCAGCAATGGCTGTTCGCTTGATAAAACAAGGGGTCCATAATGTTGTCCCCCGTTCACAAACGACAGAAATTTGCGATGCCCTAAATCATGAAATTGCTCTTAAAAGCAAGTTGAACGAAATAGGTAAAACTAAAGAATTTTCAATGATTGCTCAATCGTTGTTTAATTCAGAAACAGATGCCATCATGTTGACAGATAAGCATCACCATATAAAAATGGTAAATAATGCCTTTTGTCAGATAACGGGCTTTCCTTCTAAAGAAATTCTTGGGGTCAGACCTGATTTTCTTGAATCCGGTTGCCAAGATATCGATTTCTTTGAAAATTTCTGGAAAGAAGTAAACACCCAAGGCAATTGGCAAGGCGAAGTCTGGTACCAGCGCAAAAATGGGGAAACCTTCCCGGTCTGGCTTTCCATGTCGTGCATCAAAGCGACCAAAGGAAGCATTACTCATTACCTAGCAATCTTCCGCGACATCACCAGAAGCAAGCTTTTTGAAGAAGAGATTATTCGCCAGGCAAGCTATGACTCTCTAACAGAACTCCCCAACCGCACCTTGTTCTTTGATCGCCTAAACACCACAAGCAAACAAGCCAAGCGGAGCCAACAAAAATTCGCTGTCTTCTTCCTAGATCTGGATCGCTTCAAAGAGATCAACGACACCCGTGGTCATGCGATCGGCGATACCCTCTTAAAAGAAGTTGCCTTGCGTCTTAAAAAATCTGTCCGTGACTCGGATACTGTGGCCCGTTTAGGAGGAGATGAGTTTGCTGTCATTGTTTCAGAAATTAATGACCAAGACAGCGCATCTTTGGTCGCAAAAAAGATAATTGAAACTGTGGCTGAACCCTTCATGCTGTCGGGAAAACTCACCCAGATAGGCGTAAGTATCGGCATTTCGGTATACCCCAAAGACGGCACAGACCAAGAAACTCTTTTAGGTCGGGCAGATATTGCTATGTATCATGCAAAGCGTAGTGGTATCGGTGAAGCCTGTTATTACCAATCAGGGATGACAACACCTGTTGTAGGTACCCCCGCAATGGCTCATACAACGCAATTGAATCCCAAAAACAAAGTAATACAATCTCTGAAAATGAAATTCACGGCCATAGCCTTGGTTGTTCTGAGCGTGACTTTAATGAGTTGGGCCGCAGCAAATTACCCCGCAGTTCCCATAGCTTTGATGGATCTTACAAATTTTGAGACCGCAGCAGGCTCTGAGACTAAAAACAAGTAATCCCTTCCTGGTAGAGTCTTGCACAATTTTCCTAAAGTTTTCCACAAAATGTATACGAATGGACCCTAGGTATACTTTTCCGAGCCCTAACTATACGCTCGGGCGTTAGAATTCTGGTGTTTTATATGTAATAGTCTTAACTACGGACCAACCTGGAAAATACGCCGCGGCCCCCTTCCCCAACCCCGAACCGTGCCGCGTCCCCTCCCCCAAATACCTTCCTGGTTGGTCCTTTTTTCTGTCTTAATTTTAGTTCATGGTATGTAAATGGATAAAATTATTGACATTACATCTGAAATTAAAGATGCATTAGCGACCCAAAAGCCAATTGTTGCTTTGGAATCGACTGTTATTTCCCATGGGCTTCCTTTCCCTGATAACTTAGCCATAGCCCGCAAGATGGAATCTGTGGTTCGCGAAAACGGTGCCCTTCCAGCGACCATTGTTGTTATGGATGGAAAAATCAAAATTGGCCTATCCGACGATAAGTTAGAAGAGTTTGCTCAAGCTCGGGATGTTCTTAAACTCAGCAGCCGCGATCTTTCATATGCTTTATCCAAGCGAGCTAACGGATCAACCACCGTCGCTGCAACAGTTGTTTGTGCTCACAAAGCCGGAATTAAGTTTTTTGCTACTGGCGGCATTGGCGGTGTCCACCGTGGAGTTGATAAAACCTGGGATATTTCGGCAGACCTTCAACAGCTTACCCAGTCACCTGTCGCTGTTATATGCAGCGGCGCAAAATCCATACTGGATTTACCAAAAACCCTTGAACATCTTGAAACACTTTGTATCCCTGTTGTGGGGTACAGAACTCAAAAACTCCCAGCCTTTTACAGCCGTGAAAGCGGTCTATATCTCGATCAGTGGGTAGAGGGAGATAAGCAAGCAGCTCATTTAGCCAAGCTTCAATGGCAGCTGTCCCCTGAAAAAGGTATTCTTTTTGCCAATCCCGTCCCTCAGAGCGCTGCCCTTGATCAAGAAGAAATTGAGAAATCCATAAACCTAGCCCTTGAAAGAGCCCATGCTGAAGGAATAACAGGAAAAGCTGTCACACCTTATTTATTGAAAAGCCTCAGTAAATTAACTGATGGAGCCTCAATTACTACCAACAAAACCCTGTTAGCTGATAACGCACGAGTTGCCGCCTTAATAGCGGCTCAATACTGGGCGGTAAAAAGAGAAAGCTAAGGTTAAGGTTTTTGTGCTACCCATTGACGATAGCCCCTGGAAATAGCTAGATAAGTGTCATGGCAGACTTAGACAACGATCAACTAGAAGAAGAGGTCATTGAACTTCGCTCAGAAGTCGATGAACTTAAGCTGGAACTTTCACGCCTCTCTGGTTGGGAAGAAAAAGCAAAGGATACCCGACGACTGCTTGAAATGCTCGTTGTTCGCTTGGAAGAAACCCTTCAAGCCCCACCGCCACCTCCCCTCGTAGAAATTGAAGAGTTGGAAATTGAAGAAGAAGCCATTTCAGCACCAGAGTTAGAAGATGAATTATTAGAAGAAGAGAATTTTGAAGAGGAAGAGGTATCTAGTGATGAGATCGAGGCAGCAGCTATTGGCCAAGATGACTCACTCCAGGCTCTCGCTAAAGACCTTGCCGAAATCAAAGACCGTCTTGCTTCTGATCGAGCCGTTGGCGCTGAATTTCGCATAGATTTTGAAGATTTCAAGGAACAACTAGGCATCCAGGGCTGTGTTTCAGTTCACCAAGAGCTTGAAGATGTGCGAAAAGAAATAAGTGCCCTGCAATCTCGACTTCTCAGAGCCTCGCTTAACGGTGATGTTTAACCAGATTGCTTCAACATAAATATTTTTAAATAATTCGAGGTACGTATGATGAAAAAAATTGGTTTGGCACTTCTCATTATCTTAGGTTTTGTTTTCATAACCCCCCCAGTTGCTCAAGCTGACATCATGGCTTGTATGGAAAAATGTATCCGTGACAATGGCAAAGATGAAAAAGCCACTTGCAAATCTAGTTGCGCTGGTTCCATCGGCAGCATGAGCCGCAAACCAGTCGATTGCGGTACAATCTATAAAAAATGCCGTAAATCCTGCGATAAAAAAGATAAAGCATGTAAATCAGCCTGCAAAGACGCCCAACGTAGCTGTTACTAGTCCAATTTATCCTTACTCTACTCTCTATCAAGGTTGCGATTGCTGCACAGCAATCGTTTGCGTGAGAATGCAAGGCGCTTGAACGCAAATCGGTTTTAATAAGGAGAGGGGGATCAGGGGCTTGAAGGGAACGCCGTTTGGGGGGACGTTTGTTGGGGATCATGGCCCCTGATCTGAGAACCACATTATCTTCCTTCCGCCCCCATGGAAGTGACGACGATCACTAAATTAAATTTAGCCCTACAATAGTGCCCCCGTACTGGCTTAACTCTTCCGAATGAGCGTATCGCGGAGGATGTTTGCTTCAAGCTCCATTTCTTGAACACCGTGTTTTACCACGTCATCAATACCAATAACCCCGACAAGCACATCTTCTTCCATCACGGGCATATTCCAGTAACGCCAACGAGTCATTTCTTTCATAACATCATGCAAGCTATCGTCAGGGTTACAAACTGTAAGTTTCTTGGTCATGACTTCATGAATCTGTGTCTCAGGGGTTGCGACAAGCTCAGACAAACCATGGTCACTGCCATGGGAGGCCATTGCATAAACAATGTCGCGTACTGAAAGAATGCCAAGAGGGGTTTTCCCATCTTCACTGGCAATAATGCATCCAATATGTTCAATTTTCATACGGTGCATTGCGGTCATAAGGGAGTCATCTGGCCTGAGCCAAACAACGGGTGAGTGGCCTTTGTTCTTTAGGATTTCACTTATTTTCATAACCGCTCCTCCTTTTTGCTTGATGGCGAATTATAACATAATCTCGCCTAAAAAGATACAAAGATAGGAAGAGCTATATTCTCTCACTCAACCAAATCGCCAGCTTTGACCCAGTTTTAACAACAGTCGTTAGCGGCGTATAAACAGGAGAAGATTTAGCGCCGTTTTCAATCCCAAGATCCCGGTGTTCTAGCTCTTCCAAGCGGAATTTTTCGAAAGTTTCCTGAAGTTCCGGTTCTCTCTCTTCTAGCACCAAAGCTTCCACTTGATCGGCGTAATGCTCGTCAATAACCTCCTCGACAGCGACCGTACAAGCCATCGCCGCATTCTTTCCTAAGAGAGCAGATCCCGCCCCGAGGGCAAACCCCGCCACATGCCACAAAGGCATAAGCGCAGTAGGACGCACATCACGATCTGCGAGCAACTTATCAAAAGTCTCTAGGTGAACTCGCTCCTGCTCCGCCATTTCTTTAAGGACTGGAGCCTCTTTGCTTTTCCCAAGCACTGCAAGTTGACCTTTATAAATACGAACTGCCCCATATTCCCCAGCATGATCAACGCGCAGCATCCGCTTAACTTGCTCTTTGGGAGCAGGATCACCAGGGAGGCGTTTCTTAAGCATAGGTCACCTTTTTTGCGGTCCAACGGGCACCAGCAAAGCTAAATGCAGCCATCGCCAGACCGAGAACAACGTTGTAAACTGTGATTGAAAGACCAAGGATTTGCCAAGTAATTTCATCACAAGCTTTTGGTTTTTTCGCGAGCAACGCGGTTTTAAGCTCTTCCAAGGAAAGGCCCGTTTTGATATCCCCTGAACAAGATGTAAAGGCTTGCCACCAATGCTGCTCAACACCTACATGGTGAAAAGCTAATCCTGCTTCAACAACAAAAGCAACAGCGCAAAGAGAAAGTAGGAGGGACCGCGTTCTCATTACCTTCATCTGCATAGCGACAATGGATAAAAACCCGGCGATGGCGTAAGGGACACGTTGATAAAGGCACAGCTCACAAGGCTCCAAGTCGAACCAATATTGCGCTGTATAAGCACTTCCTAAAGCCACCGCACAAACGGCTAATATAAAAGCGGCTGTATATGGATAGAGGCGTTCCGCGAATTCGTTCATGGTTCAAAGATACTTTATGATGACAAAACTGCCGATGAGAATAACAAAAAAGATAACTGTTAGCTTCCCTAAATGTTGCTCTATGAATCCTCGGATCGGCGGCCCGAATTTCCATAACAGAGCTGCAACCAGAAAGAAACGAGCCCCACGAGAAAGCACAGATGCCACTGAGAATGTGGCGAAATCAAGGTTAGTAACACCACTGGCAATGGTTATGACCTTGTAGGGGAATGGTGTAACACCAGCTCCGGCAACAATCCAGGCACCCCATTCATTGTAATACCCCTTAAAGACTTCAAACTTATCCATATAACCATAAAAACCTAGAACCGGTTGGCCAATGGTGTCAAAGAGGAAGTACCCTATTCCATAGCCTGCACAGCCCCCGAGAACTGAAGCCGCAGTGCAAAAGGCCGCATAGCGCCAAGCTTGCTCTCGTGCTGCAAGAACCATAGGGATAAGCAAGATATCAGGCGGCAAGGGGAAAAAAGAACTTTCAACAAAGGCGATAAGCACCAAAAACAGCAAGGCATTTGGTTTTCCGGCCAAGTCCATAGTCCAATCGTAAAGCCGCTGTAACAATGAATAACGCTCCAATAGGGGGGGATCAAAAGTCTGTTTCTCATTTAGCAGGAAGCCGTGATAACAGCAACCTCACACAAAACCATTAAATCATCGTTGACCCGACGAATTGGATGGCTATTATGCGCCTTCCAATCGCATAGGATATGCCCCTGTGGCGGAATTGGTAGACGCGCGGGATTCAAAATCCCGTTCTGGCAACGGAGTGTCGGTTCGATTCCGACTGGGGGCACCACCTTTTATAAACACGCGGATCGGTTAAAACCGGAGCGTGTTTTTTTACGTCAAACCACCAGTTTTAAACTGAAAAAATCTACCAAATCGGCGCTTTGGCCGTTCCTGGTTTCATAGCTGGGCTAGAGTCGATCCGACATTTCTCTGCATCCAGATTCTTAGCCCAAGCGGAAAAATCAAGAACTTCTGCTGGCCGCATCAGGCAAGCCTTATTTGACCAGGGGTGGCCTAGTTGTAATAGTTGATGTCCCATCTCATGAGCCAGCATTATTCCTGCATATGTTAAGGCTTCATCACGACTATAACTGTCACCATTACGAAGTTTCTTGATTTGTGGGTCCTCAGAAAAGTAGGGGAATAGAGAAACCCAAACTGAGGCACCATACTTTGACTTGGGGTTATACTCTGTAGCCCCTCCCGTAATTCCGCCACGGATTGAGGTGTGAACAGGTGTCGGCATATATTCAACGCTTGCGACCAGTTGATTGGTCAGAACGATCTCCGCTTCAATTCCTAGCTTAGCCATTAGCGTCCAATAACCATATTCGTTATATGGCTGAGCCCCAATCACGGGCAAACCATCATCTAATTTGGCCTCGGTCCAGTATAGCAACCGTTCTTTCATGGTCGTCATTACAGCCTGAGCAAATGCCCCCGGTTCCTCTTTGGCAAGAGGCGTCACCAAATAGGGTCGGGCAAATTCGATTTGTTTGGCGAGAGGATCTTTTTGTTTTTTGATCTGCTCGATCAACAACTCTTTAATGCTTGTCCAATCGACTTTGTTATTTCTGAAATCGCCAATAAGGTTGTCAAACTGTTGTGGTTTATTTTTTATTAACTCTGGAAAAATAGCGTCGATCTTGAGGGTTGTTATTTTCCCAGGGAGTTTGACTGCAATACCAAAGTGTTCATTTACTAGGCCTCTTGCCGTTTGAACTACCTTCTGAAGGTCAAGTGGCGATATTGCCTGGAAGCGAGGATTTTCAATATAGATAATCCGTGGAGCAACTGTATTGTTTTTAATTTTCGGCAAAGAAACAAAATTTGCTTCGGCGCGACTAGCTGTCGACTGTGCACTCAGGACTAAGGCAGTTATGAAAAATATGAGGCACTTATGAATTAAATTTGTTTTCGCCATAGAACAACTCCAACTGATCAACGCATTTATGTGCTCAAAAAAATCTTCGGAAAAATCACCACCTTCTTCACCTGATTGATACCTGCCAAAAAACATTAGAGATGAAGCTCCTTATGGCGAGTATATCAGCTATTTCGCTTAAGAAAATAAACTCCAACAGCCCCTAAAAGTGACACAGAGGCAACGACGTCAGCAATAACGACTTTACGAATGGCCTCATTGAAATCGCCAACGGAAAAAGACAAGAAAAAGAATGATGCAATACTTATAAACGCTGCGAGAAAAGCTAAAGGTTGTAGAGATGGGTTAAATGCTGAATAGGCAAAAAAGCCACCGAGAATCCCAAATAAAACGGCCCTGTGACGCATTAATATTTCTAAATTGGCATCTATTATTTCAACTTTGTAGAGAGACACCAACCGCTCAACTCCAAAAAACCCACTTAAAGGCAGTAAATGAATCACAGCTATGATGAGCATCAACCCAGTAATTATTTTCTCATGCATGTGTAGCTCCTGTGATTGTTATACCTGAATAATTCCTGCAAAGATTCTTGATGCCCATAATCAGCAATGACTTAAATGCTTAGAGCTATTTAGCCTAAAAGATACCACAAGAGATAGAACCATACAGCGATTAAGTGTGTTTTCTGCGAATACCGCATTCAGGAGACATTTTTATAAATTTTCTCATGATAACAGCTTAATATTACTAGAAAACGTCATCTATAATGATCATATCGACAAGACAAACTTCATAAGCAAATTTAAAAATAAAATAATTGACCATGAGTATATCTTTGATTTTCGTTTCTACCTTTAACGGCTGCAAGACATTAAGATGACTCTACGAACGAAATTCATCTTAAGCTTCTTAAGCCTTACACTGTTGGTCGTCATTCCAACAGCATATTCCGTGATCAAAGATAGGGAAGCTCGCGAGGCCATAGACACACTGGTTCATGTCAATATCAAGGAAGTCGCAGCCTCTTCTGAAATCGCCTATCAAGTCCAGCGGATCAAATCCAATGCCCGAGAACTCATGCTAGAGATGGCCATTGATCCCGAGCTAAAGGTGGTCATTGACCCCGACGTTGCTGAAGTTGAAAAGGCGAGCATAACTATTAAAGAAGAACTTGAAACCCTGAAGCAAACAGGACTCACTTGGCAGAGAGCCATTATAGAAGACCTTTCTGGCTTTGAAAAAGGGAGTGCTGATTGGGAGCTGGAAAATGAAGAGTTTCAGGAAATTCAAAGTCTATTGAAGCTACTTGAGGAATTTATATCCGCTGGAAAAATATTCATAAAGCTTCATGAAAAAAGGCCAACCCAAGTTGAGGTCTATCATGAATTTTTTGAAACAAATATTGAACCCATTTCTCGTGAACTCCAAAGAAAGATTGAACTATTACGGGCTGAGGCCATAGAAGAAGCTCAAAATGAGGGAAACACTTTTGGGTATATTCTGTTCATAAATGAGCAAATAACCATTCTGGGTATGTTGCTGACATTATTACTGGCGGGTGGGTTAGGATTATTTTTCGCCTACCGAATTACTCTTCCATTGAAGAAACTTCAAGAAGTCACATCGAAAATTGCTGAAGGCGATCTTGATAAACGTGTAAACGCATCAAGCAAAGATGAGCTTGGTATCTTGGCTGCAAGCTTTGATAAAATGCTTAATACAATCCACGAGAACATCAAGAAACGTGAGAATGCTGAAAAAGATTTGCAAAATTTAAATCTAACTCTTGAAAACCGCGTTAAGGAACGAACAGCCAATTTATCAAAGGCCCAAAAAGAAGCCGAGTTAGCAAATCATGCAAAATCTGATTTTTTATCATCAATGAGCCATGAACTGCGCACACCTATGAACGCTATTTTAGGCTTTAGCCAGCTGTTGGAACATAATCAGAAAGAGCCACTCACCCCAATACAAAAAAAGCACGTTGATCATATTATGGTCGGGGGAAGGCACCTTTTAGAATTAATAGATCAGGTGCTCGACCTAGCCAAGATTGAAACGGGACAACTAGAAATATCCATAGAAAACATCGTACTTGATGATGTCTGCAAAGAAGCTTTAACACTGATTGAAAATCAGGCGAAGAAACATAATTTGAACATCAAATATAATCTTAACGCAACTCACGACATCAAAGCCGATCACTTACGCTTCAAACAAGTTTTGCTCAATCTGTTATCAAACGCCGTTAAGTATAACCACGAAGATGGCAGTATTATTTTATCAACTCAGGATACGACAGATAACATGGTTAGAGTATCTGTAACAGATACGGGGAATGGTATTTCTGAAGAAGCACAAGCAAAGTTATTTGAGCCCTTTAATAGGTTAGGCAGAGAATTTTCTGATATTGGTGGGACAGGTATCGGCTTAAATATCGCCAAACAACTTGTTGATGCCATGAACGGGGAAATTGGGCTTGAAAGCGAAATTGGAAAAGGTTCCACGTTCTGGATAAAGTTCCCTGCTACTAAAATTGAAACGACCGAGCCTGTTTTAGAGGAACAAGCTGAAGAGTTAGAAATCGATGAACAACCAACAACCAACTCAACCATTCTTTATATTGAAGACAATCCAGCCAATATACAATTAATGGAGGCTATCATTGATGAGATGAAGGGCATCTCTCTGATCACTGCACATAATGCTGAATTTGGCATATCAATAGCAGAGAGAGACCAACCGAATCTAATCTTAATGGATATTAACCTCCCTGGTATGAATGGTATTGAAGCGACAAAAGCGTTGGCTCAGATCGACAAGACCAAAAATATTCCAATTATTGCAATTAGTGCTGCCGTCATGAAAAAAGATATTGAGCTAGGGATGAGTGTTGGATTCAAAGCCTACCTGACCAAACCTTTCAACATGCCCGATGTCATAGGGGCGATCAAAAAAGAACTAAGTGCATAAACCTTTTATCACTTAAGCTTCTTTATAGCAGTGTACCCGACTGAACTGCCGAACTAGAAATGGGCAACTCAACAGAGATAACAATACCAGTGATCAAGCCCGAACCACCATGACCGAGGCCGTCGCATGACGGACAACCCGGGCTGCATTAGGGCCGAGCAGGTAATCTTTTAAGTCGGGACGATGAGCACCGATGACAATAAGGTCGGCCTTAACCTCTTTTGATATCTTCAAAATAGTTTCATAGACTGTTCCCTCACCAACAATACAGCGGGAATTAACGTCTTCTGGCACATGTTCATCTTCAAAATCTTTGATGTGCTTTAAAAGTTTTTCAGCCATTTTCTCTGTATAGTTGTCTGGGAAAAATTGCCCCACGACAGACATACCAAAGTCAGGCACAACCGTTAAAATATGCAGGTTACCATTTGAAGCCCTTGCTTGTTGAATAGCAATAGGAAGGGTCTTCTCCCAGGCGGCTTGGTCGTCTAAATCGACGGCAAGAAGAATACTCTTAAACATGACTTACACCTCCCTTAAGTAGCTTGCTCAGCAAGCTCAACCCGACGCCGAGACCGCTGGAGCAGAATGATTAAACCAAGAAGAATAAATGCCGGGATGTAGAACAACTGTTTAGCTGGACGATCTGCTTTGGCGAGAATATTGGTAATCTCAAAATCAAAGTCGATACCGGCTTTCTGGGCCGGACTGTCAAAGCCCACATTATCAACAATGGTTTTGTCTTCACCTTGGCGCAACTCAATACCAAGATTAGCGACACGTTCTGCCCCGGTTCCAGGAGCACCCATGGTCAAAGAAACAACCTTATCTACAGCGTTGCCAGAAAGGTCTTCGCCTTTGATCCTAATTTTGAGTTGATCCCCTTCAGGCATGGCTTCAACAGTTGCAAAAAGTTCACTCCCTGGCTTTTCGATCAATGGCGGATAGATTTGGTCCATCCAGTACCCAGGGCGGAACAGAGTGAACGCAACCAGAACCAAAATCAGAGATTCCCAGAGCCTACTCTTGGCAATAAAAAACCCTTGTGTCGCAGCAGCAAAAACTAACATGGCAGTGACAGCAACGACGATGGTCATGATTAAGTGAACAGGCCCTGTAATACCGATCATCAGCAGTTCAGTGTTGAAGATAAATAAGAAAGGCAAGATAGCGGTCCGGATATCATACATGAACCCTTGCAAACCTGTCTTAATAGGGTCGCCTTTTGAAATAGCAGCAGCGGCAAAAGCTGCCAGCCCCACCGGGGGCGTATCATCCGCCAGAATACCAAAGTAAAAGACGAACATATGTGCCGCGATTAAAGGCACAACCAATCCGGCCTGAGCCCCCAAGGTTACAATAACCGGGGCCATCAAACTAGAGACAACAATGTAGTTTGCTGTTGTCGGCAAACCCATACCGAGGATCAAACTGATCAGAGCCGTAAAGAGCAAGATAAGCATTAAGTTGCCACCAGAAATCAACTCAACAAACTCAACCATAACCTGACCAATACCAGTCAAAGTAATAGTTCCCACAATGATACCAGCCGCTGCAGTCGCAACACCGATACCAATCATGTTGCGTGCGCCAGCAACCAAACCATATTCCAGGTCAATTAAACCTTCTTTGATCTTTTGGATTTCTTCCCCGCCACTACCACGGAAAAGCGCCAATAGCGGTTTTTGAGTAACAATAACAAAAACCATGAACACAGCCGCCCAAAAAGCTGAAAGGCCCGGAGAAAGGCGTTCAACGGTCAAGAGCCAAACCAGAACCAACACTGGCAACAAGTAATGGAAACCTGCTTTTACAGTTGGCCCTACTTCAGGTAAAACAGTCATGTCATCATGGGGTAGGTCAGGAACTCTTGACGAAATGAATAAGAGTCCCAAGTAAGAAACTGCCAAAATGACCGCAAAGGCATAGAGGGTAATTTCACCCGTTACACTCTTGATCATTGCCACCGCTGGCGGGAGCACCCAAACTAAGGTACTCAAAATAATGACAACACTTAAGAAGCCAAGTAACTTAGCCTTCCCAGCCATTTTGTGAACGCGAGGCAAACCTTCCATACCCAGTTTCATGGCTTCAAGGTGAACAATATAAACCAAGGCGATATAGGAAATCACCGCAGGCAAAAAGGCGTGTTTAATCACGTCGATATAAGGAATACCGACATACTCCACCATCAAGAAAGCTGCCGCCCCCATAATTGGCGGGGTGAGTTGCCCATTGGTCGATGAGGCAACTTCAACGGCCCCTGCTTTTTCAGGGCTAAAACCAACTTTTTTCATGAGCGGAATCGTGAACGTTCCCGTCGTCACCACGTTGGCAATAGATGAACCAGAAATCATCCCTGTGAGAGCTGAAGAAACAACCGCTGCTTTAGCCGGGCCACCTCGAAAGTGTCCCATCATGGCAAAAGCCACACGGATGAAATAGTTACCCGCACCAGCTTGTTCTAATAATGAACCGAAGAGGACGAAGAGGAATACCATGGTGGCAGAAACACCGATCGCCACCCCGAAAACACCTTCCGTAAAGAGCCAATAATGTGAAGCGCCTTTGTTCAAAGAAGCACCTTTATGGGCAATGACATCAGGCATATATGGACCGGCAAAAGTATAGACCAAGAAGACTAGCGCCACGATCATCAAAGGGGGACCAAGCGCTCTGCGCGTGGCTTCGAGAAGCATCACCACACCAATGGTCGCGACAACCACATCTAACTGGGTCGGATTACCGGGGCGGTCTGATAAAGCCTCACTCATAACAATAAGATAAAAACAGCATGACGCCGCAATAATCGCCCAAATCCAATCTTGTATCGGAATAAAATCTCGAGGAGAACTTTTAAGAGCAGGAAAGCTTAAATATGCTAAGAAAATTGAGAAAGCTAAGTGAAATTCCTTCACCATGCTTTCATGCATCCAAGGAGTAAACTCAAGGACAAGAGGTGACGAAACATAGAGCTGGAAAATCGACCAAGTTAGAGCCGTATAAAATAGAAATTTATAGACAATTTGATTTTTTGGATGACGCCCACCAGTATCGGCTTCGGCAATCATGTCATCAAGTTCTTTGTTGTCTTCAACTCGTCCGCTAACGGCAGCGCCGTTCTGGTTAGTATCAACCATTACGCCTTCCCCTTCGTTTAGCCTTGAAAATTTATCCTTTATAGCCAAAAGGAGAGGACAACCCCGTGCCCTCTCCCCCAAGCAATTTTATGGCTGGTTTATTTAAGCAAACCAACTTCTTTATAATACGTAGCTGCGCCATCATGTAATGGAGCAGAAAGGCCGTCTTTGATCATCTCTTCTTTCTTCAAAACACCGAATGCAGGATGTAATTTTTTGAAGGTAGCGAAGTTTTCAAATACGGCTTTGACGACTTGATAAACGGTCTTTGGATCAGTAGCGGTAGAAGACACAAAAGTAGCACCCACACCAAATGTTTTCGTGTCGTTTGGATTACCACGATACATGCCACCTGGAATGGTCGCTGTACGATAGAAATCATTATCAGCAACCAACTTATCAACAGCAGGACCGTCAACGGTTACCAACACGGTTTCACAAGAAGTGGTTGCTTCTTTGATGGAACCACTTGGGTGACCAACAGTAAAGACCATTGCATCAATTTTGTTATCACAAAGAGCTTTTGACTGCTCAGATGATTTAAGTTCAGAAGCAAGTTTAAAGGCTGATTTGTCCCAACCTAACGCGCCCATAAGAATTTCCATAGTACCCCGTTGGCCTGAGCCTGGGTTACCAATGTTAACGCGTTTGCCTTTAAGGTCCATAAAGTTCTTAACACCTGCATCGGCACGAGCAACAACTGTAAAGGGTTCAGGATGCACTGAGAAAACAGCCCTCAAGCCTTTAAACGGACCAGCTTCTTTAAACTTGCTGGTACCTTTATAGGCATGGTACTGCCAATCAGATTGGGCAACACCCATGTCCAACTCACCCGCACGAATGGTGTTAATGTTGTAAACAGAACCACCGGTACTTTCTACTGAGCAACGAACGCCATGAGCTTTACGGCCTTTATTTACAAGACGGCAAATTGATCCCCCTGTTGGATAATAAACCCCTGTAACACCACCAGTACCAATGGTGATGAATTTTTGTTCTGCACTAGCATCGTTTGAAGCAACGGCAGTTCCGACAAGAGCTAGTCCTGTGACCGCTGCGGTTACTGTAAAAAATTTGCTGAAAGACAATTATGCCTCCTTCATTTGGTTTATGTAAATATTCCCTCGCCCCGAATACGCATATTCATATTTTAGGAGCAGTTTTAGATAGTTATCTTTGCTTTTTAGTTTTCTTACGGCATTTGTTTGAATAAGCGAAGAGGTAGCCTAAACCATAAAATCTCCCTGCTGCAACCTCAATCCTCGATACAACCCTGATTAAGCTATCCCCATAGCTTTTCTTGCCTCTTTTACACTTGCAATCACCCGGTTTTGGCTTTTAAGAGCCTCGGAAAGAGTCCGAACCGACTCGCCATTACTGTGCAATAAGACTCCATCTGGCCTTCTTAAGTTATTCTCAAACCCAATTCTTGGATGCCCCCCCTTTACAGCTCCAGCTAAAGCACAATTAATCTCTTCGCTTCCAAAAGCGCAGAAACCCCATGAATGGGTTTGACGTTTTGCATTCCAAATCGATAAAAAAGTGTCCAATTGTCTAGGATCACTCCCTTGCCCCTCTTGATATTTCCCTAGAACAAAAAGGACCCAATCTGAGGATCTGCGAAAAATCCCTTTTTCATTAAGAGAGGCAAACAGCTCAACATCCTTTTCGTCGTAAAGAATAAATTGGGAAGCGACCCCCTTTATATCAAGCCATTTAAGAAAATTACTAAACCCCGCTTCATATTGCGCATCTGGAATAAGCTCCTTAAGAGCTAAAGAAACCGCTTCCGGCTGAAGATTACAAACCATCTCCATTTGTTCGTGGGGTGTATAGTGCCCTACGGCTTCAGTGGTAACTTGAATAACCAACTCATCGCCAATTTTTTCTCGAATCGCGACAATTGCCTCTTGATATCGCCCTACGTCTAAGCTGTGTTTACTTTGCTCATCACGGACATGAAGATGGATAACGCTTGCCCCTGCCTCCATACATTCTTCAGCACACAGAGCTAGCTCTTCTGGCGTGAGGGGAATAGCCGGATGGTCAACCTTCGTTCGCCTAGCCCCATTAGGGGCCACCGTGATGATAACCGGGGACAAATCTTGCATTACGCCGCAACCTCATAGGCATGAGATTTCTGTAAAGCAGCTTCTAGAGACTCTGCTAACTTGAAAACAAGTTCATCAATCTGGGCCTCTGAAATTATAAAAGGAGGGGCCAGAAGGATATGATCTCCTCTCGCTCCATCAACTCCACCATAGCCTGGGTAACATACCAGTCCACGCTCCATAGCTTCGTTTTTAATAGCAGTAGACAACCCAAGCGAAGGGGAAAAGGGGAGTTTTGTCCCTTTGCAGGTAACCAACTCAACGCCCCTAAACAACCCCCGCCCTCGAAGGTCACCTATGAATGGATGGTCCGAAAATTGAGATTTAAGTTTTTTATCAAGGAGATTTCCCATCTCATCGACTTTCGACAACAAGCCCCTTTGGCCTATTGCCTGAATAACAGCTAAAGATGCGGCACAGGCAATAGCGTGGCCATTGTATGTATGCCCCCCCTTGTAAGCTCCGCTTCCTTGAGAAATCATATTATTAATTTCTTGCGATATTATCACTGCCCCAATTGGCTGATACCCTCCACCCAAACCTTTGGCGACCGTTATCATATCAGGGACGATACCTTCCTGCTCACAAGCATGCATAGTCCCAGTTCGCCCAATTCCACACATAACTTCGTCTAAAACCAACAACACATCGTAGCGGTCACAAATTTCCCGAATTCGTTTGAAATATCCAACTTCGGCAGGCACCGCCCCCATAGTCGCCCCAACAACTGTTTCGGCAATAAACGCGGCAACATTTCTTGGCCCCTGCATCAAAATGGCTTGCTCAAGCTCATCCGCGGCCCTTAAAGCATAAGACTCAATTGATTCACCTGGCAGTTGATAGCGATAGGCATAACAAGGAGCAATATGCACCCCATCAACCAGCATAGGGTCAAAAGGCTGCCGTCTTCCTGCATTTCCCCCCACACCTAAAGCCCCCAAGGTATTGCCATGGTAACTTTGTCGGCGCGCGATAATTGTACGGCGGCTCGACTCACCCCGCTCAAGGTAATATTGCCGTGCTAACTTAATAGCATTTTCCACCGCTTCTGAGCCACCAGACGTAAAGTAAACCGTTTCCATTCCTTTTGGGGCGGAGTCAATAAGGGCACCCGCTAAGGCCTCTAAGGGCTCCGTCGTGAAAAACCCAGAATGAACATAAGCCAGTTGTTCCGCTTGTTTTTTGATCGCCTCAATGACCTCTGCATCCCCATGACCCAAGCAAGAAACAGCAGCACCCCCTGAGGCGTCCAAATAAGCTTTACCCCCTTCATCATAAAGGTAGACGCCATCACCACGCACAGCTTTGGGAAGGGGGGCGTTTAGGTTACGATGGAATACATGGCTCATGACCGGCTTCTCCTTTTCCGGGGTAGCGTTTCTTCCCAATAAGCATCGAATTGACTTAACTGGTTTTCACTGGCCTCAATATCCGCCAACACACTGGCCCCTCCCCGAGCAGCCATAAAAGCCACTAACGCCTCAGCAACAGCTAGTGGCGCAACAAAAGATTGATAAAATGACGGACTATCGTGGGGCACTAAAAGAGCTTGATGAGCTTTTTCAGCCAATGGCGAAACAGCGCTATCTGTCAGACTCAATAACTTCGCCCCATTATCCAAAGCATAATCCAAAGTCCGCACTGTTGAGGCCGTATAAGGACTAAAACCAACTGCCAACACTACGTCACCCTCTTGCAGAGTACGCAAATTATCGGCAAAGGTCCCCGCACGCCCATCCAGTAGCGTGGCATTACGGCGAAACATGCCGTACCCATAATGGAAGGCAAAGGCGACCGGGAAACTTCCGCGCAAACCCAGAACGTAGATATGATTTGCTGCTAATAACTCATCGCAAAAAATCAGAATTTTTTCTAAGCTATTTCCTGAAAAAGCCTCCGCAAGGTTTTCACTTCCCGCAGCCAGAAGATCGTCATAAAGGGCCCTTGAACTGTTACCATCTTTTCGGTCCTGAAGCACTTTCACCCTTAAAGCATAATCTGCCGTCTTTCCCCGTAACCGATTGTTAAAAGGAAGTCGAAATTCTTGGTAACCCTCATAACCCAAAGTCTGGGCCAACCGCACCATAGTTGCAGGCTGAACCTTTGCTAAATCGGCAACTTTACGCATGGAGTTTAAAGCAATGTCATCTGGCCGATCTAAAACGTATCGCGCCGCCAACTTCAGTTGCGGGCTGAGTTCCTGAAACCGATCTAGGATATCTTTTTTAACGGCGGGGTATTCCATTTAATCATTCCCAATTACGCTACAATACACTGTAATAATAAGGGAAAAAATAAAATAAACAACATTTGTTTCATTATGATACAAAATGATGCACTTGTTTCACAATGTATCTACTGGCCAAAACAATGCGCTACTTCATTGGCGATAGCTAAATGAGCCCCCTTAGACGCTGTAGTTAATGAAAATGGCACTTAAATATGAAACAAACCCTGACGCGGAGGGTGAATTTGTTACAATTATATTCAACAATGGGGCATACATATCCAGAGCTTCTACCCAAAAACATAATAATTACCTTTCAGGCTCTTTTATATCATAGCATTAGGGTATTATTTGCCATTCACCCACCATATCGGCGTTGTAAAATATTAACTTATTAGTATGTTAATGGGTATATGAAGGGTGATATTTTTCACTTTATAGCGAGATACCGTTTGGAATTTTGATATGGCAAAGAGTATAGTAATGACCATTGCTTAAAGTACTGAAAATTCACAAACATTGAGAACATATAGAAAATAAGAACCTAAAGGGGATCGAAATGGAATATAGAGTTACAAACTCTGGCGGGAAAGTTGACGTGCATCTAGAGGGCAAGTTTACTTTTGCTGATAATGGAAAGTTTCGGGAATTGCTCAAAACATTGCAATCAGAAAAACCACAAAGCTGCTCAGTCAATCTTTCAAACCTTGAGTTTATGGATTCTGCCGGTCTTGGTATGCTTATTCTTTTCAAAGATACAGCCGTACAAACAGGTTTCAGCTTATCTCTTCGTAGCCCTCAGGGCCAAGTTGATAAGATTTTACGTATTTCAAAGTTTGACGAAGAAATTCCGATTGAATCTTAGAGCTTTTAGGTTTCTCTTTTTTGAGACACTATATAGTTCTATGACATGTATAGAAAACGGCGTCTTTAAATAATTTTGATGCCGTTTTTTAGATAATAATAGCATCTAGACAGGGTGCATTTGCTTTAGCGGTTCATAGCCGTTAATTCAAGCTGGAGACAGAATGGGGCACGACGCAATTGCAGCCGATGATCCAGGGAAAGATATTGGGTTAGAGCTAGCTACATCTTTACTGGAGAGCCGCATCCTTGTGATTGAGGATGACGAAATCGCTCAAATTATGATTGAGGGGTTTTTAGAAGCAGCAGGATTCACCAATCTCCTCTTTGCACAAGATGGTGAAGAAGGACTTCACGTTGTCCCGCAGTTTAATCCCGAACTTATTATCCTTGATATCGGCATGCCACGGAAAAATGGCTATGAAGTTCTTGCAGAACTTCGAGCCGACCCCGTTTACGCTGACTTACCTGTTATTGTTGAAACAGCCTTTGATTCATCAGAAGAACGCAACCGCGCTTTTGATGCCGGTGCAACTGACTTAGTTGCAAAACCCCTCAATGGAGCTGAACTTCTAGCCCGTCTCCGCATTCACCTGGAAAACCGAATATTCACCCGAAAGCTTCAAGCATACAGCAAACGAATGGCAGATGACCTAAGCCTTGCTCGGGAAATGCAACAAGATTTAGTCCCTTCACCCAGCTACATCGCTCATATGGCAGAGAAATATAATCTCCTGATTGATTCTGTTTTCGAACCTTCAACAGAACTTGGTGGCGATTTCTGGGGAATGCAACAAATGCCAGACAAAAACGCTTTGGCTTTTATTAACATTGATTTCACGGGCCACGGCGTCCCTGCAGCCCTGAATACATTTAGGCTTCACTCAATTATTGCCAATACATCATTGGAAGATATTGATCCTGGCGAATACTTATCTGAACTAAACAGACGACTCCACAAGACCTTGCCGCGTGGACAATATGCCACAGCCACCACCGGGCATCTGGATTTTGATAACGACAAGCTCCACTATGCTGTTGCTGGAGGCCCACCCCAGTTTATAAAAGGCCCAGGTGAAACAAGTTTTAAACCTCTTGATCCATCTGGCATGCCTTTAGGGATATCCATTAACTCAAAATATCCAACGGCGACTGTTGATTTTGCGAAAGGAAGCGAACTCTTTTTTTGCAGCGACGCCATTCAGGAAAGCCCTAACGAACACGATGAAATGCTTGAAGATGAGGGCGTGAATGACCTGCTCAACGAAGTCGTTAGTAAATCACCCAATGAGACAGCCTTAAACGCTTTGATGGACAAATTTTTTGCCTATGCTGTCCCCCCAATCTCAGACGACCTTACGGCTGTATGGATCAAACGGAAATAGCTTAATTCTCTCCTTCAAGCAGTGAGCTACCCGTAGCTAAAGCCCACTTCCTTAAAATGTCGTCTTGATCCTGTGCTTCATCCCCAATCACCATGTAAAAACAAGTTGTTGTAAGATGAGAAAAGTTTGTCCCAGGGAAAAGAGGCTCCCCCATAAGGTCATGAAGCACCTGAGGTGCCCCACCTAAAAAGATGGTCGCTTGGTCATTTTGAAGAGATTTCAAAATGGCGCTCCCCCGAGCTTGAGGAACGACAACAACCTTAGTTAACCTACTCAAAGGGGTAAGAATTCCATAGATAAGGCCAAATTTTTGGCTATGTGAAATAGCGGTCAAGAGAACTTCATCACCCTGGCCAACAGGAAAGTTATCGTTGGCCTCATTAACGACAGCAACCAACTCAGCATAACTTACTTCTTTCTTTTCATCGTTCTTTCCACAAAAAAGAAGGTTTGAGTTTTCAATTTTAACCTCTGAGATTTCGAGAGGCGTTTGTTGGTTAAGTTCTTGACTCACCACAGGGTTTACAACTTTTGCCCCAATTTTCTTTGCCCCCCCAACAACCGTATGTGCCGTCGTCGTGTCACAAAAGACGACTGTGGGAGCGAAAGATTCCAACCAAGCGTGAATAGCTTGTGCCGTTAAATTCGGATTTATAAGGCCGAGCTGCCCCCCCGCCATAAGGCTTCCGAGAATGACCGGGGCAGTTAGAAGGCCATTCACCATAACTACAGCAACTCTCTTTTCTTGGGCAAGGAAACCTGCTGTTTTTAACGATAACTGTTTATATTCTTGAAAGCTAAGCGCCTCAGGACCACAAACAAGCGCCTCCTTTTCTGGCGTACCATCGCTTGCCGCAAAAAGAGCATCGGTGAATATTTTTTTAGTATCCATCACCATTTCAAATTGCCCAAATCTTCCCTCAATAAACATCTAACCAAAAGAAGTGTAACCCCCGAATTTGAACAGGTCCAATTATTCATTTTATTTGAAAGTTTTAAGTCGAACTGAGTACAATCAGGCAATCTTCCTTTTCTTTGTTGGAAAAAGGGGTTTCCTCAAGGGCCAGCCTACCTTTATAGTCATTTTAAATAATATAATGATTAAGCCCTGAAATTTCCCAAACCCTCATAATGAGGGCAAAGTGAAAAGACGATAAATGCCTTTGATAACGAAGAGCCGCGTAACTACAGGAGTTTTTTGGGTTAATATCCCTGAAGCCGATTTGAGAATTCAATGTGGCTGTCCTGGCGATAGCGTCAAACACCTCATGAAACGTGGTTTCATATCCTCAACAGAAATTGATGGCGTTTCTTATGAAAGTGGCCCGAATGCCATCCTCCTTTCTGATGTTGCTATTCAAAACGGTAGCTTTGCAAACTTAGCGGAATTCCCAGTCCTGCAAATGCTTTATCGCCAGGGCATGATCATTCCTAACCATCCTGGAAACACAGGGGCTAAACCTCTTCTTATTGGGCATGACGACCAGGTTGCAGCCCAAATGCAATATATCTACCGGGGCAACTACGGCTTAATTTCTGAAGAAGAAATTCTTGAAGCAGGCGTTGAGCCAGCGAAAGCAAAAGAATTGATGCGGATGAAGCTCAAGTTTGCTTTTGGGAAAATTAGCCATCCTTCTGAACTCCTTGATCATTGTAATGTGGGCACCAACAAACAGGAAATCAGAAACGGGGTCTCTATCCAACGGCTTGCCCTCAACCTTTTTGAGATCTATTACAAAGATGAAACTGTTACTGTTGATCTAAACCTCCAACCATTTGAAAATTATGAGGCCCCATATCCCCTTGGGTCACATTTGGTTAACCGGGAATACTTTGCTGTTATCCACTCTGGTCAGGGTGATGGTTGGGACATTAACCGACCTAGCATGGGCAGTGTGTTGATGTACCAAGGGCAAATCTATTTGGTAGATGCAGGGCCAAACTTGGAGAAAACTCTTCACTCTCTTGGGATTGGTATTAGTGAAGTTGAAGGTATTTTCCACACCCATTGCCACGATGATCACTTTGCTGGCCTCACGACAATTATTCGCTCAGATCACCGGGTAAAATACTTTGCCACTCCTTTGGTTCGTTCTTCCGTCTCCAAAAAATTAGCAGCTCTCCTGTCTTATGATGAGGCAAATTTTGGGGACTACTTTGATATTCAGGATTTAGAAGAAGGTACATGGAACTCCGTTAACGGCCTCGAAGTTAAACCTATCTTCTCTCCCCATCCCGTTGAAACATCTGTTTTTGTCTTTAGGGCTATGTGGAAAGACGGCTACAAAAGTTATGCCCATTTTGCCGATATTGCCTCTTTAGACGTGCTGGGCAATATGATCACCAGTGAGGAGAAAGCTCCCGGTGTTTCGCAAGAACTATTTGACGAGGTAAAGTTATCTTATCTTGAACCAACTGATATCAAGAAAATTGATGTTGGCGGCGGTATGATTCACGGTGCAGCCGTCGATTTTAAAAAAGATATCTCAGAAAAAATCATTCTCTCCCATACTTCAAAGCCATTGACCCATGAAGAAAAAGAAATCGGGTCCGGAGCCCCATTTGGCACCAAAGATATCCTAATTCCAGGTAACCAGGAATTTATATTTAGTCACGCTGCCCGTATCATAAACGCCTACTTCCCTGATCTTGCCAAAGACCAGCTTCGCATGCTGCTTAATAACCAGATGGTGACCTTCAACCCAGAAACTATCATCTTAAAAGAAGGGCATGATATTGAGGAGGTCAGCTTCATTCTCACCGGAGCTGTCGAGGTCATCAACTCCCAAACTGGCGTCAACAGCATCCTATCGGCTGGCGCTATTATTGGAGAGTTAAACGGCCTACACGAAATCTTCTCAACGGAAACCTACCGTGCCGCTAGTTTTGTCCAAGCCCTCAACATGCCCATCGGTTTCTACCGAACCTTTGTGAAACAAAACAAGCTTTTCGACAATATCTCAAAGCTACAGGAAAACAGAGAATTCTTAGAAAAAACTTGGCTATTTGGTGAAGCCATTTCAGACAAAGTCAAAAACCGCATTGCAGCCCAGATGGAAGTCGAGACGTTTGATGAAGGCGATGTTATTACTGTCTGCGATCACAATGCTCTTACTTTGATCCGAACGGGTAGTGCTCATCACATGATTGGCGATGAGGTTATTGAGGCCTTGTTTGCTGGAGATTTCTTTGGGGAAGAACCTGTCTTGTTCTCAACGCCGAGCATCTTAAGCTCCGTTGCCATTGAGCCATGTGTTGTTTTCAGGGTGCCCATTGCTGAAGTCCGGGATATCCCTATTGTTTTATGGAAACTCTTTGAGGCCTTTAAGCGTCGTGGAAACCTGATTAATGATTTTGAACAAATTCACGAGACCGTTTTGCGATGGCGGCCTGAATATAGCGTCAATATCCAGTTGATTGATAATCACCACAAACAATTGGTTGAGATGTCTAACAACCTCTTAGAAGCCCTGAAAAACCGTGTAAGCCAGAAAGATGTTCACGTCGCTTTAGATTTCTTAATTGACTATACAGATTATCATTTCCGCGAAGAAGAAGCTTTATTTTCCAGTTATGATTATGAAAAAACAGACGTTCACAAAGAGCGCCATAAAGTTCTTTTGCAACAAGTAATCGATCTAAAAGAGAAAACCAAAGATAAGAAGAACAACCCAGAGGTCATAATTTTTTTGAAAGAATGGATAATCAATCATATTCTAACAGCTGATCGTGACTATGCTGCTTATCTTAATACAAAAGGTGTCTACTAGATCATTATAAAAGCTATTACGTTGGGGGAAGTCGCCTTGAGAGATTATCCGCAGAACCAAATAAAAATGGGTCAATAAAATGACTGATAATTCACAGTTCTTTGCCGTCAGTGCTTCCGATGGAAGTGCCCTTGATGGAAAAGCCCTTAACGAAAAAATTACCGTGGCATTAGGTGGGGAAACATCCTCTAAAGCGACCTCAGAATACTCACGTACTTATTTGGAAACTTTCGATTGGCGCCTCTTCGAAGCCGGAACCAAGCTGGTCCTCCTTCGTGAAAAAGATGCGAAAGCTTCTTGGCTCCATTGGATAAATTCAACAGACAGTCCCGGTGGGCAATTAAGGGTGCAAGTTAAAAAAGCACCCCTCTTGGCTGAAGATTTTCCCACAGGACTTATCCGCGATAAGGTTACCTCTTTATTGGAAATGAGAAGCCTTTCTCTCAAAGCTGAAGTGGTGACCCAGGAACGAGCGGGAGTTATCCTTGATGAACTTGGTAAAACTGTTGTTCGCTTTACCTTAGAGAAAAATAAATTACGCTCTCAAGACAGCAAGTCATTCGATGATTTAGGATACCGCCTGAGGTTGGAGGCAGTTAGAGGCTATAGCGCCAATTTCCGCAAAGCACGTGCCAAACTTAAAACGGTCCCAGGCCTCAAACCCGTTGATGACCTATTGATGGAGCAGGCCTTCGAGAAGATTGGACGCCGTCCCCTTGATTACAGCTCCAAAGAAGCTGCTATTCTGAAACCTACCCAGGGAACTTGGGACGCCTGCCGACAAATCCTCTTGGTGCAACTGGCCCATATTGAGCGAAATGTTGATGGCACAATTAAAGATTTAGACTCAGAATTTCTTCATGACCTCCGAGTTGCTGTTCGTCGTTCACGTTCCTTAATTAACCGGATTAAAGACAGCTTCCCTGACGAGGTGCTAAATCGGTTTTCAACGGACCTTGCCTGGGTTGGTGAAGTAACCGGACCCACAAGGGATATGGATGTCTACCTATTGGACTTTCCCAAATACCGTGACAGCCTAAGCGATGATGCTCAAAAAGATATTCTGCCACTGCATGATTACCTCGTTGCCCATCAGAAAAAACAACAACGCATCCTGGCTAAGAATTTACGCTCAGCTCGTTTCAAAAAATTTATTAATGATTGGCACACATACCTTAACCAAAAATCACCCCCTCTCGGGCTTCCAGAAACAGCAGGTATATCGGTAAGAACTACTGCCGACCAACGCATTTGGAAAACCTATCGTCGGGTTATTCGTGAAGGTTCTGCTATTGGGAATGACACGCCAGCCGAAGCACTGCATGATCTGCGCAAGACCTGCAAAAAACTGCGTTACCTACTTGAGTTCTTTGCCAGCCTTTATAAAGAGCAACAAGTAAAAGGCCTGGTTAAATCCCTTAAGATTTTACAAGACAACTTAGGGGTTTTCCAAGATTTAGATGTCCAGGCGGCCTCTTTAAAAGAGTTTGGACGTGACATGATGACTGAAGGGGGACATCAATCAGAGACCCTCATGGCCATGGGTATGTTGGTTGATGGTTTCATGCGTCGCAAAGTAGATGTTCGCAATCAATTTTATGATCGCTTCACTTCATTTGCCTCTCCTGCAAACCTTGAACAATTTAAACAGCTTTGTAATCGCCCCATAAAAATCACAGCTGAGAAACAGCCTTCAAAGGAGGCAAAGCAATGACCGTTTTTGCCATATTCCAAATCAAAGGGGGCGTTGGCAAAACAGCCACAGCCGTTAACTTGTCTTATTGCTCTGCCACAACAGGCTCGCGTTCTCTTCTCTGGGACATCGACCCTCAAGGTGCCGCAACATACTATTTTAGAGTAAAACCTAAGATCAAAGGCGGAGGAGAGAAACTCTTCCGCAACAAGAAAGGCGCCGAAAAGTTTATCAAAGGCAGTGATTTTGAATATTTAGACGTTATTCCAGCCGATTTTTCCTACCGAAATATGGACCTGTTCCTCGGCGATCACAAAAATCGTACCCAACGTTTTGATAAATTTCTCTCTCCTTTAAAGGAAGAGTACGAAAACATCTTTCTCGATTGCCCCCCAAGTATGTCTTTGGTATCGGAAAACGTCCTAAGGGCGGCTGATGTGCTTTTGGTTCCGGTGATCCCGACAACACTTTCTTTAAGGACACTGGAGCAAGTTTCAGAGTTTTGCCAGTCGCGGCGTTTTAAAAACCTGAAAATTATGCCCTTCTTTTCCATGATGGACCGGCGCCGCAAATTGCATCGCGATATTGTCAGTGGCCTGCACGAGAGCTATCCAGATGTCCTCAAAACCGCCATCCCTAACAGTAGCTTTGTTGAACAAATGGGTGTCCACAGAACGCCTGTAGGTGAGTACGCCCCAAAGAGCGCACCTGCTCGGGCCTATTACACATTGCTCGATGAAGTGCAGGGACGATTAGAGACGTAACCGACCAAGATTGGGTGGGTTTACCTCACCCAATCGGTCAAATAGGATCTCATATTTTTCTCTAATGCGGTGCCAAAATCTGCAACAAGAGCTTCGACTAACTCAAACAGAATACGCTCCCGCTCATTTAGGTTAATACCCTCTCCAACAGTTTGAGACCGGGTGGCAGAGGCGGTTGCATAACCAAGTTTTTTCCCAGAAGAATTATATATCTCAACCCGCCCTTTGAGGGTGCCATTGTAGCGCTCTGCTTGGTCCTTGGTGAATAAACCCTTCACCCCTTTAGTTCGGTTCAGAGCAGTTTCAATAACGGAAGCTTCCTCGACAACAAACTTTGCCATCCCCCCCTGCCCTTGAGTCCGTACCCGGTCATTAACCCATTGGGTAAAAGCCATCGAGGGTGAAGTGGCAAGGGTATGTTCCTTATTAGGCGCTATCATAGGAGCCTTATATTCGGAGCCAATTTCAACCTGTGACACAGCCAAATTCAAAGCCGGAAGGTGGCTGTAAGAAAGGGTTGGCATCTGAGGCGGCGGAGCTGTCTGACAGGCCGAAACGGTCAGGGTGAATAGCAGGGCTGCAAAGAGCCTAAAGAAAGGTGTTTTCATCATAAGTGCAACTTTGCCATGGTTGGCAGGGGCAAATCAAGTCAGCTGTTATTAACCCCACTCCAAAGCCTCTTCAAGACGATCATCGCCCCAAAACAATTCATCACCTACCATGAAACTCGGTGCACCAAAAATCCCAAGTGAGGTGGCTTCTTCAGTTTGCTTTCGCAATCCATCTTTAACCGGGCTTTCTTCAATCAAAGCCATAATTCGGTCACTCTCAAGTTTAAGTTCTTCAAGTATTTCCTTTAGAACCTCACGGTCGGCAATGTTGCGACCTTCGGCGAACTGCGCTGTAAACACCCGTTGAGAATAAGCCGCCCCCCAACCTTCATTGGCCCCAACCCATGCGACCCGTGCGGCCTTAACACTATGAACGGGAAAAACCTCCGGCACCTTGAAAGGTAATCCGATCCTTCGGCACCGCCGCACCATGTCCCGCCACATATATCGACCTTTAGCCGGATAAATATTAAACGGTGAATTATCCCACCCTTGGCTGTGGAAGATCGGCCCCAACAAGAACGGTTTCCAGTTCACAGAAACCCCACGCTTAGCCGCCTCCCCCTCAATCCGCATGACGGAGAGGTAAGAATAAGTGCTGGCAAACTCATACCAAAAATCTATGGATTTAGTCATTTGGTTAGATTCTCCCTGATCTTAGCTAAACTCATCTTTAAACGGTCTCGACAACAACCCCTTTATCGTCGCTTCAATATCGGCGAAATGGTTTATGATGCCATCAACCGCAGTACAAATAGGCATTTCGACATCAAGGCGTTTCGCGAGGTCAGTGACGGACGAAGCAGAGAAAACGCCCTCGGTAACAGCTTGGCGCTCGCTAAGAATTTCTTCTAATGTGCGGCCTTCGCCTAAAGCGAACCCCAAGGAGAAGTTTCGGGATTGCATTGCGGAACAAGTCAGGGTGAGGTCACCCATACCGGAAAGGCCCATCAAGGTTTCCATGCGGGCTCCTTTGGCAATCCCTAAGCGGGCCATTTCAGCGAGGCCACGAGTAATGAGGGTGGCGCGAGTGTTGTCACCAAGCTGCCGACCTTCGGCAATACCACACGCAATCGCCAAAACGTTTTTCACTGCGCCCCCAATTTCAGTACCGACAATATCTGTAGAGCGATAAATACGGAAATAAGTACTGGCAAGAACATCGGTAAGTTCTTCAACGAGGGCTTGGCTTTCCATGGCTAAAGTAACTGCAGTAGGCAATCCAGCGGCAACTTCTTTGGCAAAGCTAGGCCCCGAAAGAACCGCGATTGGTGCTTCAGGCAACACTTCGCGCACGACTTCACTCATTAACAAGCAAGTATCGTTCTCAATCCCTTTGGCACAAATCACCACAGGCGCACTCTTTTTTAAATGAGGCTTTAAGCCTTCGCAAACGGTTCTCAGATGTTGAGCCGGAGCCACTAACAAAACAGCATCAACATCGGCCCCTTCTGCCAAGTCAGGGGTCGCTTTAATCCCGGGGTCTAGCTCAATTCCCGGTAAATAGATGGTATTCTCATGATTATGATTAATAGCGTCCGCAACCTCACTTTCATGAGATTGGAGAACAACTTCTTTCCCGGCCTGTCGAACCGCTTGCGCGAGGGCTGTTCCCCAAGCACCAGCCCCAATAACCCCGACTTTTTTCAATTCTTGCTCCCCAAATCAAAATATGTATTTAGACATTTATGCCCGGCAATGGCCTCAATCTGCAAGGGTAGAAAACTCTCCTAAGGGCAGATAAATGACCTTTCATTAGCATTTGCGCCCTTCACGCAAGCCTTCTACACTCCGCATCTAACAGGAGATTCACTTATGAATTCATTAGTCCCAGAGCATTTTCAACAGTTTCCATTTAAAGAGGGTTTCCTCAGTACAGCCGGACCATTTTATGCCTTTAATGGCCCAGAATCTGACGGGACACGCTTTGGTTTTGTTTCAGAAGCCAAGCACGGAAACCCAAACGGGGTTATCCACGGTGGTGTTTTAGTAACCTTTGCTGATACCTTTATGGGTTCAGCGGTTTATTTCAAGCGAGGGCGTTGTGCCACAATTTCTCTAAATTCAGAATTCATCCATGGAGTAGCCCCTGGAAAATGGATTGACGGCACGGCAGAAATTACCAAAATGACATCCTCCTTGGCTTTTGTTCGTGGCACCGTCTCTTGCGAAGGTGAAGTCCTGTTAAACGCTTCAGGCATATGGAAATTATTCAAAAAACCACGAGCTGATAAACCTGATCATGGACCCAATGTTTAACCCAAGACCTGTTAACAATAAATGCTTATCCTAACTGCCCTTAAGGGATTCGGTCTCGGAGCCGGTTTGATTATCGCTATCGGCGCTCAAAATGCTTATGTTTTGCGCCAAGGTATTCTCGGACAGCACGTCTTTATCATCTGCACAATTTGCGCAGTCAGCGATATGGCCTTGATTGCTATTGGAGCCATGGGCTTAGGCACAGTCATAGCCAATCAACCAATGCTCGCGGATATAGCAACTTGGGGCGGAGCGATTTTCCTCTTATGGCTTTCGTTTCAATCCTTTCGGAATGCAGCCAAACCACATGTTTTAAAAGAAGGGGAAGGGGCAGCAGGCTTAACTTTAAAGGCAGCAGTCACCACAACTTTGGCTCTCACCTTCCTCAATCCCCATGTTTATCTAGATACCGTTGTACTGATTGGAACAATTGTCGGGCAATATGCTTTTGAGCAGCGCATTGCTTTTACCATTGGCGCTATGACAGCTTCTATTGTTTGGTTTTATAGCCTTGGTTACGGCGCTCGCCTGCTACGGCCTCTTTTCGCCAAACCAACAACATGGCGCTGGCTTGATATCATCATTGGCTGCATCATGGCGGCAATTGCCATAAGCCTCATAAAGCATGTTCTTTAGGATAACTGAGTATGACTAACGAATGGGATGACTATGCCGATGAATGGGATAAGGATTCATCGGCTCGTGAATATGCTGACATGGCCTATGCCGCGCTTAAGAAACTCACGCCTGTGACTGGTTTGCGAGTTCTAGACTTTGGCTGTGGTACTGGCTTACTCACTGAGAAGATGTCCCCCGACGCAGATGAGATAATCGCCTTAGATGGTTCGGAAGGGATGATTAAACAACTTGATCAAAAAAACCTCCCTACTGTTTCTACTATCGCTGATTTTCTGACAACTGATCTGATAAGCTCACATGAGTTATTAGAAGAAAAATTTGATCTGATTGTTGCCTCATCTGTCTGCTCATTTCTTCCTGATTATCCTGGAACAGCAAAATTATTGCGCTCTCTCTTAAGACCAGCAGGTGTCTATTTTCAATGGGATTGGATGGCAATAGACGGCAACTCTAGCTTTGGCTTAACAGAAAAAAATATACGTGAGACCTTGGATAAAGCAGGCTTCAAACAAATACGCATAACCCAACCATTTACGATGAAAAGTTCCAAGGGTGATATGCCTGTCTTGATGGCATTTGCCCAGAATACCTAAATGGAATTGGTATTACGTTTTAACTTGGACAACCGCCCGGAAAGCAGCCGCAACATATTCATCGACAGCAGTGGGCACTTTATGTGATGGCAAATATTGCCTCACGGCCCCAAGGGGAAATGCAACAAGGCCCAACTTGCAGGCTTCAAGGGAATAGCCTGAGTGTTTGGCATATTCACGAACAGCCTTAAAAGCTTTATCGTTTATGGAACCAATTTCATCTCGCAATTCTTTTGGTGTTTCAGAAGACAAAAATTCCGATTGTCGGCAGCATGACAAAACGATCGCTCTTGCCCGCTCCGCTCTACAAAACCTGGGTGTTGCCATCGCTGCGCGCGCCCCCGCATCCTCCTTTTGGCTTTCAAGTTCTCTGAGAAAATATGAGTGAAAACCCTTCACCGCATCCAACCAAGTCCGAGCTAATAGCTCTTCCCGGGAGTTATAGCGATGATACAAAGAGCCCACCGATACACCCGTCTCTTTAACAATCGACTGAAGCGTTACTGTCCCAATGTCGGCTAATTGCGCGCCGACAACAGCAAATATTTTTTCATCTTGAATCGTTGACATTCTTCCCATTTAGAAATTATATACTAGAACAAATATTCTAGTAAAGGAAAATGTTATGTCGATTTTATTATGGTCTGCTGCATTTGTGGGTGGTGTCACATTTATTATTCATACATTCGCAGGCGGTAAGGCAGTTGCCGAACCATTGTTAGCTGACAAAAACTTACCAATAGAATCAAAATGGCTAAATTATTATTGCTGGCACATCACAACTATTTTGATTGCTTTCATTGCTGCAGCTTTTGCTTGGCTTGCCCTCAACCCTGAGCAAGCCCCTATGATCATCCTGCTATCGGCTCTAACTGCATCCTTGTCGTTTCTCAGTATTGCGGTTGCCCTCAAAGGGGGAATCAATCCTCTTCGGTTTCCGTCTACTTCATTGTTTGCTTCTATCTCTGCACTCGGTTGGGCAGCTTTACTAGTTTAGACTTTTTGGAGCCATAAAATGTTGATAATTGCCGCATTCTTGATCATTGCCGTAAGTCTGATGCACTCCATTTTAGGAGAGAAGCGTTTGATTACTCCCCTGCTACGCATGGAAGGTCTCCCAGTAATCTTGGGTAGCTTGCAGAATACCAAACTCACCCTCAGGGCTGCATGGCATTTAACATCCCTTTTGTGGTGGGGGATTGCCACTCAAATGGTTTTCCTGCATTTTTCACCCGACCTTAATGGAACCGCTTTTCTTTGGATGGTTTCAATCGTCTTTGGAATCAGTGCTTTGGTTGCTCTTATCGGTTCAAAAGGCGCTCACCTGTCATGGGTTTTCTTTATGCCCGTTAGCCTGATTGCCGGGTATATGGCTTAGGATTTATTGGAAGATCCGAAATCTTTGTGCCATCTAAGACCACTTTTAGGATGACAAGAACGATATTTGAAAATTGCAGGTTTTTTTTCAAGCTGCTTTTTCTTACGATGCCGCTCTACAACCCAAACAAGGAGTTGTGCCACCCCCCTTTTGGACATCCCTTGCCATAACATCATTGCATCACACTTTCAAAAATTAAGGACGTAATTTCATGGCCCAAACATCAATTTTTGAAGCCGAATATTTGAAATCTTACGTTATTAATCTTAATATTTATTGCGAATGAATATCAATTGCAAATTATTTCTGGATAAATTGTAAAATCACTCTATTCTCCACTTGTCGCGAGGAAGCCTATACCAGCTCAATGAATTTACTGATCTAAGAGGATTTTTATCTAGTGAACTCTAAAATCTAATTCTATGCTCTAAAAAATTACCGTCTCAAAATATGAACACATTAGTTATCCAAGGAGAAAAATATGCAAGGGGATCGCGGAGTCATCCAGCATCTAAACACGTTATTAGCCAATGAGTTAACAGCCATTAATCAGTATTTCCTGCATGCACGAATGCTGAATAATTGGGGTATCGAAAGTCTGGGTAAAAAAGTTTACAAAGAGTCCATTGATGAAATGAAACATGCCGATAAGATAATTGAACGCATCCTGTTTCTCGAAGGCCTCCCTAACCTCCAAGACCTCCATAAAATCATGATTGGTGAAGACGTAGAAGAAATCCTGAATTGTGATCTCAAATTAGAAATGCAGGCAATTCCTGACTTCAAAGAAGCGATAAAGTATTGCGAAAAGGTGAAAGATTTTGTCAGCCGTGACATTCTTGAAGACATCTTAGAATCAGAAGAAGAACACTTAGATTGGCTTGAAACACAAATTAGCCTGATTGAAAAAATGGGGCTACAAAACTTCATTCAAAAACAGGCTTAAGGAGGGGACAATGAAAGGCGATAAGAAAGTAATCAAGCAACTCAACTTGCTTTTATCTGGCGAACTTACAGCTGTAGACCAATATCTTGTTCATGCAAAAATGTATGAAGATTGGGGATTAAATGAACTCCATGAGCATACAAAACACGAGATGGAAGAAGAACAAGACCATGCGCGCCGGTTAATTGAACGCATTCTCTTCTTAGAGGGGGTTCCCGACGTTGCCGCTCGTAGCGCTCTTTGCATAGGCAAAGATACGCCTTCTATGCTCAAAAACGACCTTCAGGTAGAACTCGAAGTTGTTGAGGCCTTGAAAGCAGCTATTGTTATCTGTGAAAAAGCCTCAGACTTTGTCAGTCGTGATTTGTTGGTAGAGCTGTTGGATGATACCGAGATGGACCACACCTACTGGCTCGAGAAACAACTTGGATTAATTGATAAAATGGGTCTTCAAAACTACCTACAATCCAAATCAGCATAAATTAAAGTAGGCGCCATCGCTATTGACAATCATTCGCAACCAAGCTATTTACATCTTATAACGCAAAATTAAAGTCATGGGTTAAAAGAATGTACGTTTGTATCTGCAATGGTTTCACAGATCGCGATGTCAAAAACGCAATCAAAAAAGATGGTGCCTGCTCAGTCTCTTGTGTTCACAAAAGCTGTCAGTCAAAACCTAATTGTGGGAAATGCAGCGATACAATCCAAGAAATCATTCGCGAAGAAACCCGTTCATAGCCCTAACCTTCATTGTTATCCGTATAATCCATTCCAACTTCCGAACCTTCAGCCGCCAGCATTTCAACTGTATCATGCAGCCCTCTGGTGAAAGACGCCAATCCTGAAGTTGGCAGAGGCACAAAGGGTTTCATTGTCTGCTTGCAATAGCGCTTGATATCTCTTGTCGCATTGTGACTCACACAATCAACGGGGAAGATGACCGCATCGGCCTTGGACAACGCCCCCTCAAGTCGAGCCTGGCCATCACCTAACCCACCGTCGTGATGGACAAACCGGCCATTATATTGCTCCACTAAGGCTCGGAAATGTGGCGCTTGAGTTGAACGGCCACCAACGAAAACAATGCAACGACCACAAAGATTAATCTCACCCGTCCCAGCGACAGGACAATCGCCATTATCACAAACTGAGTTCTGCATAGCCATTAACGCTTGTTCCATGGCTCTGCTATCGCGGACCAAAGCCTCCACACGGCGTTGTAACTCTTCATTAGCATTTTCAAGGCAAGCAGATTTCTCGACAACTTCTTTATATTGTATCTCTTTAGCGGCTGCTTGTTCTTCGCTTTCAGCTAAGCGGGTTTGTAAATTTGCAATCATCTGTTGTTGGATATCTATTCTTGATTGCTCGACCATCAGCTTCAAGCGATCTCGCGCTTCTTCAAGAGCACAAGAAGTTTTACTCAGGCTTCTTGTGCAAACTTCAAGCTCTTGGATTCGAGCATCACGTTCACTTAATTGTCGACGATGTTTCGCTCTCTCTTTCGCTAACCCTTCTTCCATCTGGGCAAATCGCTTTTCCTGGGTTTGAAGTTGCGCCAAGGCATTTCGGTTTGCTGCCCCTTCTAAATGGGACAACATATGAATCTCACCATAAACAACATCTTGAAATTCAGATGATATATAGGGTGAGGTGATAACAGCCCAATAAGGACCGGGAATCGTACCTGCTTCTAATGAAGACTGCCAATATACCACCAGGTCATCATTATCTTTAATGTTTCGGGTTTTATTAATGATAGATTGGAATTTTCGCTCAAGTAATTTGTGAAGTTGGCGCGCGATCTGTTTGTGCTCTCCTTCACCAGCCGCAGCTTTCACAAAAAAGCCATGCAATGAATAATCTGGGCAAGAACTTGGTACGTCAATCTTCAGCTTACGGATGATTCTTTTGAGCTCTTTCACTGACAAACAAGTTCCAATAATTGAACAATGGAGCCAAGGATCAAGCTCCCATAATTTTTTCCGTCGAGTTGTGGTTTTCACACCTTGATTAACGCTCTCACAAGCTTCACACATCATCGCACCTTAATAATAATGATAATCATTCGCAATTAAAATATAAAGTGGTTCGGCTATTGTCAAGCTCGTTCAAAACTAATTCAAAAACCCAAAGCAAGCTAAGCTTAAGCCTTATGCTTTAGCTCCGGCAAACACCGCCTTTGGCGCATTGGGATCAAGGGGCCACCGCGGGCGTGGTTTAAAGGTAAGAGGATCCGTTTTACCCAATCGGTGATGTTCCAATCCAGCCCAAGCAATCATAGCGGCATTATCTGTGCACAGCTTAAGGGGTGGAGCAACAAGAGCAAGATCATGAGTTTGCGCTGCTCCTTCTAACCGATCTCGGAGATACTGGTTAGCCGCAACCCCGCCAGCGACAACCAAAGTACTTCCCTCAGGGTAAAGCTCTTTGAACATGGCAATGGCATTTTTGAGACGGTTTGACAGGGCATCGGCAGCAGCCGCTTGGAATGAGGCACAAATATCGGCAATATCGTTTTCTTGAATATCCCCAGGTGGCAGTTGCTCGATTGCTCGGCGTACGGCTGCTTTGAGCCCCGAGAAAGAGAAGTCACACCCCGCTCGACCTTGTAAGGGGCGGGGGAATTTAAATCTTCCTGGATCGCCTTTCTTCGCAGTTTCTTCCACAGCTGGCCCACCAGGATAACCAAGACCCAGCATCTTAGCGGTTTTGTCAAAGGCCTCACCAAGAGCATCATCAATGGTGGTGCCGAGCCGTTTGAATTTCCCCACCCCTTCAACAGCAAGGAACTGGCAATGCCCCCCCGAAACCAAAAGCAACAAATAAGGGAAGGCAACATCATGGGTCAGTCGCACTGTCAAGGCGTGTCCCTCAAGGTGGTTAACCGCAATAAAAGGGAGATTATGAACAGCCGCAATAGCCTTTGCCGTCATCACCCCAACGATGACCCCCCCGATCAACCCTGGGCCCCCTGTGGCGGCAACAGCGTCAAGATCTTTGAACTGGAGTCCTGATTTTTCCATCGCCTGAGCGACGATATGGTCCACGTGCTGGAGGTGAGCCCGTGCAGCCACCTCGGGGACAACCCCACCATAAGCACGGTGCTCTTCCAATTGGGACAAGACAACCTCGCCCAACACCCTGTTTTCTAAGGGTAATTCTTCATCTGTGACAACGGCTGCTGCCGTTTCGTCACAACTGGTCTCTATACCGAGGATAATCATCAAAAAAACGCCTTGCCTGAACCGTGGAGGACAGTACTCTGTGCGCTCATTTATAGCTATATTTTTTGAGTATTCACTATGGAACCTGTTCTTCGTATTGGTACCCGGGGTAGCCCTCTGGCACTGGCACAGACCCATCAAGTCCGCGATCTTCTCATTGCCGCCCACCCTGAATTACAAGGCGAAGGCGCTGTAGAGGTAGTGGTTATCAAGACCACAGGCGATAAAATTCTCGACCGAGCCTTATCAGAAATTGGTGGTAAAGGGCTCTTCACCAAGGAACTTGATGAGTCCATGATGGACGGGCGCATCGACCTGGCGGTTCATTCCATGAAAGATGTTCCCACCTGGTTACCTGAGGGAATCGTCTTACCATGCATGCTGCCCCGTGAAGATGTGCGCGACGTGTTTATCTCGAAAAAAGCCAAAAGCTTTGACGAACTACCAGAAGGCTCCGTTGTCGGCACTGCCTCACTGCGACGCCAGTCTTTTATTCTTAACCGCTGGCCCCACCTGAAAGTGGAAACCTTCCGTGGTAACGTTCAATCAAGACTTCGTAAACTCGACGAAGGTGTTGTCGACGCCACCATGCTGGCCCTTGCCGGATTGCGCCGCATGGACATGGCAAATGAAGCGACAGCGGTTATTGATACCGACGTCATGCTCCCTGCCGTTGCTCAAGGGGCCGTCGGTATTACCTGCCGGGAAAATGATGAGCAAGCTCATACATTCTTAAGTGCTCTTAACTGTGCCGACACAGTTACTCGGGTTATCGCTGAACGAGCATTATTGCGAGTTCTGGACGGGTCCTGCCGCACACCAATCGCGGCCCTTGCGACCCTCCATAACGATGGCACCATGACCTTAGAGGGCAAAATTGCCAAGCCAGACGGGAGCGAAGTCCTCAGTGCTCAGGGCAAAGGCAATCAAGCAGATGCTGATACACTTGGAAAACAGGTCGGAGAAGAGTTGAAGACTCGCGCTGGACCAAATTTTCTGACAATATAAGGAAAACGTAATCAAAGGGGGTAGGTCGTGCGCATTCTGGTCACAAGGCCAAAAGAGGATTCTATCTCCTTAGTGGCTGCCCTTGCCGAACTTGGTGTCGAGTCGGTGGTCGAACCTTTGCTCTCCATTACCTATCATGAAAAGAAAAAGGTCTCCCTTGAAGGGGTACAAGCGCTTCTCATTACTAGTGCCAACGGTGTACGTGCCTTTGCCCACATTGAAAAAAACCGAGACCTTCCAGTCTATACGGTAGGGGATGCCTCTAAACGCGAGGCAGAAGAAGTTGGCTTTGAAAAAGTCACAAGCGCAACGGGAGATGTTGAAGCTTTAGCGAAACTGGTTACTGAAAAACTTGATCCCCACAAAGGCACTTTGCTCCATATTGCCGGCAGTCATGTGGCAGGGGACCTCAAGGGATTGCTTGAAAAAAACGAATTCTATTACCGACGCGCTGTGCTCTATGGGTCAGAAAAAGCCGATGCCCTGTCTAAAGAAACCAAAAAGACCATTCAGTCCGGAAAGATAGACGGAGTAGTTTTTTATTCTCCCCGCACAGCCGAAGCTTTTGTGAATTTAGTGAAGAAAGCCAGACTTCAAAAAGCTTGCAAAAACCTCACCGCATTTTGTTTAAGCCCTGCTGTTGCTAAAAAAGCTGAAGCTTTAACGTGGAAAACATTGGACATCGCCGACAAACCGGAGCAGGAATCACTGGTGAGACGGATCGAACAAGCTCTGAAAACTGATGCCGACACACCGACCCAAGAAAACGAGGCCAAAGAACGCGATATGAAGACCCCAGCAAAGACCACTCCAAAGAAAGATGCCCCCAAAGCTTCTACTGCCAAGACAGAAGCAAAAGGGACAAAAAAAGAAACACCTTCTAAAGCTGAACCAGGCACCCAAAAGGGGCAAAATAAAACAAGCCCTGATGCCACAGCTTCATCTTCTTCACCTTCTTCAACTTCTTCAACTTCAGCGTCATCTGAAGTAAAAACACCGCCACCGCCTACTGAAAAGAAAAGTGGTTCTGGGCTGGCTAGTTTTCTTACAGTTTTAGCTGCTATTATCATTCTCGGGGCGGCTGCTTTTGCCTCAGCGCCAATTTGGACTCCTAAAATGACGGCGTATTTACCTGAACCTGTTTTACAAATCCTAGGTATCGCACCACAAAGCAGTACTGCGGGCCCTCAAAACACGAATGAAAAGACTCCTACAACCGAAGAACTCATTGCTGAACGTGACCGCATGAAGCCTGAATTAGATCGCTTGCTCAATCGAGTTAATACCCTTGAAAAAGCTCTCAGTGATGTAAAATCTATGATGTCAGCCGTTTCTTCACCCGACGCTCCTGGTGGGTCCGTCGCAGCGATCAACTCTGTTTCAGAACGGATCGCCAAACTGGAAGAAGCAAGTACAGACCCAACAAAACGGGCTGAAGAATTCAAAACCCTTGCCGGGCGTGTCGAAAAACTTGAAGCAGAACGATTAGCAACAGCCCCCGACCTTAAACCTACTTTAGATGCTCTTACTCAGCGGCTTTCTGACCTGGAAAGTGTTGAAAAACGAGCAGCTGAATCTGTTGCTTCTGCCCCGGGAATGATTTTAGCGGTTGGTCAGTTACGCGAATCACTTCGCATGCAACGTTCTTTCGTTCGTGAACTAGAAACGCTTAAAACTCTGACAGGAGAAGATACTGAGGCAGCTCAGGCCATTGCAATTTTGCAACCTCTGGCGCCAAAGGGAGTCAAATCCCTGACATCTTTACGAGCTGATTTTGACAACCAAGCAGCAAATATTGTTCGGGCATCTATTACCCCCGAAGGTAAAAATTGGGTGGAAAAAACCGTAAGCCAGCTTGCCTCCGTAGTTTCAGTGCGCCGCACAGGAGACAATGTTACCGGGGAGAGTACTGACGCAATCGTTGCTCGGACCGAAGCCTTGTTACGGGCAGGAGATTTAGCTGCCGCCGTGAAAGAAATTAAAACTCTGAAAGGCCCGCCTGTTGAAACAGCAAAAAGCTGGCTCACTTCAGCTGAACAACGCTTAAATGCGGATCAAGCTTTAAGCACCCTTTACGCCCGCGCTATTGCGCTGGTCGCCACCACCAGCAAGTAAGCGAGAGAATATGTATCAAATTTTAAAATATCTCGCCGTAATCATCTTGCTGGTCGCAGGAGCGGTATGGCTGGCAGACAACCCGGGGTCCGCTTCTTTGGATTGGGGTGGGTACCGTGTTGAAGCCCCCTTCTCTGTTCTTCTTATCGCTCTTATCCTCTTCGGCGTAATCTGCGCTTTGCTTTACCGAGTATGGCTTTTCCTAAGACGCACACCAGGATTAATCGGAGAATCCCGTCGTGAAAGCCGGCGGCGCAAAGGATACCTTGCTCTCACCAGAGGCATGGTTGCCGTAGCAGCTGGCGACGTCAATGAAGCTGAGAAAAATGCCAAGCAAGCGGAGAACCTCCTGAGTGATCCTCCTTTGACCATGCTTCTTTCTGCACAGGCGGCCCAACTTGCAGGCGATGAAACAGCTGCTGAGAAGTATTTTGAAGCCATGGCCGAAAAACCTGAAATGGCTTTTCTTGGACTAAAAGGTCGCTTGACCCAAGCTTTAAAACAAAATGATAAAGACACAGCTCTTAGTCTTGCCCGTCGTGCTCATAAACTGAGCCCAAAGACTGATTGGGCCAACGACACTTTATTTGATCTTTTGGTCCATAAAGAACAATGGACCGAAGCCGAAGCCTTGGTCCGAGCTGCTCTTAAAAACAAATTATTACAACCCAGCGACGCTAATCGCCGTCTGGCCTTACTTCTTCATGAGCAAGCTAAAATTCAAGGGCAAGACAATAACAAGCTTGCTCTAAAGACAGCAAGAAAAGCCCTCGATTTAGCCCCAAGCTTTATTCCTGCAGGACGGCATTTAGCTAAAATTTTAATCCAGGCCAAGCGCTTAAATAAAGCTGAAGAGACCTTAGAAGAACTTTGGGCAAAAGCCCCACAAGCTCCTATAGTCAACCAGTACCTGAGCATTAGGCCTGCCGAAAACGACATCCTGGCAATTCCTAAAGTAGAGCGCTTAGCTAACTTCAACACGACACACGAAGAAAGCGCTTTTGCTCGAGCAGAGGCAGCTTTAAAAGCTAAGTTGTGGGGAGAAGCCCGTAAGTATCTTGAACCTTTCCTTGCCGCCCCTTCAATTCGCGTATGTCGTTTGATGGCTGAGCTTGAAGAAGAAGAAAACCAAGATATGGCTAAAAGCCGTGAGTGGTTGCGTAAAACCTCTAGCGCTACTCCCGACCCAGTTTGGGTCTGTCAGTCTTGCGGAAATATGGTCAATGACTGGTCACCCCTTTGCAGCAAATGCCAAAGTTTCGATAGCTTAGAATGGCACATACCACCAAGCGTTTTACACTTGGAAAAAGCCCCAACAGCAAAGGGTTCAACAACCACTCTCCCGGCAACAACAGGGGCAAGTCGCCAAGAAGTTACACAGGGCGTTGACGTCGCGCCCCCAGGAGAGTAATTTCCGCCCACAATTTTACTGGAACTTTCCAGAGCCGCTTTAGCTCAGCTGGTAGAGCATCGCATTCGTAATGCGGGGGTCGGGTGTTCAAGTCACCCAAGCGGCACCATATCTGCAAAAGGCTAATCTTCAATAGGTTAGCCTTTTGTTATTTTTGCCTGTACACCCTAGAAGTTTGTTCCCCAAGCTCTTCGTTTTATAAGCATGTATATTTTAGATTGAGTGTGGCCCGCCGAGAACTTGTGCAAGGGACGCTCGAGAGAGTTGGCCTTGCAGGTCGCCTTCTTCATTGACTACGGGTAAGGGGTACTCTGTATCCAGAGTTTCGGGGATAACTTCTTCAATAACGGACTCAGGCGAGATTGAAGAAACATCCTCGTATTGTTTTTCACAGATTTCAGTATTTGCATCCTCTTTAACCGCAGTTTCCAAGGTTTCCTGCAAAATGATCCCTTGGTAGCCATCGTCACTGATATGGTAGCCATAATCACCTGAGAAGGTTTTCATTTGCTCAAGTGCTTTGCCAATTGTCGTTTCAGTAATCCGGCAAGCAGCGGGTTTCATAACCGTTTCAACCGTCAGAGCCCGCGCCCGGTTAACGTCTTTCACGAAAGCTTCAACATAATCTGTTTTGGGTGACAGCAAGATTTCCTCTGGAGCTCCTTCTTGGACCAGTTCACCATCTTTTAAGATCGCAATACGATCTCCTAAGCGAAGGGCTTCATCTAAATCATGTGTTATGAAAATAATAGTTTTGTGCAGTTTCTCTTGTAGTTCAATTAGTTGGTCCTGCATTTCACTGCGGATCAAGGGGTCAAGTGCTGAGAAAGCTTCGTCCATCAGGAGAATTTCAGCATCTGTACACAAAGCCCGTGCCAAGCCGACCCGCTGTTGTTGTCCCCCAGAAAGCTGAGAGGGGTATTGTTTCTCATAACCACCTAAACCAACAGTCTCTAGCCACTCGGTGGCTTTTTTCTCACGGGCTGTTTTCTCAACCTTTTGAATTGTGAGCCCGTAAGCAACATTTTCTAGAACTGTGTGATGGGGCATCAGGCCAAAGCGTTGAAAAACCATGGACATTTTATGTCGGCGGAATTGTTCTAATTCATCTTGAGACAGGGTCATTACATCAACCCCATCAACCATAATACGGCCTTGTGTTGGATCAATCAGTCGGTTGAAGTGACGGATAAGAGTTGATTTTCCAGAGCCAGACAGCCCCATAATGACATAGATTTTTCCCCGATGAATGCTAAGATTAATGTCTTTCAGGCCAACCGCATGACCAGTTTCAGCAAGAATATCATCTTTGCTTTTACCCTCTTTGACCAGAGGAACAACTGATAAAGGATCATCACCAAAAATTTTATAAAGACCTTCAATTTGAATAAGGGGATCAGCCATGTTGGTTTCCTCCCATATGTCTTTGGGATCTTTTCGCATAGGCTTGGGAAACTCGATCAAAAATGATGGCAAGTGCAACGATGGCAAGGCCGTTGAACAGGCCCAGAGTGAAGTATTGATTGGTAATCGATTTCAAAACAGGTTGCCCTAATCCTTTGACCCCAATCATTGACGCGATCACCACCATGGCTAAGGCCATCATAATAGTTTGGTTGATCCCTGCCATAATTGTCGGCATCGCCAAAGGAAGTTGCACTCCCCAAAGACGTTGTGAGCGGCTGGCCCCAAAAGCAGTTGCAGCTTCAAGAACCTCTTTATCTACCAACCGAATACCTAGGTTAGTGAGACGAATGACCGGAGGAATAGCGTAAATGATAACAGCGATAACACCAGGCACTTTGCCAATCCCTAACAGCATAACTACGGGAATCAGATAGACGAAAGCAGGCATGGTCTGCATGATGTCTAAGATAGGAGTAACGAAAGATTGCATACGGTCCGAGCGAGCCATCAAGATACCGATAGGAATTCCCAAAGCGATAGAGAGAAGGGTACAGACCGTAATAATACTTAAGGTCCGCATGGTGTTATCCCACATGCCGAAATAGCCAATAACTAAAAAGGCGAAAACAACTGACAAGCATAGCTTCCAGGACCGAGTGGCAGAAAATACAATTGCGGTTACAACAATGATCACGAGCCACCAGGGAGATTGCAGAAGCAACTTCTCAAGCCAAACTAAGAAATAAAGTAATGGATCAAAGAACGACTCGATGTAATCCCCATAAGAACGAGAAAATTCTCGAAAACCGCCATCTAATGTTTTTTTGATGGAAAGAAGATCAGAACGATCCATTTGTGGAAACTTTGTCAGCCATGAGGCATCAGACATAAGAAACTCCGGTGGTCATTTATTCACTATCAGTAGAAGCAACCCCCACCATAAGAGTGGTAGGGGTTGGTATTCTTTTAAAGGGCAGCTAGTGCCTTTTTAACTTTTGTGGCGACATCGGCAGGAACCCATGTCGTCCAAATTGCTTCATTGTTTTTGAGGAAATGCTCCATAGCCACATCGCCCTCAGCTTGGTTATCTTCCATCCAAGCCAGAAGGGTGTTCATTTTGGCATTCTTAAAGGAGCGTTTGCTTAAATAAGTAAAAGCAACAGGGGCTCTTGTAGCGAACTCTTCTGTCGTGACAGTTTGAACAGGAGAAGGAGGGTACATAGAGGCTTTTTTAGGATTTTCACATTCGGCCTTAGCGAGGCAATTAACAAAGTAGTCTTGATCAATGCCAGTTCCAAAGTCAACTTTCACCATCTTATATTTACCAAGAACCGCCGTTGGAGCCCAATAGTAACCAAACCAAGCTTCTTTACGCTCATAAGCTTTTGCGATAGCGCCAGCGAGTCCGGCTCCTGAGCCTGGATCAACAAGATCAAATCCGGCTTCTTCTAATTTCAATGCTTTAAAAAGATTACCATTGGTGATTTGACATCCCCAACCAGAAGGACAGGTCATGAATCCTGAGCGTGAAGGGTCCTCTGGATGCTTAAACATTTTTGCATTGGCCATAATCCCTTTAAGGGTCGCAAGAGTAGGGTCTTTTTTGACCAAATAATCAGGAACCCAAAAGCCTTCCTCTCCCCCATCAGAAAGGGACCAACCGGCAACTCTCAAACGTTTCTCAGCGACACCTTTTTCGAGGGCTTCTTTGAATGAGTTGCTCCAGAATTCAGGCGCTATATCAGGTTGGCCTTTTTCAATCATCGAAGTGCCCGTTGGCATGGTGTCACCTGGAATCAATTCGGCATCGCACCCATAACCATGCTGAAGGATAAACATATCAATATTGGCAATAATACTAGCTGACTTCCAGTTCATATCAGCAATAGTTACTTTACCACACCCTTCTGCAGCTTGAGCGGACCCCATCATCACCATCAACGCAACCGCTGCACCAACCAATCTTTTCATTACTGACTCCCTGTTTTTAATTTTTATCTCTGTTGCCTTTTCCAATTAACAAAAGGCATAAAAAAACGAACTCCCATAAGAAATTCGCTAATAAAAAAGTATAGCCCAACCTAAAATAGGTCAAGAAATTTTTGGTAAAAATTAAATTACTCCCAACATATGGCAAGTTGTTTATGAATTTTTTTTGAGATTACATATAAAATTTATTTCCAAATAAAGAATAAATAAATAATTCTATATATTTTTTTTACTTTTATATATATAATCTGTATTTAAATATTCGTATAGAATATATAAAATTTCCATAGAAATTACTATTTTTTACTAAAATTTCCTCTTAAGAGGAAAAAATGTATATTGCGATTTAGTATTAAGTTAAGATATTGAGAAGCTGATAGACAGAATTATCAATCAAAAATCAGGAGAGAGTTATGGACAACGGGCATGAATATTTTGCTGTAATTTTCTCTAGCAAACGTACCCCGGGAGATAATGGTTACGGTGAAATGGCAGAGCGTATGATGGAGCTTGCCGCACAGCAACCAGGCTTCATCGGGGTCGAAACAGCAAGAGACGAACATCTGGGCATCACAATCAGCTACTGGGAAAACCAAGAAGCTATAGCCGCCTGGAAAAAAGACGCCAAACATCATGAAGCACAAAGACTAGGCCACAAAAAATGGTACCAGAGCTTTTCTCTCCGAGTCTGTAAAGTCGTTCGAGAATCTCATTTTGAGCGTCGCTAGGACTTGTCAGGCGGGAATCTTGGTCTAAATTAGAGGCTGTATCGTTTTTAAGAAGAGAACCTATGAATTTAAGTGTCATGCCTCAGAGTGAAAAATTAAATACCAGCGCCAGATTTCCTATCGGGCAACCTGTACGCCATCGGATTTTTGGCTTCAGGGGTGTTATTTTTGATGTGGACCCTGAGTTCAACAATACAGAAGAATGGTATCTGTCCATTCCTGAAAATATGCGCCCCGCAAAAGACCAACCCTTCTATCACCTTTTTGCAGAAGATAGCGAACACTCACCCTATGTGGCTTATGTCTCTGAGCAAAACCTTGTTCTTGAAGATGAAGACGACGAGCCTATCCACCATCCTGAATTGGAGAATTATTTCCAAGGTCGGGAAGGTAGCGGACGTTATATCCTTCGCCAAAAAGCGAACTAGAAGAAAACCGTTCCTCTCAACTCAAACATCATTAAAGCTCACGCAAACGATTAGTAGGTAACCGTCACAGCCTTGTAAGGGAATATTCTAATATAAACCTGTGACAGTGGGCTCTAGAGAGGGTAAAAATCTCCAGGGCACTATATGCATACCTGAATATTAACTCATCGACGACGTGAAGCAGATTATGACCCAGACCCAAAAACCTAAGCCAGTTGTTCTATGTATTCTTGACGGCTGGGGGGAACGGACCCCGCAGGACGATAACGCTATTTCCCTTGCCTCAACTCCAAACTGGGATCGCTTGACTCAACAGGGACCAACCTCACGACTAAATGCCTCAGCTTTAGAAGTAGGCCTCCCAACCGGGCAGATGGGTAATTCAGAAGTAGGACACATGAATTTAGGCGCAGGACGTGTGGTTATGCAGGATTTACCCCGCATCGATCAAGCTATTGAAGATGGCTCACTCGCCAAAAACCCAGCTCTTAAAGCCCATATTAAAACCTTAAAAAAGACGGGTGGCACATGCCACCTTATGGGCTTGCTTTCTCCAGGCGGTGTTCATTCAACTCAACAACATATTGCTGCCTTAGCCGAATATATTACCCATTCAGGCGTCCCTGTTGCCATCCATGCTTTTCTTGATGGGCGGGATACGCCTCCATCAAGCGCCAAACAATTTATGCTCAATTTCTTAGGTGAAACCGCTCATCTCGGTAACTTTGGAGTTGCGACGGTAAGTGGCCGTTATTACGCCATGGATCGAGACAACCGCTGGGACCGGGTGAGCAAAGCTTACACTGCAATGGTCGATGGGCAGGGCGAAAAAGCTTCGGACGCAATTTCTGCCATAACCCAAAGCTACGAAAAAGATGTCAATGACGAGTTCGTTCTCCCGACCGTTGTCGGCAATTACGGTGGTATGAAGGATGGCGACGGTCTGTTGATGGCAAATTTCCGCGCTGACCGGGCTCGTGAAATTTTAGCTGCTTTGGCAAACCCTGGCTTTGATGGTTTTGAGCGCAGCAAAGAGGTTAAATTTGCGACCCGTTTGGGCATGGTTGAGTATTCCAAGGACCATAATACTTATCTGGAAACTCTCTTTGACTCGGTGCAACTTGAGAACATTCTTGGACAGATCATCGCCGACAAAGGAATGAAACAACTTCGCATCGCTGAAACAGAAAAATACGCGCACGTGACTTTCTTTTTTAATGGTGGCGAGGAAAAAGTTTTCCCCGGCGAAGAGCGCATTTTGATCCCTTCCCCCAATGTCGCGACTTATGACCTCAAACCAGATATGTCAGCTGGTGAGGTGACCGAAAAACTCGTCGATGCTATTAAAGGCGACACTTTTGATCTGATTGTCGTTAACTATGCCAATGGAGATATGGTAGGGCACACAGGCTTTTTAGGTGCAGCCCAAATTGCCGCTCAAACCGTGGACAAGGCTTTGGGCCAATTGGAACAAGCGGTTATTAAGGCGGGGGGAACCATGTTTATTACTGCAGATCACGGCAACTTAGAACAGATGAAAGACCCTGAGACTGGACAACCCCATACAGCCCATACTCTCAACCCTGTTCCGGCAATATTGGTTAATGCCCCAGAGGGCGTGACAGGACTAAAAGAAGGGCGTCTCGCCGATGTTGCCCCGACCTTGCTCCAACTTTTAAACATCGAGAAACCTTCAGAAATGACAGGGGAGTCCCTGCTTAAGGGCTAAAAGTTTGAAACGTCATTTCCTAAACCTTTTTGCTTTCTTTTTTCTCGTCAGCTTGGCGGTCTCAAGTTCTGCTTGGGCCGAGGGGGACAAAAAGGTCAAAAATCAACTTCAGTCCATTGAAGAAAAGCTGAAAAAGGAAAAGCAAAAACGCCAAGCCCTTAAAGAGAAAACGACTACTCTTGAAAAGCAAGAAAAAGCACTAAGAGCTGAGCTTATTGTGGCAGCAAAAAAAGCCCATAAATATGAAGAGGACATGTCTCAAGTTGAAGAGACACTCCTGGCTCTAGAAGAGGCCGAGAAAGAAAAACTTGTGATTTTGCGACAAGGCCAAGAACAGTTCGTGGGAGTTTTAGGGGCCTTACAGCGCCTCGCACGCAATCCCCCGGAAGCGTTGATTGCCCAACCCTTAAGTACATCTGACTTGGTGAGAAGCGCAATTTTACTTCGAGCCGCTGTGCCGCAAATCGAAGAAAAAGCTAAAGCCCTCAAAAAAGATTTGGCCTCATTAGCTGAAACCAGAGAGTCTGTGGTTAAACGCCGCCAAGAATTAGCTTCATTAACCACCAAGCTTAAGTCTGAAAGCAACCGTCTCAATAGTTTGATCTCCAAGAAAAAAGCCAGCCGCAAAAAAATGTCGGCCCAACAGAAAAAAGCATCCGTACGGTTAAAGAAACTTACCGAAGAAGCTAAAGATGTCCGGGACTTGTTTAAAAAGTTAGAAGAAAACCGCCGCAAAGAAGCCGCCAAAGCTCTTGCAGCGGCAGCAGCGATTGAAGCGGCGGCAGAAAAAAGTCAAAAAAGCGGTAAACCGAAACCAAAAGCATCTTCTTCCCTTGAAGTCGCCAGCCTTCCCACCCCTGTTGGCGGCTTGCCTATTACCAAAGCCAAAGGTAACCTGTGGCGCCCTGTCGTAGGACGTTCATCAGGGCTTTATGGAGGGAAATTAACCTCTGGACTAACCCGAAAAGGGATGGATATTCGCACCAGGCTTGGGGCTCATGTGGTTGCCCCTTATGATGGTCGTGTCGTTTATGCTGGACCCTTCCGCGGATATGGGCAACTGTTGATCATTGAACACGGTGAGGGTTATCATACTCTTCTGGCAGGGATGGAGCGTATCGACAGTGTGGTTGGACAATGGCTTTTAGCGGGTGAGCCTATTGGAGTGATGAGCAAAAATAAATCGAAAAAACCCACACTTTATTTAGAAATGCGTAAGGATGGTCATCCTATAAATCCTGTACCTTGGTTGGTAGCAAGCAAATGATAAGGCCTAAGTTAAGAAGGCCCATAAATGATAAGGCGAAGCGATGAAAAGATTTTTCTGGGCGATGATGTTGGTCATCGGTGTTTTAGCAATAAATCCGCAAGTGATCCCACTCGCGATGGCCGCGGATGATAAGAAAGCGGAAGACACCTACGACCTTCTTCGGCTATTTGGTGACGTGTTCGAACGCGTACGCAACGAATATGTTGAAGAGGTCACTGATGAGGAACTGATCGAATCAGCTATCAACGGCATGCTCACGTCTCTTGATCCTCACTCAAGCTTTATGAGTTCGAAGAATTTCAAGGAAATGCAGGTCCAAACCCGCGGAGAGTTTGGGGGGCTTGGTATCCAGGTCACCTTAGATCAAGGCCTGATTAAGGTCATTTCCCCGATTGATGACACTCCAGCATTTCGCGCAGGTGTTGAAGCCGGCGATATTATCAGTCACTTAGACAAAGAACCTGTCTTGGGTCTAACCCTTAGCCAAGCTGTTGATAAAATGCGCGGCAAAGTGGGCTCCGATATTGTCCTGACAGTCCTTCGCCCTGAGAAAGAGCCTTTTGACATAACGATTACCCGGGCCGTGATTAAAATCCAATCTGTCCGCTCTAAAGCCTTTGGGAATGTCGGTTACATGCGGATAACCCAATTTAATGAACAGGCTAAATCAGGTGTGAAAAAAGCCTTTGAGGTATTTGAGAAAGATATCGGCAAAAAGATGGAAGGCGTCATCTTGGATTTACGGAACAATCCAGGCGGCCTTCTTGATCAAGCCATTTCGATTTCTGATATTTTCTTGGAAAAAGGTGAAATTGTTTCAACCCGTTCTCGCCATGCTGAAGAAACCCAACGTTACAATGCCCGCGTTGGTGATCTAGCAGCTGGGTTGCCCGTGGTTGTCCTGATCAACGGTGGTTCGGCTTCAGCATCTGAAATTGTAGCCGGTGCCTTGCAAGACCACGAACGGGCCATCATCTTGGGGACCAAGTCCTTTGGCAAAGGCTCCGTTCAAACCATCATGCCTTTGCAACGGAAAAACGCTATGCGTTTAACCACCTCGCGTTATTATACACCATCAGGCAAATCCATCCAGGCAGTTGGGATTGACCCAGACATTCTGGTAGAACCTGCCAATGTGGAAACTCTGAAATCTCGCACCCGTCAACGGGAGTCAGATCTCCGCGGTGCTTTAGACAACACAGGTGAGAACGGAACTAAAGAGAAGGCTAAAGAAGGTAAGAAAGAAGCAAAATCTGAAGAAGAGAAACAAGCTGAACTCCTGAAAAAAGATTATCAACTCGCTAGAGCGCTTGATCTCATCCATGGGCTTGCTATCTTTAAAAAGCAGTCACAAAAGTAATTGAAATTGGTAGTGGAAGGTTTTGACAACCTTCTGCTTCCAACATAACCAACGGTGTCGCAATGAAGTTCGATATTGCCGGTCTTTTTAAGAAAAAGAAATCGTCTGACGACGATGAATATGACGACTATGAAGACGACGATGATGAAGAAACCGGTAGCGGTGATTCTGACGGTGATGGCGATTCCGAGGGAGATGACTACGATGATGATGATTTCGATTACGACGAAGACGATGAAGGCGGTGGCTTAAGCCCAGAGAAGAAAAAGAAAATGGCCATTATCGGTGGGGCAAGTGCCGCCGTAGTGGTTATTGCTGGTGGTCTTTGGTGGTTTATGAGTAGCGATTCTGCTGAGGAAGAAGCTGCCGAAGCTTCTTCCGGTTCAAATCAAGTTTCGCTAGCCCTCCCTGCAAAAGGACAGCGGGTATCTGCTAACGATACAGCCAGCAACACAATGACACCGCCTAAGAAGAGAAGTGGCCCTTCCCTCAATGATATAGAAGATACACCTACGTCAACAGCCCCAAGAAAAAATCTAAATTCTCTAAATGATGCCGCCGATACTCCACCACAACAACCAGCGGCAGGAGTAATGGCACCAGCCGCCATGGTTTCTGCTGGTGTTGCAACTGGGGCAGCTCCAGCAACAGCTCCCCAAGTAGCAGCCCTTACAGCCGGCAATAATACAGCCGTAAAGACAGGTAAAATGCCGCCTCCCTCAGCCGGGGCAGGTGTGGTTGTTCCCTCGGTTTTTGTTAGTTCTTATGCAAAAGTTGGAAAGGCTCCTCCTGGCAAGCCCTTAGCCCAAGCACCGATCAGAGAATTGGTAGAAGAAACCAAGGACGGTTTTCTCCCCGTCAAAAGTGCTGCCGGACTTTCCTCTCTAAAAGCCTATGCACGACCTTTTGATAAAAATGACCAAAGGCCTCGTATTGCTATGATCGTTGGCGGACTTGGTTTAAGCTCTGCAGCAACCCAAGCCGCCATTACACATCTTCCGCCTGGGGTAACGCTTGCTTTTGATGCCTACGGCCGACAACTCGACAAGTGGATTCCTGCAGCCCGCGCAGCTGGGCACGAGGTTCTTATCAGCCTCCCCATGGAGCCTATCAATTACCCCATATCTGACCCTGGACCCTTGGCGATGCTGACAACCTTAAAAGCCGCAACTAACATGGTGAGGCTTAACAAGGTTTTAGGGAAAGGCGGTGGATACGTTGGGTTGGTCACAACGATGGGCTCACAATTTACCACTTCAGAAAACTCCCTACGGCCTATCCTATTAAAACTGAAAGAACGGGGTGTATTGCTCGTAGATCGAGGCGTTACACCTAGTTCCAAGGTTGGAAAAATTGGCGGCGAAGTAGGGTTAGCCACTGCCCGTGTTAATGTCGCTGTTGATCAAATGGCAACACCTGACTCAATTGATTTAGCCTTAAGTGAATTAGAATACGCAGCCCGCAATAACAAATCTGCCATGGGCATCGCTTCACCTTATCCTGTCAGTATTGACCGTATCGTGGCTTGGGCAGCTAAACTCAAAGAAAAAAATATGGTCCTGGCTCCAGTTTCTGCTCTTGCGACTACTCAAACGGTACCAGAAGATCCTGCGCCTGCTAACTCCGCACCAGCTAATCCTACGCCAATTAGCTCAACACCAGCTAATCCTGCACTCACTCAAACCCCTAAATGAGCAAGAAGTCTTTAACCAAAAAACAACAAGCTAAGCTCCCTTTTCGCCGGGGAGTTGGCATTATGTTATTTAATAAAAAAGGGCAAATTTTTGTTGCCCAGCGCCTGGATACATCCGGCGCCTGGCAAATGCCTCAAGGGGGATTGGACAAAGGGGAGAAGCCTAAAAAAGCTGCCTTGCGGGAAATGAAAGAAGAGATCGGTACCGATAAAGGTAAGATCGTTGGTAAAACCAGAAAATGGCTGAGTTACGACCTCCCTCCTCATGTTGTTCATTTGGTGTGGAAAGGGAGATATCGTGGGCAAAAGCAACGTTGGTATGCGGTCAAATTCACGGGCAAAGATAAAGATATTAACCTTAACCACACCAATCACCCTGAATTTGATAGGTGGAAATGGGTTTCTGTCGACGATCTTGTGAAATACATCGTGCCTTTTAAACGTAAGCTCTACAAAAAGATCGTTGCCGACCTGAAGAAATACGTTAAATAGGTCAATATATCTTCCCGCTATTTCTCCGGAGCATCTTTATTCCCCATGGATTACCTCATACTCTTAGTTGGTTTTGCAATTTTGCTTGGCAGTGCAGAACTCTTGGTGCGTGGAGCCGTAACGTTAGCGCGCCATTGGGGAATTTCTCCCATGGTAATTGGGATGACAATTGTTGCTTTGGGAACCTCTGCGCCTGAGCTCGTTGTCTCTGTAGGCGCGGCCTTAAGTGGCGCTGGCGGATTGGCAATTGGCAACGTAGTGGGCAGTAACATTGCAAACGTCCTGCTAATTGTCGGCGCAAGCGCAATGATTGCTCCTATCATTAGCGATCCGGCTAGTTTTAAGCGCGACGGAATGGTCCTGAGTATCAGCAGTATTGTTTTCGCAATTCTCTGTTGGCAAGGCGTGCTGAGTATTTTTGCCGGTGTGGTTCTTTTAAGTTTTTTCATGGGCTTTCTCTTTTATTCTTACTGGCGAGAAACCCACCAAAAAGATGTGAAAGTTACAGAACTTCATGCTGCTGAAGATGATGAAATTGAAGGCATTAAAGGCCCCTTGTGGGTTGCAGTCGTCTCGACACTGGCAGGGCTTGGTTTCCTGATGGTAGGAGCGGAGCTTCTTGTTGATAGTGGTGTTAACATCGCCCGTAGCCTTGGCGTCTCTGAAGAAGTTATCGGCTTAACCATGATAGCCTTAGGCACATCCCTACCAGAGCTTGCTGCCTCTGGCGTTGCAGCCCTCAGAGGCCATTCGGAAGTCGCCTTAGGAAATGTTGTTGGCTCCAACCTCTTTAACATGTTGGCGGTTATGGGCACGACAGTGGTTATTCACCCCATTAGCGTTTCCCAACAAATCTTAAGCTTTGATCTATGGGTAATGTTAGCTTCAACATTCTTGTTATTAGCCCTCTTAGTGATCCGCCATAGGGTTAATCGGTTTGAAGCAACCCTCTTCTTGGCCTTTTATGTTGCCTATATTGCTGTACAGGCAAAAGGCGTTGAAAATGTCTTTCCAGCCATTTGACAACTCTTAAGAGCTATCGCATTCTCAGGTAATGACAAATAACAATCAAAAAGGAACAGCGCTAGTCACTGGTGCCGCTCATCGCATTGGGCGGGCCATGGCAGAAGCGCTTGCGGCTGAGGGCTGGAACCTCGCCCTGCACTACAACTCATCTAAAGACAGCGCAGAGGCCCTAGCGACTGAACTTAGAGAGAAAGGTGTGTCAGCCATTACGCTAAAGGCTGATCTCGCTAAAGGGGAAGAAGTCAGCGCTCTCATTCCTCATGCAGAGCAGGCTTTAGGCCCCGTTACGCTTCTGGTTAATAACGCTTCGGTTTTTGAGAGCGATACCATTCGTAACGGGACCAAGAAATCTTGGGACATTCATATGGGTGTGAACCTGCACGCGCCATTTTTACTAACCCAAGCCTTCGCCAATAGTTTGCCAGAAAACCTACAAGGAAATGTGATCAATCTAATCGATCAGCGGGTTTGGAACCTCACGCCCCATTTTGCCTCTTATACGGTGAGTAAAGCAGGGTTATGGACTTTAACCCAGACAACGGCTTTGGCTTTGGCTCCGCAAATCAGAGTGAATGCCATCGGCCCCGGCCCAACCTTAAAAAGCATTCACCAAACTGATGAACAATTTACCAAAGAATATACGACAACTCCTTTGCAGCGAAGTGTCGATCTTGATGAAATTTGCAATGCCATGAGGTTTATTCTCACGACCCCATCAATGACCGGGCAAATGGTTGCTCTCGACTCCGGACAGCACTTAGGCTATGCACAACCTGCATCCGGAATTGACCCGGATTTGAGCTAGAGGATCGTTTTATAATGAGTCAGACAAATACCGTTCATCCTTTGCGGATTGCTAATGCTGCGGCCTCGGTGCGTCATGTTTTTATCCGTGACCTGACTCTTGATTGTTCCATTGGCATTTATGATCATGAAAAAGTCGAGCCTCAACGGGTCCGCTTTAATCTTGACCTGACGGTTCGTGAAACTCACGCCCCTTTAAATGATGATATCGCCAATGTGGTTTGTTATGAAAAAATCACTGATGATATCCGCGCCCTCGTCGCCAGAGGTCATGTAAATTTGGTTGAGACTTTAGCAGAAAGTGTCGCCGAGCTATGCCTCACCAATCCCTTAGTCGAGACCGCACGGGTTCGTATTGAGAAACTAGACGTGTTTGCTGATGCCACTAGCGTTGGCGTTGAAATCGAGCGAAACGCTTAAGGCTCCTTTTCAGGCTCCTAACTGCGTCACCAGTTTAGCTGGCTTATCCGCTACCAACACCGCCATTTTCTTATCATTTTGCATAATGTGATCAATCAGCCAATGGCGGAGCTTTCCTTTGACTGCTTCGCTATATTCCTGTCCTGGATTAGACTCTAATTCATGCATAAGGTCTGCGAAATCATTGAGCAGAGCCGCATGAAGGGCTTTGTGTTCATCATATTCGGGATAATCACCTTCACGCATAACGCGCTCTTCTAAAGCAAAATGAATTTCGAGCCGGGCATAAATCCCACCAAGACATTGATTGATTTGCTCAACATCTGAGTGATCGACTAAGGCAGCATGCAAAGAATTAAGACGTTCAAGCAGGTCTTTATGTTCAAAATCTAACTGGTCGATACCAATAAGAAATTTATCGTCCCATTCGAGAAGGGGTTGGTTCATAACATCACTCCTTTCTATGGCTCAGGTTTTATCCTACACCCTTTTTGAATTATTTTGAAGCAAGGCTTTATCCTTAACTTAATAATAAGGCGAGGAAGGCAAACTCCGTCCATGATGAAGAAAAAACAAAACGCCCTCTGGGAACGTATAAAAGGGACCCTTTCAAGGTGGTTGGATAAACTCAAGCCGTCAGAAGATCAAAGCCGCCTAAAGCTGTTCTTTAACTGGTTTATTATCTTGACCATTTGGGGAATTGTCATCGGTGGAGCAATCCTCAGTTATTTTGCCTATGGACTACCCGATATTGAAAGCGCAACCACCTCTGCTCGCAAGCCTCATATCCAGGTGCTTGATGCCCGGGGGCGATTGATTGGGGATGTGGGAGAAATTTATGGCGGTGCGGTAAATATCAAAGATATTCCCAAGTCCCTGCCCCAAGCAATCATGGCGACTGAGGACAGGCGCTTCTACCATCATATCGGCCTGGATTTCATCGGTCTTGCTCGGGCCATGTGGGTTAACTTAAAGGCGGGACGTATTGTCCAAGGGGGAAGCACGATCACGCAACAGGTCGCTAAAAACCTCTTCCTAACCCCAAAACGAACCTTTAAGAGGAAAATTCAAGAAGTGATGATGGCTCTGTGGTTGGAGCAGAAATTCACCAAAGACCAAATTTTCACCCTTTATCTCAACCGGGTATATTTTGGAGCGCGAACCTATGGGGTTGAAGCCGCAGCACGGCGATACTTTGGCGTATCAGCCCGGAAACTATCTATTTATCAATCTGCACTCATAGCCGGATTACTCAAAGCACCGTCAAGGTACAACCCTCAGCGGAACCCTGAGAGGGCCCACAAAAGAACAGCCGTCGTTCTCAACAATTTAGTTGTTGCAGGATATTTAAACAAAGCCCAAGCCGACAAAGCCAAGAAACAAAAAACTCGAATTCTAAGAGCCACTGCCCGACCCAACATAGCTCGTTATTTTATTGATTGGGCTATGGGGCAAGCACAAGGTTACTTAGGTCAGATCGATCTTGATATCACCATCAAAACCACCCTCAATTCACGATTGCAACTCTCTGCTGAGAAGAAGCTTGAAGCCCTCCTTGCTCGTCATGGCAAGCGATACAACGCTAGCCAAGGCGCAATTTTAGTGCTCAATGACAAAGGGGCAGTCCGGGCAATGGTTGGGGGGCGCAACTATGCCAAAAGTCAGTTTAATCGTGTCACTCAAGCTCTTCGACAGCCGGGATCAGCCTTCAAACCTTTTGTCTACCTCGCAGGCTTAGATATTGGTCTTACCCCATATAGCCAGGTAATCGATGAACCAATTACTGTCGCTGGCTGGTCACCTAAAAACTATAAAGGAACCTTCCAAGGCCCGATGAGCCTCACCCGTTCTTTGGCAGAATCCATCAACACGGTTGCGGTCAAAGTGGCAAAGGACGCCGGGGTGTCGCAAGTTATTCAAAAAGCACGTAAACTCGGCATTACAAGTACTTTGCCAGATGATCTCACCATTGCTCTTGGAGCGGGTGAAGTCAACTTGATGGAAATTACCGCCGCCTATGGCCCCTTTTCCAATGGAGGGAAAGGGGTTTGGCCTTATGGCGTTACAGAGATCAAGGATTCCAGAGGGAAAATTCTTTACCGCCGCATGGGGGGCGGTCCTGGTCAAGTAATCTCTAATCGCCAAGTCAATCAAATGAATGTCATGCTCAAAGCTGTTGTCCAGGATGGCACCGGAAAGTCAGCGCACCTTGATCGCCCAAGTGCTGGGAAAACAGGAACCAGCCAAGATTTTCGCGATGCCTGGTTTATTGGCTACACTGGAGAATTCATCGCTGGCGTCTGGGTTGGTAATGATAACGGCGCCTCTATGAAAAAGGTGACGGGCGGAGGGCTTCCAGCTCGCTTGTGGAAAGACGTTATGGTTGCCGCTCATCAAGGTTTACCAATTCGCCCTATTCCGAGTCCTCAGGAGCCCAAAAAAATCCAGCCACAAAGGATACCTAATCCTATTGAGAATTTGGAAATCCCAAAATTCATCAAAGATATATTTAAAATCTTCAGCGGTAATTAATATTCGTTATTGCTAATATAAAGAATGCAAGATATATAAGTAGCAACTTATATATAATGGAGGTTAGCCATGAGCTACCATTTCACGACCACCCTCGACCTTCCTTTTGAGCAAGCCATCGAAAAAACCACTGCCGCTTTAAAAGAAAATGGCTTTGGAGTTCTCACCACCATTGATGTGAAAAAGACTCTCAAAGAAAAGATTGATACCGACTTTCAGCCCTACACAATTTTAGGTGCCTGTAACCCGCATTTTGCCTTCAAAGCCCTGAGCAATGAAAACAAAATTGGCACCATGCTGCCCTGTAACGTCGTTGTTCAACAGCAAGAAGATGGCACTATAGAAATCTCTGCCGTTGATCCCATGGCCAGCATGCAAGCTATTGAAAACCCTGCCTTGGGTGAAATTGCTGGAGAAGTCCGCGATCTTCTTAAAGAGATGATTGAGGCTCTTTAATAAATCCCTTTTATGCTTTTCGCTTAGCGATCCAGCCACCGAACATGAGGCCGCTGAAAAAGGGTTCAGGGGCCTCAAAACCGGCCTCATAAAGTAATGCTAAGGTACGCTCAACAGGCACAAAGTGGATATCCTTGATCATGGTTCGAAAGCCCTTATCCACTTGATGTTCAGGCATTCCGGCATGAAGTTGCCAGGAACGCCATAGCTCTGAAAATTTCTCAAATCGCGGGCTACCTCGTTCTCCATTAAGATCCGCAAAAATTAACGGCGCGCCCGGTTTGAGCCTCGAACAAATGGACTTAAGTAAATCGGCTTTACCTCCATCGTCAGCCACAAAGTGCATCACCAGCATCATGGTTGCTGCATCAAACTGCGGACCTTCGGGGAGGTCGTAAACAAACCCTTTTACCAGTTCAACCCTCTGTTCAAGTTTGGCATAATTAATTCTTTCTTGAGCTGCTTTTGCCATTTCAGATGCGGGCTCAACTCCTGTAAAACGCCAAGTTTCATCAACATTACACAAGCATTCAATTTCATGGCCCGTCCCAGCCCCAACGGTCAGAATATGTGCGTCATTAGCTAGCTCTTGCCTCAAAACAAGGGTCGTCAGGTCATGAAGGACTTCATATCCCGGTACCACTTGACGGATAAGGTTGTCATAGACTTTGGCACGTTTTTCAGTGTAACGAGCAGTTGAGCCGCTTTCTTGGGTCATTTTATGAATACCTTCCATGGAATATAAGCCGGGACCGACTTGCGATAATCAACATACGCCTCACCGAACTGCTTGCCCAACCGTCGTTCTTCGTAGGCTGTCCCGACAAGTAGATAGAGAGACCCCCAAACGGCAGTCGCTAACTCCAACTCATGACCAATCCCACCCCAAAGGAGAAGAAATACCCCGGTATAAAGCGGGTGACGCATATGCTTATGCATACCCGAAATATGAAGCGTCGGCTCGTCTAGAGTCGCATTGGGGCCTAGTCGAATTTGTTTTAACCCTGAGAGGAGACCAAGGTCGTAATCTCGAGCGGCTCTTAGAAGAACAATCCACCCAAGCGCATAAATCACCCAAGACCATGGACGACCAAAATTCAGGGCAGTCTCGCTATCTAACATCCGCCAGCCCACGAAAAAAACCAAGCCAATATGGACTGAGGCGAACAGATTATAGAATAGCCGTGTATAGGAGCCAAAATATTTGGTTAGCTTCGGCCCGGCAATGAGAGAGTGACCAAAGCCAAAACTCATCCAAGAAAGAAAATAGAGGAGATGATTGTCAAACCCACTCACCAGAGCCACAGCACAGCTCTCCTATTTCTCCATACGGGCGATCGTTGCTGTGGTGCTATGCCCTTCTTCAAGCTGAGCAAGGAAGACGGTGCCGCCGTTTTCTTTAACAATATCAGCGCCAACAACTGTATCTTCCGTGTAATCCGCCCCTTTAATCAGAACATCAGGCTTAAGAGCCTTGATCAATTCCAGAGGAGTATCTTCAGAGAAGAGAACCACCCGATTAACCGCAGCTAAAGATGAAAGGACTGTCGCCCGTGAAGCTTCATTTTGGATTGGGCGATCTGGGCCTTTAATGCTTTTAATAGATGAATCACTATTGAGGCCAACGATCAAGCGGTCACATTGAGACGCAGCTTGGGTCAGCAAAGAGATATGCCCTGGATGTAAAAGATCAAAGCAACCATTGGTAAAACCAACTTTAAAGCCAGCAATTCGCCATACTTCCACTTGGGAAACAAGCGCATCAAGTGACAGTACCATCGCTTCAGCATCTGAAATATTTTTATGGTGTAAAGCAGCGATAAGTTCATCCGCTGAGACAGCAGCAGTACCAACCTTACCCACAACCACACCAGCGGCAGCATTGGCAATTTCAGCAGCTTTATCTTGTTCCACATCGCAAGCAATAACAGCTGACATCGCAGCAACCACTGTATCGCCTGCACCGGATACATCGTATACCTCACGAGCACGGGTTGGCAGGTGAACTGGCTCGGCATCCTTGCGAAGGAGAGACATTCCTTCTTGGCTTCGAGTTGCCAAAATACCATCCAGATCGAATTGGGTCATCAGATGATCAGCAGCGGCTATAATTTCAGCATCGGTGCCAACAGGAAGGTTAGTCGCTTGATGTAACTCTTTGCGATTTGGGGTCAGTAACGTAGCCCCTTTGTAGACTGAATAATCCGTCCCTTTTGGATCAACAATAACTGATTTACCTGACTTATTAGCCATGTCGATCAAAGCGCGAACCACTGACTCTGTTAAAACCCCTTTGCCATAATCAGACAGAACCAACACATGACAGCTGGCAAGGGCTTCTTTAGCTGTATCGATAAGTTTATCCGCGGTTTCCGACCATAAAGGCGTGACCATCTCACTATCCACACGAAGCAACTGTTGTCCACCAGCGACGTAGCGTGTTTTTACCGAGGTGCGCCGATTGACATCAACAATCAGGCCTTTGGTTGGTAAGTGCAAATCATTAAACAAAGATGAGATGTCTTTACCTGCCTGATCACTTCCAACCACCGTGGCAAAATGGACATCGGTGCCCATACCACGCAAGTTACGCACCACGTTTCCAGCGCCACCAAGCATCCCTTTTTTGGGCTCCGGTGAAATCGCTAAAACAGGGATGGGGGCCTCGGGAGAAACCCGGCTTACTGACCCGGTCACAAAGTGATCCAAAATAACATCACCAATAACCAGAACTTTTGCCTGGCCCAGGTTTTCAACAATGTTCACGAGGTCAAAATTGTTGGGGGCGGAATTCATGGCTTTTGCTCAATCACTCAAATTATATTTTTAAAATAGTCGATAGTTTTTTTCAAACCCGCTTCCAGCTGGATCGTTGGTTCCCACCCTAATTTCTCTTTAGCCAGAGAGATATTGGGGCAGCGCTGCATTGGATCATCCGTTGGAAGAGGGTGATAGCTTAAGGTAGATTTTGAATCTGTCAGTTCAATAACTTTCTCAGCCAGTTCCTTAATAGTGAACTCGTTAGGATTACCAATATTTATCGGACCGGTTACGTCATCGCTGGCATTCATTAAGCCCATCATGCCCCGAATTAAGTCATCCACGTAACAGAATGAACGCGTTTGCTCACCATCACCATACAAGGTGATGGGTTCATTCTTAAGGGCCTGGATAACAAAATTGGAAACCACACGCCCATCATTGGGGTGCATCCTTGGTCCGTAAGTATTGAAAATACGCATCACCCGAATATTAAGTTTGTGCTGCCGGTAATAATCAAAGAACAAGGTTTCAGCACACCGCTTACCTTCATCATAGCAAGCGCGAGGACCAATTGGGTTTACACTGCCACGATAATCTTCAGTTTGGGGATGGACTTCCGGGTCACCATAAACTTCACTAGTCGAAGCTTGCAAAATTTTTGCCTTGGTCCGTTTTGCCAAACCCAGCATGTTGATTGCGCCATGTACACTCGTTTTAGTGGTTTGTACTGGGTCAAACTGATAATGGACTGGTGAGGCGGGGCAAGCCAAATTGTAGATCTCATCGACTTCCACGTACATAGGAAACGTTACGTCGTGGCGTAAGAGCTCAAAATATGGGTTTCCCATGAGGTGGGCTATATTGTCTTTAGTGCCTGTAAAGAGGTTATCCATACACAGCACATCATGGCCATCTTCAATGAGCTTTTCACAGAGGTGGGAGCCTAAAAACCCCGCCCCCCCAGTGACCAAAATTCGTTTCCTTGAAAACATTCCCAACCCGTTATTTCGTTGTAAAAAACTGTGAGAACGGTCTTAACATTGAATAAGGTGTGATACAAAGGATAAGGGGTTAATTTTTTGGTTAAAAAAACAATTGCTACATTTCCACTTTTTTTACACTTTAAGTGAGAAAATCATGTTAATTCTCTCAAAAATGCACAAATACAAAATAAGGGCTTTAAGAGTCTGAGAAATATATGGCCGATATGATGTCTAATGCTGTCGGTTCCAACATGGAACCGAGCCAAGAGAAGCTACTTCTTGACCAGGTTAACCGGGTCAATCGTTCCCGTATGGGCAGATTAGCCGTTCACCTCCATTTGTCCGACCTCTTGGAATATTACCGTAAGCCTTACCATATTCGAGTAGCTGCCCGGTCATTTGATAGCATTGTTAATAACACCGAATCCCAGGCCTATTCTTTAGCCAACGGTGATCTCATCGTTATGAGTAAGGATGTCACTCCAGTAGAGTTGCAATCCATCGTTACTAAAGTCAGAACTCTTTTTAAAAATGACCCTTTGACTGATGACGATGTTCCTGATGAAAATTTTTGCACTTGGTACGACCTCAATCGCCAATACGATAATTTTCATATCTTGGCTCAAAACCTTGCAGCTATTGAGGCCAAGCGGGAACAGAAAATCAAAGCCCTTGAAATGCGGGGCAAGAAAGTAGCTAGTGCAAAAGAAGTCCCCCTGGACCCCAAAACTTTAGATGCCATCTGCAACAGCGTCGAACGGGTAGATATCACTCACTTAGTCCGCACCCAGTCAGCCATTAAGATTGGTAGTGGCGGTGCAGGAAAACTGCTCTTTAAAGAATTCTTTGTTTCTATCAAAGATTTAAAAGCCCGAGTAGCCCCAGGCGTTGATTTGGTTGGAGGAAAATGGCTCTTCCAGCACCTGACGGAAGTCTTAGATCGTCGAATCCTATTGTCATTTACAAAGCAATTCCTTGGCAAACTGGGTGGATCAGCCAGCATCAATCTTAACCTCTCAACGGTTATGATGAATGAGTTTGATATATTCGACGAAGCTGTTGGAGATGGGCAAAAAAAGATTGTTATTGAATTCCAAAATATGGACGTCTTTGGCAATATGAACCTCTACTTAGAGGCCAGCGCTAAGCTCAGAGAAAGAGGTTACAAAATTTTGATCGATGGGCTTAACCCCTTATCGTTACAGACCTTTGACCCAACAGCACTAGACCCTGATTTTTTCAAAGTTAACTGGGGCATTCAACATACTCATGGAACTTCCCCCCAACGGTTTGAAGACATGAAAGATATGGTGAAGCATATGGGGCATGATAAGGTTGTCGTTGCCCATGTAGAGTCTGAAGAAGCTATTCGGTTTGGTTTAACTTTAGGTGTTTCCCAATTCCAAGGGTTTTATACTGACCGTTTGATCTCAGCGATGGCAAACAAGTTAGGCAAAAAGACTCCTTAAAGACACGGTGAAACATATAATGAGGCAAAGTAAAAACTAATGGCTAAAGTGGCAAAGACACATCTGCAAAGTCAGGAAAGCTTGCTGCTGGACTATGTCCACCGTCTTGAAAAGCTCAAGAAGGGTCGCCGGGCTGTCCATGTCCATATCTCTCGCCTTATGCCGTACAATCGGCGAGACAACCACCTGCAATCAGCCTTGAATACATTTGACGGCATCGTCAAAACCCTCAACGGCCAGGTCTTTCTTCTTAAAAATACAGATCTCATCCTGGTTTATAAAGAAGGCGCGAAAGACGATGTAGAAACCGCAATTGTTAAACTTCGCTTCCTTTTCAGCGATGACCCTCTGCTGGAGGAAAAAACCCAAGAACGTAAAGGACGAGAGTTCTGCACCTGGTATAATGTAGAAGCCCAATACGATGAATTCCTCTACTTAGCCCGTGAACTTGTCAGCAATCTGACCGTTGCCGAAGCCAAAGAGCAAGGTCTGGATGCTGAGGATGCTTTTGAAGAAGCACCTGTAAAGCCACAAGATCCACCGATGACTCCAAAAGTGCTCGCTCAAGTAAGTGATGCACTAATGCGTGCTGACCTCTCCAACATGATGCGCCGCCAATATGTGTGCAGCATTACAGGTGAAGGGGCACCTCAGGATGTTTTCAGTGAGCTCTATATCTCCATCCCAGATTTGCGAGACACTTTGTTGCCGGGGATTGGTCTTACGGGCAATCGGTGGCTATTCCAACATCTGACAGAAACCCTAGATCACCGGGTTCTTTCTTTGCTTGGCAAAACCGATGAACGCAGTTTCACCGGCGATATTAGCATCAACCTGAATGTTGCAACCTTGCTCACGAAAGAATTTCTCAACTTCGACGACGCGGTAATTGCTTCAATGCGTGGTGGCATCGTTTTAGAACTTCAATTAGTAGATATCTTTGCCAACTTAAATGATTTTCAGTTCGCTCGGGAGTTTGTCAAAGACCGAGGGTATCGTCTGTGTATTGATGGGATCGACTACAATACATTGCGATACATTGACCGTGAACGCATGGGGATTGATCTGATCAAACTCAACTGGTCTCCGGAGTTGTTGGTCACTGAGGACATCCCGCTACAAGAAATGCGTGAAGTGGTATCAATGGCTGGTGAAGCGCGCATGATCTTGGCGCGCTGCGATGATCGAGATGCCATTGAATATGGTCAATCTGTAGGCATCAAACTGTTCCAAGGGCGTCACGTCGAGACTCTCATTGCTGAAGAGTCCCGACGGCGCAACATGCACAAACGCATTAGGCTAAATTAGAAACACCTCAAGGCCCCTTACTCTTTAACTTTCAGCTTTTTCTTGCGCTGCTCTTTTAGCTAATTCTTCCTCAACCAATTCTTTTTTGGTTAATTTACCAACCAACGTTTTGGGAAGTTCTGCTCGGAATTCCAACTCTGTTGGGATTTCATACTTAGCTAATTTATCATTCAGGAACTCTTTAAGTTCATCAATGGTGAATTCAGAAGCTCCCTCTTTGAGTTTGATAAAGGCTTTCGCTGATTGGCCGCGATATTGATCAGGGATGCCGATAACCGTTACTTCATCAACACCTTCTCGTTCATAAATAGCTTCCTCAATATTGCGTGGGTAAACGTTGAAGCCGCTTGATAAGATCATATCTTTAGTACGATCAACGATGAACATATAACCGTCTTCATTGAGATAACCTGTATCTCCTGTCCGGAAAAAGCCATCAACAAAGGCTTCTCGATCGGCTTCTGGCTTCTTCCAGTAACCTCTAGTGACATTTGGCCCTTTGATTAAAATCTCTCCTGTTTCACCAACAGGCATCTCTTTTTGGTGATTATCAACATCAACAATTTTAATTTCAATTCCTGGGTAGGGTAAGCCACAAGAACCTCTCACCTTCTCCCCCCCCACGGGGTTGGAAGTCCCCGAAGGACTAGTTTCAGTCATCCCCCAGCCTTCTAGTAAGCGAACACCCGAAATCTCCTCAAACCGGTCCTGAACTTCGGCAGGGAGCGGAGCACCACCAGAAGCACAGAAACGCAACGAAGTGAGGTCATGTTCACCCACCTTGGGATTACTTGCGATGGCCATAAACATAGTCGGCACCCCTGGGAAGACCGTCACTTTCTTCTTATCAATGTCCCTAATCACCGCATCTCCATCAAAACGAGGATGTAGGATCATTCGTGAGCCACCTGCCATACCAAGGAGCATTAAAACTGTCATAGCAAATACGTGGAACAGAGGTAAAACAACCATCAGGGTCTCTTCCCCATCGCGAAGTGTTTTTTCGTCTCCATCACTCATAACCCGATACTGAGAAACAGCCGCACTCAGATTTGCATGGGAAAGCATAGCCCCTTTAGGAAGACCTGTTGTACCCCCGGTATACTGAATTACCGCTAGGCTATCTTCCAAGTTTTCAATCGGATAGGGCGTATAATTTCCATCATTAGCTAAGAGTGCCTTGAAAGGCATATGTAACCCGTCATTTTTAGGAACAGAGGCAATGTCTTTGCGTTTAACTAAAGGATAGAGAAGATTTTTTGGAAAAGGCAGCATCTCCTGAAGGTTGCCAATAATAACTTTCTGGAGGTCTGTCTGGTGCAGAACTTTTTCCATATTTGCGTAGAGAGCGACCAAATCCAAGGTAACCATAATATGGGTTTCACTGTCCGTGATTTTATGGACAAGTTCCCGCTCAGCATCCAAAGGGGAGTAGTTCACAACACTGCCCCCGGCACGCATAACGCCAAAATAAGCGATCACATAATGAGGCGTATTGGGCAAAAACAGCCCAACATGTACCCCAGGCTTTACCCCTAAAACCTGAAATCCTTTAGCGGCTTGGTTAACAACCTGGTTAAGCTCCCGATAGGTCATGGTTTTATCCATGAAATCTAAAGCTACCTGGTCAGGCCATTTTTCTACCGCCTCATCTAACAGTTGCGGCAGAGGGTAAGTCGACAGCTCTTGCCCCCAACTCACCCCAGCCGGATATGATTTTTCCCACAAATGTCCCATCTTACAACTCCCAGCCTACTTTTAATTTATTTAATTAACTATGCGGAATGTCGATCAAGATAGCAAGAGCGGGATTTTCATACTCGTTAGCAGGGTGAAATATTAATCTATCAATACTTTGCCTTGGGCTCCCAGAGAACCCAAGGTTATCATAACTTATCTACCTAGAGTAAATTTCCCTAAATCGGAACCATTTGACCGGGATTATTTTAAATTGTGGTTAGGCAGGCTGTGCAGGACGATGCGGCGCATCGTGCAAACGGCATAACGCAGCCACAATTTAAAAGAACCCGACCTTCGGTGGGGCAACTGAACGTTTTGGGGGGCGTTGCGATGCTTGAACGATGAACCACATCGCTCTACGCACCGCTCCTACCCAAAACGATCTTTTGCCTCCATCAAGTGGGTCCGATTCAGGGAGATTTGCTCTAACGAGCAGCTTCTAAGGAATTGGGGTTAAAAAGTGAGACTAAATCTCCATAACCTTTTTTGCTCATTTCTTTGACGGGAATAAACTTCAAAGAAGCAGAATTCATGCAATAGCGTAAACCCGTTGGAGCAGGGCCATCATTGAAAACATGGCCAAGATGAGAATCTCCAATTTTGCTGCGTACTTCAGTCCGAGACATAAAGAATTTAGTATCCATATGCTCCGTCACCATTTTGTCGTTAATCGGGCGTGTAAAGCTCGGCCAGCCGGTACCTGATTTGAATTTATCTTTTGACGAAAACAAAGGTTCTCCAGTGACGATATCGACATAAATACCTTCACGTTTGTTATCCCAATACTCATTTTTGAATGGCCTTTCAGTGCCATCTTCCTGAGTTACTTTATATTGCAAAGGACTGAGTTTTTTTCTGATGTCTGCCTCTGAAGGTTTAACGTAACGGGCCGTCGGCATGGCTTTATCCATTTTTGTCTCAGTTTTCTCACTAGACCCTTGATACTTTGAATAATCAAGTTTCAGGTCTTTACCCCAAGCGTCTTCAACGAACTGGGTTCGCCCCGAGCCATTGGTGTACAACCTGTAACGAATGGGGTTCTTTTTATAGTAATCCTGGTGGTAATCTTCTGCTATGTGGAAGCTTTTAAAATCTGTGACCTTCACCACTATCGGTTTGTTAAAACGACCTGATTTATCAAGAGCATCACGAGATTTTTCGGCTAACTGGCGTTGGGTTTCATTGGTAACAAAAATACCTGGTCGATACTGACTTCCCCGATCATAAAAGGAGCCAGTCCCATCGGTCGGATCAAAAATACGCCAAAAAGACTCTAATAAACCTTCATAGGTGATTTTTTGGGGATCGTAATAAACTTGAACGGCCTCTGTATGACCGGTGCGACCACCCGAAACTTGCTCATAATTTGGATTAGGTTCATCGCCCCCAGTATAGCCAGAAATAACACTCTTAACACCAGGGACTTTCTCGAATCCAGACTCTACACACCAAAAACAACCTCCGGCAAATGTAGCAACAGATAAACCGGACAACTCATCGGTTATTTTCTTTTCTACGGTTCCAGCCGAACCCAACGTCACATAGCTTAACCCTGCAATCACTACGGCAACGCCTGCGAAAATAATTTTTTTCATGATGACATCTCACTTAACTTATTTACATTTTACGGATTAGACGGTTCACGTCTGCTGTTTGGTATTAAGAAGATAGGTTTGTAGCCTTACGTAAAAATCACGCAAATATAACAATTTGATAACTTTGTGCTCTTTAAGAACGATACAAGGGTAATTCAAAACTAAATACTGAGCCTTGGCCAGTTGACCCATTAGCCGCAGTAATTTTACCCTTTTGCATATCCATTATGCGTTTAGCAATGGCAAGCCCTAGCCCCGCATGCTGGGTGGATTTATCCGTGCGATCCCCTCTATAAAAAGGATCAAAAATATGGGGCAAATGATCTGGGGCAATACCCGGACCGCTATCACAGATCGAAACAATCGCCCTATCATTTACGATGGAGGTTGCAACTTCTATCGTCCCTTTTACAGGCGTGTGCTGAATGGCATTATCCAACAAATTATCAATGACTCGTTCGGTCATACCAATATCACCAAATGCAAATGGAACATCTGGTGAAACGGACAGACTCAAAGAAACCCCTTCACTTTCGGCTTTGAGATGATGTTTTTCAACGGCATCATAAATAAGTTCCGGCAAAGCGAAGGGTTCTGGTTGGGGTTGGCTTTCCCGTGCCTCTAAATTTGCTAATTCAAAGAGCTCACCCAACATTTTTCCTAAGCGTTGACCTTGGCGAAGAGCAATATTTAGAAATTCTTCTTTCTCTTCCTCACTTAGCGTTTGCTTTTTTATTTGCAAGGATTCGAGATAGCCCTGCATAGAGGCTAAGGGGGTGCGTAAGTCGTGAGAAACTTGAGCAACAAGGCGACGCCTCAAAGCGTCTTGCTCCTGCAACAAATCAATTTGCAGTCCAATGCGCTCAGCCATACGGTCAAATGTGACTGATAGCGCTTCCACCTCATCTCCCTTTGGTCCTAAATCTACTTCTTGTGTTTCCTGCTTAATGGTTTGCTTAGCAAATTTTTCCATGCGTTCGGTCAAACGACGCAGACGACCCGTGAGCAAGTGAAAAACAATTAGCCCCGCAAGCAACCCAAACCCTAGACTGGCTGCCATTGCCCAACCACTCATACGCAATAGATAACTGGTCCGGGCTATTGTTTCGGCCGAATCATATTGCTCTCCCCTCAAAACGACATAAAGATAACCTTCTGTCACCGTTTGTCCGGGGATTTCTGTTACAGAAAAAGCTTTTTGGCGATCATGACTCCGAGGGTCATCCCCAAGCAAAGGGTAAGGATCTTTCATCTTCAAAAAAGCTTTAATGGGCTCCAAAGAAACTGATTTACGTTTAATTTTTTCTGGATCTGCCGAATAAGAAAGAATGCGCCCAGTGTTATCTAACAAATAAATTTCTATACTTGGATTGATCGACATATAAAGGCTAAACGTTTCTTTTAAGGCCTTTTCGTTGAGACGGCCTTCGGCAACTAAATTTCGATCTGCAACCAGGTTTCGAGCCAGATGACGATTAATTTCCTGGTTGACTTGGCGTAGGTAGTTGTCAGTAACGACAAGGTTTATAGCTGTATAGATTGCCCCAACAGCGATCAATAGAACTAACAATCCGACGGCAAGTTTCGCATAAAGGGTTCGTAACATTTTGGGCCCTCTCTTATTGCGCAAACTTGTACCCTACGCCCCAAACAGTCTGGACATAGATTGGTTTAGCCGGGTCTTTTTCTATTTTACCCCGGAGCCTGTTAATATGGGTATTAACAGTATGTTCGTAGCCTTCATAACTGTAGCCCCAAACCTGATCTAGAAGCTGAATGCGGCTATAAACCCGCCCCGGGTGGCTTGCAAGATGGAGAAGTAGATCAAATTCACGGGCGGTTAGGTCCATCTCCTGTCCCTCTACCACGACTTGACGTTTTTCAACATCGATAGTCAGGCCACTTTTTTTAATAATCTGGACGGCCTTAGGCTCTGATTGTTTGGCAGAAAGAGCATCGACACGCCGGAGCAGAGCTTTTACGCGGGCGATAAGTTCGGGCAGGCTAAAAGGCTTGGTTAGATAATCATCGGCCCCCATTTCTAAACCAAGCACTCGGTCCAACTCCGTAGATTTTGCGGTTAACATTAATATGGGGATGTAGCCGTTGCCAGTACGCATTTCACGGCACAAGGTCAAACCATCCATGTTTGGCAACATAAGGTCCAATACAACTAAATCGAAAGCACCCTCTTTGAATGCCTCCAAACCTGTATCGCCTCGGTTTTCAACCTGGACCTCAAATCCGTTGTCGCCGAGGTGCATGGAGATCAGCGAGGCGATATCTGGATCATCCTCAACAACCAAAACCTGACGAGGCAAGTCCGGAGAAGAAGTCGCCGGGGAAGAGGTAATCATGGGCAACTCCTTTCCGTTCACAGAGGACAATTAGAAAGCTATTTCTTTTCTTCCATCATTTTGTCCTTTTTTTCCATCATTTTGTCCTTTTTTTTCATCATATCGTCTTTTTTCATTTTTCCGTCCATCGCGTGTTCTTTTTTCATATCGCTACCCATGGTGTCTTTTTTCATCATGGTATCCTTCTTCATCATAGCGTCTTTTTTCATATCGCCTTTCATATCTCCAGCTTGAGCTGCGGAAAGGGTCATCATCATCGCAAGGGCGGCGACAGTAAGGGTAGAGGCCGTTTTAAACATAAGGAGATCTCCAAAAGAGTAAGATAGGTTGTCAGACACCCCTCATGGAGGTCTGTTGTAACGCAACCTACTAAACAGGGCCGAGATCACACCCTGATAACGTAAATATAACGATTCTATAACGAGATAAAATATCCCGAGCTATCTGTCTGTTCTCATTCTAATTGAAAAATTATCGCTCTATCTGCGACAAAATGTCATCGCTGCATCTACTACTGTTTTTATTTCAACGGTTTGCTTAAAACCCTGTCTAGCAAATTCTATTTGAAACCCTGAGACGGCTTCCCAGATATCGCTGATCAACGGCTATCTAGGCTTGCTATGCTTGTTTCAAAAGCTGACCCGCCCTTGGATATTAAGGGCGGGTTTGGATTTCTTTACCTGTTTACCTAATGACTAAAGGAAACGGATACTTTTCGCCAGACCGGTGGTTGCTCCACTATTGCAAAAACACCCTCTTTTTTCTGTGCCTTCTCGGAGGCATACCAGCACCAAGCTATACGCTCCGTTACTTTCCGAGCAATGGTTCCTGCTATCGACTCCAATATCTTAGCAACCGACTCATTATTTAGCGCAACGATACTGCCACCACGTACAAAGGTTCCCGTTGAGGAACTGACAATACTGTGCGCTTTGGTTGCCAGACCTTCGACCTTACCAAGGGTTTCTATTTCCATCGGCTCGTTAGTGGAGTTAAGCTTGACCTTTGCCACGTCATAAAGCTGAGCACCTTTCTCAGTGAGTTTTTTGGAAATAACACCTGTCGCTTTGGAAACGGCCGGAATATGGTTGATCATATCACCCAATGCTTCGAACGTAACTCTAACGATATCGGCACCAACTGTTGCCGCATCAAAACCGGAATAAGTAAGATGTTTCTGACCACTAGGGGCAAATTTAACCGAAATGGGAGGGATTGCTATTTTGTCTCCGCCTCGGGATACAAAACTGACATCGGCAATTTTCTCGACCTCTCCTTTCGTAACCTCGTTTAACTTTTTCTCAAATTCATCTAGTTTTGAATCGGGAATGATTCTTTTAAGTTTATCACGAGCTTCTTTAGGTAAATTCTCCAGTGCTTTTCTGATGGGATTTCCAATATCCCATTTCCCTTGAATAAATTTTCCATTTCTAAAATAAGCATCCATATAGGCCGAAATAAGAAGTCCACCGACACCCTTTTGTAGGTTAAGCTGATCAATATTTATAGATGCGCCTTTTTCTTGCATGAGAGCCGTGATACCATAAATCGACCAGCCATCCCGCAAAGCAAATTTTTTCGATTTTGACTGATAGTCACTCATTTCTTTTGCGCTGAGTTTAATAGGAGCCATCTCAACTTGATTTACAAGGCCTTTATATGTAGTTAGCATTTTTTGATGGACAGGATGATTCCATAGGGCGTCTCCTTCCCTTGTGATCGCTTTTGATAGATTTACCTCCACGTTCACCCCATTTTCTACAAAATTATAACCGGCCAAGAGTTGTTTTGTAACCGCAGGGTTCAGGATGTGTGCCGAACCATCAACCAAGTCATTGGTAACAAATTCTGCTGTTAGAGTTCCCAACACCGTCGTCCCAGAGGCAAATTGTATTTTTTCTTCAGGGGTGTATGAGTTCCTTGGGTCAATAACACAAGCTTTGACAAGCTTTCCGTCCGGCACATCAAGATCAAAACTTGAAGCACAGCCCGTCAAACCCACAACTAAGGCAATCGGCAGTACTCTATACAATAAAAAAGTCATCTATAACTCCTTATAAAATACAAAAGGTTATGACGTATCTGCGACTCCCTATTTAAAAATCAGAGCCTCATCTCCCCGGTTTTAATTTCTTCTTAGTTCGTATTTACGGCACTTTCAGCAACAATCTATAAGGGATTGTCTAATATTCTTCACTAAAAAAAGGTGTCTCCATCAAAAAAACTTTTACTAGAACAATCATTAAACAAGTCACCCAGCCCTAGATATTCACATTTTTGGACTGAAGTTTCTGAATATAGTGCGAAACAAAAAAGCAGACATTGGCACATCACTTCTCACCTTTTTTAGAAAATGACTACAGTGGAAAAGGTGAAAATTTATCGCATCTAGTGTGATTTCTGACACTACCCACTACAAGGAAGCTAAATAATTAGCTGCATTGAAATAAGGTAGGTTATCCTGATGCGAACAACCGATCATAGCGAGCCGTTCAGCAATTTTAATGGCCTTGTGGTATTTGCGGTCACATTCTGCGTCTGAGAAGTTCTTAAAGACATCACCACAAAGTGAAATACCGTAATGGGACTGAAGTGCTCGAACCACCGTCCCGGCTAACATACCGTCGGCGATATCTGCGAGATTGAAATCGTTCTGCTTCACAATCTGAAACTTGTTCTTCACCAAATAGCCCCGAATGAGCGTTTCCGCCGCAATGGTTGCATCCCAATAGTCGGATTCTGACTTTGTAGGTTCACCAGAGACTTCTTTAAAGGCCATACAGAAGGTAAGGAAGACCTGTTCCTTTGGAGTCGCAGATTTCCAAGCGGTTCGGCCAAGGCTACTCCAGACGGATAGATCCATCTCGTCATAAACTTTGGGGACACGCTCAAAGAATAGAGTGTGCAATTTATTTTCGTTCAGAGAACTATCGAGTTTCTGTTCTTTATAGATATCAATTGCCGCGAAGGTGCCACAAACAGGACATGTCTCGTTTTCATATGCATTCTTCAAATAAATATGAGAACAGCGCATTCCATTGGGTAATTCGTTCTTACACAAGAGGTATGTCTCTTGAGCGTCCTCATCATCTTGGCGCTCTCCAATCCAATTGAATCTGTTCATGAACTGTAAATAAGAACGCCGGTGGCTCCACAGGCTCCATTCCAATTTTTCAACAGGACCAAATGTGCTCCAATTCGAACTTACATCGATGATGATGCATTTATCCTTACCTGGCGCAGAGCGCAGCCCACGACCGACGGATTGCCCCCACAAAACTTTAGACAAGGTAGGTCGAAGATGAACAATAATATTACAGTTTGGATTATCCCAACCTTCAGCAAGCACCCCAACAGAGACCATCGCTTCGATCTCACCATTTTCGTGGCTCTCCAGAAGCTTCATTCGCTCTTTCAAAGGGGTGGCAGCCGTAACGATTGCCGCTTCAATACCTGATTTCTGGATGCTCTCTAATGTTGCTTCAGCAACCATGACATCCGCACAAAACCAAGCAGAGACAGGTTTTGACGAGATATTTGTTCGTTCCTCATGATAGCTCCAAATTGCATAATCAATCATTGATGATTTGATAATCGCTGGAGCCAGTGTTGCCACGGGGAAATCCCCAGAACTGATATCAATACTTTCCAAATCAAGGTTATGCACAAAATGGGGTCGGTAAACGGGCTGAACCAAAACACCTTCTGAAATTAAATCTTCAATATTCGCGCAATCAATAATCGCATCAAAGGCCAAGTTAAGTTGATCACGCTGATCACCAGTACGGCGCTCTGGTGACGCAGTTAACCCCATGAATTGGGCTGTGGCTTTACCAGATTTATTAAAGCTGTCGAGAATCACCTTATAAATTTGTCCATTCGGAGATACCCGGTGCGCTTCATCAACAATAATCAGGTCTGCTTTCAAAACTGCATCCGCTAAAACTGCTTTTGCCCGCATGCTCGTTGAGAGGAGAACATCATATCCCTCAAAAGCAGGCCCCTTATCTGAGACAGCTAACTTGTGGACTGTATGTTTTTCAGAAAGGGCTTTTTCAAGTTGTTCCAAAAGCACCAGCCGATGGCAAAGAACGAGAATGTTTTTGCCTTTGTAAAACCGTTCGATAATCTCGCTTGCAAGCACAGTCTTACCGGCACCAGTAGGCGCCTTAAGGATAAATCGGCGATGTTGTTCTATGATCGACGGAAAGGTGTCGATGATTTGTTGTTGCCAATTCCTAAGGTGCATTGGAAGCCTATCTCTATTTAAGAAAACCTACATTGTTTGTAGGGTCACCTTCCCAATAATCGGGAGGTAACGCTCTATAACGACTAGCTCACAGAAACACCAGAGAGAGACAGCATTTTTTTATTAGAAAAGTTCTTTTGAATGGATTTGCACTTGATTACATAAAAAGACTTCAAAATCGACAAGGTAAATACCACATAATACTTTAGTATTATAAAATAATATTTTATACTCGATAAAAACAATCATATAAACATACATATCTAAAAATAAATTAACTAAATACGTTTTAAGATATGATTTAAAAAATGAAGCTACCGCTTAGAGATAAGTTGAAAAAATTACTTTGCATTTCTAATTTGGGGAATTGGTTTCCTGGCTAGCTGAAAGCTTTGGAGAAGAAAAAAATGAAATCAAACCAACATTTAACTGGTGTTGAACAGTTTTTTGAAAAAAACGAGATTATTGTTAGCAAAACCGACACTAAAGGTCGCCTGACTTATACGAATAATGTTTTCTTACGTATAGCTGGTTACACTGAACGAGAGTGTCTGGGACAACCGCATAGCATGATTAGGCACCCTGAAATGCCTAGGTGCATATTTAAGCTTCTTTGGGAAACAATCCAAAGCAAGCACGAGCTTTTCGCCTATGTTGTTAACCGGTGCAAAAATGGAGATCATTACTGGGTTCTAGCTCATGTTACGCCCAGCTTAGACGCGAGTGGAAACATCCTTGGATATCACTCAAATCGTCGCGTCGTTAATCGCCAAATTCTAGATAACACGATCATACCTTTATACAAATCCTTGCTTGCTGAAGAGAGTAAACACTCAGACCGCAAAGCAGGAATGGAAGCATCATATAAAATGCTGACCGACTTGCTGAGAGAAAAAAATGTTGAGTACGATGAATTCATCGCGGCTCATATTTGAGTTCCTTGAAAGCGCATTGAACGGTATTAAAAAAAAGGAAGAATACTATGTTTGGATTAGGTAGCAGCTCAAATTCTGAGGCGATTAACAAGGCATTAAAAGTATGTAAAGCCGTTGCAGATGGTGATTTTGAAGCCCGGATTATTGATATCACTGAACAAGGCGAAATGGGAGAACTCCTCCATACGATTAACTTATTAATCGACCGAACGGATGCCTATGTCCGTGAATCGTCAGCCTGCCTTCAGTATGTAAGTAAAAACCAGTATTTCCGACGGATTTTAGAGCCTGGAATGACCGGAAGTTTTTTAAATGCTTCACGCACAATTAATAGTGCGACAGACTCCATGGCAAAGAAAGTCGAAGACTTCTCAGGTGTTGCCGATAATATGGGCGATATGGTTAGAGCCGTTGCAGCTGTTGCCACTGAGCTAGAAGCAACATCAAAAGGCATGCAAGGGACAGCGAACTCAACATCAGAGCAGTCGACAACTGTTGCAGCTGCCGCCGAAGAAGCTTCAGCCAACGTTCAAACTGTTGCCTCGGCTACAGAGGAGCTATCAGCTTCTGTTTCTGAAATTCGGCGCCAAGTTGAACAATCTTCCAATATTACAGAAGGTGCTGTTCAGGAAGCCGAAAAAAGTAATGAGCAGGTTCAAGGTTTAGCCGAGGCCGCACAAAAAGTTGGTGACGTTGTTGCACTGATTTCAGATATTGCTGAGCAAACTAATCTCCTGGCTCTAAATGCAACGATTGAGGCCGCACGCGCTGGGGATGCTGGCAAAGGGTTTGCGGTTGTTGCCAGTGAAGTGAAAAACTTGGCAAACCAAACAGCAAAAGCGACCGACGACATCAGCACCCAAATCGGGGCTATCCAAAATGCAACGAACGATGCTGTCCATGCCATTAAAGGCATTATTGGAACGATCACCCAAATCAATGAGATAACAACAACCATTACTGTATCCGTTGAAGAACAGAATGCCGCAACTCAGGAAATTGCTGAAAATATTGAGCAAGCTTCTGCGGGAACCCGAGATGTTTCGGAAAATATTTACCTAGTCAATCAAGGTGCCAATGAAACTGGGCAATCTGCGAATGAAGTTCTAGATGCTGCTTCTGAGCTATCAAAACAAAGTGAGTCACTCGGTCAGGAAATGACCGGCTTCCTCGCGGAACTTAACCGTAAGGGTTAACACTCAAAGCAAAGCCTAAAACCTCATACCAAATTGAGGTTTTAGGCTGTTTTTGTCCTAATTCTTTAGCAGATTTTCTAATCTTGCTTAGCGTCGATAACCCCTTGGCGAAGGGCGCGGGTACGCTCAAAGGTGTCATATAGCGCGTCACCCTGACCACGGCGGATAGCTCTTTGTAAAGCGGTCAAATCTTCACTGAAACGCCCCAACATCTCCAGCACAGCATCACTATTTTTAAGGAAGACATCACGCCACATCGTTGGGTTAGAAGCCGCAATCCTTGTAAAGTCCCTAAAACCACCAGCAGAGTATTTAACCACTTCACCCATTAAATCATCAGCTAAATCAGTCGCTGTTCCCACAATGGTATAAGCAATAAGGTGGGGAACATGAGAAGTAATAGCGAGCACCTTGTCATGATGTGCCGCATCCATAATCTCAACGCTGGAGCCAAGCTGCTCCCAGAATTTTTTCAATTTGTTGAGAGCTTCTTCGTCAGTCTTGCCATTTGGTGTGAGGATACACCAGCGCCCGTCAAACAGCTCTCTAAATCCAGCCTCAGGTCCAGAGTTTTCCGTTCCAGCTACTGGATGCCCCGGAATAAGATGAATATCATCAGCAATATGAGGCGCAACATCTTCAAAAACTGAAGCTTTGGAAGACCCAACATCCGTTAAGATCGTACCAGGTTTCATAACTTTACCAATGGCCTCTGCAATCGACCTATAGGACCCAAGGGGTGTGCATAAAATAACTAAGTCAGCATCTTTAACGGCCTCAACCGGATCATCAGTAGCAGCTTCGCACAGGGCCAGATCAAGAGCTAGTTTGCGGTGCTCTTCTGATGAATCACAAACTGTTATTTTATGAGCCAACCATTTCCAGCGGATAGCACGAGCCAAAGAGGAACCAATAAGGCCAATACCAATAATGGTGACGTTCTCAAATAGGATTTCCCGTTTTTCAACGCTCATGCCGATGTCCCCATAAACTCTGCAAGCCCATCCATGACAGGTCGCAGTTCTTCTTCTAATCCAATGGTAATACGTAAACAATCAGGCAGACCATATCCGCCAACTTTGCGGACAATAATACCTTTAGATTTTAGGAAAATGTCTGCTGCATCCGCCGTTTTTCCATTCTTTCCAGAAAACTGAACCAAGATGAAATTGCCCAAACTTTCCGTAACCTCAAGCCCGATGCCACGCAGGTTTTGGGTTAGAATATCCCGCCAGGTCTTGTTATGCTGAATGCTTTTGACTAAAAACTCTTCGTCCTTGAGCGCAGCTAAAGCCGCAGCTTCTGAAGCACTTGAAATATTAAACGGGTTGCGACAGCGGTGTAGAACTCCCGCAATTTCTACCGGGCAATAGCCCCAACCAACACGCATCCCTCCCAGGCCATAAACCTTGGAGAAAGTCCGCATCATCACCACGTTATCAAATTTTTCGACCAGTTCAGCTCCAGCACAATAATCTTCCCTATCTTGAGCATATTCCGCATAAGCCGCATCAACTACCAACAAAACGTTAGGAGCAAGCCCTTCACGCAAACGCAACAACTCATCCGTTGTCAGATAAGTCCCTGTTGGATTGTTTGGGTTGGCAATGAAGACAATGGTGGTCTTTTCCGTGGTTGCTGCTAGGAGGTTCTCGACATTGGCCTTAAGATCAACTTCAGGTGCCGTTACTGGCGTTGCCCCAACTGAACGAGCGGCAATTGGGTACATGGAAAAGCCATGCTCGCTATAAAGCACTTCGTCCCCTGGCCCGGCATAAGCCCGCACTAAAAGGGTGATAATTTCATCAGAGCCAACACCGACAACGATCTGCTTAGGGTCAATTCCATGTTTTTCAGCAATAGCAGGCGTCAGATTTGGGCAACCATCCACCGGATAGCGGTGCATAGAGCTCAAAGCTTTTTGTGAGGCCGCAATCGCTTTTTCGCTCGGACCAAAAGCACCTTCGTTTGAGGAGAGTTTTATGATTCTCTCAATACCTGGAATTTTTGATTCACCAGCCACATAGAAGTTGATATCCATAATTCCCGGCTTCGGGGTAAGGGAACTGCCCATTACTTTGCGCCGTCTTCATTGTCTGTAGAAAGCTCTTCAGCTCTAAAAGGGTCGCAATAACCTCCAAGAGGCACAATCCTGCGCAAATGAATACCTAATTTATTGGCCATGGCTTCCAGTCGAGGGTCCTCATTTGCCATGAAGCCTTTGACTTCAACCAAATGCAACCAAATCTCAGGGCGCGATTCATCATGCCATGTATAGATAAACGTTTCTTCCAGCCCACAAGCCTTCAGGTTTGAAACCATTTTTGAAGGGGTGATTTCTTCATCAGCATCGATAGCAAAAAGACTTAGGTCTCGCCCGGTTTCTTCAACCTCGACTTGACAAATGACCAATGCTTCAAGGTGAGATCCATGCCCATTTCCAGGTCCGGCAACAGGTAAACGTGCAATCACTTTTGGGCGATTGGGGTTTTCACTGACCAGGTGACGCCACCATGGGTCGTTTTCTGCCCTAACAGGAATAGGGACAATACCAACTGTTGCCTTGCCATCACGAACAGCTTCAACAACTCGCCGAGATGAAGGAAACTCTTTTAAATCTGAATGAGACCCATATTGATCACGCGCTAGATCATAGTACCCAAAACCATCATCAATCACTGGTACCGCAATCGAAAATGGCCCCTCAAAACCTAATGTCGCAACAATCAACTCTCGCCAAATCCGCGCCAATTCTGGTTTAGGGAAATGGCCTTGATGACGACTAAAGAGACGGAGAAGAATTTTAGCTTCTCGTGAAGGCCTGATCTTAACTGCTTGGCCTTTTTTAAGGTCGCGCACACCTTCAACAACCAACGTGCGACGCATGATCAAATCATGAATCGTATCATCAATTTCGTCGATCTCCTGGCGGAGTTCATCAAGGTTCTTTGTTTTTTTAGTCATCGTCCTTAGAGGCCTTATATTGCCATCGCGGTTCAAGAGGGTTTCCCCAATCTACCGTTACAGCGATAGTGATAGTCAGAACTGCTCCTAAAATCAAAGAAAACATTGACATAAACTCCCTCCAACCATAGCTATGTCGTCGATTTGTCACCCTAATTTAACCCTTTTTCGATTAGGTTAGGTTCTTTTAGAGGCAAGTGGTTTAAGCCAATGAGTACGAACGATACCACACAGTCAGAGAAAACCCAGGACTCGAGCCAAAAAGTAACCTTCGGCTCGGAAGCTCCTTTGCGGCTTGATTGTGGTGTTGAGCTGAAGAATCACACTATTGCTTTTGAAGCCTATGGCACCCTGAATGAGCAAAAAAACAATGCCATTCTCATATGCCACGCCTTAACCGGCGATCAATATGTGGCTTCCCCCCATCCGATCACGAAAAAACCCGGCTGGTGGGATATCGTTATTGGCCCCGGTAAAATTTTTGACACAGATAAATACTTCATCATATGCCCCAATGTGATTGGTGGCTGTATGGGGACGACTGGCCCCAAAGAAATCAATCCTGATACCGGTAAGCCCTGGGGTGTTGAGTTCCCCGTCATCACCATTCCAGATATGGTTCGACAACAAGCATTACTCATCAGTCATTTTGGTATTGATAAGCTGTTCATGGTGGTTGGCGGTTCAATGGGCGGGATGCAGGCATTAGAGTGGGCTTCGACTTACCCTGACAGGGTTTTTGCATCAATTCCCATCGCCACGGCCCCCCATCACTCGGCCCAAAACATTGCCCTCTACGAGGTTGGTCGCCAAGCAATTATGGCAGACCCTGAGTGGTGTGATGGCAAATATTTAGAACAAGGCAGAACACCAAAGCGAGGACTTTCGGTTGCGCGCATGGCAGGACACATCACTTATTTGTCCGAAGCTTCTCTGCAGCAAAAATTTGGTCGTCGCTTACAAGATCGCCATGAAGTTACCTTCGGCTTTGATGCTGACTTTCAGGTAGAAAGTTATCTTCGTCATCAAGGCAGCACTTTTGTTGATCGCTTTGATGCCAATTCCTATCTTTATGTTTCCCGTGCCATGGATTATTTTGATCTAGCCGGGAACAATGGTGGCGTTCTGGCCAATGCTTTTAAGGATACTCCGGTGCGGTTTTGTGTAATTTCATTCACCAGTGATTGGCATTATCCGACAGCGGAAAGCCGCTTAACGGTCAAAGCGCTTAATGCTGTTGCAGCCAATGTTAGCTTTGCTGAGATCGAGTCCGACAAAGGCCACGATGCCTTCCTGCTTGATGAGCCTGAATTCCACAACGTGCTCTCTGGTTTTATCAATGGCGCGGCAAAACATTGGGGGCTTAGTTAATACCTATGAACATGCTCTCTGATACAAACCGCAAATCCATTCGGGTCGACCTACAACTGATGGCCGACATGATTGAGCCAGGCACCCGGGTTTTGGACGTGGGTTGCGGTGAAGGTGAATTGTTGGACTATTTGGTCAACACAAAGGGAGTTGATGCTCGAGGCATTGAACTCAGTACAGATGGTGTAAATGCTTGCGTCTCAGCTGGCTTACCCGTTATCCAAGGGGATGCGGAAACCGATCTGATTGATTATCCAGATCAGGCTTTTGACTATGTCATCTTAAGCCAAACCCTTCAGGCTATGATGTCTCCAAAGGAAGCGTTGAACCAGCTCTTGCGCATTGGCAAACGCGCCATTGTTTCATTCCCTAATTTTGGGCATTGGCGGGTGCGCTGGGAATTGTTTGCAAAAGGTAAAATGCCCGTCAACGAGACGCTTGCTTACCAATGGTATGACACCCCCAATATTCACTTCTGCACCATCAAGGACTTCATTGTTCTCTGTGATGAACTTGGCATTACAATTGAGCGTTCAATCGCGCTCGACCACCAAGGAAACATCCGACGTATCCGTAGCCGACTCTTTGCCGCCAACCTCTTTGGTGAGCAAGGCGTATTTCTCCTTAGTCGGCGCTAGTTTTTTTGAAATTGTTTGCGCCGCTTGGAATTGCCGGGGCATATAAGCGGCGAAGCTTCACAGGTTTAGCTTTTGGTGTTGCGTAAATCTGTTTGGTTGCTTCAACCATAACCACCCCGCCAAATCCTTCAAAATAACGCTGGCCAATTTTTTCCCATGCCGGAGCAGAAGCCATGAGCATACGCCAATTGCTTGGCGGGGCAAAAAGGGCAGCCGTTCTTTCGCCTGGAGTAAACTGGCTATCTCTTAAAAGTCGGGAAATTTGTGAGCGAGAATAGGGGTGACCATGACCAAAAGGAGTTCGCTCAAACCGCGCCCACAGCCCTCGACGGTTGGGAACAACGATCAAAAGTTTCCCACTCCCCGTCAAGACCCGCCAAGCTTCCCGCATGAGATGCCCGAGTTGATGGGTATGTTCTATAGCGTGAACCAAAAGGACTCGATCGACAGAAACATCTGGCAGAGGTAGCTCCCCCTCATCGACTAGAGCGGTTAGCCCTTTGCCCTCGCCGGGCCAATGGAGCACCCCTTGCGAAGCGGGCATCAAGGCAACGACTCTCTCTGCTTCGCTACGAAACTGACTAATAAAGGGAGAGGTATAACCCAAACCGAGAACCCGCTCCCCTTTGACGTCAGGCCATAATTCACGGACACGGCTACGCAAGCACCGCTGAGCTGTCAACCCCAACGAACTGCCATAAAAGTCTCTTATATCAACTACATCAGGCCACATAATAGAATGAGTTTAGCACAATGGGGCTAAATGACTATCCCCCATGCACCCCAACAACAGCGCTAAAAACAGTAAGCAAACTTAAGGTGGCGAGAATCCAGTGGACCCGGTGAACCAGCTTCAAAGCTTTTGCCGGATCACCAGATATCTTTTTCGCCATTATGCGAGGAAGGACGAAAGGCTCTAAGATGAACATAACCAACATAAACAGAACCCAGATAAGCGTCATGGCGTGGAGCCACCAGTAACCACTATCTAAGTAGCGGTCCCAGCCATCGAGATAATAAAGCATAGCAAAGCCAGATAGACCGGTGATTAAAGTCGTCAACCGGGCTTGGCCGATGAAAGCCTTTTCAATTCGGTGGAAAGTTTGCACGCCCTTAGCAGGGTCTTCTATGCTTTTAACCCACGGAAGACCAACAGTAGTTACAAAAACAACCCCACCGATCCACATTACGACACCGACAATATGTATCGCCCGCGCTATTGTTAATTCATCCATTTTTTTATTATCTCCCTTACCTCTAATGAAAGAGTTTTCATCAATTTTTTTCCATGAGTTTGGTCAAGGGAGCGGATTCCATTGGAGTCAAAATTTAGTTACTGGTAGTCTGCGGCAAATTTTATTTTCGAGGAGAACTTATATGTCAGCGTTAGACATTCACCAAATCCCGGTTTTTAGTGATAATTACATCTATCTTGCCAAATATGACGATAATAATAACTGCGTGGCTGTTGATCCTGCTGACCCTAGTGCCACTCTAGCGGCATTGGACGAATTAGGTTGGAATCTCACCCATATCCTCAACACCCACCATCACCCAGACCACACGGGAGGGAACACGACCCTCAAAGAAGCCAAGGGTTGCACTATTGTCGGTTCCGTAGGCGAAGCAGCTAATACCCCTGGGATTGACGTTGAGGTCCAAGATGGCGACGCTTTGACCCTTGGTGGTCACAAAGTCAAAATTATTGGCACACCAGGACATACATCAGGGCATATCTCTTTTTGGTTTGAAGATGCCCTCGCCTTATTCTGTGGCGACACCCTCTTCTCAATGGGCTGTGGACGCGTCTTTGAAGGCACCCCAGCTCAGATGTGGGATAGTTTGAAAAAACTGCGGGAACTTCCTGACGATACAAAGATTTGCTGCGCCCATGAATATACCGAGGCTAATGTCGCTTTTTCTCTTTCAATTGAACCCGACAATGCAGACCTTAAAAAGCGCGCTGATGAGGTTGCCGCTCTCAGAGCAGAAGGTAAACCAACCGTCCCTTCCCGCATGGGTGAAGAGAAAAAGGTCAACCCTTTCTTACGGGGTGATGTAGCTGAAACCCAAGCCGCAATTGGCATGGCAGGACAAGATGCTACAGCCGTCTTCACTGAAATTCGTCATCGCAAAGACGTCTTTTAAAAAGGGTTTATGATGCAGCTTAGATATTCCCCCTCTTCTCCTTATGTGCGCAAGGCCATGGTGGTTTTACATGAAACCGGATTGCTTGACCAAGTCGAGTTAGTCGCCACAAACCCATGGGATCCGGAAACCAATTTGGGTGGACAAAACCCCATTGGTAAAGTCCCGGCTTTAATTGTGGAAGGGGGAGAAGCTCTTTTTGATTCCCCGGTAGTCTGTGAATATCTAGATTCCCTCCACGATGGCACCAAGCTTTTTCCTGCGGCTGGCGGCACCCGTTGGAAAGCCCTGAGGCAACAAGCAATCGCTGATGGCGTTCTAGATGCCGCAGTTGGTGCTCGGGTTGAACTCACTTTCCGCCCTGAAGAATATCGCTGGTCAGGTTGGGTTGATCGACAAAAACTTGCCATCAACCGGGCCTTGGATGTATTGGAAGAAGAAGCTGATGAACTTCCCGATGAAATCACCATCGGTCATGTCGCAATTGGCTGCGCCCTTGGCTATGTAGATTTCCGATTCCCTGATGATAATTGGCGATCATCACGCCCGGCCTTGGCTGATTGGTTTAATATCATGAGTGCAAGAGCTTCCATGGCAGCTACCGAACCCAAAGACCGCTAATGGGAAATCCATATCAAGGAATGACGGCTCAGGAGGTTGTTACAAAGCTTGACCTCCAGCCACATCCCGAAGGCGGACATTACAAAGAAATCTACCGCGACCATCCGGCCGATGGCTCAAGAGGAGCAGCAACAGCGATCTATTATCTACTTGCCGCCGATGAATTTTCCCACTGGCACCGTATCGACGCTATTGAAATGTGGCATTACTACGGAGGGGCGCCGTTAGCCCTAACTATTTCAGAGAATGGTCATGACGCTGAAGGGGTTCATTTAGGACTGAACTTGGAAACAGGACAAAGGCCATTCGCTGTCGTTCCTCCTTATGCCTGGCAAACGGCGGTGAGTTTGGGTCAATGGACATTGGTCGGTTGCACCGTTTCCCCCGCCTTTGAATTCAGTGAATTCGAAATGGCACCCCCTGATTGGAAACCCATGCCCAGATCAAACTGCACATAAGTGCAGATAATTTGGTCGTTATTTTAAAAGATTGAGCAACCTGCGTTTACTCAAACACAGGCTGCTTAGAGCTGCTTCAAAAACTCCTTAGACGCCAGCAAAGCACCTCCAAGGATAAGCACACAAGCCGCTGCGATTAGCCATGTCATTTGGTCAGGGCCTAGCATGACAAGCAGCAAAGTGGAGGTGAGGGGGATGGTGTAGGAGCCTGCACCAAGCACGCGGATATTGCCGTGCTTAACCCCATAATCCCAAAAGAAGAAAGCCCCTCCTGCCGGGCCAACACCAAGAGCAATAACTGCCAACCATTGCAAGCCTCCCTGAGGCCATACGGTTTGCTCAAAGCTTAAATGGCAGGCCAAGGCAAGAAGTCCGGCGGCAAGACAAAATCCAGCAACAGCGTCACTTGGGACTTGGGCGTAACGGCGGTTGAGAACTGAGTAAGACGACCAAGTGAGGCCACAGCCCACTGCAGCCATATACCCCAGGAAATATTCGCTCTCTAAATCCAGACCATCACCTCCTGTGATGAGGAGGAGAGTTCCTGCTAGGCCCGATAGGGTTCCGGCAACATGGTACCAACGGAGTTTCTCACCAGGGAGGAAGGCTGAAAAAAGCACAATGAGCAAAGGCCATAGGTAGTTGATCAGATTGGCCTCTACCGCAGGGGCATTTTTAAGAGCAAAAAACAAAAGAAAATGGTACCCAAACAGACCCGTGATCCCCAATGCCCAAGCCCCAAGAGGCTGACGCAAAAAGGTGATCGGATTCTCTCCTTTCACCAACCATTTGCTCAAGCCCATCAGGAAAGCAATGGCAAACGAACTTGCGACGAGTTGAAACGGAGGGATGTCGCCCGTAACCACTGTGAAGATCGCAAGGCTCGCCCACATGACGAGGGCCACGCTGCCGATCAAAGTGCCTCGGAGAACTTCTTTGGAACTGGGTGTACTCATGGGGTGAAAGTTATCGTCACCCTCTCGTTACTTTTCAAGGAATAAGTGAGTTGAGGTCTTTTTCCAGGTACAAACTCCAGAGGACCCGTGATGGGGCCTGAGCCTTTAATCCTTGTGAGCTGTTGGAAAGCATTGCCCTTAAAGCTAACGACTCGGATGTCTCGGCGGTTTTCATCTGGGATAAAGAGTTCAGGGATTCCATCCATGTTCACATCACCAATCGCTGACATCCCTAATTCACGAGACCCATAAGCATGATTGGAGAATCCTTCTTGGGCATATTTAAGGAAAAATTTTCCCTCCTTAAAACCGTAGAGTTTTAAAGTTCCACCGATATGGGGCGTTATGACTGCCGCGACTTCCACCTTTCCATCCCCATCAAAATCTGCCACCCCAACAGGATTAAGCCAGCGGTTGGATAGACCAATAGGGTCAGTCTCAGCGATAATTTGTGGAACCCCATCAACCAAGCCAATAGCCGCAATAGCCGCTCCCTGATCCAAATAAGACTTCACAACAATAAGCTCTGTCGTCCCATCCCCATCAAGGTCAGCCATACGAAGTTTGCGATCTTCAAAAACGGAAAGTCGGTTGAGTACTAAAGACTTGGTGCCTTGAGAATATGTGATCCCACCAGCCTCAATAGCATCACCAAGCACCCCATGAGCGTAGCGCTCGGTAGGGTGGCTGAGCCATGCTTCTCCCTTGTCTTCTCCCAAAGATAAAACCTCACCATCAGGCAACATATTTGGGCGAACCAGGTTGGGTTTACTATCTGGTTCTTCAAATGGAGAAACTATCTTGGAATAATCTAAAGCCCAAGCTGGGCTAGCAAATAACAACGCGATAAAGGAGAGGTATTTCACAATTGATGTTCCGTCTTTAAAAAAATTCATTCTTCTAGACATAGGACGAAACGAAAAAAGGCCAACCCCTTTAGGATTGGCCTCTCTTAAAACATAAATGCCAATGGCATCATTATGCCATGTATTGACCACCATTAACTGAGATGGTTGAGCCGGTAATGAAACCTGCATCTTCAGCGGCAAGGAAAACCACGGTACGAGCAATTTCATTTGCTTCACCCAAACGACCAACAGGAATGTGTGGCAGAATTTTGGTGTCCAAAACTTCTTTAGGAACAGCGCGGACCATTTCAGTTGCAATGTAACCTGGGGAAACAACATTAACCGTAATGCCTTTAGCAGCGGTTTCTTGTGCCAGGGCTTTTGAGAAACCAACAAGACCAGCTTTAGCAGCTGAGTAGTTGGTTTGTCCAAATTGGCCTTTTTGTCCGTTAATGGAGCTAATGCTGATGATACGGCCATAGTTGCGCTCACGCATGCCATCGATCAAAGGACGGGTCAGGTTGAACAAGCTATCAAGGTTGGTGCGAATAACATCATCCCAATGACCTTTTTCCATACGATGGAAAGGCTTGTCGCGGGTGATACCAGCGTTGTTAACCAACACGTCGATAGCACCTACTTCGGATTCGATTTTTGCAAGAGTAGCCTGACAAGCTTCAAAATCCCCAACGTCAAATTTATAAACTTCGATGCCATTGGCTTCTTTAAACTTAGCAGCGGCTTCATCATTACCGGCATAACTGGCAACGACGGTATAACCAGCTTCTTTAAGGCCTAAGGAAATTCCTTCGCCGATTCCACGGGTTCCACCCGTCACAAGAGCTACACGAGCCATAGTATTCTCCTCATTACTTTCCGTATTAACTTTAAAAATAAAAAATGAGAGCGCGCCTTATCCCCCCGAACAGGAGCGCTCTCACACGTCAGTACTTGTTTAGTCGGTTATGCCTTAAGCACGCTCTAGGCACATAGCAATGCCCATACCGCCACCAATGCAAAGGGTAGCAAGGCCTTTTTTGGCATCGCGTTTTTGCATTTCAAAAAGCAGGGTAACGAGAACACGAGCACCAGAAGCGCCAACTGGGTGACCAAGAGCAATGGCACCACCGTTAACGTTCACTTTGTCCGTATCCCAGCCCATGTCTTTGTTCACAGCAATCGCTTGAGCGGCAAAAGCTTCGTTGGCTTCAACCAGTTCAAGGTCATCAGTTGTCCAACCAGCTTTCTCCAGGGCCTTGCGGCTAGCAGGAATAGGGCCTGTGCCCATAATTGCAGGATCAACACCAGCAGTTGCCCAGGATTTGATTTTAGCCAGAGGCGTAAGGCCACGTTTTTCAGCAGCTTCAGCGCTCATCAAAACAACGGCAGCAGCGCCATCATTGATACCAGACGCATTCGCAGCAGTTACAGTGCCTTCTTTCGCAAAAGCAGGACGAAGTTTTGCGAGACCTTCAGCAGTAACACCAGATTTTGGGTGCTCATCGGTATCGATAACTGTTTCGCCTTTACGGGTTTTGATGGTAACCGGAACGATCTCATCTTTAAGACGACCAGAGGTCATTGCGGCTTCAGCTTTTTGTTGGGATGAAGCGGCGAAAGCATCTTGCTCATCACGCGTGATTTGCCATTTCTCGGCAACGTTCTCAGCAGTGTTACCCATGTGGTAGCCATGGAATGCATCCATCAAACCATCATTGATCATGGTGTCGATCATTTGGTTGTTGCCCATTTTGGTGCCGTTACGCAGGTGCATAACGTGCGGGGCTTGGCTCATGCTTTCTTGACCGCCGGCAACAATAATTTCAGCATCACCACTGGTGATTGCCTGGCAACCAAGAGCGACGGTACGAAGGCCTGAACCACAAAGTTGGTTGATGCCAAATGCTGTTGCTTCGTTTGGAATGCCTGCGCCAATAGCAGCTTGGCGAGCAGGGTTTTGCCCTTCGCCAGCAGATAGGATTTGGCCCAGAATAACTTCGGTAACTTCTTCAGCTTTTACACTGGCACGCTCTAGGGCACCTTCGATAGCAACTTTACCCAACTCATGTGCTGGTAGTGAGCTCAAACCTCCGTTAAAGGCTCCAACGGGTGTGCGGGCTGCCCCAACGATAACAACATCGGTCATCTAGTTCTCTCCTTGCCTGATAAAAAATCGGAGGAAGTAACGCCAAAGTCTTGAAAGTTGTTTCCCCCGAAACTAAAGGCGGACGCAACGTCCGCCTACTCCCATGTAGAATGGTTATAAATAGGTCATCTTTTAAATGCAAGAGGGCCATTGCGCTGCAGCATTATACTTTTAGAGGGTTTTCTACCGTTGATTAAGAATGAATCAATTCTTGTTTAAAGGAGATGTTGTTAGAATATTTATCTTTTTTGCTTTGCAGCATTTTCAAATCAAGAGTTTCCTGTTAGAAGTGATGCAGTGCAACAAAAATGTAATAAATGAAAAGCACTGTAAATTTTTACAAGTTCAAAAGAACGGCAGCGGTCATGGCAGAAGAATCAATTTCGACTAAAGAGCCAATTACAATTAAAAAGTATGCCAATAGGCGGCTCTATAATAAAGCGACAAGCACTTATGTAACTCTGGATCATCTTTCTCAGATGGTGAAAGATGACGTTGACTTTGTCGTCTACGACGCCAAATCAGGGGAAAACATCACTCGTTCTGTGCTTACCCAGATTATTGTTGAAGAAGAATCTAAAGGTCAGCATTTATTGCCCACCAGTTTCCTAAGGCATCTCATCAGTTTTTACGGAGATAGTCTGCAGGGGATGGTACCAAAATATCTAGAACACACCATGCATTCTTTTGCCTCTAATCAAGGCAAGATGCGCAAACAAATGCAAGATGCCCTAGACGGTATTTTCCCTTTTACCCAGTTCGAAGAAATGGGCAAGCAGAACATGGCTTTCTTTGAAAATGCCATGAAAATGATGACCCCCTTCCAAACAGGACTTTCTGAGTCAACCAAACAAAATGACTCTTCTGAAAACAAAAGTGAAGAGCCGACAAAAGAAACTGACGGGAATGTTTCCGAAGCCGAACAGGAACGCCGCTTAAATGAATTAAAAACTAAGTTGGCGGATATGCAGAAACAATTGGAATCTTTAACTAATACCGGGAAAAATAGCTAAACCGCTACTTTTATATTAGAAAAATTAAATAAAAAAAGATAGACGACAGACGGGTATCTATGGTTTAAGATTGTCTGTGCAAACATGTTAGGTAGTTGCATAAGTGGGTAGGGTATAGGTCACTTGGGTACACAGATAATGTGAAGTACGACATATATTCCATTTTATGCGGCAGCGTTTCTTTTCCTTAAGTTATCCAGGTGAAGACTGGCATGTTCACTTTTCGAAAGTTGGCAACAAGGTGAATAATAAAATGCCCCTAGATCAAGCTAAACCAATCAATCGTGCCACCGAAACAGACCGTTATGTTGGCAGTCGTATAAGAGAGCGTAGAATTATGCTCGGCCTTAGTCAGCAACAAATGGCTGACATGATTGGCGTAACCTACCAACAAGCCCATAAGTATGAAAAAGGCATCAACCGTATTTCTGCAGGGCGACTCTATGAAATTGCTCAGGTACTTAAAGTGTCTGTCAGCTATTTTTATGAAGGATTAGACTCTGGCGACTCCGAAGGCTCATTAAACCAACGTCAACGGATGTGCTTAGAGTTAGCACGTAATTTCTCACAAATCACCAATACACGCCACCAAGAGGCTCTTAGTCAATTGGCCCGCGCTATGTCCTCAGAAGCTGAATAAGTTTCTTCAAACCTTATCCCCCCGGGTACGAATCCGGGGTGGATAGACTACTTAGATTTTTTTTCTGGAAGCTCCCGCAAAGCTCTAAAGCCAATATTATAACTAAAGACTCGGGCGTCGTTGTTGTAGCGATAAGCTGCACGGGAAAGCTTTGAGAAATAGTACCAAGAACCGCCGCGGATAATCCGGCTCCTACAATCCCCGTCTAAACGCGCAGCTCCATTGGACTTTGCCCCTTCATGGGTTGGATTCCAGCAATCAGCAACCCATTCCCATATATTGCCGTTCATTTCATGGAGCCCAAAAGGGTTTGCTGGGAAAGACCCAACCGGAGCTGATTTCTTACCACTCCACTCAGTGCCGCATTTACGACAATTTACTCGCCCTTCTCCAACTTCATCTCCCCACCAATATTGGGTTTGGGTACCACCTCTTGCTGCATATTCCCATTCGGCCTCTGAGGGAAGTCGATAGGTTGCGCCCGTTTTTTTGCTAATCCAGGCCATATATTGTTCAACATCAGCGAAATCAATATTAATCACTGGGCGACCTTCACGCCCCCAGTGATGATCATCAGGAACTCTGGTACATCCCTTATCATCAATACAAGCCTGCCAATTCTCAAACGTAAGTTCGTATTTTCCTATGGCGAAGGGTTTAGGGATAAATACAATATGGGCTGGTTTTTCTCTTTTATCACGACTGGCGCGATCCCCCATCACAAAAGCACCTTTGGGGACAACAACCATTTCAGGACATTCAGGGCAGTCCCGAAATGTTTCCCCCACCTCAAAAGCAGAAGCGTTGCCTTGTGAGAAAACAAGGAAAAGAACACTAAAAACTATGAAGCAAATTGGCTTCAAATTTATCATTAACAGAGTCCCTTCCGGTTTAGATTTCGTCGCCTTCCTGACAATAAGACCTTAAAACAGCCATATCTTCAATCGTAATAACGTTTCCTGAAGTGGAAACCCCAACGGTACGAAGCTTTGCCAATGCCCGAGATAAACTCTCAGGCTTCATTCCTAAACGGGCGGCGATGAGGGATTTATCATAAGGGAGTCGAAGTTCAATACCGCCTTCCTTAACGTCAGTGAGAGAACATAGAAAGTAAGCCAACCTCTCCCTCGTAGAGCTGAACTGGAGTTGTTCAATGTGTTGAACCAACTCAAGCATACGCTCAGAAAGGGCTCCAAGCATATTAAGAGCTAGATGGTTTTCAGTTTTAAGGAGATGAAGAAATTCTTTGGCAGGAATTTCCAATACACGAGCATTATCAACAATTTCAGCTGTCGCGGGGAAGGTAGTTTTTCCCGTAAAAATCGCTGCCTGAGCAAAGCTTTCACCGGGTTTCATAACGGCGACAACACTTTGTTCTCCTTCAGGGGTATCACGGTAAACTTTGACCCAGCCCTCTAGTAAGACGAAAAAACGAGTAACAGGGTCTCCACGCAAGAACAACATTTCACCACGGACATAGTCAATTACCCGGCCACAGTTAACAATTTTTTCCAGGCTGTCATCCGGCAAGCCAGAGAATAGCGGGGCAGAGCGAACCACTTCTAGCTCGGAAGGGCTAAGATGAACGTTCATGCTAAATATCTACTCTCAAAAAATTAAGGCCAAGTACTCACTTAAGAATACCCGGCCTTATATACGATTGGCAGTAAAAAAAGGCAATCAACTCTAAAGAGCGAAAGTTGCCTCTACTTCCGCGACGGTTTCGCTTTCTTCCAATGCAGGACGATAAACGTTACGGCTACCTTTGTAGAGGATGCCCGTATTAAAGCCATCATCGGTCATCAAACGGCGAGCCGCCCGTCCAATATCACTCGTTGCCTCAATTTCAGCTGGACGAACCATGCCTTTCCAATCTTTTTGTTCAGGACGGAAAGTCACGCAAGGGCTAAGAATTTGTACCAATGAAAAACCAGGGTGTTTCATAGCATCAGCAATTAACTTAGCAGTACCGTTTGGATCACCAGAGAAACCGCGAGCAATGAAGTTAGCGCCAGCAGCCAAAGCAATAGCCAAGGGTTGGAAAGGATTGATACCTGTTCCGTGTGGGGTCAGTTTACTTTTGTCCCAATCAGGAGCGGTTGTCGGTGAAGCCTGGCCTTTGGTCATGCCGTAAACTTCGTTATCCATAACCACATAGACCATGTCCACATTACGACGACAAGCGTGCATGAAGTGATTACCACCGATAGAGAAGCCATCACCGTCACCGCCTGTGGCAACAACGTTCAACTCTGGGCGGGAAACCTTAAGGCCGGTTGCCAAAGGCAAAGCCCGTCCATGAACCCCGTGGAAGCCGTAAACACTGGTATAAGCAGGGATACGTGATGAACAACCAATACCGGAAATTACTGCACAATTTTCTTTAGGTGTACCGATTTCAGCAAAGGCCTTGGTGACTGATGACAAAACGGAAAAGTCACCACATCCTGGGCACCAAACTGGTTTGTAATCTGATTTGTAATCACGAGCTTTTGGGGCTACTACAGCTGTTTCAGATGTCATAACTTAACTCCAAGATTCAATCTGTTCGAGGATTTCGCCTGGGCGCATAGGGAGCGGTCCAGGACGGTTAAAGAGTTTTACCTCGGCGGGCAGATCATAATAAGCTTTGAGGTAGTGGAAGAACTGTTTGGAGTGAGTTTGCTCAATAACCAGAGCTTTGGTAACCCCTTTCAGTGCTTCAGCAAATTTCTCAGTCTGCATAGGCATCAGCAAACGCATTGAGATCATACGGATCTTCATACCCTTGGCTTCAGCCCTTTCAATTGCTTCACGAACCGGAGCCGTAGTTGAGCCCCAAGTAATGACGGCCATTTCGCCTTCACCCTCGATATCGGCCCAATGGTTGCCATAATCAAATTGTGTCAGCTTACGATCACGCTTATCGAGTTGCTCAATGTGATCTTCCGCCGCAGAGGAAGGCCGTGCATTAGGCGCATGCTCCAAACCATCTGCAACATATTCGCCACCAGGGGTGCCAGGGATCGCCATGGGAGAAACACCAGAAGCTGTTACGGAGTAACGCTCGTAATTCTCCACATTGGCTTCAACGACATCACGTTTGGCAATGAAAGCCAAATCAGCAGGTTTGTCGCAAACAACGCGAGATTGGCCCAAAGCTTGATCGGAAAGAACGATGGCTGCGGTTTGCAGACGTTCTGCCAAGAAAACTGACCACTGAGTGGTGAACAGGCAATCTGGAATTGAGTTAGGGGCCGTCACAATGTGAGGCGCATCGCCGTGCAACCCGTGCAGGGCAATATTCAAGTCACTTTGTTCAGATTTGGTAGGGATACCCGTAGAAGGTCCGCCACGTTGGACGTTAACCACAACGATCGGAGTTTCAGAAGCAACTGCTAAGCCCATGGCTTCCATCATCAGAGCAAGCCCTGGACCGGAAGTCGCTGTCATCGATGGGGTGCCACCGAAGGAACCGCCAATGATTTGAACGATTGAGGCCAGTTCGTCTTCAGCCTGAACCAAAGTACCACCAACTTTTTCAAGGTTAGGGGCGAGCCATTCCAACACTTCAGTTGCCGGCGTAATTGGGTAAGCAGCAACAAAACGAACACCACCTTTAAGGCCACCAAGACCCGCAGCTTCATTTCCACTAATGCCCCAACGCTCAACACCGTCTGTGCTACAGGCTGACAGAGCCGCATCACATTCTACATTCGCGGCTAAATCAAAACCTGCTTTGTAGCCAGCTTTACTGAAATCAATAGCCTCTTGCCCTTTTTTCTTCAGAGCCGAACTAATAACAGCGTCAACAGCTTCGTCTGGAAGGCCAACGAGTTTGCCAAGAACACCGAGGCCGATCATGTTGATACGACCGCCTTCAACTTCCTTAACGGTTTTCTTCAAAGGCAAAGCAACAACCCGCGCGCCTGATGATGAAATCACGTTAGGAACTTCGCCAGCATCAGAGTCGCAAAGAACAAGCGTATCACTATTTAAAAACAGTTCAGCAGCAAAACGTTCTACATTCATCCAATCAAAAGCAAAGAGGATATGAAGTTTGTCGTCACCACAATTCACCGGACCAGGAGACATACGCAAAAAGGCAGCAGCCTCACCGCCACGAATTTGAGGGCCTGAAGAGCGAGTCATAAGGCCGTACCAGCCAGCCTTTGCTCCAGCGTCGAGCAGCATCTGCCCCGCCGTCATCACACCGGCGCCACCTGCGCCAGTCACTGCGATGGATATGGTTTCAGCGGACATTCTAAACCTTTCCAGCTTTAAGTTTTACGAAGCCGGCATGTGCGCCAAAACTTCGCCGATCAACGGTGCCTCATGGCAGCGATTAATCGCCTACACAAAAACATTTACGACAAGAGGCTGGAAGCTCCTAAGATCGTCGAGGAGAACCACCTCGTCTTGTCCTCCTTACTAAGTAGAAACTAAGTAAGGAAATTTCAACGGATGTCTAAACCAACTAATTAACTTGCGCAACCGCCAAATTAAGCTTTTTGCCCATTAATCGGTAATTAAATACCATTTTACCTATTTTTAATGTCAGTTGAAAGATTTTTTAATTGAAAATGCTCATTTTTGTATTGAACGGCCTAAGCCTTAATCACTTGACCACTTTATTTCGGCCAGATTTTTTGGCCTTTAGAAGCATTTTATCAGCTCGATCAAAAAGGTCACCCCCATCATCCCCTTCTTTCCAACTTGCAGCACCTAATGACAACGTCACTTTACCGATAAGCCCCCCAGTATCTTTGTTTTTTAAACTGCTTTTTGAAAGTGACGATCGGATATGTTCAGCGACCTTAACTGCATTGCCTAATGAGGTTGCAGGCAAGACAACGGCGAACTCATCTCCGCCCCAGCGGGCAACAGTATCACGACCTTTTAGATTGTTGGTAAAGGTTCTAGCCACGAGGCGAAGTACGCTATCCCCTATTGGGTGACCATGCTGATCATTAATTTCTTTAAACCTATCAATATCAGCCAACAAAATAGAGAGTTGACCAGCGTAGTCGTCGATAAGCTCTAAATGCTCAATCAGAACCGATTCGAATTTCCGACGATTTGCAATTCCTGTCAAAGGATCAACTAAGGACTCTTTTTTAGCCTGCTCCAACTTCTCATTGAGTTGGCGAATTTTTCTGGTGGATTTTGACAGCCGCTCTTCAAATTTCCCGCTCATATCGGCAAATCCCTGAACGGACTTACGTATATTATTCACCACGTTTTTAATTTTCTGGTATTCAGCGCGACGCCTTTGCCCTTTGGGATTCGTTGTGTCTTCAGGGGTGCTGTCTAAATTGAAGTTATCTTGGACGATTCCTTCAACAAGGATCAGGACATCCGTAAGACCCGTGTCAATATGCTTGGTAGCCTCACGGGCATCCACGATACTTTCTTCGAGCTTACCTTTAATTTTATCCATTTCGTCGGTCAATAGCCTAAGACGTGCAACACGCCTCCCATAAAATATGAAGAGGTAATAATAGGATATATTGGAATAAATGTCCCAAAAACAAACCTTTCTAGGAATAGGCTTCGTAATTTAAAAATTTCTGAGAGTATTTGATTTTGTAGATCAGGTGTTATTCTTCATCAAAAACCCGAGCAATGACCTCGTTACCTTTTCCGAGGTATGTGACATCAGAAAAAGTCAGCATTGAAGCCATTGCGATGCCACGACCATGGGCATGAGTGACACGTTCAGGATCAAATTCAAGATAGCCTCTCCAATCAAAGCCTTCCCCTTGGTCCTTAATTCGATAGGTCACTTCACCCTCTCCTCTGGTGAAGGTAACCTCAACAAATTTCTCTTGATTCTCAGGCAATTTAAGTCGGCGGGTGATTTCCTCATCCCATGCACTGGAATTCACCAGTTCACCCTTTTCTTTATATGTGATCCCGAGATTGCCATGCTCAACGGCATTGGCGAGAAGTTCCACAAGACCAACAACAGCCCGTTGGGGGTCAGGGCAAGCCAAGGCAAGAATAGAAGTCATTTCATGGACCTCTTCCATGGTTTGAAAACGAAAACTTCCCGTTTTCATTTTGCCGATGATTGTCTCTTTTTGCCTTGTTTCCGCTTCTAGTTGTTCGTAAATAGATTTTTCACCAATAGCCCCACGAACGATGGCAAGCATGACATCAATATTAAAGGGCTTAGTTAGGTAGTGATACGCGCCCTCCTTAATGCCTTCCATAATTTCTTCATTTGAAGAAGCCCCTGTTTGAACAATCACAGGGATTTTTGCTAGAAGCTCCGAACTTTTTACTTCCCGGAGGACGTCAAACCCATCAACTTTAGGCATATTCTTATCAAGAAGCAGGGCATCAATTTTCTGAGCATTATCCTTAAGAATAGAGAGGCATTCCTCACCATCTTGAGCTTCGATGACGTTGTAACCTTCGTTTTCTAATGCAAAACTCAATAACTCTCTTGCCAATTCTTCATCATCAGCAATGACAACGGTTTTTTTTGTCTCAGAGGTTATCGTTTTCAGCTCTTTTTCCTGCTTACCTTTCCAGAGTTCTACTCTTTGGCAAAAAACAATTGTCTGGTCGTCAGCATACTGTTTATTGGAATATTTCCCAAACCGGGTTAACAAAGGGACACCCAAACTTGCAGGGGCTTCTTCTAGCATCTCCTCAATTATCCTCTGGACCCCTTCCTTTCCTAATCGAGTACCATCTCCTAACTCAATTTCATTTAACCCATCAGAGTAAAGAAGTAGGCTGGCACCCGTAGGAAAAGGAAGTTCTCTATTTTGAAAGGTTGCGTTTTGAGCAATTCCGAGAGGGAGGCCTGAACCATCCCCAAAAATCGGCTGTTGGGCACCTGGTTCAATAATAGTGGGCCAGGGCATCCCGGCACCTGAATAAACAAACGTATCTTTGGAAAAATCAATAATCCCACAGAGCATGGCCACGTACTGCCCCACTGGCATCTTAGTGGCTAATTTATTGTTTAATTCAAACAGAACGGCAGCTGGGTCAAGCCAATCAAGAATTGCCTCCATAATCAAGGTATGGGCACGAACCATACTTAAGGCAGCATCAGTTTCTTCACCACTGGTATCCATAATATAAATGGCCAGCATGTGATCCCCGATGGGTTTAACTCCCCACATATCACCGCTAAGAATTTCGGCAGGTTGAAATACGGAGTGGATATGAACCCCAAAACGGCTTCTTAAATCCGCAATAGATTTAGCCGTCGGCAGAAACAATTGCTGGATAGACGCTGCAGCCTGCCTTCCATGGTCGTCAGTTTCTTTATTTTCGTCTACTCCACCCACACTTTACCCTTCAAAATTTTTTAAGCGTTTTCAATCTCAGGCAATGGTGAACAACCTATCGAAACAGGCCATTTCCAATAGTCCCTTGACCTCACCTTGCGGATTAGAAATCGAAGCGCTCATTCCTTTTTTATTTGCTTCATCACGAAGGGTGACCAACAACCCTAACCCAACAGAATCCATATAGGTTAAATCAGTCATATTCACGATAATATTATCCCGCCCGGAGATAAGAATATTCGGGATCAATTCAATAAAATCACTCCGATCTTTTGAGGTTAGCTGTCCAGAAATACTAAAAGTAACTTGGTCACCAGAATCCGTAATCTTATGATGCAAATTCGCCTCCACTTATGCCTTTGCTTATTAACCTCATCATTTAAGGTTAATGCCCATGTTTCTGTATAAGTTGTTCAAGTTTTTCTAGATCATCATCCTCTAAATCTAGACGGATGTGGGTTGATTGATTCGTAATTGCCACGATGTTTCCGCTAAGGACACCTACGACAGGCACATCAATTTCAAAGACATCACCAGCTTTTCCATCAGGTGTACGATCAATTACAGCCGCGCCTCGACGGGAAACATCATTAAGAAGGCAGTTCTGTTTATTCCCGTTTATGGTAATGGATGTTGCCACATTGACTGTATGGCGTTTGCTCAAACGCGGATCACCAGACTCAGACATAATTTTCATCAAACGGCCATGCATCATTTCAATTTGACTGACCACAAGTTGTGCCGATTCGAGCTGCTGATTAGCAGCATCACCTGTTTCTGAAGCCGCTGTATTTACCGTACCAATATTCTCCGAAACCAAACGCGTACCTGTTGCTGCTTGCTCTACGTTACGCGCAATTTCTTGGGTCGCGGCACCCTGTTCTTCAACGGCAGCGGCAATTGTTGAGGCTATACCATCCATCTCACCAATCGTCTGACTGATCCCTTCAATTGCTTTGGCCGCTTCTTCTGTTGCCGTCCCAATTTCCGTAATTTGGGCCCCAATTTCATCAGTGGCTTTCGCTGTTTGGTTGGCCAAGTTTTTTACTTCGGACGCAACCACAGCAAAGCCTTTACCTGCTTCACCAGCACGAGCCGCCTCAATGGTCGCATTCAAAGCCAGAAGATTGGTTTGCTCCGCAATATCCGTAATTAAATTGACCACATCTCGAATGGCTTGAGAAGCGGTGACCAATCCTTGAACAGTCTCGTGAGTCCTTTGGGCTTCTTGAACAGCCCCGCTAGCTACTTGTGTAGAATGAGCCACTTGGCGACTGATTTCTGAGACCGAACTTGAAAGCTCTTCAGCAGCAGCTGCAACTGTCTGAACATTTGCACTCGCTTGCTCTGATGCTTCTGCCACTTCTGCTGCATTCTCACTAGACCGTTGCGCTAAAGTTGCCACAGACTCTGCAGCAACTTTAACCCCTTCAGAATTTTCTTTAACACCATCTACAGCCCCATTGACTTCTTCCGTCATGGCATTGTTTAGCGCTAGAATTTCACTTTGCAGTTTCCGTTGATTACGACGAGCATCGGCTTCACTTTCTGCATTAAGGCGTTCCACCTCAATAGCATGAGCCTTAAAGACCTCCACGGCCTTAGCCATCTCACCAATTTCGTCTTTATGATCCGTTGCTGGGATTTCAACTTCCAAATTGCCTCCAGCCAGAACACCCATGGCTTTTGTCATGGCCCCGATGGGATGAGTGACGCTCCTCACCATGACCAAAACCAAAATAATGGTTACAATCAAAAGAAATAAACTCGCCATCAGAGCGGTCATAAATCCACTTTGAGCTTCAGCAGAGACAGCCTTTGCCAAGGTGACTAGATCTGCGGCAATACGGTCTTCAACCTTTTTCAACAGATTAATTTTGTTGGTGATGGTATTGAACCAATAAGGGCCTTTCACCCCTCCCGTTTCTTTGGTCATCTTACTGTCGATGGCAATTTTACGCATGCGGTTGACTTCATCAACCGATTCACCTTGCATAGTGGCTTTATAAAATTCTATCTGTCCAGCCGTGGCATAGATGGGGAATGTTCTTGTAAAGAAGGTTTTTTGCAGGGCAACTAAGCCGACAAAGTTATTGTAAATTTTTGGTTTGAATTGGCCACTACTAAAGCCACCAGCCCCCATTGCTCGCTCAATCCCTGCTCGTTCCTTCCCTTGGAGAAAGGTTGTATAAGCTGTAATGGCATTAGTAATTCTGGCGTCTTCACTCAGGCGTGCCATCTCTTCAACAACGGATAATAACTTTGCGATTGTTGGGGTATAATAACCCGCCATCTGTGGGATAGATATTTTTAAGCCCGTGATAGCTTCTCGCTTGCCATTTAGTTCGGCTAAAGCAGAAACAGAGATATCAACCTTCTTCTTAAAGGAAGGGCCAAAGCCAGCAACATCAAATGTTTTTATCGCTGCCTGTAAAGCCTTTAACTTAACGTCAGTATCTTTGCGTTGGATGGGGAGGGTTTCTGCAAATTTTCCTGTGGCTTTACTGCCAATAAAACCCGCTGAACGGCCTCGTTCTTTTTGTAGCTCATGAACAAGAGCACTTACCTTAGGAGCAAGTCCCGCCAATTGCAGAAGGCGTTCAATATTGTTTGAAATTGCTCTTTTCTCTAGCACCGTTGCTCCTGAAAAAAACAGAAGCCCCAAAACCGGAACTAAAATAGCGATCCATATCCGAATACTGATTCGGAAATTCTTAAGAACAGCCATCGATTTATTACCCCATCAAATGATCTAGAATTGCACACTTTATTTTTTGCAGAAACTTTACACTAAAACCTTAACTTACAAACAACTAATTCCTATTTTCTGTACATGAGGGTTTAGTGTTATAGCTAAATCATGATAATTAAAGCGACTAACTCTTAAATTTTTACAAATGAAGGTCTCCATGCCTAAAGTCGAAATATATACAACGATGTTCTGCCCTTTTTGCCACCAAGCAAAGAAACTCTTAAAAAATAAGTTCGTAGATTTCATTGAATATGATGTGTCTTCTGATGCTGAAGGCCGTACAAAAATGACGGAACGCTCAGGCGGCGGTACATCTGTTCCACAAATTTTTATTGACGATAAACACGTCGGCGGCTGTGACGATATCTACGAATTAGATATGGACGGTGAACTTAATACACTTCTCGGTATAGCAGATTAAGGAAGACGAACAGTGACTTTCAAAGTAGCTTGTGTTCAAGTCACGGCTGGCCCAGATATGGCGACCAATATTGCCGAAGCAAGCAGGTGGATTACTGAAGCCTGCAAGCAAGGGGCGGAACTTATTTGCCTGCCAGAAAACGTTTCAATGATTGAACCGGACCGCTCGAAAATTGTCGAGATATCCATGCCTGAAAATGAGCACCTTGCTTTAAAAGCTTTTTGCCAACTTGCTAAAGAAAAAGCTGTTTGGGTACTCATTGGCTCTCTTGCTATAAAATTGACGGATCAAAAAGCTGCCAATCGCTCCTACCTAATATCTCCTCAAGGAGACATTACGGCCTCCTATGACAAAATCCATATGTTTGATGTGGATTTAGCCAATGGGGAAAGCTATCGAGAATCAAATGACTTCTCCCCTGGTGACAAAGCAATCTTAACCAAGCTTCCCTGGGGCGATTTAGGAATGACAGTTTGTTATGACTTACGATTCCCTCATCTTTATCAAACACTTGCCAAAGCAGGGGCTCAGTTCTTGACTGTCCCTGCAGCTTTTACCCGTCAAACAGGCAAAGCTCATTGGCATGTTCTGTTGCGAGCGAGAGCTATTGAGACTGGCTGTTTTGTTTTTGCACCAGCCCAGTGCGGTATTCACCAAGGAGGACGGGAAACCTTTGGGCATTCGTTGATTATTTCCCCGTGGGGAGAAATCCTTGCCGATGGCGGTGAAGACCCTGGAATAGTGATCGCAACGATAGACCCAGTATTGGTTGACGGGGCGCGAAATATGGTACCAAACCTTAAAAACCATCGAGATTTCAAACTAAAGAATTAAACTAGAGTTTTAAAGATTTAAAGAGAAGTAGGGTGTGTCTTTGTCTGTATTGACAGCACAAATCCTCTGAACCACGCCCGGTAAAGGCTGATTTTCTTTCAATCCATGTTCATAAGCAACCACATGAAGTCTTTCTTCTGAGAGTTCCAACAACTCACCTGCCTTTAAGAGATGGTCAGGGTTTCGTGGTTTGCGAAATTCCTGATTTCCATTGGCAAAAGTTTCATAAAGAAAAAGGCCTTCCAATTTAAGAGAAGCCACCAAGGTTTGGAATAAAGGCCGGTACAGATAGTTCGTTGTTACAACTCCCTCAAAAGCGCACCCTTTGAAAGGCCATGGGGAACCGTCTTCTAAATCAGCTGTAATGATTTCAATATTTGGATGATCTGACAAATCCGAAATAGCTTCTGTATTTCGATCAACGGCTACCACTTTATAACCCTTGGCAAGCAGATACCGGCTATTACGCCCTCCCCCACAAGCAAGGTCTAAAACCGTCCCTCCTAAAGGAATAAGAGGCACAAATCTTTGAATCCATAAAGAAGGCTCTTTTATTAGAAGATGCAGAGGCGTAGATTGTTCGTCTTGCGGTAATTTTTTTTCGTTTGGCATTTTGTTAACGGATTACCCTATAAGATTCAAAGGCTGTGGTTCATAACCCCAGTATATTAACCTATGGTAACTTTTAACCACTAAAGATTTCTGGAGTTTCGGCCGGTTATGATCTTGTATCAACTTAAATGTTCTCACACCCATAGCTTTGAAGCATGGTTTAAAGACAGCGAAACTTATGAGCATCAAGCGAAGTCAGGTGAGATTTCTTGTCCCTTCTGCGGCGACGTACAAATCGGCAAAGCACCAATGGCACCAAATGTGGTGACCCACAAACAACCTGCAACTCCTTCATTGACAGATGATGTCACCCCAACGCCTCAAACATTAAAAGATATAGCTAAAGGGGCTGCAGAGGTTTCAGGGGATGAACGTGCCGAAGAAGTTGCTAAACAGATTTTGAGAGCTATCGGCAAAGTTCAAAAACACATTGAAGATAATTTTGATGATGTTGGAGAACAATTTGTTGAAGAAGCCCGCGCTATTCATCATGGCGATGCCGAAGAAAGAGGCATTTACGGGGAAGCATCAGAAGAAGATGCGACTAAACTCGCTGACGAAGGCATTGATTTTCAACGTTTATCTTGGCCGACAGGCTCAAATAAAAAAACGAATTAAGAAACTCTAACCCCCTTGTTTTTGGGTTCTTCAGGTTTTAACAAATGCTATAATGGGGTGAGTTGCTAACCAGTTTTTTAGCACCTAGCAATGTAAAACGAGGGAAGAATTAACTTTTATGGCTTTGTGGTGGCGTCAAAAATGGGCGACAGGTGCGGCTTCTTTTCTTGCTGGGGCCGCAACATTAAGTCTTCTCTCAATCCCTCAAAAAATAATGTTAGGTGTAAGTTTTTCTGCCCTTTCAGGTTACATAGCTCCAGTTTTGCTTGGCGGAGCTGTAGGGCTGCTCCTCAATCTTCTCTATTATCGGAGCCTGCATGAACTTGCTGTATCTCTTGCCATGGGGCAATCTGATCTCCATCACGAAATCTATGCCAAGGCAGAACAAATAGCCCGCGTAGGTCATTGGGATTGGAACCTGGACAGTAACGAAACTTTTTGCTCCGAAGAAATGCTCCGAATTTTTGGGTTTTCTGATATTCCCCAGAATATGACTATTGGTTTCTTTTTAGACCACGTTCATCCTGATGACAGAAAAGATATTAAAGAAAAAATCAGGGACACAACCACGAACGGCATTCCATTTCATGATGAATATCGGTTCATACGACCCGACGGTAATGAACGAGTTGTTATGGCTCGAGGGCAAATTTCTCATGACACATCAGATGGCTCGCGGCATTTCACAGGAGTTGTTAAAGACAACACTGAAAGTAAAAAAGCTGAAGACGCTCTTGCATTACAAATGCGGGAGTTGGATTTTCAAAAGGCAGCCCTTGATCACCATGCAATTGTCAGCGCTACAGACATAAGTGGCAGGATAACTTATGCCAATGACAAATTTTGCGAAATTAGTGGCTACTCACGGGAAGAATTGGTAGGGGAGAATCACCGTATAATCAAATCTGACGTCCATCCCCCTGAGCTTTTCGACGAAATGTGGAAAACGATTTCAGGTGGCAAAGTTTGGCGCGGAGAAGTTAAGAACCACAAAAAAAATGGGGGGTTTTATTGGGTCGATGCCACAATAGTTCCTTTCCTCAATGAGAAAGGAAAACCTTTCCGTTACGTCTCTATACGAACAGATATTACAGAACGAAAACTTGCTGAAGAAAAAATTAAAGAAAGCGAAGAAAAACTTCGTAAGATCTATCAAATTATCCCCGATATCTTCATGATTACCCGTCTCAAAGACGGCCTGTGTATGGATGTAAATCAAGGTTTCACAGATGTTACGGGCTATACTAGAGAAGAGATTGTCGGAAGGAAAACAAGTGAGTTAAATTTATGGGCAGACCCAAATGACCGTGAAAAACTCGTCGCCGGACTTAAAAGGGATGGGCAAGTCCTCAATCTTGAGGGTGTTTTCAACAATAAAGATGGTTCTACTTATCAAGGCTTCATGTCTGCGTGTATTATTGAACTTGATGGTCATCCCCATATTATTTCAACAACAAAAAATGTAACTGACTTTAAGGAAGCCCTTAAAAACGCGGAACAGGCCAACCAAGCGAAATCGGTTTTCCTCTCTTCCATGAGTCACGAATTACGCACACCTATGAACGCTATTCTTGGCTTTGGACAAATGCTAAACAGCAATCCAAACGAACCTCTAAGTGATAAGCAAAAGGTCTGCGTTAACCATATTCTGAATGGGGGCAACCATCTCCTCGACCTTATCAATGATGTGCTTGATTTAGCTAAAATTGACACTGGCAATATCGACCTCAGTTTAGAAAATGTATCAACAGCAAGTTTGTTCGATGAAGTCCACTCTCTGGTCCAAGGGATGGCAGAAGATCTAAGTATCGAACTTATCCTTCCCGATCCAAAAGACGACTACCAGCTCTTAGGTGATTTTACCCGTTGTAAACAAATCTTACTCAACTTGATGTCTAACGGAATAAAGTACAATCGACAGGGAGGCAAAGTCATCGTCACCCTCCAACAAAAGGAAAATAATTTCCTCAAAATATCAGTAACCGATACAGGTAAGGGTATACCTGAAGCGCTCTACGATGATCTCTTCCAGCCTTTCCATCGACTCGGGGCCGAAACGTCAGAAATTGAAGGAACAGGTATTGGCTTGGTCGTAAGCAAGCAATTAGTCGAGCTAATGGGGGGGTATATTGGGTTTGAAAGTAAAGCTGGTGAAGGTTCAACTTTCTGGTTTGATCTTCCTATATTCAGAGAAAAACTTAAACGTTCAACAACCTGGAACAGTGAAGAAGACAACACAACTTCTATCTATCCAACCGTTAACGGCAAACTACTTTATGTTGAAGATAACATAGGAAATATTGAGTTGATGGAAGTCATTGCCTCTCGCTTAAACGGATTATCTATGATTACTGCCGTTACGGGTGAGCAAGGCCTTGAAATTGCCAAAGCAGAAAACCCTGACGTTATTTTCCTCGATATTAACTTGCCTGGCATGAGCGGCTTAGAAGTTATTAAGCATTTGAAGGAAGATGACAGAACTAAAGACACCCCGATTTATGCTCTCAGCGCTGCGGCAACTGCAAAAGATATTGAAGCGGGTCTTAAAGCTGGTTTCACCCGTTATCTAACCAAGCCTGTTAGGGTCAATGAAGTCATCAAAGCCATCACTGATGGGCTTGATGGAGCTCAGAATAACTAAAGAGCTTTTGTTCCAAACAACAAGTAATTCATCTCAAGGTTATCGGTTAAGGACCATGTATCTCTAAGAGGGTTAAAGGACATACCTTTGAGAGAGGTCACGGTAATCCCATTGTTCCTTAAAGCACCTACAAACTCTGAAGGCTTAACAAATTTATTCCAGTCATGGGTTCCCGCAGGAAGCCAGCGCAACACATACTCTGCGCCGAATTTTGCCAAAGCCAAGGCCTTCAATGTACGATTAAGCGTCGCCCCGACCATAACTCCACCGGGTTTTACTAGATCACTACAAACCTGAAGAAACTCATGCATATCTGGAACATGCTCAACAACTTCCATGTTAAGCACAACATCAAAGCTCGCCCCTTCTTTGAGCAACTGCTCCGGCAAGGCATTTCGATAACCTATTTTCAAACCAGATTCTTTAGCATGAACTGAGGCAATGCTGATGTTCTTCTCAGCCGCATCAATAGAGGTCATTTCTGCCCCGAGCCGACAAAGAGGTTCACTGAGCAATCCACCACCACAGCCGATATCAAGAATCTTTAAGCCTTTAAGCGGAAGAGGTTGCTGAGGGTCGCGATTATAATGGGCGCAGATGGAATCGCGCATAAAAGTCAGGCGAATCGGGTTGAACTTGTGCAAGGGCCGAAACTTGCCCTTAGGGTCCCACCATTCCTCAGCCATAGCGACAAAGCGGGCGACCTCTTCAGGGGAAGCGGTTCCGGTTGATTTACTGGTTTGCTTTTCTGCCTCAGCCGACATTCGTCAACTCCTCATATGGGTTGCCTTGAAAGAGGGTTTAAGAGTATGTATAGCCCGTCGCAACTCCAAATACCAAGGAGTGCGAATTTTTTTGTGCCTTGACCGTCTGCCCTGTTGTTCAAGGCCTTTTTCTAAATGGACAAAAATCCAAAAACTAGTAGGGGTTGGGCTGGTTTTTAGGAGCAAGAGTCGACGAGGTTTTAATTTTACGATGGCTCGTATAGTACAAAAATTCGGAGGCACGTCGGTTGGCGACGTAGAACGCATTAAAAATGTAGCCCGCCGGGTAAAAAGCGAAATAGACCTTGGCAATCAAGTTGCCGTCGTGGTCTCCGCTATGTCTGGAGAAACGAATAGGCTTGTCGGATACACCGGCGAGATGGGTGCCCTAGTTGACGCCCGTGAATATGATGTAGTCGTCTCATCTGGAGAACAAGTCACTTCAGGTTTGCTAGCTTTAGCTTTGCAAGATCTAGGTATTCCCGCTCGGTCATGGATGGGATGGCAAATTCCTATTCATACTGACGGTATTCACGGCAAAGCTCGGATTGCTGAAATTGGTACCGATGCACTCAGTGAGCGTCTAAACGGTGGTGAAGTAGTTGTTGTCCCTGGCTTCCAAGGCGTAGGACCGGACAATCGGATTACCACCCTTGGTCGGGGCGGCTCAGATACATCTGCTGTAGCTTTAGCCGCGGCATTGAAAGCAGACCGTTGTGATATCTATACGGATGTGGACGGGGTTTATACCTGTGATCCCCGAATTGTGACCAAAGCGAAAAAGCTTGATAAGATTACCTATGAAGAGATGCTGGAAATGGCATCCCTTGGAGCAAAAGTTCTGCAGACTCGCTCTGTAGAAATGGGAATGAAACACGGCGTGCGTTTGCAGGTCCGTTCGTCCTTCTCGGAAGATGAAGGAACCTTAGTTGTTGATGAGGATGAAATCGTGGAAAAGGAACTGGTAAGCGGCATTGCTTACAGCAAAGACGAAGCTAAAATTACCCTTGTATCGGTAGCTGATCGCCCTGGTGTTGCTGCTCATATCTTTGGCCCTTTGGCTGAAGCAAGTGTCAACGTGGATATGATTGTTCAGAATATCTCAGAAGAAGGCCGCACAGACGTGACCTTCACTGTGCCAAATGGTGATCTAAGTCGTGCCGTCGAAGTTCTAGAAAAATCAACAGAAGTTAATTACAAGCAGCTCATTTCTGACCCGGATGTGGTTAAAGTCTCTGTGGTTGGTGTTGGCATGCGTTCGCACGCAGGTGTGGCACAAAACATGTTCCAAACCCTTGCAGACAAAGGAATCAATATTCAGGTGATTTCTACATCTGAAATTAAAGTCAGTGTTCTTATCGCAGAAGAGTATTTTGAATTAGCTTTACGGGCGCTACATACAGCTTATGGTTTGGATGCTGAAGAAGTTTAATCGCGGAATTATTTGGGGATTCCTATGACGGACAATGGAGCAAAAGAAAAGCTCAATAGGCTATGGCAACCCGGATTAGATTTTCTGGGATGTGATGTCGCCATCATGGGCGGCGGCATGTCTTGGGTCTCAGAGCGTAACCTTGTTGCTGCCACTTCAAATGCTGGCGCTTTTGGTGTTATCGGTTGTGGCGCCATGCCTCCTGATATCTTGGCAGCTGAAATTGCTGGAACTAAAGAGTTAACCTCAAAGAACTTTGGCGTCAATTTGATCACCATGCACCCAGATCTGGATGCTCTGATCGATGTTTGCCTTGAGCAAAGAGTTTCCCATATTGTCCTGGCTGGTGGGTTACCTACTGGCGCTTCCATCAAACGCGCCAAAGACGGCGGCGCCAAGGTTATCTGTTTTTCTCCAGCGGTAGCATTAGCAAAACGTTTAGTGCGTTCAGGAGCTGATGCCTTAGTGGTTGAAGGCTCTGAAGCTGGGGGACATATTGGTCCTGTTGCAACGAGTGTTCTCGCCCAAGAAATTTTACCCCAGATTAAAGAAGTTCCTATTTTTGTCGCAGGCGGCATTGGTCGCGGGGAAGCCATTCTTTCATATTTAGAAATGGGAGCTGCTGGCTGCCAAGTTGGTACTCGTATTGTTTGTGCTACTGAATCAATTGCTCACCATGATTTCAAAAAAGCTTTCATTCGGGCTAAGGCGAAAGATGCCATGCCAACGATCCAAATTGATCCTCGCTTCCCGGTCATTCCAGTTCGTGCTATTACTAACAAAGGAACTGAACGCTTCATGGAATTCCAGCGTGAAATCATTCAACGCTTCAATAATGAAGAAATCAGCCAGCATGATGGCCAGCTTGAAATTGAAAAGTATTGGGCAGGAGCTTTACGCAATGCTGTCATAGATGGCGATGTGGAAAATGGTTCTTTAATGGCTGGACAAGTCGTCGGCATGGTGTCATCAGAACAACCCATGCAAGAAATTATGGATGAGCTGGTGGAACAAGCGGCTTCAGCCTTAATGATCAGAAACTACTCTTAAAACAAACCTGGACCCAAAAAGGGGCAACACAACTTTATAAATTGAAGCACAGAAACCTCAAAAGAGGGGCTATGCTGATAGGGAACGATGACAAGGGATTTTCAATCGAGCTCCACTTACGGTGACGCTAAGCTCAGCAAGCTCAAACCATCCACGGGGAATGGTTTGGGAAGCTCGCGCCGTTTGTTGTCCAGATTGCGTGATGTCATGGCCGAAGGAGGCCAAGCACAGAAACGCCTCGACCGCATTGTCACTCTGATTGCCACTGACATTGTTGCAGAAGTTTGCTCCATCTATCTTCTTCGTGCCGGCGAAGTTCTCGAACTGTTTGCGACCGAAGGCCTGAAGTCCGAGGCGGTTCACAATACCCGCCTACGCATCGGCGAAGGTCTGATCGGAACCATTGCTGCCCAGGCCACTGCCCTAACCCTTTCAGAAGCCCAGAACCATCCCGCCTTTGCCTATCGCCCCGAAACAGGTGAAGAAATTTTCCACTCAATGATGGGCGTTCCCATTATGCACAGTGGGCGCGTGGTTGGGGTTCTAGCAGTCCAAAACCAAACCCAGCGCCACTATACGGAAGAAGAACTAGAAACCCTTGAAACCGTCGCCATGGTTCTTGCAGAACTGGTGTCTGGTGGTGAATTGGTTCCGAAAAAAGAGCTACAGACTGTCGACGGTATCGCCGTTCTCCCCATGCGGTTAGACGGCACGCGCCTGAGTGAAGGTGTGGGCATGGGGCAGGTGGTCCTGCACCGGGTTGAGCTGGTTCTTCATAACTTAGTTGCTGAAGACCCCGAAGCTGAGCTGGAACGCCTGCATGATGCCGTTGCTGATATGCACGGCGCCCTTGATAATATGTTGGAAAGCAATCTGATTCGCGATGGAGAACACAGAGATGTGCTCGAAACCTACCGCTTGATCGCTGAAGACGCAGGTTGGCTGAACAAAATTTCTGACGCTATTAAGTCAGGCCTCAAGGCAGAAGCGGCGGTTCAGAAAATTCAAACGGAAACCCGTCTTCGCATGAACCAAATTTCTGACCCATATTTAAAAGAACGGGTTCAGGATTTCGAAGACCTCGCTAACCGTTTATTACAGCATTTGATGGGGGAAACCCCTGCTGATGTGGCTGATGAGCTGCCTGACCATGTGGTTCTTGTTGCTAAATCCATGGGACCAGCTGAACTCATGGATTACGACACAGATAAACTTCGAGCACTGGTTTTAGAAGAAGGCTCGCCGACCTCACACGTAGCCATTGTTGCTCGTGCCTTAGACATTCCTGTTCTGGGTCGAGTGAAGAGTCTGATGAAGAAGGTTGAACCTCTGGATACTGTTGTGGTAGATGGGGACAATAATCAGATTTTTGTGCGTCCCTCTGATGATATTATCCAGGCATTCAAACAAACTCTTGAGGCGCGAGCAGAAAAGAAAGCGGGCTACCTTCAACTCAAGGGCTTACCGACCCAGACGTTGGATGGGCAGGAAATTGATCTATTCCTCAATGCTGGACTGCTGATAGACTTGCAGCATTTAGAAGAATCCGATGCTGATGGGGTTGGTCTTTACCGGACCGAAATCCCTTTCATGGCCCGTTCTGAACTTCCTGACGTTGATGATCAGACCCAGCTTTATGAAAAAATTTATAGCCAATCAGGCAACCGCCCTGTTGTCTTCAGAACCCTTGATGCTGGCGGAGATAAAGTTCTCCCTTATTGGGAAAGCGCCGGAGAAGAAAACCCTGCTTTGGGATGGCGGGCTATTCGCCTGACCCTAGATCGTCCTGCCATTTTGCGTCAACAAATTCGTGCCTTGGTTCTTGCTAGTGCGGGCCGGGAACTTCAAATCATGTTCCCGATGATCGCCGAAGTTCAAGAATTCATCGCAGCACGGAGACTCGTTGAGATGGAAGTAGCCCGCTCCATTGAAAGAGGAGAAATCTTACCTTCTCTGGTAAAAGTTGGTGCCATGCTTGAAGTTCCCTCCCTTCTTTTCCAAATGCCCCAGCTTTTGAAAGAAGTGGATTTCCTTTCTATTGGCAGCAATGACTTGATCCAATTTCTCTTTGCCTGCGACCGTGGCAACCCAAGCCTCGCCTCTCGTTATGATAGCCTTTCTGGGCCTGTCTTAACAGTCCTTAGAGATGTTTTGAAGCAGTGCAACAAGGCTCAAGTCCCCGTAAGTCTTTGCGGTGAAATGGGCGGTCGTCCCATTGACGCCATGGCCTTGGTTGGCATCGGCTTCACCAGAATTTCCATGTCGCCTCCAGCACTTGGCCCAGTTAAAACAATGATCCGCAGCCTCGAGCTCACACCATTAAAAGACTTCATGGAAAACCTCTACACTGATTCTAGCCACAGCGTCAGAGAGAAACTGCGCTCATTCGCCCTCGATCATAATGTGGTGATTTAAGGCACAGCCCAAAAATCAGATTATTAAGCGAAATAATGCATGAATTAATCTGCCTAAGTGCTTTCCTTCTTTGAACCAAGCAACTAAATTACCCCATCAAAGACAGTGCCCTTCATTAAAGGGCGATCTAAATTTCTTCTAAGATTTCAGTGAGAGTCCGATGAATTCCCATCCAGCCTTTAGCAATCTCTTTATTCTCAATCATCCGCTTATTCTCCATAAGCTTTCTCACATGCGTAAGACCAACACCTCGACCAAGACCTTTAGGGCTTTGTTGAAGGAAATCTCCATGCTGATGGGCTATGAAATCACTCGCGACCTGCCCCTTTCCCATGAACGCATTGAAACACCCATGGAAGTGATGGAAAAAGCGCCCGTAATCGGTGGAAAAAAAGTGGGCGTGGTGCCAATCCTTAGGGCTGGTTCAGGCATGGCAGATGGGCTGCTGGAACTGATGCCATCAGCACGTGTCGGACATATTGGGTTATATCGTGATCCCAAGACCAAGCGTCCTGTTGAATATTTGGTTAAGCTACCAGCCGTAGAGGAACGACTATTCATTGTCACCGACCCAATGCTCGCCACGGGACATTCGGCTTCTTATGCACTTGATGTGCTTAATAAAAACGGAGTGCCTGACGAAAATATTCGCATGATGGCTCTGGTAGCTTCCCCTGAAGGTATGCAGGTGTTGTTGGATCAACACCCCAAGGTCCCCGTCTATGTGGCCTCTCTTGATGATCGTCTCAATGAAAAAGCCTATATCATGCCCGGACTTGGCGATGCCGGAGACCGGCTGTTCGGAACCAAGTAATAATACCCCAAAAGAAAAAGCCCGCTTCTAACAAGACGCGGGCTTTTTTTAAGATTGGGTCTCGTTGGGTTAGTCTTCCAAAGTGAAGATTGAGCCACCTTTTTCAGCCGCTTCCCGGCCGGGTAGGACGATGTTGAGGATCAAACCAATGATGGTGGCTAAGGCCATACCAGCAATTTTGAAATCAGCGCTTACCTCGATAAAGGCACCCCCAATACCGATAACCAAAATTACAGAAGAGATGATCAGATTACGTTTCATACCGAAGTCAACATGCTTGTCGATCATCATGCGCATACCAGATGAGGCAATGATACCAAACAACAAGATTGAAACCCCGCCCATGACGGGCACGGGTACAGTCTGAATAAGGGCGGTGATTGTACCGATAAAGCCAAACAAAATTGCGAGGCAAGCAGCACCACCAATAACAAATACACTCAACACCCGTGTAATGGCGATCACGCCAATGTTTTCACCATATGTAGTGTTTGGCGGTCCACCAATTAAGGAAGCAATAGCGGTGGCGATACCGTCGCCCATAATGGAACGATGCAGCCCTGGCTCAACCAGGAAGTTACGCCCGGCAACTTTGCTCAAAACCATTTGATCACCGATATGCTCAGCAATGGTGACGAACGCAACTGGAGCGACAAGTAAGATGATAGTCCAGGAGAAGACGGGATCAGCAGTAATGCCGGGGATAACAAAATCAGGCACAGCAAACAACGGAGCCTCGGCAACCTTAGTAAAGTCCACTAGGCCCATGGCGAAGGAGGCCAGATACCCTGCTACGATGCCAAACAAGATTGGCACCAAGGCAAAGACCCCTTTGAAAAACATGCTGCAGACGATCGTAACAAACAAGGTAAATAAGGCGATACCAAAATGGGTTGTACTATAAGTGTTAGTCGCTGGGTCATTCATTGCCATTGAGATAGCGATACCAGCAAGGCTCAATCCAATCACCATGATCACAGGACCAACGACTACAGGCGGTAAAAGCCTCATAAGCCAACCAACGCCAAACTTATATATCAACATAGAAACAATGACATAAACCACGGCAATTGACAGGCAACCCAACAAGGCCCCTTCAACACCACCAATGGCTTTAGCTGAAATAATGGGGGCAATAAAAGCAAAGGAAGACCCCAAATAAGCCGGAATTCTCCCCCGGGTTATGACTAAATAAGCCAAAGTTCCTGCGCCACTTGAAACCAGAGCGACTGCAGGACTTAGGCCAGTCAAATAAGGAACAAGAATGGTTGCGCCGAACATGGCGAACAGATGTTGCAAACTCAGAATAAACCAAGTTGGCGTCGCAGGTCTCTCATGAACGTCGAGAACAATGTCATGTGGATTGGTCATGTTCGCCTCATCTACGTTAACAGTAAAATTCGAGAACGGATTATTAGGATAGCTAACAGAAAGACAAGGCTTTTAAAATTTTTGATATCTAGGCAAAAGAAAAAAACCGGAAGTGATCTCCTCCGGCACGAATACTCGTATTTAGTTTATGAATTTCTTAAAAATGTCCTGCTAGCACAGTATACAAAAAATAAACCTCGTACGTTATTTTAAAGAAAATGCAACGATATCTAAAGTAAGGTGCTGAGCATTGAGAATAGAAGTTCTCATTTTGGTACGATGCTCAGAAGGGGCAAGGTAATGGTAAATAGTATTTCAACACAAAATACGACACTATCTCTATTTCAAAATAAAAAAGATCGATACCCACAAACCGATCCCTTATTCGCGATGTTAGAGAAAGCCGACCCCGAAAAAGCGCGCTCCCTGAAAGAAAAATTATCCGCACTAAACAATACCATCAAGAATCTAGAATCTTCAAAAATAACTTTGGACGAACGACTCAAGAAAATAGCCGAGGAAAAAATTGCACGAATAAAAGCAAAGCTAGAGGCGCTACATATGATGGTAGCAATGAACCCGAAAGCCGCGGCAAAACAGGCCGCACAACTATCGAAAGAGCTTGCTGCAGCTGCAAGAGAATACGCCAGTGCAGGGGGCGGTGGAGGCGGTTTGAGCGTAGAATCAAGTACCAATATGACTATTAGTTCAACACCTACCGACACGAATACTGCTCGTGAGGGGAATACTTCCACCACCCCGGAGTCAACTGCTTCTCAAGTTGCAGCAGTTACGACAAACACCTCGGCATTGGATGCTGCAAAACATGACAAAAATGGAGAGTTAAAGGCAGCCTTTTCACCAGAGGCGATAAAGCAAAAGAAGGAAGAAGAAGCAAAAGTTTTCCGTGAGAAAATTAACGAACAGATTACAGATGCAAATAAAACATTTGCCGCAAACAAAGAAGATTCAGAATTTGCAAATGAGGTAAGACGTTTAAAAGACGCTCTAAAAAATATTATCGAAGAAGCTAAAAGAAGAATAAAACTCAATGATGGCCCCTCTGCTGGTCGAGATATCAAAGAAACAGAAAAAGCATTACAGGCTACAGAGCAAGCCGTGAATAGTATTACGGCAGGTATCTCATCTGCATTAGGTGCCGTGAATATCTTGGCTTAATGTTACAAAAAATATCGTTGCATGCTGCTTTTCATAGAAAGCGTTCGTTACGCACTCACTCGCCTTCTGGTTCTTTGATATAGTCATAAAATGAACATAGTAAGGGAGGCAAAAGAAAACCCCCGGAAGCAATATCCCGAGGGTTTTCATGGTGCCGCCGGAGTGAATTGAACACTCGACCTCACCATTACCAATGGTGTGCTCTACCCCTGAGCTACGGCGGCTATGCTTGTTGAAAGCGCGCGCAAACTGCCACAGGGTCTTATAGTTGGCAAGCGCAAAATTTTGAATTAAATTTGCAAATTCTTTAAACCCCGTCTAGACCCCTAGGAGAACAAGGGAAAATTGGTGGACCTGAGATGACCGCAAAGCCTCAAGACAGCGAATATAAAAATGAAAAAACCAGAATCGAAGCTGAAAAACGTAAAGAACGAGAAGCTGAAGCATTGCGTGCTAATTTGAGAAGTCGCAAAACGGCTGTTCGCAAGAGAGAAACGGAAGACAAAAACTAACCTTGCCGCCTTGCAGGGCATGGGATACAAAGCCTCTCGTTTTTCTTATATCCCACTTATTAATTGCGGTAGGTCGAACCTCTCATGGATCGCATAGTTATACGCGGGGGCGTTCCCCTTCATGGCGAAATCCAAATCAGCGGCGCTAAAAACGCCGCCCTGCCCCTCATGGCGGCTTGTCTTTTGTCAGAAGAAACTCTAACCCTGTCTAACCTGCCGCACCTTGCAGACATCAGCACCATGGCCCATTTGCTGGCTGATTTAGGTGTTGAAATCAGCATGAATGGTCACGCGCCAAATGGCGGACACGCAGGCCGCGTCTTTGGCCTTAGTGGGAAAAACATTTCAAGCACCACAGCTGATTACGATTTAGTGCGGACCATGCGCGCTTCAATTTTAGTTTTGGGGCCCTTGCTCGCGCGTTTTGGTGAAGCCAAAGTTTCTCTTCCTGGCGGTTGTGCCATTGGCACCCGACCAGTCGATATTCACCTCAAAGGCCTAGAGGCCTTGGGTGCCGAAATTGAACTCGAAGGCGGCTATGTAATTGCCAGAGCCCCTGATGGCCTAAAGGGGGGACGTTACCTCTTCCCCATGGTCTCTGTTGGTGCCACAGAGAACTTGCTCATGGCAGCAACCTTAGCCGAAGGCGAAACCGTTCTTGCTAACTCTGCTCGTGAGCCTGAAATCACTGACTTGGCAAACTGTTTGGTTGCCATGGGAGCAAAAATTGAAGGAATTGGCTCAGATACTTTGACCATACAAGGTGTCCCCGCTCTTCATGCTGCCGAGCACTCCGTTCTCCCTGATCGCATTGAGATTGGTACCTATGCCACTGCTGCCGTTATCACGGGCGGCGACCTAAAACTTGTCGGTGCCCGCCTTGATTTGATCGAAGCCGTAGCCGAAATCTTGGGCAGTGCCGGCGCCACTATTCAAGAAATTGACAATGGCTTCCGCATCAGTCGAACAGATTGCGAGCTCAAAGGGGTCGATATGATTACCGAACCCTACCCTGGTTTCCCAACAGATATGCAGGCGCAATTGATGGCTCTCATGGCTGTAGCAAACGGGGCATCTTTGATCACGGAAACCATTTTTGAAAATCGCTTTATGCATGTGCCTGAACTCTGTCGCATGGGAGCTAATATCAACGTCCACCATCAGGCTTCAGCTATTGTACGCGGCGTTGAAAAACTCTCTGGGGCTCAGGTTATGGCGACAGATTTACGCGCTTCTGTTTCTCTCGTTCTCGCTGGCCTAGCCGCTGAGGGAGAAACCGTGGTTAACCGGGTTTATCATCTAGATCGTGGCTATGAGCATCTGGAAGCAAAGCTCTCAGGCTGTGGCGCTCGCATCGAACGGGTGAAAGACTAGCCCTCAACGGAAAAAACCTGTACAGGTCATCCATCACGAATGGAGTCGGAAGTGTCCGAAGATAACAAATTAGTTCTCGCTTTGCCCAAAGGGCGTATTTTGAAGGAAGTCATGCCGTTGGTGAATGCTGCCGGGATTATCCCGGAAGACGCCTTTGACGACCCGAAATCACGCGCTTTACGCTTTACAACAAACTTGCCAAACCTGGATATAATTCGGGTTCGTAGCTTTGACGTAGCGACCTTTATTGCCTTTGGCGCAGCCCATCTGGGAGTTGCGGGCAATGATGTCTTGCTTGAGTTTGACTCAACGGAGATTTATGCCCCGTTAGATTTGGACATCGGCCACTGCCACTTGGCCGTTGCCGAGCTCAAAGAAAAAAGCACTGACGATGACCCGGCGGAATGGAGCCACATTCGCGTGGCGACTAAGTACCCAGTCATTACCCAAAAATTCTTTGAAACCCGCGGTGTGCAAGCTGAGTGCATCAAACTCAATGGGGCCATGGAACTGGCACCAAAAATGGGTTTATGCCAACGCATTGTTGATTTAGTGTCAACAGGCGATACCATGCGAGCAAATGGCTTGGTCGAAATCGAAAAAATCATTGATATTACTTCTCGCCTTGCCATTAACAGGACCGCATTAAAAACTCGCTCAGAAGAAATCTCAGGGTTCGTCGAGGCTTTCCGGGGAGCACTCGATGCCACAAAGACTAAATAGCACTGACAGCAACTTCGAGGCGGCTTTCGCATCCCTGCTAGATGACAAGCGGGAAACCAGCACCGATGTTAATGACGTAGTATCTGAAATTCTTACCGCGGTTAAAGATCGAGGTGATGCAGCCGTAGTCGATTATACAGCTAAGTTTGACCGTCTTGAACTCACTGCTGAAACCATGCGGATTCCTGATAGCGCTATTGATGAAGCCGTCACGAAATGCCCTCAACAAACTTTGGATGCGCTCAAGCTTGCTTCTGATCGCATTTCAGCTTTCCATGAAAAACAGATGCCAGAAGACCTGGATTATAAAGATGAGGCAGGAGTTCGCTTAGGCTACCGTTGGCGCCCAATTTCTGCGGCTGGACTTTATGTTCCCGGCGGCACAGCCGCTTATCCTTCATCCGTCCTCATGAACGCAATCCCGGCTAAAGTTGCAGGGGTTGAACGCCTCGTGATGGTGGTTCCCTCCCCTGATGGTGAGCTTCACCCTTTGGTTCTTGCCGCCGCGCGTCTCTCAGGCATTACAGAAATTTATCGTATCGGCGGTGCACAAGCTGTCGGAGCCCTAGCCTACGGCACCAATACCATTGCCCCCGTTGATAAAATTGTCGGCCCGGGCAACGCCTATGTTGCGGCTGCCAAACGTCAGGTTTTTGGAACCGTTGGCATTGATATGATTGCAGGACCATCTGAGATTTTGGTCATCGCCGATGAACATAATGATCCGAGCTGGATTGCTGCTGACCTCCTCTCTCAAGCTGAGCACGATACAGCGGCTCAATCTATTTTGATTACCAATAACAGTGCTTTTGCAGATGAAGTTGAGAAAGCTGTCGAAAGTCACTTAAAGACACTTAACCGAGCAACCATCGCAAGAGAAAGCTGGGACACCCACGGCGCAATTATCAAAGTGGCTAACCTTGATGACGCGGTCACTTTGAGCGAGCGCGTAGCACCAGAACACCTGGAGCTTGCCGTAGACGACCCTGACGCGCTAGCTGATAAAATTCGCAATGCAGGAGCCATTTTCCTAGGAAGATACACCCCAGAAGCTATTGGCGATTATGTAGCCGGGCCTAACCACGTTTTACCGACGGCTAGAAGTGCGCGATTCTCCTCTGGGCTTGGGGTCCATGACTTTATCAAGCGCACAACTTTCGTTGGTTGTGATAGCGAGTCTCTTGCTAAAATTGGTCCTGCTGCCGTTGAACTTGGCAATACAGAAGGGCTTGGGGCTCACGCGTTATCTGTTGCCCTTAGATTAAATCGTTAAAAGAGGTCTTAATCGTGGCTAACCAGCAAAAAATCATCGATGTTGTGATGGATGAACATACGGTCGTTCGACGCGCCCCCAACATCGAAAAAGAACGGGCCGTCGCGATTTATGATTTGCTGGAAGACAATTATTTTATCCCTCCTGGCGATTTTGATGGCCCTTATAAACTTTTCTTAGGAGTCCGAGAAAACCGACTGGTTTTTGATATCCGTGATGAAAACGATAAAGAACTGATCGAGATTACGATCTCAGCAAGTTCATTTAGGTCTATCGTCAAAGATTACTTCACAATTTGTGACAGCTACTTTGAAGCCATCAAAAAGCTAACTCCTACTCAAATTGAAGCCATCGACATGGGGCGTCGTGGTATGCACAATGAAGGGGCTGAACTGCTGCGGGATCGACTTGACGCCAAGGATCTCCGTATTGATATGAATACTGCCCGGCGCCTGTTCACCCTTCTTTGCGTCTTACATATTAAGGGGTAATGGGGGGAACGGCTTCATGAGCGATCTCCCGTCAGCAGTTCTTTTTTGCTGTACTATGAATGCCATTCGCTCGCCTATGGCCGAAGGTATACTCAAATATCTAAAAGGGACAAGAATCTACGTTGATTCATGTGGGGTGCGCGAAGGAGAGCTCGATGGCTTTGCTATCGCTTCTATGGACGAAATGGGCCTGGATATTACGGGCCATGCTCCCAAAACATTCCATAACCTGGAAGACAGTAGCTTCGACCTGATTATCTCCCTCTCTCCTCAAGCCCAGCACTCTGCCGTAGAGATGACCCGCCACATGGCATGTGAAGTAGAATTTTGGAATACCCTAGACCCTTCAATCATTGAAGGAAATCGGGAGGCTCGCCTTGAAGTATATCGCCAAGTGCGAGATCAGCTTATGCAACGCATACAGGCAAGGTTTAAATAACCAACCAATAAGTTGCCACATCTAAGATCAACTAAAAACACTATTGATTTTTTGTTCTTTACCCTCACATGTATTTCTCCATATTTTAAAAATAATATAACAACTCGCAGCTCTTGAAAAAAAAGAAACAAATGGCTGATTTTACGACTATAGGAGATCACCAAATTGCCTATAGGCGCTCTGGCAAAGGAGAGCCTGTACTTCTTGTGCATGGTGTCGCCAGCTATTCCTTTCTTTGGCAACCCATTATCGACAATTTAGAAGAATATTATGATATTATCGCTCCAGACCTTTTAGGCTGCGGTGAATCAGACAAACCATCTGATGTTGATCACTCAATTGCCGCCCAAGCTAAAATTATGATCGGTGTGATTGATAATCTTGGTATAAATCGCTTCCACCTCGTTGGACATGATATTGGCGGAGGTATTGCCCAGATTATGGCGGTTAAATATCCAGATCGCCTTCTCGACATGACTTTAATTAATTCTGTTGGCTATGATTACTGGCCCATTCAACTCATCAAAACAATGCAGGTCCCGATTTTAACTCAAATTGCCCGCAGCAGCATCAACCCAGTAATATTTCATCAAATGATCCGTCATGGGGTGTTTCATAAGAAAAATCTCTCAAAAGATATTCTTGATAAATTCTGGGAACCCCTCAAGCAACCAGAGGGTAAGGCTGGATTCTTTAATCTTATAAGAAGCATAAACAATGACCTGTTGATGGATATCATTGATGAAATCAAGCAAATTACATTGCCGACCCTTCTTATCAGAGGGACGGCGGATACCTACTTAGACCGAGCAATACTCGACAACTTAAAAAGAGATATTCCTCACGCTCGGTTAGAAGATATCCATGAAGGCGGGCACTTCATTCAACTCGATCAAGCCGACCGCGTTTCAAGCCTCCTCAAATCTTTCCTGAGTGAAAGAACATGAGTGATATTGAAACAGGCCTACAGCAAGAAATTTCCCGACTTAAAGAAGAAAACAAACTCCTGTTGGCGGCGGCAGATAAAGCTTTTCAAAGCCGTCTCTTCTCAGAGCGGATTTCCCACGCCAAGAGTGAAAAAGATATATTCGCAACGGCCATGGAATGTCTTTGCACTTTCCACAATATCAGCTACGCATGTTTTTTAAAAATTAACCCCGATGGGGAAAAACTTTCTCTTGAAGCAGATTATTTTCTTACGGAAAGAACTACTCGTACAGGTTTGACGATTTCCTTGGATGAGAAAATTCGTACATTATTATCAACCCCCTCTTTCTATGGAATTTCACTTCCAGAAGAGGTTTCACAGATTCTTGGGGCCAGGTTGTTTTTCCCGATTATCTTAGATGAAAAACCATATGGGGCGATGGTTTTGAATATAAACAACCCAACCGAAGTAAATACTGATGATTTTGGATATGCCATTGAAGGATTACACAACCGACTCACTCAGTTTCTCATCATGGACCGGCTTGAAGAACGCGTAAAAGCTCAAACCTACGAAATAACCGAGAAAGCTAAACTCACGAACTTACTCGCAGATATTAATACGGCAGTACTCTCTCACAACAATCTCGACACTCTGCTCCAACATGCCATTGATTCCATTTGTTCCTATTTGAACTGGCCTATTGGTCATATTTACCGATGGGATAATCAGGGAGGTGGTCGCCTTACCCCCTCAGATATCTGGCATTTAGACCCCCCCTCAAAATTTACAAGTTTCAAAACAATAACCCAAAAAACTGAGTTTACTCTTGGGGAAGGCTTACCAGGAAGAGTTGCTCAAACAAAAGGGCTCATATGGGTTGAGGATATCAACAAAGACACAAACTTCCCACGCGCAACTAAACAAGATGATTTTAATATTAAATCAGGGTTTGGTATTCCCGTGATGCTTTTTGGCAAAGTTGTATCTGTTTTAGAGTTTTTCTCTCCAAGCTTTGTTTCACAAAAAAAAGCAAATACAGAGGCCCTAAACCAGGTCGCCCTCCATCTACAACAGGCAGCGGAACGTTTAAAATCAAGACAGGCATTAGCCGAAAGCCAACAACTCCTCTCTCTTCATCTTGAGAACACCCCTCTTGGATTTATCTATTGGGATGCAAATCTTAAATGTACCCAATGGAACAAGGCTGCAGAAGATATTTTTGGTTTTTCTAAAGAAGAAATACTTGGTCAATATGGTGTTAATTTCATAATCCCAAAGGAAAGCCAAGAAGATGCCAAAAAATTTTACAAACTACTCACAACCTCAGAAACATCCATTCGGGTTGTAGGCAAAAGCATTACTAAAGCTGGTAACAGTATCTACTGTGAATGGTTCTTAACCCCTTTGAGAAATGACAAAGGAGAGATGGAGGGTATAGCCAGTCTCGCCAAAGATATTACCGCTGAGAAAACCCTTGAGCAAAACTTAAACACAGCAAAAAACGAAGCTGAAAAAGCGAGCCGATCGAAATCAGAATTTTTATCATCTATGAGTCACGAACTCCGCACCCCATTGAACTCAATTCTAGGGTTTTCTCAAGTCATGCAACAAAGTGAGGATGAACCACTGTCGGGAAAACAAGCGGATTGCGTCAGTTACATTATTTCCAGCGGCAAACACTTGCTCAAACTTATTGACGAAGTCCTCGACCTTGCCAAAATTGAATCTGATAAGGTCCAAGTAACCTTAGGCCCTCTCTCTCTAGAGAAGATCGTTGCCGATTGCATTGCAACCACTCAGACGAGTGCGCGGGACAATCAAATCACAATTATTAATGAGGTTTCCTCAACAAATACTCTAAACGTTATTGCGGATAAGACTCGGTTTCAGCAAATTATTCTCAATCTAATGTCTAACGGCATTAAGTATAATCAAAAAGGAGGATCATTAACGATCTCCTGTACCGAGAGAGAAAATGGGCAAGCAAGATTAACCCTCACGGATACAGGAAAAGGAATTTCTGAAGAACAACAAAGCCTCCTATTTATTCCTTTTGAACGCCTAAATTCTGAAAATTCGCATATTGAAGGAACTGGAATTGGCCTCACAATCACCCGGAAGCTCACCCATCTTATGGGTGGAAAAATCGGCTTTAAAAGTCAGGTCGGGATTGGCAGTTCTTTCTGGGTAGACCTCCCTCTGACAAAACAAACTCCAATTGAAACAAACCCGCGAATGAACACTCTAGAGCTCCCCGCCCAAGATAAGACGCAGCACCGATACTCGATCCTGTACGTAGAAGACAACCAAGCAAACCAAGAGCTGGTTGATATGGCTTTTTCGTTGAAAAGTAATTTTTCTCTCAAAATTGCAAAAACAGCTGAAGACGGATTAGAAATTATCAAGAGTACCCCCTTTGACCTCATTTTGATGGATATAAACTTACCCGGCATGAGCGGTCTTGAAGCCCTTGCCCATTTACGGGCACAAGATGAGACAAAGAACATCCCCATCGTTGCTGTTACCGCGGCGGCTATGAAAAATGATATTGAGAAAAATGAAGTCGCTGGCTTTGATAAATACATTACCAAACCGCTGGAAATTCAAGAGTTGTTTGTCACCGTAGATAAGCTCCTGAACATAAAATAATGGCTTTTTGTTGACCAAAAAGCATCATATTTAGACAAAATCTCTATTTGCCTTCCCTTTATCAATGAAAGTTCTTGACCTTTACCCCTTAGTCGAGGCACTTAAGGCGCCAATTCAATCAACATGAGTGAATAATGGCTAAAGAAGACGTACTAGAGTTCTCAGGCGTAGTTACCGAACGGTTACCTAACGCTATGTTTCGGGTTGAACTCGAAAACGGTCACGAGATCCTGGCCCATACTGCGGGTAAAATGCGTAAGCACCGTATTCGCGTACTCACCGGTGATAAAGTGAACGTGGAGATGACCCCTTATGACCTTACCAAAGGCCGGATTACCTTCCGGTTCAAATAATAGACCTCAGGCAGTATAGAGGAGGCTCCATCTATGTCTTCTCTGATTCTAGCCTCGGCCTCTCCGCGCCGTCTTGACCTCTTAAAACAAATTGGTATTACACCTGACCGCGTGGTTCCGGCTAACGTCGATGAAACACCCCTTAAGCACGAACTTCCTCGCAATCTCGCCAAACGACTCGCGACTCTCAAAGCTGAAGCCGTAGCCAAAGAAAACCCCGGCTCATTCGTTCTTGGGGCCGACACTGTTGTAGCGGTTGGCCGACGTATTCTCGAAAAAGCGGGAAACGCACAAGAAGCGCTAAAATTTCTCAAGCTCTTGTCGGGGCGGCGCCATCGTGTTTTTGGTGGTTTCTGCATCATCACCCCTGAGGGGCAAGTGAAAACCAAAGTTGTTGAAACCGCCGTTGTCTTCAAGCAATTAAGCACTAAAGAAATCAACAGCTATGTGGCCTTAGGCGAATGGCAGGACAAAGCAGGGGCTTATGCTATTCAAGGCATGGCCTCAGCCTATATCCGCAAAACTATTGGCTCTTACCCAAACGTTGTGGGTTTGCCCCTTTATGAAGTCAACGCCCTACTAACCGGATTGGGATACAAAAAAAATGATTGATGAAATTCTGGTAAACCGTATTCCCGGCGAAACCCGAATTGCTCTTCTTCAGGAAGGGCACCTTAGTGAGATGAGAATTCATCGAGACCATCGACGCAGTGTTATTGGCGATATTTATCTGGGTCGGGTCGTCCGGATTGTCCAAGGCATCCAAGCCGCTTTTGTCGAAATTGGTTTAGAGCAGACTGGATTCCTTGGTTTGAGTGATGCTCGCCCGAGAGACACCCACAAAGAAGGCAAAGACAATATCAGTGACCATCTGACGGAAGGCGCCGCGGTTTTGGTTCAGGTCACCAAAGACCCCATTGCCGATAAAGGCCCGCGCCTCACCACCCACCTGTCTCTTCCCGGTCATTACGCTGTCTTCACCCCTAACAGCCCGAGGATTAGCGTCTCGAGGCAAATTTCCGACAAAAAACAACGGGACCGTCTGTTCGACTTTTTCAAAGACCAACAAGAAGGCGAAAACGGATTTATCATTCGCACTGCAGCCCAAGAGGCCAATGAAGAAGCCTTGGCAGAAGACATTGCCAATGGACAAGCCCAGTGGGGAAAAATCCGCAAAGCACGCATTTCTGCCAAAGCCGGAACCTGCCTTTATAGTGAGAGCGACCCCTTACCAGAAATTTTACGTGACTTTGGCACCTCAACCTTACAGCAAGTCCTGATAGACGACGGCGAAATGTGCAGCCGGGCAAAAGGTTTCTGCCGTCATAATATTCCTGAATTAACCGACCGAATAAGCCACTATTCTGAAAAGAAAAACCTGTTTGCAATGTACGATGTTGAAGGACAACTTCAGGAAACTCTCTTAAGGAAAGTCCCTTTAGAAGGTGGTGGCAATTTAGTTATCGATTCAGTAACCGCCCTGACTGCTATTGATGTGAATAGTGCTGGTCGCTCAGAGAGTGGCCCAGAACGAAACGCCCTTGAGACCAATCTAGATGCGGCTGAAGAAGTGGCTTGGCAACTCAGCCTGCGTAATATTAGTGGACAAATTCTGGTAGATTTCATTGGCATGAAACGCCACGATACGGCCAACAACGTGCTTGAAGCCTTTAGAGATGCTGTCGACAATCGCACCCATGTGATTGGTTTGACCACCTTGGGCCTTGTCGAGGTGACACGTCGTCGCACCACCCCGCCTTTGAGCGAGATACTCACCGAGCCCTGCAACACTTGCGGAACAGGTCATTCCCCTTCTGCTGAAACCATGGCCTTTGACCTCATCAGAGAGGCCCTTAACACCTCTCCACCTCCGGCAGCCCTGACAGCCCCTAAAAAAGTTATTGAGACCCTTCAAGGGCCTTTAAAACAAGCATGGGAAACTCTGACGGCTCAAGTAGGCCAGGAAATTTCCTTGAGAGTCGAGGCTTAAGAAATGAGTGAGCAAAAAGACAGCGCCGAAGTTATCCCTTTAACCCGAGTTAAATGCCCGGTTTGTCAGAAGCGCGCCACAGTTGATTTTAAACCTTTTTGCTCAAAAAGATGTGCCGATGTGGACCTGGGAAAGTGGCTGAATGGCACCTACGCCATCACATCTCAAGACGAGCCGGACTTCGATGAGCAACATTCTGAAGAAACAGACTAATTTTCTTAATTCTGGTGCTGGACAAGCCTCAGTATATCTTCTATATACCCCCACGTCTTCGGTAACCAACGCCGTACCTTGAAAGACGAAAGACAGTGCCCGGGTAGCTCAGTTGGTAGAGCAGCGGATTGAAAATCCGCGTGTCGGTGGTTCAAATCCGCCCCCGGGCACCATTTTTTGCCTGAAAATTGGGTGCTTCAATTTGAAAGCAAAAACCAATTTACTTCCAAAATTAAATTCATACAGCTAATAGCTCCCCTTAAATCTACCCACAGCTCTTTCAAACCCCTCTCTCCCTCCCCATATGTTTTGGGCATTCCCGGCAACTACGGAGAGCTGAAAGATGGTACGAGACACCCTGAACACCCATTCGCAATCCACAACGGAGCCTCATTTTCTCTTCCAGGAAATGGCATATGTGAGTGCCGTAACCACTCAAGATGTATGGAATTGGCTCGGCCAAGTGTAGCGCGACATTTGGTTTTGGAGTAAGCGTCACTGTTTCTGGAGTAAAAAAAATTTACCCAAATAGTTGAAAAAGGCGGGGTGGGGCCTCCCATTGAACCCCACATAGCACTCCAGTTTTTTGATTGCTCAAAATTCCGTGTTACGGCAGGGAGAATATCACCGTGTCACCCGCTCTTTTTGTGGGGACATTCAGGCTAGTCTCGCGCCCCCATTCACATCCCCTTGGACACGACTAGCCCATTGGTCCGACGTGAACGCTTTTTATAGCATTATGGCCCTGCCATTACCAACCCTGCATCAACATCTAAATTAACTCCACGATCAGATTTTAAATTCGTAATTTTGGCACCTGGAGGAAGGTTATCAAATCGAACAGAAACTTCGGCTCTAGAGGGCGATTCTTGTTCTGGTTTAAAGGCAGAATTTTGACTATTTACTGACCTTACCGGAGAAGCCATAGCCGGAGCTGGTGAACCAAAACCCATGGTCTGTAGAAAGCCGTTTGGAAGTATGTTTTGGGCAGTGTTTCTAATCCCGGCATATAGGGATTCGATCATACCAGCGCCAATGCTGCCAAGGTCTATGCCGGTTAAATATTGGATTAACCCGTTAACGCCCTCACTCAACAGATAAACTGGATTGAAATTCTTCAACAACGTCCAAATACCTTGAACAAATCCTTGATCAAAACCTAGCTTCACTTCGTCCCATAAATTGGTGAAAAACCCTGTAACCTTTCCCCAGTTGGAAACAATCAAAATAGCTGCTGAAGCCATAATAGAAACAAAGGCTCCAATAGGATTAGCAATCATAGCCAAACGAACAATCCGAAGGGCGGCAACAACAGTTTGCAATCCTTTGACCAAAGAGAACGCCCCGCCTTTTAAGAAGGTGAATGCAAACCCAAGTCCTATGGTTGCTACCTTGCCAACAATTAGAGTTGCGGTAAGGGTTGAAACGATTTTTGTGAGTAAGGGAAATTGCTCTGTAAATTCTGCAATAGAACCCGTTGCTGAGTGCATCACGCCAACGATGCTATTTAACCCTGGCAACAAGGTCGATCCAATATTGATTCCAATACCCATAATCCCATTACTTAGAAGTTTAAGGGCGTTTGCAGTGGTCTTTGAACGGTTTTGAAATTCTTTTGTCATTGACCCGGCATATTGGGTTTCATCTGCTGTAAGTTTCAAGGCTTGTCGGTATTTATCCAGGGAGCCAACAAGTAAGGTAATATCGTCTGAATATTCCTGACCAAATAGCAACTTTGCAGCCTTTGCTTGATCGCCCTTATTTAGTTTTTCTAAACTTTCAAGGAAACCTAGCAGTGCGCCTTGTGCGTCTTTACCAATGGCTTTTTCTAAGCCTTTTGCAGATAGTCCCATATGTTTAAGGGTGGATTGAAAAGCTTTTCCCTGAGTCGAAGCCGTTTGAAGTTTAAGCAACATGGCATTGATTGCTGTTCCTGCAACTTCGGGCGGTTTGCCCAGGGCAATAAATGCGTCTGCTAAAGCAGATGTTTGGACTGCTGAAAGTCCGAATAATTTAGCTGTACCACCTACACGTAACAATGCGTTAACCAGTTCCGGTGCTTTGGCTGCTGTATTGTCAGATAGATGATTTATGGCATCGCCAAGCAATTCAACACTTCCAATAGGCATGTTGAAAACGTTGCTTAGTTTTGCCATAGCATCGCCGGATTGTGCGGGTAGCATATCAAATGCAACTGACATTTTTGCAGCCGTTCGAGCAAAGGGAGCAAGCTTCTGTTCGGCAATTCCGAGTTGACCACCCGCCGCAACAATAGACGCAAGTCCGGTGGCACTTATGGGAATATCACGGGACATATTTTTAATTTCCCGGCCCATATTCTTTAGCCCGTCCGGGTTCTTAAAATTAACTACTTTTCCTATATCTGCCATGGCACTTTCAAAGTCGATAGCGACTTTTAAAGGGGCTGCTAATGTTGCGCCAAGTGCAACAACATCAAGAAGCTGACCACGCATAGCGGCGCGTTGATCAAGGTTGCTCTGCATGGCACGATTGAGCTTTTTAGCGTCGGTGGTAATCCCTGCGATAGATTGCGAAACTTGGCGTAGTGGTTTTGTTACCTGATTTACCAAGGAAATCGTCAAGCTAGTTTTTAAGTCGCCCATGAATTCGTTCCGCCTGTTTATGCCACATTAGAATTTCATTGATATCCATGTTCCATAATTCAGAGGGTTGAAAATGGAATACATAAGCGAGATCACCGATTACGTCCCGCCAGTTTGAGGGGACGTTCCCATAAAACCCGCAATGATAAGCGCCAACCTTTTGATATCAACGGCATCCATCTCACGGACAAACGAAGGTGGAATATCGCACAACTGGCTAATCATGGTCATAGTCTGTTGGTTTTCGCCGCCTCCGGCCTCATCAATGGCGGCTAGATCGCGTCCTTTAGGCCGACGAAGTAAAACTTCTGAAAGAGTTTCTGAAGCAACGGTAGCCGGGTACTGTAACGGAACTTTTGTTTTACCTGTTTCCGGATCAACGGAAACTGCAAATTTGTCTTCATCTTGTGTTTTTTTATCGGTTTCCAAGGGAGCATTCCTTTACTGGACTTATGACGTTTTTGTGTAGACGTTGCGCCGCTCCCCCCAATTTAAACAGGGGTGCAGCTCGTTTACTCATTTGGTGAATAAACCGTGCTGTATTTGTATTGAGGCGCAATATTCTCACGCCTCGGAGATACAAAGCACGATGATTATTAGTTTGGTTTTTTGGGTTATCCACTGGCCTTACCCCCGATTTTCACATCGTCTTGGAAAACACGGTTGTAGGCTTCTACCTGTTCTTGGAAAGCATCCGTATTCACATCAAAATCCGTTGAGAGGTAAACCAGCTTTTGAACCTGGTCTAAGATGTTTTGTACTTCCATGATGGTAAGACCACCCATAAGCCTAGCGATTTCCAAAACTAAACGGTGTTCGTCCTTTCGGGCGATATCAAGGCGAGGGTCTTTTTTATGATCACCAGACATTTTCATTATTTTCCAATTTAATTTTAGTCGAGAGAAAATCTTGTTCCGAAAGGCAAAACGATTTTGCCATTGATTTTTCCAGGTCAGATAGATTTGAAACGTCTAAAAGAACGCTGGAGTCCTCTTTTGCGAGGGCATGTAGCTCGTGGATCGCGGGGGAGTTGGTTAAAGCTGCACGGCCTATTCTTAATACTTCGCCGTTCCGGTTATGAATAAAGGTTGGACTCAAATAGCGGTATTCTTTGTTTTCTAGCTGAGTCCTTGCTTTGTCGGTCCATTCAACCTGTCCCCAGATACCATCCTTGCGAACTTCCATAGCCTTAATCCATCCAGCAGCGGGAGCTGGTTGACCGTTTTTTGCTGAATAGTCGGTTTGATGTTCATAATCAATCACGAGATCAATTTCAGCAGCGGAAGCTTTAACCACGGCCTCTGGATTATTATTAACCCACTTTCGTCCATCATTGGCCTTGATGTGTCCAAGGGGCATTAAATGAACCCAATTAGACACATCTTTTGCCAATGCTGTTGAATAGCGGATAACTTCACTCATTGCCCTAATCCAGGTGTGGTGAAACAATTAATTCAGCAGTACCCGCCCATTCGTTATCAATAGGTACGGCTTGATCAGCCCCGCCAACGTTAACGGTTTCAACCCTTGTTCCATTTTTGAGCAATCGCCGGGCTTTTCCTTCGTTGGAAGGGCCAACGATTAGATGGGTTGGTCTGACATTTAACTTGCGGCCACCACCAGCCGTGAATTTTGCCATGGCCTTAAGAGCGGCTTCAAAGTTAGTCGCGTCTAATTCCGCTTTGCTACCAAAAGCTAACTGCCAAAGGCCGAAGCCAGCATTTACACGAGCACGAACGCCATAAAGGTATTCGTCCGTCAAAAAGACATTCGTATCGCTATCAGCATCCACAGACTGCATTTTGTAGGGAATACGTTCTTGGAAAATGAGCGGACGAATTGCTTTGCTGGCATCAATTAAGAACCAAGAATCACCAGCTCCTGCTTGGATATTGCTAACACTTTGAGTAGCACCGTCTTTATCAACGACTGGATGGTCAGCATCAAAGAAATTTTGTCCATCGTAGCATAAATTAGCGAACCCACTTAACAGGAGTTCAAAGATTAACTCGTCTGGGTGAGTTGCCGACAAACGACCCATTTCTTGGAAATAAGGACCGAACACACCAAATTTATCGTCTTCAATTTTGTCACGAGGAACACTTACCGTGTCTTCAAATTTACGGTTCTTAATGGTGTAGTCGTGAGCGACAAGGTTTTTAATAATTCGATCACCAACCCATTCCCGCATTTGAGGCCAGTTACCAAGCCAGCCATAAAGCTCCTCAGTTGATGAAGAAGGAACAATAGAGGCTATTTCTTTGTAGCTTGGGGGAGCGGCTTCAAAGCCCATGTTAAAGGCGACACTGAAACCAGTAAATAAGGTTTTGAGATTTTGATTATTGATAATCATGGTTTTGTCCTAAGTGGAAAACTGGGAAAGAAAATGAAAAGGGGAGCGGTAACGGCTCTGGCTAGGCATCACCGCTCCCCATGGGGAGGTCACGAAGGGAGTCAATCTTCGGAGTACGTCCCCTTTGTCGCTGATGGAGGAGGTCCAATTAAACAGCGACAAATTTGTCGTTTTACGAAAAGCCCTCAAAAGCCCGTAGAGTCGCGAAAGAGTTTTAAGGCCCCAAAGGTCATGAGAATTCTTTAAAGGGCTTTTTAAAGGGAATAAGGTGCCTTGAAGGGGGTGTTTAGAGGTAAGTAATATCATTCCGCTGCCTTTGCATTAGGGTGTAGGCCCTTGGTATGGCGGCGCACGGTTCTTTCGGAGACGTCAAATCGTTGAGAAATTTTACGGGCGCTCTCACCTTGGCATCGGCGGCGTTTCATTTCTTCAATTTGAATAATTTTTAGAACGGACTTAGGAGAGGGAACATACATATCGCCCCCACCAAATCGTTCAATAAACTTTTCTGTCTGCTCTGCCCCAATGGTCTGGAAGATATCTGAGCTTTGAGTGCGTTGGCTAATTGTATGGGGAAACCGGGCGGTACCCCCACCAAAACGGGCAATCAATTTGATGGCGTCTTTAAAGCCCAGGCAGTCTGCAATTTCAGCCGCAAAGAAAGACATTGAGGCAAGAACTAAACTTTCGTTCTCCTCACAATATTTAGCTAACGCCTCAATAGCTTCGGGCGTTAACAGTTTCTTTGAATTTAGCGTCTCTAAAATGTCCATGCCCTGACACTAGTCAGGGTAGACAAACATCGCGCCCCTGACAATTGTCAGGGGCGCATTCTCACCGCCATTTAAGCCACTATTCCCTTGGTTTTATCCTCTCAAACCAAAACGAGCCAAAGACAGAGTGGGGGAATTTCTTTAGGGTACGGCAACCGAACGTTTCGGATAACGGCTCTCTGAGTTGACATTTCCCAAAGAAAAACCTACTCTGTTTTTGGGCTTAACAACTCATCACGTAGGCGGTTGCACCGCCGGGCTTTTTGCCGAAGGTGCTTTTTTGCGCCTGGAGTCTATCCAGGTTCAAAACAAAGAATAAAGACCGGGATGCCACTGCGTATGTCCAGGAGCCTAACGGCTCTAAAGGTTTTGGTGCCGTTCCTATGTGCGGTTGTTAAATTCCGGTCGCTTCTCTCATTAAGAGAGTCAAATGCCTTAACAAGCAATATAGGAGTTACACATGTACAATTTTATAAACCCCGAATTTTACGAAGACCATCCCGACGAAGCCGTTATTTCTGCAAGTGACGCTCTATCCTGCATTTCCCTTCTTCTTTCCAATAGCGCAGACATTGAACTGGGCGAAAGTGGTACCAGTGGATTGACCACTCTTTTAGACGGTATCTCCAACGTTTTAAATGATGCATCTGGCCGTGTTCGGGCTATGAGAAACGCAAGTGACGAAGAGATTATGGAAAGGCTACGGTTTGGTTGGAGGACAGAGCAATCGCGCCTGGAAGCCGAAAGGGCAGAAGAGAAACGACAAAACCTGCGCCGGCTGATTAAAGAGAGCACCATGCTAAAAGATGAGGACAATCCTATTCGGCAAATTCTTGAGGAAACACATGGAGAAAGTGACCCCAAGGAACAGCCTGAGGATAATTCTTCTGCCGCCATTGCCGAACGTGTGCGGGAAAAAATGGCGAAGGACAAAGAAAAAATATATCCCAAGCTAACCGCCAAGGAACAAGCTATCGCCAGCACTTTTAAAATAGGTTTCCCGGTTACGGAAATTGCTAAAGCGGTAAACCTTAAAGCGACCTCAGTAGAAAATATTATTAAGCAGCTCAAGGAAAAAGGCCACCTTGAAGAAAGCAACCTGGACAATGCCGTTAACGGTTAAGTTAGCCCAAGGCGCGGGGTGGAGGTGGCAACACTTTCGCCCCGTTCTCGTTTCAAACATGGAGGTTGCTATGTCAAATCAAGATGATGGTTTCTCGCTCATGGTTCACGTTCCTGCGGATGAATGGGCTTTTGTTAATCGGCGCTTGAGGTATTTAGAAGCGGTGTTAATTCAGGTTTTACAAGATCGTGATCGTATCCAAGAATGGTACGACGCTGCGGAGATCGCCGCCTTAATGCTGCCAGGGCTTCCCGCCACAAAATCCGGCATTACCCGCCTTGCCAATAAGGCCGGATGGCGGCGAATGGCTGTCCCTGGTCGCGGTGGATCGCGCTATCAATACCATTTCGCGAGTTTCCCGGCTCGGGCTTTTGATGCCCTGATAGAACGGATTTTAAATATCCCTACTTCCAAGGTTAATACAACGCCAGTACCAGAGTTTTACGACCAACCAGAAGAACAAACCACCGATTCCGGCAACACGGCCCCGCCTTGGCTGTTGCCCTTTATGCGCCTCGTTAAAAATGACCCTCACGGCGATTTAAGCGAAGCCTATAAAGCCTTGCCGGACCAACTACCCAAAGGCATGGACTGCCCCACTCTAGAAGAAGCTGCTGAGGTTCTTGTACGCTTCGGAATTGTTTAAGATGGGTAGAAAGGAGAGAGAGTGAAACCAACCCAAATATATGACCGCAAGAGGGGACGGAGATCGCTTGAAATTCGTGACTCTGACGTCGCTAAATTGATAGATGAATTATTGATTGATCCCTTAACTATTGTTGAAATTATGTCTAAGGTAAAAACGGCGTTTGGGGACAACCGCACCCCAAGCCGTTCTGCTATTCACAGGTTCGTCCAAAGGCGCACAAAAGAGTTTAAAAAAGCGGAACGCGAACGACCTGAACGAACGGAAGCAGAGTGGCGTTTTCAACTTATTCGCCCTATCTTGGATTTCCCAAAACACTCTTACGAAAGAGGAGCGGCAATTCGGGAAGTTTCTCGGTTTGAGCATACTGACCATAAAGGCCGAAAAAGAACCATAACAGCAGCCCAAATTAGACGCTGGATTTCAACTTTCGAAACCTCAAAAATAGGGTTTTTAGATGATGTTTAAACAGCCTTTAAAGATTAGGATTTTGTACAATGACTGAACTTGAAAACGAATACCCTCTTCGCAAAAAATTAATAAGTGAACTGGATAAAGTGAACACCCTGCCAAATAATAAAATACGATCAAAGGCACAAAACCGGATACTAAAAAAATACGCTAATCGCATGGAAAAGGTTGGCCCTATGCCATGGCATTTTAATTATATCCGTGAGTGTGTTGCAGAGTTTGAAGAGCTTCATTCTGACAAGCAATTGAAAGAGGCACGGCTTTTGTTTTGTTGGGCCATGGATGGGCTTGCATGGTTCTCCGGTGCGCCACGATATCCGTACATTAAATTCTTCCAGGAAGATGGGGCCTTTGAAGATTTAACCCTGCCATTTTATCGGCTTATTGAGATGGCACACCCCAAGGGAATCGGAACCCCGTTTAGCACTCTATCTCGCGATGTTTTCAAGGGTTGGTTTGAAGAATATGACCTTCCAAATATTAAAGATATTGACATGGATATAACGTCCAATGGAGGATATTTCACAGAACCGGAACTTGTCGTGATGGCAAGAGAAGGTCTCTTGCCTGGCGTGCCAAAAACGCTACAAGGATTACGTAAGAAAGCTAAGGCTGAAAACTGGAATAATTCACCTTATGCAAGACGCAGAAAGCCTGATTAAAAGGCACACTTTTTACGACTAAAACCTCGGTTTATCCGGGGTTTTTTATGTGCTCTAAAAGTTTCGCCAGTTTCGCCAAAACACACTTTGATTTAGGGTCGTTTTTTTAGGTAACTTGTTGATATAAAGTGGTTTTTAATTTGGCGAAACTTGAAAAAAAATGTTCAGTCGCAGTTTCGCCAAAACGGCACTTTGGTGGAACAAAAACTCATATTATAAGGTGTTTTTAAAAAAGAGCGACACAGGCCTACGCATTGATTAAAGCGGCTTACAGCGTGTTAAGCAGCAATTTTAGGAGGAATGTTGGAACTCCAAAACAAAGTGTCGCACCACCCTCTAAATGACGTTACTCCAGAATCAAAACATAAGTGACAAAAGGCCAAATTTTGGGTATACAGACACCGTTAAGTCTTTGATTACCTTATCTCATCCCGCATTGTCGGGCATCATCCCGACTAGTCCCCCATCACTCCAATAACAAATGACGTGTTACACCAAGGATGGTCGGATCTCATGGCAAACAAATCGGTCAGCATGAGTTATGCCGGCTTGTTTATTGCCTTCGGATTGTTTTTGTCTTTCGGCTTTCATTTTCTAGGCTGGCCCTATCTCATCTTGCCCGGCCTATCTGGTTTCCTGCTTGTCGGCCCGGCAGTAGGTGTTGGGTTTTATGAAATCAGCCGACGCCACGAGTTAGGAGAAAAAGCGACCTTTCTTGACACCCTGCTGGCTTTTCGCCGCAACACCTGGGGCATCATGGGTATGGGCATCGCCTTGGTCTTTCTCTTTCAGGTCTGGATACGCCTCTCTTTTACGATCTTTGCCCTCAACTTCCCCGGTGTCATGCCGGAATGGAGTGATATTTTTGCTCGCGCCATGAGCATGGAAGGGGTGTATTTCGGAATTTACATAACCGCCTTAGGATCAGTATTCTCCACTCTAATTTTCTTCGCAGCCGGGTTCGCCATGCCGCTGATGCTGGATCGTAAAACCATTTTGATCCCCTCCATGATCGCAAGCGTCTACGCGATATTTAGCAACAAGAGCGCCATGATTCTCTGGGCGGGCCTGATCGTGATATTTACTGGTTTGGGTCTGGCCTTGGCCTGCATCGGATTGATCGTAACTCTTCCCCTGATCGGTCACGCTACATGGCATGCCTATAAGCAAGTTATGTCGGGTGACAAGCCATAAACATGAGATGCACGCGTACGTTGGAAATTTGTGGTGTCGGTGGATCAAACCCATCCACCGGGCACCATTTTTTACCCCAACGCAGAAGCATGCAAAGCGCAGCTTCTTCGTTTTTTGTTTATGATAATAATCATTCCTCCTTCTTGTGAGCCTTGATTTTTCTGTCTCTCTACTCAATATAAAAAATCACAAATCGCATTGAATTTTGCGGTTATACTTTAAAGTACAAAACTCTGAAGAATAAACGGAGCAAAAATGCGTAAATTACTCTTTCAAAGTGCAACACACATCGTTGCATTGATGATTGGTTTCGGCCTTGGTATTTATTTTTTACCTATCATCACAGCACCCGCTTCTCCTGATACGGCGATGCTGGAAGATATGGCAGCCAAGGCACTTTACAAGAAAGAACTTTCAAGCGATTTAAGAGGCAATGACTTCCTGCATTGGGGTAAAGGCACCATCAGTGTTTCACCATCTCAAATCATCCATCAAGGCAGCCTTGCACCGGGACCGGATTATAAACTGTATTTACTTAAGGATTTCGTTGAACACGAGGATGAGTTTCTTCCGGTGAAAAGCGAGGCGCAATACATTGGGGAAATCAAAACCTTTGAAGGCTTTGTGCTATCTCTTCCAGAAAATGTAGATATAAAGGATTACACAACAGTTTTGATCTGGTGTGAAGCATTTTCAGAATTCATAACAGCAGCTAAATACCGCTAAAAATTATAAGGTTTTGCCCATATCAAGCTGGAGCTTGCCACGTTATCTATGCAACAATTAAAGTTGCGAATGATTATTAATTGTTTTAGTTGTGGGAGGACAAATTACATGCGACAATAGTTTGTTAATATGAGCAGTTAGGCTTAACTATATAGTTTCAATATGATCAAATGATGTGACTTCTGCAGTATGTCTCGAAAGACCTTTCCCTTCATATGCCTTGCCGTTGCCGTGTCTGTTATATTTGGTAGTTTCGCCCATTCATTTGTAAAAAACGAGATCAATTTTACAGATGAAACCACATACTCGTTTTCAGTATTTGCACAATTAGATCATTCTCATACCCATGGAGACGAGGATGAGGGTCATCGTAACGACAAGTTACAAGAAAACCATTTCCACAAACACAATCCTCTTGATCATTCTCATGATCTTCCCTTTATTTTACGAGCAATATTACAACCAATATCTCCTTATTTTTCTGGAAAAAATGCATTTAGAGCAATTTCTAGTATAAGCTCGACTATAAACGACTTGGACCGCCCTCCGCGCCTCACCCTTTTTGATTAACGTGTTTCAAAAACACAAACACTCAAATACCTAAAATCAAAAAGGAAACAACAATGCTTCTTTTAATGAAGCGTGAAACTTTTTACCTGTTTAAAAAGCTTTCACGCAGCGGTTTTGCGATTGCACTTGCTCTTATAGCATTGCTTTCGTTCACCGATCTCGCATATGCCCATGCTGTCGCAGAGGGTGACAAAGGCTACATACAGGAAATATACGGCGTCAATCTAGTTCCCTATATATACTTAGGAGCTAAGCACATGCTCACTGGGTATGATCACATACTATTTTTATTCGGTGTGATCTTCTTTCTGTATCGCATAAAGCATATTGCAATTTATGTCAGTCTATTTGCTCTAGGGCATTCAAGCACGATGCTCATCGGTGTCATTTTTAACTTCGGCATAAACAGTTATCTGATAGATGCAATAATCGGGTTTTCAATCGTTTACAAAGCTCTGGATAATATTGGTGCTTTTAAGCGTTGGCTTGGTGTTCAGCCGAATACGAAAATCGCAACTTTGATCTTTGGCTTCTTTCATGGATTTGGACTTGCCTCAAAAATCATCGACTACGACATAGCAGAAGACGGACTTATCCCAAATCTGCTCGCATTTAATGTCGGTGTTGAAATTGGTCAAATTTTGGCTTTGAGCGCTATCCTCATCGCAATGGGATGGTGGAGAAGAAGCCGTAGCTTCTTCAAACATGCCTATACAAGTAACGTGATCATGATGACTGCTGGTTTTGTTCTGATTGGATATCAGCTGACCGGTTATTTTGTTTCCTAATAGAAAGGACAAGAATATGTACAACGAAAAAATGCCTAACCAAGCAGAACTTCCAACAACCAAGCAACTCATCAAATCAACAGTAATAGCCTTTGTTACTGCAATAGCTATTCTTGTAACTGTTGTTTTGCCTTCCGAATACGCTATTGATCCAACTGGGGTCGGGCGCGTTTTAGGTTTGGCTGAAATGGGTGAAATAAAACAACAGCTTTCCATCGAAGCTGAACAAGATCATGGGCAACCATCACCAATTAAACAGCAACTGATAAATGAACATGACACGCTAAATATGCTGGTCTCCTTGTTCACTATCAAAACAGCCAATGCTGAAACACCTGCAACCTCATGGAAAGATACTATCACTTTCGAATTAACTCCTAGCCAAGGCATAGAATACAAATTGAAAATGAAAAAAGACGCCAGTGCATATTTCGACTGGAGTGTAAGTGGAGGCAAAGCAAACTACGATTTACATGGAGATGGGAATAAGCAATCAATCCGTTACAAAAAAGGAAGAGGTATGACCGGAGAAAAAGGTAGTCTTAAAGCTGCTTTCGACGGTTATCATGGCTGGTTTTGGCGGAACCGTGACAAACAGCCTATTACGATAACCCTTCGCTTGAAAGGCGATTACAGTGAACTCAAGAAGATGAAATAATGTACTAGTACTTTTAAGTGGAGGCTTTTTTGCCTCCACTTTTTTATTATGAAGCAAAAAAATCATTTAGTGAATTTGAAATTGATCAGGCAGAACCTTGTTCAATTGGAAGAGCTCCGTTTTCCTTCCAGACTGAAAAAGAACCGTCAAACAGCGATGCTTCGATACCCATTGCTTTCAAGGCTAACAACGACACTGTTCCTGCATATCCTGCGCCACAAGATGTTATGAGATTAGCTTTGCCTTTGCCTTGCAATGTTTCATTAAATACAGATTCCAAGGATTTAGCGTCTTTAAATAATCCAGTCTCAGTATCCAACAAATCTGAATAGGGTAAATTAATAGCACCAGGAACATGGCCAGATCTTGGATCAGAAGGATTGCCCTGATAATTTATTGGCCCTCTAGCATCAATCAGGCTCACGTTATCAGGCCTGTTTTTCACCTCCTCAACACTTGCTCTCAAATGAGATTGTTGCGAGACAATGAAAGCCCCTTCATCAATAGCCTCTACAATATTAATGTCCACAGAGATCGGTAAATTTTCCGCTGACCAATGGTTCCACCCCCCATTGAGAACTTTAACATTTAAAAAGCCCCAATAACGCATGGCCCACCAAATTCTACCCGCCAGCATATGATGATAGTCATCATATAAAACCACCGTATCATTGGGGGATATTCCCAACACCTTAAATTCATCTTGAGCTTGGGCCTGAGACGCAACAGATGCCAAATTAACGGGTGTATTGGGCTCTAGGAAATGAGTAACCCAATCAAGATAGATCGCACCAGGAATATGTCCTTTTGCATAATCATCGTGCGAACTCGTTGGAGGGCTTCCCCATTTTCCTCTAATATCAAATATCTTGATATTTTCTTCACCCAACATTTCTTTAAGTTCATTGGCAGAAATAAGGGGAGAACCATCATTAACAATCGACATAATATTACCTCTTCTCAAATGCTTCTGAACCACTTTAATTATGGAAGCTATATATATAAAGAAGATCACTACTTTTAAAGATAGAGGCTATGATTCTGGATACTTTTTTCATTGGTGGACAATCTTCATGTTGGTAAGCTATTAGGGGGTTTTTTATGGCATCCTTAAAAAGGCTGGTTGATGGTTAAGCAGACACCGATCATTGTAATCGATCGCGAAACAAAAGAGCAATTCGAGGAAAAGGTTCTCGGCGAAAAGTGGATCCGTTGGGCTTATCAAAATTCAAAATCCAGTTTTCTTGAACGTGTGCTTTTTCGTTCCTCCATCATCAGCAAATTGATGGGGGCTTGGTTTGATTCTCCCTTTTCCAAAGGGAAAATTGATACCGCAATCAATGATCTTTCTATCGATGAAAACGAATTTGCTGCCCCAAAAGAGAGCTTTAGATCATTCAATGAATTTTTCATCCGGCATCTCAACACCCAAGCACGCCCCTTCAGCACAGATGAGAAAACGATTGTGTCCCCTGCTGATGGGCGCGTTCTGGTTTTTCCCAAACTTGATGAAGACACCTTTGTTCCGGTGAAAGGCTATCCGTTTTCAATCCAAAAAATGTTGCCGGGCATTTCTGATCGTTATACCAATGGAGCACTAGCCATCATCCGTCTCTGCCCCGCCGATTATCATCGATATCATTTTCCCTGTGCCGGTAAAATTACCCAAAGCCGTGATATCAGTGGAGCACTCCATTCAGTCAACCCGATTGCACTGGGAAGCGGCCCAGATGTCTTTGGTGAGAACAAAAGAACCTATACGCTCATCGAAACCAAACAAATCGGAACTATGTGCTTTGTAGAGGTTGGTGCCTTTGGTGTTGGCAGTATTGTCAACACCTGTACCGAAGGTGATGTCGAAAAAATGGATGAAAAAGGCTACTTCAAATTTGGTGGCTCAACAGTCGTCGTCGTCTTCGAGCCCGGGCAAATCCAATTCAGCGAAGACCTGGTCGTGAATAGTGCCGCTGGACGGGAAACGCTGGTAAAAGTCGGGCAGCCCCTGGCTACTGCGACCATTTAATACTTAACGACAGTCAAAATATCGTGGGAAAGCACTTCTGTGCTCTCCCAAATATGCTCTAATCGTCGGTTTTGCTTGCTCCTTCGATTTTGTCCTGTGTCTTAGTATCGAAGTCACTAGCGTCGTGACGTTCGTGGAGTTGCTCTTCTAAGGAACCAAAAACTCGGTTTACCATGCGGCCTCGCTGCACAGCTTTACGTGCATCAATTTCATTTGTCCATCTGTTCATGTGTTTGTAAGAAGCCGTGTCTAAAAACTCGGCGGCCTCATAAACTTTATTGAGGACCAAAGCCCCGTACCAAGGCCAAATGGCTATATCGGCGATGGTGTATTCATCACCACACATATAGCGATTATCAGCCAAGTGACGATCAAGCACATCAAGTTGGCGTTTTACTTCCATGGAAAAGCGGTCAATGCAGTATTCAATTTTGAATGGGGCATAACTATAGAAGTGGCCGAACCCACCCCCAAGATAAGGCGCGCTGCCCATTTGCCAAAACAGCCAGGACAAACACTCTGTCCGTTTAGTTGGATCACTCGGCAACAAGGCACCAAATTTTTCAGCCAGATATAAAAGGATCGACCCAGACTCAAAAACGCGGGTAGGCGTTGCAGTACTGTGGTCAATCAGGGCTGGAATTTTTGAATTGGGATTTGCTTCAACAAAACCACTGCCGAACTGCTGCCCTTCACTAATATTGATCAACCAAGCATCATACTCTGCGCCCATATGTCCCAGCGCCAAGAGTTCCTCAAGCATCACAGTGACTTTTACGCCATTAGGTGTTGCTAAAGAGTAGAGCTGCAGGGGGTGTTTG
>JAPHRK010000014.1 GCA_026196105.1 Rhodospirillales bacterium | reverse complement strand
TGTGGCCATCAACAAAGACGAGGAAGCACCAATCTTCCAAGTCGCCGACTACGGTCTCGTCGCCGACCTCTTCAAGGCCGTGCCAGAATTGTCGGAAAACTTATAAAGAGTTCCTCCCCCGAGGAAGGCGTCGTCTAGGACCAACACTCCCCGTGTATTCTCCCGGTCTCGGGCGACGCCACAAAACAATAAAAACACCCCTGGATATAAAAGCTCCAGGGGTGTTTTTATTGTTCTGAAAAAAGGTTAAAGAATGCAGTGCTTAGCAAAATCTGTTGCTTGAGTCGCTGTCCAGTCGCCTTTGTCTTTCTTCTTCATTTCTTCACACCACTCTTTACTGCCGACTTCAGCGGAACAGGCGGAAAGACCAACGACGGCTACAAATCCAAGTGCCAAGCTCAATGATAATTTTCTTAGGAAAGCCATTTTTTACCCCTTATTTATAATAGTTACTAACCAATAAGGGAGCGTAACATGGAGATTTACGAGATGTCTAGTCGGCGAGCACCTAAGCAGCTTTAAGTGAGCTCCCTAGATATTCTAAACTTACATATGGGGTCGTTCCTATATTTCCTGAAATTACTTCGCAAGGATTATGAGGTTCACCCAGATGGGAAAGAACCGCCTTTGCATCACTGTGGTCCGAACAGGTGGTAAATTCACTTAAGGTAACAAAGGTCGGAATTCCTGCAGCTGTCGCCGAAGCCAAACCTGACTGGGAGTCTTCAAAAGCAACACATTGTTTGGGAGAACAATTCAACTCCTGCAATACCTGGAGATAAACATCTGGAGCTGGCTTCTTTTTGGGCACTGCATCCCCGGCCACAATTGACTGAAAAAGCTCTGGGCCGCTTGGCCCAAGCCCCCCTTTTAGCAAAGCGGTTACATTCTCAGGACTAGTCGTTGTTGCAATAGCAAGAAGTATCCCTTGCTCTTGAGCTTCAAACAATAAACGCACTATACCAGGACGAAAAGAAAGGGACCCATTATTGAGAAACTCCACATAGTAATCTGTTTTAGATTTATGGAGAGCCCGGATACGTTGTTGAGCATCCTTGCTCTCCATAAAAGTCGGATCAGCCATAGAAAGAAAATGGGAGAGCCTTTCTTTTCCACCCATCACCGATAGCAGCTCACGATAGAGTTGAGGGTCCCAACACCACCCAAGTCCAGCTGCTTTAAACGCTTCATTAAACGCCCGACGGTGAACATCCTCTGTTTCTGCCAGGGTACCATCTACATCGAAGATAAGAGCTTGCAAAGACATCAGACATTCACCACTTCGGGGGGAGAGAGACATTAAGCAGCAATGCTTAAAGCATTGCGCCAGTTAGGGAAAAGCCTGTCTGCATCGGCAGGAAAACTCTCAAAGGCACGGGCCAGTTCCTGGTGGTCCTGAGCATAGGTCACCAAGTCGATGCCCTTCATCCAAGCATCATGTGCTTGGCGCAAGGATTTAGCCCCAGCAGTCCCGCCATCAACATGACCGAACGCGCCACCACCTGATGTTTGAATAACATTAGAGTGGCCCAGGTTGTCAAAGAAACCAGGTAAACGGAGAGAATTCATACCGCCAGAGATAATAGGCGTGGTTGCTTTCATCCCACCCCATTCTTGATGGAAGTAAGGACCATCGGCACTATCGCGCTCAAGCATATAGGCGATACCTCTATCATCGGCTTCACCTTCCATCTTACCATAACCCATGGTTCCGGTGTGGATACCCGATGCGCCAGAGAGCCTAGCCATTTTACAATGAACAAAGGCCGTATAACCGCGCATAGACTGAGGTGATGTCACCGCACCATGACCAGCCCGGTGATAATGGATAAATTGATTCGGGAAATTCCTCCGAGCCGTTGTAACCGCCGTTGCCCCAGCCACATAGCCATCAACTAGGAAAGCAACATGGTCTGCGTCAGGTCCAAAAGTTTCCAGTATATAATTACCGCGAGCGATCATTTCAGCAGGATCATCTGCGGTTATATTGGCTGAAAATAACTTAGCATCTCCGGTGTCATCCTGAGCTCTTTTCATCGAGTCTGCGACTAACGCGATGGTTTCTTTTAACGGGGCAAAAACTTGGTTGCCTTGCGGTTCATCATTTTTAATAAAATCGCCCCCCATCCAGAACTCATAACAAGCATCTGCAAAAGGTTTAGGACGAAGACCTAACTTAGGTTTGATAATAGTCCCAACGATCATTCCACCATTTTCTTGAGTCCGGCCCAAAACCCGCCACATGCTTTCAATATTTATGGAGGGGCCGTCGAACAAACGAAGGAAAGCAGGTGGAACATAAAAATCATGCATCTTGGCATATTCCACATCACCCATCCCTTGGTTATTGCCAATGGCAAGAGTGAGGAATGAAGCGATCATGGCACGACCATCAATAATGTTACGATCGAATAAATCAGTTGGATAAGCAATTTTCATCAATTCCTTAGTTTCGTCGACTTCATAAACCAAAGCATCGACACCACGGGTAAAATCATCCGTCGTAGAAACTTCAACATTCGTACCTGTAGAAGATTCCGCAGCAAAGTGAGCCGCGATTTCCAAATAGCCTCCATATCCTGCTTTAGGTTTCATGATGTAGGCGCAAAGGACGTGTTTGCCACCTGCGATAAGGTCTTCTTCTTTAAGGCTCAAATTTGTATAACGGTTAGATTGGTCCATTGTTTTAACTCCTCAGCTAAGTTTCTTAAGCGGCCCGCTTTTTGCGGTCGACAAGTTGCATAATCATTGGTGTCAGAATGAGCTGCATGGCAATATCGAGTTTTCCTCCAGGAATAACGATGGAGTTGGCTCGTGACATGAAGCTGTCGTGGATCATTGACACCAGATAGGGAAAATCGATTCCACGAGGATTTTTGAAACGGATGACCACCATGGATTCATCAGCCGTTGGAATCCAGCGGGCAATGAAGGGGTTTGAGGTGTCTACAGTTGGCACCCGTTGGAAATTAATATCGGTCTCAGAAAACTGTGGACAAATGTAGTGAACATAGTCTGGCATGCGCCGAAGCATGGTATCCATCACCGCTTCCGTTGAGTAACCACGTGTCTCTGTATCGCGATGAATTTTTTGAATCCATTCCAGGTTAACCACCGGAACCACCCCGATTTTTAAATCTGGATACTGAGACACATTGACTTTGTCATTTCGAACAGCTCCGTGAAGACCTTCATAGAAAAGCACATCGGTTTTCTCAGAGAAATCTTCCCACTCAGAAAACTTCCCTTGAGCCATTCCGTAGGCCTCAGCCTCTTCTTCATTATGGATATAATGACGGGTGCGGCCTGTGCCAGTTTCGCCATATTGCTTAAACACAGCTTCTAAGTCTTCAAGCAGATTGGCATCTGGCCCAAAATGGCTAAAGTTATTATTTCCTTTAGCCGTCTCCTCAGCCATGACTCGCTTCATATCTGCACGATCATAACGATGGAAGGCATCTCCTTCGATGAAGGCAGCATTAACCTGTTCACGGCGGAAAATATTATCAAAAGTTGTTTTGACTGAAGACGTTCCAGCCCCAGAAGAACCTGTCACGGAAATGATTGGGTGTTTGATAGACATAGGCGTATTCCCTCTTAAGCTCTAAATAATCCGCGAGTGGCAAATAAAGGTGATGTGTCATTAACGGCATGATCATCTTCATAGGAAAGAGCCAGGCGATCGACCTCTTCTTTAGAGCCAAAAATGAAGGGGGTGCGTTGGTGAATATCCGTTGGTTGGATATCCATAATCCGCATATGTCCCGTAGAAGCTTCCCCTCCAGCCTGCTCAACCAGCCAAGCGATAGGGTTTGCTTCGTAAACTAACCGAAGGCGTCCTTCGCTGTAGCCTTTGCGTTGATCTCCGGGATAAAGGAAGATACCTCCACGTGATAAAATCCGGTGACATTCAGCGACGAGAGAGGCTACCCACCGCATATTAAAACTTTCTCCCCGCACGCCTTCTTTTCCATCAAGACAATCGTCGATATAAGTGCGGACATGGCTGTCCCAATGGCGGAAGTTGGATACGTTTATGGCAAACTCACGGGTCGACAGAGAAATCTGCGCGCTCTCTTTTGTCTGCAAATACTCACCCGATTTTGGATCGAGTGTAAAAACATGTGTTCCTTCACCAACGGTCAAAACCAAGGCAGTTTGTGGGCCATAAATAACGTAGCCAGCAGCTAATTGTTTATTGCCTGGCTGCAAAACATAGGAAGCCGTGGTGCCGTTACCCAAACCTGTTTCAAAAATAGAAAAAATTGTCCCTACAGAAACATTCGTATCAATATTTGATGACCCATCGAGAGGATCAAAGGCAATAGAGAGGGGCGCGCCTTTATTAAGTTCAAGGGCCTCTTCCAGCTCTTCTGAAGCAATATAGGCAACCGGAGCGTCGTTAAGTCCCTCAATCAGAAGATCATTAGCGCGAATATCTAATTCTTTTTGGGCATCGCCATCAGCATTGTCACCATGCACCTGCCCAAGCATGCCCGCAATATCTCCTTGAGCAACAAGTTCAGCAATTTCTCCCGTCCCGGCACAAACTTTAGCAACCGTATAGGCAACAAGCTGGCGCAATTCGTCTTTGCCTGCCCACTCCTGAAGGTAATGCTCTAATGTGTCGGGCTTTTTCATCTATTCTCTCTCTGATTGGCGTTTCCCTGTCAGGAGGGAGAATGTATTAACTTGCATATCAAGTAAATTTGAATAATATTTACCCTTATGAAAGAAAAACTTAATGTAGATCTTCGCGCCGTTACCTTGAAACAGCTTCGTGCCTTCGCTGCAGTCTTGCGCGAAGGGACCAACTCAGGTGCCGCCAAAACCCTGAACGTGACCCCACCAGCCATTACGCTGCAAATGCAATTACTGGAGGATGCCGCAGGAGTGCCCATTGTTGAACGCACCAGTGAGGGCGTTCGAGCCACCGATGCAGGTAAAGAATTTCTCTCTGCCATCACGCGTATAGAGGTGATCCTATCTGAATGCGCTGAAGGATTAGAAACTTTAAACGGTGTCAATGGGGGAAGAGTGACAGTAGGGATTGTCAGTACAGCTAAATATTTTGCCCCACGTGCCTTGGCTGCTTATGCCAAAACCCATCCCAATGTGGACATCCGTCTGCAAGTGGGAAATCGTCATGAAACCATTGAAGCACTCAGAAACTATGAACTAGATTTCGCCATCATGGGTCGTCCCCCAAAGGATTTTGCTGTAGACCATGCAACAATTGGTGACCATCCCCATATCATTATTGGGCCACCTGATCATCCTTTAGTAGAACGCAACAATATTCCTATCGCTAAACTGGCTGATGAAACCTTTCTCCTTCGAGAACAAGGGTCTGGCACACGAATGCTGATGGAAAACCTATTTACCGAGTCCAAAGTCAGCCCCAGAATCGGCATGGAGATGGGCTCAAACGAAACGATTAAACAAGCTGTTATGGCAGGTTTAGGCGTAGCTCTTCTTTCAGCCCATACCGTTGCACCCGAAATTCACGAAAATCGCTTGGCTCCTCTCCACGTTAAATCTCTCCCTATTATGCGCCAATGGTTTGTCGTCAAACGCGCAGAAAAACGCCTTCTCCCTTCAGCCTCAACCCTATGGGACTTCCTCGCAACCTCCGGCGAAGAGTTCTTCCCTCACCCTTAAAACACTCCATCGTGAAAACAGTTGATTTTCTTTTTCTCCCCCCTGTGATTACCATCACTGTCAGATGAATTTGTACCGCTTATGGTGCACTTAACGTTCAAACAACGATATAGAGATCACGATGCCCTTAAAAACCAGTACAGATAAGACACCCCAACCAAAATCTTTGGAGCAACTTCTTTCTGAGATTGATAGCCTCCTTGCAATGGTTGACGCTGAAAAACGTCAGGGTAAACTGGGCCTTCCTCGTAATCATTCTCGGTAAAAAGAATACAAACACCCACCGCCAAATCCTTCCCACCAAATTCCTTAAATCAAATTTTCTACGGCCAAGACGCCTCTCCCTATCATTCCAGCTTGAAAAAAAAGCTTTTTTGAGGAGAATGAGGAGCCTTTTGCCCTTTTTTTTGTTTGCGGTAACGATTACGAAACAAAAAAGAGGTTGAATAGGCCTATTCCGGCTATTTGGGGGCGGATATCACGGCTCTTTAATGAGCCATAGGGGAAAGCCAACCGTGGCAATTGAAAGCAAAGACAATAGTCAAAGTGAGAAGCAAGGCGTCGGTGCCTTATTAAGAGCGTCACGTTTGCGGATCGGGGAAGACCTGCGAGATGTTTCTCATAACTTAAGGATTCGTCGAGTTTATCTAGAAGCTATTGAAGCAACTAGGTACGAAGATTTGCCTGGTACGGCTTATGCCGTTGGGTTTGTTCGTGCTTACTCAGAATATCTCGGGCTTGATAGTGGTGAGGTGGTCCGCCGGTTTAAAGATGAATATGCCGACATAGAAAACCGCCCAGACTTGGTTTTTCCTGTTCCCGTTACCGAGCGGAGCGTTCCAGGCGGGGCAATTCTTCTCCTTAGCACAATTGCCGCTCTTATGGCGTATGGGGGCTGGTATTTCATAACAGAAGGAGGCAACACTTCTGCAGAAAAAGTTCCTTCTCTTCCTGAACGATTGGCTTCTTTGCTACCAAGCAAAGGTGATAAAATTGCCGAACAAACTGCAGTTACCGAGGAAAAAGTAGAAGAGGAAACCACGAAAGCCTCTGAAGAAAGCAACGCTGAAACAGCTGACGAAGGCACTGAAGCAACTGAAACACAAGAAACCGTATCTGAGACTATTTCTACTGAAGAAAAAGAAGAAGTTATAGAAACCACAGAGCCTACTGAAGCTGAAAAGGATAAAGTTGAGCCTGAAGTTGAAAAAGTGGAGGTTGAATCTGAACCTGTTGCTGAACAACCTACTCCTACTGAAAATACTGCCTCCAGCCAACTCCAAGACACCCCGCCTGAAGAACTAGCAAAAAAACTAGAACCTGTTGAACCTGTTGCATCTCCCGAAAAAACGCCTGAACCTGTTAAAAAACCTGAAGTTGTGGAAACGGCTCCAGTACAAGAAGCAGTTCCAGAGCCAGAAACTGAGGAGGTTGAAGAGGAAGTTGCTGAAACTCCCGCCCCAGCTCCAGTTGAAGTTAAAAAAGAACCTGTAGAGAAAAAGCAAGAACCCGTCATAGAACCTCCTGCCAAGCCGAAAGAAGAACCCCTTTCAACGGATGGGTCACGTATTTTAGTCAAGGCTAAGACTGCCAGTTGGATTCAAATTCGCGATGATGAAGAAAATAAAATGCTCTTAACCCGCCTTCTTCGCCCGGGTGATAGCTACCGGGTTCCAAATAAAAAAGGGTTGGTCTTATTGACCAGCAACGCTGGAGCCCTAGATATTATAGTAGATGGCAAATCTGTCCCCTCAATTGGTGACTTTGGCGCTGTTCGGCGAAGTGTTGTTTTAGACCCTGTTAAACTCTTAGACGGAAGTGCTGTTGGGGAATAATCCAAATAGCTAAAACGTGACTTCTAAGACCGAAGGTTTTGCTTTATAACCCGCCTCCACGCGTAAAGTTCGTTTAAAGGTGGTTGATAACCCATGACAGCAAGACCCTATCGTCAAATAAACCGTCGAAAAAGCCAGCAAATTTTTGTTGGGGATGTGCCAGTCGGAGGCGATGCACAAATTAGCGTTCAGTCCATGACCAACACATTGACGACTGACGTTGCCGCCACCGTTGCCCAGGTGCACGCTTTGGAAGAAGCTGGCGCGGATATGGTGCGAATCTCCTGCCCTGATGAAGAATCAACAGAAGCTCTCAAGCATATTATTGATCAAGTAAGCGTTCCAATCATCGCCGACATTCATTTCCACTATAAACGGGCAATTGAAGCAGCTGAAGCAGGCGCAGCCTGCTTGCGCATTAACCCTGGCAATATTGGCTCTTCAGAACGAGTTGCGGAAGTCGTTAAAGCTGCAGTCGATCATAATTGTTCCATCCGCATCGGCGTTAACGCCGGCAGTCTTGAGCGTGAACTGTTAGAAAAATACCCTGAACCTTGCCCGGAAGCGATGGTCGAGAGTGCTCTAAATCATGCGAAAATCCTTGAAGACAATAACTTCACCAACTTCAAAATCAGTGTGAAAGCCTCTGACGTCTTCATGGCCATTGAGGCCTACCGCCAACTCGCAAAAATTTGTGATTATCCGCTTCACTTAGGTATTACAGAAGCCGGAGGGGTGCGCAGCGGCACAGTGGTCTCGTCCATTGGGCTTGGCGCCTTATTGATGGATGGCATCGGAGACACTTTAAGGGTTTCCCTCTCTGCTGATCCGGTCGAAGAAATCAAAGTCGGCTTTGATATCTTAAAAGCACTCGATTTACGTCACCGCGGCGTACGCGTTGTTTCATGTCCTTCATGTGCCCGACAGGGATTTGACGTGGTTAAAACCGTTGCTGTACTTGAAGATCGCATGGCTCACATCCGCACCCCTATGACCCTTTCGATCATTGGCTGTGTGGTCAATGGGCCAGGAGAAGCAAAAGAGAGTGATGTTGGTCTGACAGGTGGCGGCGGGGGTAATCATAAGGTTTACATTAATGGCATTGCAGACCATAACGTGGATAACGATAAGTTAGTGGACCATATCGTTGCAGAAGTAGAAAAAAAAGCTGCAGAAATTGACGCTGCGGCTGTAAAAAGCGAAAACTGATTAAAGAAAAATTTGGTAGAAAGAGAATTAGAGAATGTCAGCTTTGAAGCCGGTTCGCGGAACCCATGATATTTTACCGGAAGAAATGATCCGTCATCGTTTTGTCCAAGACAAAGCACAGGAGATTTCTGCCCGTTACGGCTTTGGCGAAATCGCGACACCGATCTTTGAATTCACCAATGTCTTTGCTCGCACCTTGGGTGAAACATCGGATATTGTCACAAAAGAGATGTACACCTTTGAGGACCGCAGCGAAAACCTCCTGACTTTGCGTCCAGAAGGAACCGCAGGTGTCGCTCGGGCTTTCATTTCTAACGGCCTCAGCCAAAGTCTCCCCCTCAAACTATTCTATCGTGGCCCTATGTTCCGTTATGAGCGCCCCCAGAAAGGGCGCCAGCGTCAGTTCCACCAAGTTGGGGCAGAAATACTCGGTATTGATACAGTTCAAGCAGATATTGAAGTCATTGCACTTGGTGCTCATTTCCTTGAAGAGCTCGGCCTTGGTAACGACATCAAACTTGAACTCAATTCTTTAGGTGACAGAGAAAGCCGAGATGCCTATCACAATACGCTGGTAGAATATCTTTCGGCTTACAAAGATAAACTTTCTGAAGACAGTCTCAATCGACTAGACAGAAATCCCATGCGGATTTTGGATTCTAAAGATGAAGGAGACCGTGAGATCATCGCTAATGCACCTTTGCTTGGGGACAGTCTAAACGAATCTTCTCGTATTTTCTTTGAGGAACTTAAAGCTGGCTTAGAGCAATTAGGCGTTGCCTATGAAATCAGCCCCTGCTTGGTTCGTGGCTTGGATTACTACTGCCATACCGCTTTTGAATTCACCACGACGACACTTGGCGCTCAGGGAACTGTGCTTGCTGGTGGGCGTTATGATGGCTTGATCAAACAAATGGGTGGGCCACAAACTTCTGGGATTGGCTGGGCCGCCGGTGTTGAGCGCCTAGCGATGATGATTGCAGAGGATGCCGCAGAAAAACCTCAACCTATCTCCGTTATCCCTCAAGGCGATGAAGGCAAAAAGCAGGCTCCGTCAATTGCTCATGCTTTGCGCAAAGAAGGATATATCGTTGATTACGGCTTCACAGGTAATCTGAAAAAACGCCTGCAAAGAGCCAATAAACTCAACACAAAAGCCGCAATTATTTTGGGTGACGACGAACTGGCACGCAATGCAGCGACGGTTCGTGATATGGTGTCTGGTGAACAGGTGGAAATTCCGCTAGAAAAGTTAGCAGACCACTTGGCAGTATATCGTTAGGTAATCCATAGATGAGTGTTTTAGCTCCCGCAAAAGGCAGACCACTGGTCGTTGGCGCAAATCATCGCTCCAGCTCCCTTGCCTTGCGTGATGCTCTTTTTGTTGAAGACCCCTTGGTTCCCCGCTTTTTAGAAAAATTGCGTGGTAAGGGATTCGAGCAAGCTCAAATCCTTTCCACCTGTGACCGTGTGGAAATCCAGGCGATTGATCCAACAGGGGAAAATTCTGCACAAAAAATAATGGAAGTGATGGCTGAACAGGCCGGGGTTTCAACCTCCAACCTTTCAGGTGAGGTTTATCAATTCCACGGTGATGAAGCGATCCGACACATATTCGCTGTCGCTTCCTCTCTAGACAGCCTTATCATTGGCGAACCTCAAGTTCTTGGGCAAGTTAAGGACAGTCATAAGCTATCCAAAGAAAACAATATGATTGGCACGGAGATGGAAACCCTTCTCCAAGCAGCCTACGCCACAGCCAAGCGGGTCAGGACAGAAACCAAGATTGGCGAAGGTCCGGTATCGATTGCTTCTGCCACCATTCAAATTGCTAAAAATCTGCATGGTGACCTCTCCCGCTGCGTTGCCCTTCTCGTAGGTGGCGGGGAAATGGGCGAACTGGCCGGCGATGCCCTTAAGCTTGCAAATATTGGCAAGCTCTCAGTCACTCATCCAACACTCCCACGGGCAGAAAGTCTTGCGCGGAAACTCGAATGTCATGTAGTTGAATTTGAAGATCTCAACGAAGCTATCGCTGAAGCCGACATCGTTTTGACCTCGCTTAATAAGCGTCGCCAAGTGGTAACCTTTGAGATGATCAAAGACGCCATTAAAAAGAGAAAACGCAAACCGATTTTCCTGGTTGATACTGGTATCCCTGGAGATGTTGATCCTTCTATCGTTAAGCTAGACGCTGCTTTTCTTTATGATCTCAACGATCTTGAGAAAGTTGCTATGGAAGGTCGGGCCTCCCGTGAGGGTGAAGCCAAAGTTGCCAATGAAATTTTAGCGACTGAGACCAGTAACTTTGTTAAAGGGCGTGCCGCTCGGGTTGCTATTCCGGCCCTAACCAGCTTGCGTGATTATTTTGAGATGGAACGCCAAGCCGTTTTAGATTCAGTTGACGGCAACAGACAAGCAGACGAAGCAACGAGGCTGTTGGTTAATCGTTTACTCCACAACCCTTCAGAAATCATGCGCCAAATGGCTTCGCAAAAAAACCAAGGGAACAAACCTTCAAGCATTGAAGGTGATTGGGACCAAACCGAAAAAATTATTAAACATCTATTCCGCCTAGACGGAGGAGACACTAAGTGAGTTTCAACGAAAAACTGGACCGCGTAACCGTACGCGCCGAAGAGTTAAAACACCTTCTCTCCTCTGGTGACCTTTCCTCCGATGACATTGTAAAACTCTCCACCGAATTATCTGATCTTGATCCAATTGTGGCGCGTATTGAAGAACTCCGTAACGCCCAAAGCGAAATGCAAGACCTTGCCGAGATGATGACCGACCCCGACGGAGACGGGGAGATGAAGGAAATGGCGGAACAAGAATTCCGCGACCTTAAAGAAAAGCTTCCAACTTTGGAACGAGACATTCAGGTCGCCCTACTGCCCAAAGACAAAGACGATACCAAAAACGCTATACTCGAAATTCGTGCCGGCACTGGCGGAGAAGAAGCCGCCCTTTTTGCAGCCAACCTGTTTTCTATGTATCAACGCTATGCCGATAACCAAGGCTGGAAAATTGAAATCTTGGACAGTAACGACACAGGCATCGGCGGCATGAAAGAGGTCACCGCCTCCATCACCGGCAAAGGGGTGTTTGCCCGGTTGAAATATGAATCCGGTGTCCACCGGGTACAAAGGGTCCCTGAAACTGAATCAGGAGGCCGCATTCACACCTCTGCTGCTACCGTCGCTGTTTTGCCAGAAGTCGAAGATGTCGACATTAAAATCGATGCCAAAGATTTGCGCATTGATACCTACCGTTCCCAAGGTGCAGGTGGTCAGCACGTTAACACCACGGACAGTGCAGTACGGGTCACTCACTTGCCCTCAGGCATTGTTGCACAATGTCAGGACAATAAATCCCAACACAAAAACAAAGACCAAGCCATGAAGATGCTGCGCGCTAGGCTTTATGACCATGAACGCGCCACATTGGATGCTGAGCGAGCAGAGTCTCGCAAAAGCCAAGTCGGGTCTGGGGATCGCTCAGAGCGTATCCGTACCTACAATTTCCCCCAAGGCCGGGTAACAGATCACCGCATCAACCTCACTCTCTATAAAATCGACAAGATCATGGAAGGCGACATCGATGAAATCGTTGATGCTCTAACAGCTGAAGAACAAGCGGCCCTCCTTGCCGAAATCGCATGAGTGCCTTAGGCACATTGATCTCTGAAGCCACCACAAAGCTTCAAGAAGCAAATATTGATAACCCACGACGTGAAGCTCAACTTCTAGCCTGTCATTTTTTTGATGTGGATATGGCAAAAGTCTTAGGCCGCCCAGATTTAGAAGTACCCAAGGACACTATTCCTTCTTTTGATCAAGCTGTGCACCGACGCGCAAACCGCGAGCCCATATCCCATATCTTTGGCGAAAAAGAATTCTGGGGTCTGGCTTTCAAAGTTAACAAACACACCCTAACCCCGCGACCAGACAGCGAAACCCTGATTGAGGCCGTCCTTGAACGGATCGAGGACAAAACCGAAAAACTTCGCATCCTCGATCTAGGTACCGGCACCGGTTGCCTCCTCCTATCCCTCCTCAGCGAATTCCCCCACGCAAGCGGAGTCGGCGTGGATTTAAGTGAAGAAGCCTTACTTGTTGCAATAGAGAATGCCCAATCCTTGGGCCTAGAAGGTCGTGCTACATTCAAGCAAGGAAGTTGGTTTGAGGGAGCCACCGGAGAATTCAACATCATAATCTCCAACCCCCCCTATATTCCCAAAGCGGATAAAGCAAACCTAGAACCCGAAGTCGCCGATCACGAACCCCATATGGCATTGTTCGGAGGGGAAGATGGGCTAGATTGCTACAAAGAAATCCCTGAACAGGCCATACAGTTTTTAAAACCAAACGGCTTGTTAGTCTTTGAGGTTGGCATTCATCAAGCGCTAGATGTGAGCGGATTGCTTCAAAAAAATGGCTACAGCCAAATAGGAATCAAAAAAGATTTATCAGGTATTGAGCGCTGTGTGAGTGGATCACAAGACCCTAAGTAAATTATGTAATCCTTTGCTGACAATTAGGAAAGCCTGTCTTCCACTTCCGTGATGACTTCTTGAAGAGTCCCCATCGAAAAGGAATTGTCAAACTGCCAGCCATTTTTAACTTTTTTTTCACTCTAAAATTATCTCCACATTCCACTACACTAAATTTCTTATACCCTGCAGTACTTAGCAGGCCATCTTCATCAAAGTCCCACATGATATTTCGATGCTTCAAGTCATGTAATGCTGCGAGAAACTCAGATGCCGTTTTATATCGTTTATTTCTATCTTTGTTCGTAGCCTTTTTTATCAGTTGTTTTATTCGATTTGAAACCCACGGAGGCAAACTCGAATAATCCAAAAACTTCCCTTTTGCAATTAACTCACCAATGCACTGTTCAGCAAATAATTGCCTATCGACAATATCTCCAATCTCGTTGTATTCCCGCAATTGCTTTGCACTTAGGTAGTCCGTTTGGGTAATGGATAAACTTCCTCCTAACAAAAGATATAAAACCACTCCAACCTGATAAACATCACTAACCTGACTATAAACCTTATCAGTGATAGTCTCAGGAGGCCTATACATTAAAGTTTGATTCGAAGCGGGAATTTCTTTGCTTCCATTTGGAATGCATATTATTGAACCAAAATCACCTATTTGGACAACATTGTCTCCATTCAAAAATACATTGGATAGCTTAATATCTCTGTGAAGGTAATTTTTGGCATGTAAATAAATTAACCCGCTCAATAATTGCGATGTCCAATCAATTGCTAGAGTATTTCCTATGTCATTGCGTACAATGGCACTCTCTAGGTCGCCGTTTACACAATACTCTGTTATAAAATACGCCCAATTTTCATCAACTGGCCCCGCATCTAATATCTCTACAATGTACTCGGAAGAAAGATCCGACAATTGCTTTGGTTCGGCATATGTCTCCCTATCCTCTCCCCAATAATAGTACTTTATAGCAACACGTTTTCCGAGAAACGTATTCGTCCCAAAGAAAAGATGACCATTAGCCCCTTTGGTTTCTTCAACTTCAAAATTAATTTTTGAAGACAACGATCGAAGTGAGTTTTTAATTTCGTCATCGGCATCAATAAGATCAATATCAATCACAACTAAACACCGTTTCGAAGAAAGTTTATAACTGCGGCAAAATAAGCATCCTTTTGATACTCAAGCAATTCAATAGGTTTCGTCATCGGGTTTTTTTTAATATAAGAGGAAATGGAGATAGGCGAAATAAAATCGACTTCACAACCATCCAATAGCTGTATTAATGTTTCGATTTTAAAGGATACAGCGCCTCCAGCCATTTTTCCTTTTTTTTGCCTACTCTTGATAACTATACGGTCGATCCCATTGTCGGAAACAACACCCTGAAAAGTTTGTAAAAATGACCTTAAGTTATCTCTATTGGTATCGTCACCTAGCTTTATTTTTTTAACTTGTGACTGAACTATTTGCACTTCACCTTCTCCAAATTCCACGAGAGTGATTCGCGCTTCATCCGATTTGATATCCACTCCACAAATTCTCATGACGACCTACCACCTTCTATTATTTTCCAACGATACAACTTAACACTTTTTGGATACCGATTGCCTTTAATCTTTAGAAAACATGAATGCCACAAAAAAATGGCCGGGACTTGCCCGACCATTTTAGCAGAAGGAAAGAGAGGTACGTTCGTTCTTACCCTTTAATATAACCCATCATAGTTTGGGCATCGCTAACTTCAAACGGATCACCTGGGGTGTTGGTATCTTCGATGAACATTTTGTCGATTACACCGTCTTTAACCAGCATGGAATAGCGCCAGGAGCGATTGCCGAAGCCGATGACGTCTTTGTTAACTAATTGGCCCATGCCTTTTGAGAACTCACCAGCCCCATCAGGGATCAGTTTAACTTCATCATCAATACGCTGGTCTTTTGCCCAGGCGTTCATGACGAAAGAGTCGTTGACTGATAGACAGTAAATATCATCAACACCAGCAGCGGCAAATTGCTCAGACATAGCAACGTAACCAGGGAGGTGAGTGGATGAACAGGTTGGAGTAAATGCGCCAGGAAGGGCGAAAACAACAATAGTTTTTCCATTAAAAATCTCGTCGGTGGTCACATCGACCCAATCCCCATCTTGACGGGTGTGGAAAGTAACTGATGGTACTTTATCGCCTGCTTTTAACATTCTATGTCTCCTCGAATTTTCAATTTTGGTTAAAATGATTGGTTATTTGTTCGTCTGAGGAGAATATAACTAAATTTATAAAATCGATCAAATCAGTTTTTATTTTACTTTTGATAGATTTGCTCTATTAATAAATATTATGAGAACGACCCTTAAACAACTCCGTTATCTGGTCGCCATTGCAGACGAGGGGCATTTCGGACGAGCGGCTGAAAACTGCTTTGTCACCCAACCCACCCTTAGTGCCGGACTGCAAGAGCTTGAAGCCAACCTTGGCGTTCAACTTATTGAGCGCACCAAACGAACTGTCCTCGTAACTCCCTTAGGGTTAGAGGTGGTGGAACGAGCTCGACGTACCCTCGCAGAAGCAGAGAGCTTAGAAGAACTAATTGAGACGAGGCGCTCCCCCCTAACTGGGCCTTTGAAACTTGGGGTCATCCCAACCATTGCCCCCTTTTTGTTGCCAACCCTTTTGCCAAAATTGGAAAAAGGGTTCCCAGACTTACAACTTTATTTACGAGAAGACCAAACCCACAAACTTTTAGAAGGGCTTGCAAAAGGGGAACAGGATGTTTTGATCTTGGCTCTTCCTTGGGATATTGGCGATTGTCGCTCATATGTATTTGCCGATGACGGTTTTCTGGTTGCTTGCCCCCCCGGCCATCATTTTGCCAAAGAGACGTCCATTAAAGCCTCGGCTCTCCTTGATGAAGAGCTTCTCTTACTGGAAGATGGTCATTGCCTTCGGGATCATGCTTTAGCAGCCTGCCATTTGAACCCAGCAACGACTAGTCCCAGTTTCCAAGGCACAAGCCTGCCAACCCTCATCCTGATGGCTGCTAATGGCTTAGGAATTACTCTCCTGCCAGAAATGGCGGTTAATGCTAACCTCCTCCAAAGCCTCAATATTGTCACCCGTCCTCTCGCTGAAACGACCGGAACTAGGCAAATTGGCTTGGTATGGCGAAGGACATCAGGGCGAGGTGAAGAGCTCACCCAACTCGGGCAATTTTTAAAAGAAAATTAGCTCTCTGTATTATCGTCTTTTTAAGGTTCTTATGGTTTATCTTATCCCCTCAACAAGGAGCAGAATTGACCAATGATAATTTGGGTGACGGGTATATCAGGCGCTGGCAAGACGACCGTTTGCGATGCTATATGGAGCAAGATCAAACCACAACTTCCTCAACTCGCTGTTATTGATGGGGATGTTGTTCGCCAAATTTTTGGTGGGAGCCTTGGCCACCGAGAGGTTGACCGTGTCGTTCAAATAAAACGAATTCAATCAATAGCGAAACTTTTAGATGATCAAGGCTTCATTGTGCTTGTCGCAGCTTTGTATTCCCACCCAGACCTTCTTAATTGGAACCGCGAAAACTTTGAAGAATATTATGAGGTTTACTTAGATGTTTCTCTTGAGATGGTTCAACAACGTGATCCAAAAGGACTTTATGCCAAAGCAGCTGCCGGTAAGATGCCCCATGTGGTAGGGATAGATATTCCTTGGCATGCCCCAAAAAACCCACACTTGGTATTTGACGGTAATGAGGGCGAAACTGTTGAGACAATCGCAGAGAAAATTATTCTTGGTGCTGAGTTAAGAGAAAGAGCAAGATCGTGACAGAAATTCACCTTAATCAACGCCAGTATTTGGAGTTAGAAAAACTCGCTCTTGGCGCCTTTCTACCCGTCACCGGGTTCATGAATGAAGAAGAGTTTCTCAGCACAGTGCATTCGATGCGTCTGCCCGATGGTTCTCCATTCCCTCTTCCAATTTATCTCGATATTTCTAAAGTTGTTGCTGACCAGATCAAAGGCCAACCAGAAGTCTCCTTATTGTTTCAAGGTGAAGAAGTCGGGCATTTGAAGCCTGAGAGTTTTTATACGTGCGACAAAATAGCCTTGGCTCCTCTGCTTTTCGGAACCGCCGATATGGCCCATCCAGGAGTGGAGCACTTTATAAAGACGGAAGATGTTTTTGTTGGTGGGCCAATCACCCTATTGCAACAAGCCACTTTTGAATTCTCAGATTACGAGCTAACCCCAAAGCAAACCAAAGATATTTTTAAAAATCGCAACTGGTCAACAATTGTTGGCTTTCAAACCCGCAATGTCCCACACCGGGCTCACGAATACTTGCAACGTGTCGCCCTTGAAGGTGTAGACGGTCTTTTCGTCCAGCCCCTTGTCGGACGCAAACGTGTTGGAGATTTTACGCCTCAAGCTATTATGGCGGGTTACAACACGATGTTTGACCAATTCTTCCCTAAACAAAATGTTCTTCTTGGGGTTCTCTCTACCTTCATGCGCTATGCCGGGCCACGAGAAGCCATTTTCCACGCTATAATTCGGCGCAACTATGGCTGCACCCATTTTATTGTCGGACGAGACCATGCCGGAGTTGGCGACTACTATGGTAAATACGAGGCCCATGAACTTACCAAGCGGTTTAATGATGAATTAGGGATTACAGTTCTTCGCTTAAATGGCCCCTTTTATTGCTCAAAGTGCGATACCATCGCCACCGAACACACCTGCCCTCACCATCAAAATGAGCCAGAATATACCACTGAAATCTCCGGAACTGACATGCGGGCGATGCTTCTTGAGGGCACCAACCCAAAACCTCATTTGATGCGGCCAGAAATCATCCACGGTGTCCAAGGGGCTCCGCTGTTTATTACTGAGGAAGAAGAATGAATAAAACCCGGATTCTTGCCACAATTGGTCCCAAGACAAATTCAGCTAAAGCCTTAACGGAACTTGCTGAAGCCGGGATGAATGTTGCGCGCCTCAACGGTTCCCATGCAGACCTTAATTGGCATGATCAGACCATTGATCTGATCAGAGACACTCTTCCTGGCACTCCAATTCTTCTTGATATTCCAGGCAAAAAGATTCGTACAATTCAGCTCGCTAACGAACCCACATTCAAAACAGGTGAAGAGATTATCCTCACCACAGAACAAAACCATGATGGCTCATCCAAAGTCCCGGTTAATAACCTTAAGCTCCACGAAAGTCTTAAGCCAGGACATACCGTTTTGGCTGATGATGGCACTCTTCGATTTACTGTTGTTAAAGTAGAAGGCCAAGACATTCATCTGCGAGCGGAAACCGACGGGACCTTACGTAGCCGCAAAGGGATTAATGTCCCCTTCGTTAAGCTACCCACAGAATTAGTTACCGATAAAGATCGGGAAATGATGAAATTTGCAGTTGATAAACAGGTAGACTTCATTGGTTTGAGTTTTGTTGAATCGGCAACACACGTAGATGCTATCAAAGAACTGACAACTAATGGATTTCCAAAGATTATCGCAAAAATTGAAAACCAAGGCGGTATTGAGAATATGGCTGAGGTGATAACCGCAGCTGATGCCATCATGATCGACCGTGGGGATTTGTCCGTTGAAACCAATTTGGAAAATATGGCTGTTTTCCAAAAAACGATTCTTAAGGAAGCGAATAAACAAGGTATGCCGGTTATTGTCGCCACAGAAATGCTCCATACCATGATCGAAAATCCTTTCCCGACCAAAGCAGAAGTAAGCGATATCACCAATGCGGTAATGGATGGCTGTGCTGCGACTATGCTGTCGGGCGAAACAGCGATGGGAAATCATCCAGTTGAAGCCGTAAAGCTTATGCGTGGCGTTTTAACGGCAGCGGAAGCTCATCAGCAAACAACCTTGGATATGGGCCGGAATGAAGAAGATGAGACAATTCAGGAAGCTACGATGGAAGCGGTTATCCTGCTTGCCCGTAAACTACCTATCACTAAAATCGTTGTTATAACCAAAACTGGTTTTGCTGCTCGGATGGTCGCGACTCACGCTCCAAGGCAATCTATTTTAGCTATTAGTGATAACCCTCTTGCTGCCCGAAGCTTCAATCTATTTCCTGGAACTGAAGGGTTTCACGTAGATATACCTTTTCAGCGCGATACCACTGATCACATCGTAGGGTGCCTTAAAGAACTTTGGCTCAACAACAAAATCACCGATGATGACCTAATTTTAGTAACAGCTGTAGGCTACCCCAAGCCGGGTAATTTGATGAATCTTATTCAAACTCATCATGTTAGTGATTTGGTTGAAGCGCTTGCCTGGTAGCCCATAACTCATCTTTACTTAGCGTTAGGGGAGAAAAGGGTTTTGCCTTCTAAACGGAAATCACCAATGGATTTTTGGCCTTCCGTGCCTACGATCCAGTCAATAAATTGCTGTCCCATTTTTGCTTTAACATGAGGGAATTTCACTTTATTGACCAAAATCACGCCGTATGGGTTAAACAAATTTGGGTCGCCTGCACACAAAATTTGTAATTCGCCTTTGTTCTTAAAGCTGATCCATGTTCCCCGGTCAGATAGTGCGTAAGCACCCATTGCTGATGCAGTATTAAGGGTTGCACCCATGCCTGAACCAGTGCTGCGGTACCAGCTTCCTGAGGTTTCAACACCTGCAGCTTTCCAGATGGATTTTTCACGCTTATGAGTTCCACTATCGTCACCACGTGAGGCAAAAGCAGCTTTTGAACCACCAATTTTCTTGAAAGCTTCAGCACCGGATTTACATTCTTTAATTCCAGCTTTATCGGCTGAAGGGCCAACGATAACAAAATCATTGTACATCACGTCATAGCGCTTAATGCCGAAACCTTCAGCAACAAATTTTTCTTCTGAAGGGCGGTGGTGAACAAAGAGGATATCTGCATCACCTCCACGAGCCAAACGAATCGCAGCTCCGGTACCAACAGCAACAACGCGCACCTCAACCCCGGTCTTTGCCGTGAACTTTGGCAGTAGATAATCAAACATTCCTGAGTTGGCTGTAGAGGTAGTCGAGGCGACAGTAATGTATTTATCCCCGGCACTCACAGTCGATGAAACGAACAAAACCGTGGCTAAAGCGAGTAACCCGGCACAATACTTTTTTAGCATCCTAATATCCTTAAAACCGTTATGATATAATTGACATATCGAAAGGATAATTGAAAATCTTGGGCTTCTTGTCAACAATGCTAAAGTAGGAGAGGTAATTTTTTTATAAGTGGGGTAGTCGTGGGAAAAGATAAATCATCAAACGAGATCAAGCTAAGGCTCAAAGTTCGCCTCCCAAATGGCTCTCTCGGCCCGGGGAAAATAAAGCTATTGGAACTAATCGAAGCAGAAGGCTCCATCTCTGGTGCCGCCCGTGTTTTGGGCCTGTCCTTTCGGCGGGCTTGGCATCTGATCGACACTTTAAATGCAGCCCTAAAATCCCCCGTTATCAATGCCACACCTGGTGGCAAAAAGGGCGGTGGAGCGGAACTCACAGAGCACGGCCACAAACTTATAGACCTTTACAGAGAAGCCGAAGAACATGCTAATGCAAACGCGACAAACCTTTCTACCTACTTAAAACTGGAGGCAGAAAAAACATCAACCACAGTTAAGGGCGATACATAAAGCAGAATCCAAAACGGATTAAATGTATCAACTTCAACAAAGTAAATCTCACATAGTTAGACTAGCCCGCTTTCACATCTGAAAGGAAGGAATTGATTTCTCTTTGGAGCTCTTGAACTTCCTTTGAAACTGAATCCGATGCTTCAAGCATTTCTTGGCTAGAGGAGCCCGTTTCGCTAGCAGCAGCAGCGACCTGTCCAATATTTTGTGAAACATCTGCAGTACCAGCCGCAGCCTCTTCCACATTACGAGCGATTTCTTGAGTGACCGTCCCTTGCTCTTCAACAGCACTGGCAATAGACGATGCAATATCACTCATTTGATCAATGGTTTTTGAAATTCCCTCAATAGAGCTAACAGCACCTTCTGTTGCTGTTTGGACGTTGCTAATTTGGGCACCAATTTCATCTGTTGCTTTTGCTGTTTGATTGGCGAGGTTTTTCACCTCTGAAGCAACGACCGCAAACCCTTTACCAGCCTCCCCAGCTCGCGCAGCTTCAATCGTCGCGTTAAGGGCAAGCAGGTTAGTTTGTTCAGCAATATCGGTAATCAAGGAGACCACTTCACCAATTTTCTGGGCGGCTTCAGCCAGACCACGAACGTTTTCACTAGCTTGAGCCGCTTCCTGAGTTGCCGAATTAGTAACGTTGGTCGAGTGGTTGACCTGTTGAGAAATCTCTCCGATTGAGGCCGTTAATTCTTCGGCTGCTGCAGCAACGGTTTGTACATTAGCCGAGGCTTCTTCTGCTGCGGCTGCAACTGTTGTCGACTGTTCACTAGAACTTGTTGCTAATCTAGATAAGCTTTGAGCAATCCCCCCCATTTGAGTAGTGGAAGTTTCAACTGTTTCGATCATCATATTGACTGAATCATCAAATTTTTTCGACCGTGTCTCAATGCGTTCTGCACGTTCCTGCTTGGCTCGTTGCTCAGCCTTTTGTTCTGCTGCCAGAGCATCACCCTTGATCTTATTCTGTTTAAAAACCTCAACGGCTTTCGCCATATCACCAATCTCATCGCCCTCTTTAACATGCGAAAGATCAAAGGAAATATCGCCATCAGCCAATTGCGACATTGCCCCAGTCATTTCTGTTACGGGGGTAACAATAGATTTAATGGAAACGACAACAACGATGGAAGCGATGATGAGACCAACAGCTAGCAAAATCCATTCAGTAATAAAAAGTTGAGAAACTTGTGATGCACTAAATTTAGCATCTTTAACTAAAAGCATACGTTGGTTGTCAACCATGCCCCCAGAACGGGAGCCGTCTTTGGCTTTGGGCCCCAATAAGGTAGTCAACAGTTTACCAGCTCTAGGAGCGGCTTCAGTTACCAAGGTAAAGTTAGCCATATTCCACTTTTCAGAACCCCGGATCGCAAACATTTTCGCGGGTAAAGCTTTAAACTCATCCCGCTTAGCTGCAAATTCATCAAAAGCAGTTTTTTGCTCTTCGGACAAAAAAGACGAAGCTGTTGAAAGGTCCCAGAAACGTTTCTCATTCTTGGCCCAAAGCTTTTTAAAACTCTCAACAAATTTACTATCACCCGTTAACAAATATGCGCGAATATTGGCGATTCCGAGACCCAAAGATCCACGGATGTCAGCCATCATACCTAAGACTTCGACTCGGTCACCATCCGTACCACCTTCTCCAGATAATTCTAGATCAATCATTTTACTTATGTTCTTAACCATAACGGCGGCTCGAGGTGCGGCTTCAGTAACAAGCATTTTCGTCGCGGGTTGTTCATCAGCAGAATGGGAAATAGTTTCGACTTTGGCTTGGGCAACTTTGAACTCAGCCAAAATAGCTTTGAACTTTGTCCATTTCTCTATATTCGCTGGATTAGTCCAGCTTTGAGATAAAGCATCCATTTCGCCCTGGACTTTAGCAATATCAGCCCAAGCAACGGCACGATCTTTTTTGAATGTTTGGTTTCCAGTCAGCATCCAGCCTCGGAGAGCGGCGAGGGAAGCATTAATATTATTCACTATTGAGGCACTGGCTTGTGCTGTTGGTGTTCTTAGTTCGACCATACGAGTCGTAACCTTATCGATATTGGAAACACTCCACAGCGTAGCACCTACCGCAATGGCTAAAACTAAGGCCATAACCGAATATCCAAGGACTAAACGCCCTCCAATTTTTAAATTCATTTTCCCGTCCACTATATTTTTTTGCGCTAAGCGCCTTAACCTTTGCTCAGCAGAAAACAAAGGTCGTTATTTAAACTAAACCAAGACGTTTTTCTTACATATGCAGTTATATTGATCGCATCAACTTTAATTTTTATAATACTAAAGTATTGCTGATCAATGGTGGATGCAAATGGTTTTGGCAGATCATACTATCGAACAGGCTTCCTCAAAATCTAATCGTGGCCGTCGTTCTTTTAGTTTTTTTGAATCCCCATACCCAATATTGCACATGAAGTTTGGGGTTATACTTTGTTCAGGAAAGAACTCTGATTCTGTTTTGATGGGATCAAAGCCCGACATAGGGCCGCAATCTAAGCCAAGCGCACGACAAGCTAAAATTAAATAAGCACCTTGAAGGGTACCATTGCGATAAGCAGTGCTATCAATCAATGCTGGCTTACCAATGAACCTCAATTTCGTTTCATCTGAGAGAGTGAGCTTATCAAGCTTGTTATAAAAAGCCATATCATGACCGATAATAGCTGTCGCTGGGGCAGCCATGGTTTTTTCTACATTTCCTTCAGAGAGACAGGGCTTAAGGCGCTCTTTGGCTTCAGGTGATCTAACAAAAACAATTCGGGTAGGACTACAATTGACTGCTGTCGGTCCCATTTTCGCCAAATCCCAAGCTTGCTTAAGCTGCTCATCTTTTACAGGCATATTGAGCCAGCTACTATGGGTACGGGCTTCATTGAACAACTGCTCTAAAGCAGTGCTATCGATAGATCCACTCATCAATTTTTTCCTTCCAACAAGGCCAACAACTCCTCAGCTTTCCCAAAATCTTCTGGTCGATTGGCATTGAAAAAGGGATCGACAGGATCACAAGAGAAATCAACCTCAACCAGCTTGTAACGCGCCGTCCACAAATCAATCTTGCGCATCTCTTCCTCAACCATGGCCTTACGCAGTTCTTCTTTCAAAGCCACAGGCCATAAACCAACGACAGGATGGGTTCGACCATTTGTGATAGCGCAGGCTAATTGTGCACCCTCTTTATCCATAGCGTCCCACAACCGGGAGATAAGGTCTGTTGGCATAAAGGGCGCATCCGAGGGGAACGTTGCCAGCCATTTGCATTGAGGGCGGTTTTGGCTTAACCATTCCAAACCCGTCAACACCCCTGCAAGGGGTCCTGCATAACCTTCAATGACATCAGGGACCACAGGCAGACCATATTCTTCAAAGCGATCTGGGTCACCATTGGCATTAAGAAGGAGTTCTGAGACTTGGGGTTTGGCAAGATCAATAATCCTCGAAAGGATCGATTGTCCACCTAGTTGGTTTAGAGATTTATCGCCGCCCCCCATTCGCCGTGACAATCCCCCTGCCAGCACTAACCCAATAATCTCAACCATTAATCTTCCCCTTGATACCCATCGAATTCTATGCGGTCTTCCCCCGACAAAGCAATGAAGCGTTTGCCTTTGGCTCTCCCAATTAAAGTGAGACCAACTTTGCGAGCAAGTTCCACTCCCCAGGCTGTGAAACCAGACCGCGAGACAAGAATAGGGATACCCATTTGAACAGTTTTGATCACCATCTCACTGGTCAAACGCCCCGTGGTGAAAAGAGCCGTATCATGCCCATCAACATTATGAAGGAACATATATCCAGCGATCTTATCAACAGCGTTATGGCGACCAACATCTTCCATATAGAGCTTGGTTTCACCATTTTGCCACAGAGCGCATCCGTGTATGGCACCGGCTTTTAAATAAAGACTCGGCAAGGTATTCACTTGTTTTAGCAAGCGGGTCAAAGTGGTGGTTTTTAAGGTTGCGTGATCAGATAGATCAGCCTCCTCAAACATTTCCATCATATCACCGAATACTGTTCCCTGCGCGCAACCTGAGGTAAGAGTTTTCTTACGTAATTTATCTTCAAAATTAGTCTCTTCCTCGGTGCGAACGACAACCACATCAAGCTCTTCGTCCACATCCACGCCCATAACTTTATCCGTAGGCTTTAGCATGTTCTGGTTAACCAGATAGCCAACAGCCAGTAATTCTGGGAAATCGCCGATCGTCATCATAGTGACAATTTCTTGACTGTTTAGATAGAGGGTAAGGGGACGTTCCGTAACCACGGAAATCTCAATTGATTTACCTTCTTGGTCCACACCTGAAACACTCGCTGTAAGGCGCTCATCATCAGGGTTAGGAGTAATTTCGGGAACAGAAGACCCAGCCATGTACTTATCCTATTTTTCATCTCAATGATGCGGAATATGGTCTTTCTTGGTCAGAAGAACAAGCGCTGTGTTAAAATTGGCATAACGTCTTACTGTCTCTTCTGGGTTTCTCATGCTATGAAGGCATCAATAATAGAGTTAACCAGCAGGAAGCTATAACGTGAATGACATTTGGGCTGCTTTAGGCGCCGCCTTTTCCATGATTATTGGCCTCGACAGTGATTTAGCAGAAATCGTCGGACTCTCCATGCAAGTGAGTTTGATGGCTGTTGGCATTGCTACCTTAATCGGCCTCCCGACAGGCGCCGCCTTAGCTCTCTATCGTTTCAAGGGACGCAAACCCTTGATTATCGTGGTAAATGCTTTGATGGGGCTGCCTCCTGTCGTAGTTGGCCTCTTAGTTTATCTCATGCTCTCACGTTCTGGCCCTTTTGGTGTTTTTGGTCTTCTCTTTACGCCTTCAGCTATGATCATCGCTCAAGTTATCCTCGTCACCCCCATAGTCGCAGCTCTTTCGCGACAACTAATTGAGAATATGTGGGAAGAGTATGAAGAACAGCTTATGTCCTTAGGGGTGACCAAACATGGAGCGGCCCTGACATTACTTTGGGATGGGCGGTTTTCTCTTTTAACAACAGTTTTAGCAGGATTTGGTCGGGCCAGCGCCGAGGTTGGCGCAGTAATGATTGTCGGAGGCAATATTGACCACGTAACCAGGGTTATGACCACATCCATCGCCTTAGAAGTCAGTAAAGGAGACCTCCCCTTAGCCCTTGGCCTTGGCATCATTCTTGTCGCTCTTTCAATTACTGTAAATGGAGCAGCCTATATCATTCGGGACGTGGCACGTCAGAGGCAAGGGGCATGAACAATATGGCCTCAATTCTCCCCCTGACCCTTAAAGATGTTTCCTTTCAAGTTACCGACAAGCGCCTGATAAAAGATATAAACATCACCCTTGAGGCCAATAAAAGCACGATAATTCTGGGGCCAAACGGTGCAGGAAAAAGCCTGTTTTTACGTCTTTGCCACGGTCTTTTGCAACCGACTGAAGGGAAAGTTCAATGGAATACCACCAACGACCATGATCCTAAATTTTTCCAATCTATGGTTTTCCAGCGCCCAGTTATGTTGCGCCGCTCAGCAGGGGCAAATATCGAATATGCCCTCAAGCTTCATGATATTCCCAAAGAGCAAAGAGAACCCATTGCCCGTGATGCGCTCAAGCGAATGGGCTTAGGGAGATTTTATGGCCACCCGGCTCGGGTTCTTTCTTTTGGTGAACAGCAACGCCTTGCCATAGCGCGTGCCTGGGCCCTTAATCCTCAAGTCCTTTTTCTGGATGAACCTTCTGCCAGCCTCGACCCAGCTGCGACCCATTCTATTGAAAGCGCTATAGAGGCAATCCGCGACTCCGGCACAAAAATCATCATGACCACCCATGATTTAGGCCAAGCCAAACGATTAGCTGATGAAGTTTTATTTCTTCACCGAGGGAGATTGCTTGAATATGCCCCAGCTAAAGAGTTCTTTGACCACCCCAAAAACGACTTAGCACAAGCGTTTCTAAAGGGTGAGTTGCTTTGGTGGAAAAAGAAAGAACTATCCCCTGGTCACATGGGTTCCACATAGAACCATAGTGCTATTGCGAGGCCTGTTAAAAAGGACTATATGGTTACTAGTAGCCTATTTTGGAATAATTCTAGACAAGAATAGATCAAACCATGCTTGATCCCTTTGGCCGTACAATTTCTTACCTTCGGGTATCGGTCACCGACAAATGTGATTTCCGCTGTCACTACTGCATGAGCGAGGAAATGGAATTCCTACCTCGCGAAGAAGTGCTCTCTTTAGAAGAGATGGATCGGGTATGTTCAGCTTTCATCTCAAGGGGTGTTGAAAAGCTTCGACTAACTGGCGGTGAACCGTTGGTTCGCCGCGGTATTATGAGCTTGATCAAAACCTTGTCCCGTCATTTAGATTCTGGCGCTTTAAAAGAATTAACTCTCACCACCAATGGCAGCCAACTCAGAAAATATGCTGATGAACTGGTTGAATATGGCGTTAAGCGTATAAATGTTTCCCTCGATACCTTAGACCCCGCAAAATTTGCTCAAATCACTCGACTTGGCGTTCTTGAAAAAGTTCTTGATGGTATTCAGGCGGCTAAAGAAGCCGGACTTAAGATTAAAATTAATACGGTCGCCGTTCGCGGATTTAACGACAGTGAATTTGATCAAATGATCTCTTGGTGTGGCGACCAGGGTTTTGATTTAACCTTTATTGAAACCATGCCCCTTGGCGAAATTGGCGGCACTCGCAGTGATCAATACCTTCCCCTGTTAGAAGTAAAAGAACGGCTTGGTGAACGCTGGACCTTAAGTGATAATTCACTCAACACAGGAGGCCCCTCTCGTTATGTTGATGTGGCTGAAACAGGCCAGAAAGTCGGTTTTATCACCCCGCTAACCGAACATTTCTGCGATACCTGTAACAGGGTTCGTCTGACGTGCACTGGTACGCTTTATATGTGTTTGGGCCAGGACGACTCAGTTGATCTGCGTGCCCCGCTTCGTAACAGTGAAAGTGACGGGCCGTTGCTTGACGCCATTGATGGTGCCATCAACAACAAACCTAAAGGTCATGAATTTGTCATTGATGAAAGCAATACTGAACCATCCCTTGCTCGACATATGAGTGTTACTGGCGGATAAATTCCTCACTACCTACCAGTGTTTTTAGTGGACAAAACAATCTTAAACAGCCAAAGTACACGCACATTTGCTGCAGTAAATAAGGTATAAGAAAAATGGCCGATGAGCTCTCAAAAATCCTTCACGTCGATGATGAAGCCGATATCCGTGAAGTCGCAAAACTCGCCCTAGAGGCTGTGGGTGGTTTTAATGTTGAAACATGCTCATCTGGCTCTGAAGCCGTCGAAAAAGCACCAGGGTTTCAACCCCAACTTATCTTGCTTGATGTAATGATGCCTGAAATGGATGGCCCTACGACTATGGCAAAACTTCGCGAACTTCCTGGAATGGAAAGTACTCCTGTTATCTTCATGACAGCGAAAGCAATGCCTGCTGAAATTGAACATTTCAAGCAACTAGGCGCTATTGATGTTTTAGCGAAACCTTTTGATCCTATGGCGCTGGCTGAACAAGTCCGTGCCTGCTGGAGCACAAACGCCAGTTAAGATATTTATCTACTTACAGATTATTTCTTAATAAGGAGCACCACTAGCTCCTTTGGTCCATGCACCCCATATGTTAGTTCCTGTTCAATATCCGCCGTTTTTGACGGACCAGCAACTAAAAGTGCATTCGTTGGCATATTGCTACTCCAATCACCTGTTTTGATCACTTCAGCGAAAGAGTTAGAAATTTTGTCTTCTTCAAGGAGGGCGATATGGATGGGAGGAACGAGAGAAACCAGACGAGGTTCAACAGGCGTTGGCCATAAAACCAGTGCAGCAGCATCAGCGACACCACCTAATGTCGTGGTCAATGAGGCTTCCGCTTTAAAGGCAAGGTCTTTAATATTTACATCAGCATCATCACAGAAAAGAAAGTCAAATTCCTGTTGGGCAGAGGCGATGCGTTCACCAGCCCAAGTCGTTTTAGCAAAGAGCAGGTTTTTGGCCTGTTTCACTTTTATGACTTCCGCGAGCTTGAGAGGCCAGTCATCAGCCGTCGTTTGGTGAATTTCTGTATTCACCGCGCCCATTTTCTCTACCAACCGATTTGTTCGCTCTTCGGGCGACCACTGCCGTTCTTCCATAATTGAAAAATCCGACACAGGCGCTTTGGGGCCAGGAGTGCTTTGGCGTAATCTCCCTAAAATCCGGTCACGGGCTGCGTTACTCATCGTCCACTCCCAATTTTTTAACCATCCTATGGAGGGATTTCTTGGCAAATTTCGGTTTAGCTCGAACGCTCGTCCATTCTTTCAACATTGGTGCGCTCTTAGGCATCATATTGCCTGTCATACCAAGGACTGCTGTCATCATAGAATAGGCCGCTGGAGATGAATGGCTCGTGCTCCAACCTTTCCAAACCATATCCTCGACAGTTGATTTCTTAACACCAGCTTCTTTAACTGACGACTCAGGACACCCAGTAGCAGCTTCATTACGCAAACGCACCAACATCTGAGCAATAGGGATTTTCACGGGGCAAATTTCAACACAGGCATTGCATAAAGTTGAAGCGCTGGTCAAATCACCATATGGCTCGATACCTTCAATTTGCGGGGTGAGTATCTTGCCAATTGGTCCAGGATAAACGCCGCCATAAGCATGACCGCCAACCTTGGTATAAACCGGACAATGGTTCATACAGGCACCGCAACGAATGCATTGCAAAGTCTGCCTGGTTTCAGGATCTGCGTGGATACGGGTGCGCCCATTATCGAGTAAAACCAAGTGCACCTCTTCTGGCCCGTCTTTCTCCCCTTCTTTACGCGGCGAGGAAATCATGTTGACGTAAGTGGTAATATCTTGGCCTGTCGCTGAACGAGGTAAAAGACTTAAGATAGGGGTGACGTCTTCCAGGTTCTCAACGATCTTATCAATACCTGTAACTGCAATATGTACAGGTGGTACTGTCGTCACCATGCGACCGTTACCTTCGTTCTCAACTAAGACAATGGTACCGGTTTCAGCAACGGCCATGTTGACACCAGAGAGCCCGGCATCAGCTTCAGAAAACTCCCGACGTAGCACTTCACGCGCTGCTGCCGTCATCTCAACAGCACTTTCCGTGTATTCAAATCCGTCAATTTTCTTCTTAAACAAATCAGCAATTTGACGACGGTTTAGATGGATGGCGGGCATAATGATATGCGATGGCATCTGTTCAGCCAACTGAACAATATATTCGCCTAAGTCAGCTTCTAAGGCTGTAATGCCGTGTTCCCCAAGAAACGCATTTAGATGCATCTCCTCAGAAACCATAGATTTTCCTTTAACGACCTTCTTGGCCCCACGACGCTGAAGGATCGCCAGAATAATCTGGTTGGCCTCATCAGTGGTTTCCGCCCAGTGAACTTGAATACCGTTCTTCTTACAATTGGTCTCCAGCTTCTCGAGCAGGTCAGGCAGTTTTTCTAAGGTTCGTTTTCGAACGGCCTCACCAAGAGAACGGAGCCTAGTCCATTCATCCACATCAGAAAACTGGTTAGCCCGTTTAACCATCAAGCTATCCATCGCTCGGCGGAAGTTACCGCGTAGTTCTTTATCGGCAAGAGCTTCCTTAGCACGTTGGCGAAAGGTTCCTTCAGGCTTCATCGGTACGCTCCAACAAGAACTCGGCAATATGCTGTCCTTTAACCCTGCTTTGTTTAGCTTCCAATGTGCCGGTAATATTCATCAGACAACCGCAATCACCAGAAACAACGGCAGAAGCCCCTGTGTCAGAGATATCCTTGGTTTTATCCTCGACCATGGCTGCAGAAACCTCAGGCTGGCGAACAGCAAAAGTGCCGCCAAAACCACAACATTCCTTTTCCCGCTTCAACTCCTGAAGTTCAACACTCTCAAGCTGTCGAAGCAACTCTTTAGGTTCTTCACGAACTCCCATTTCCCGTTGGGAATGGCAGGAACCATGCCAAGTTACTTTAACAGGTTCACCTTTATCTTTGAGATCAACTTTCAGCACATGGACCAGAAACTCGGTTAACTCAAAGACTCGATTGGCAACCTCTGTAGCCTCTTTCTCAAGAGGGTCACCTTCAAAGAGCTCTGAATAATGTTTAAACATCATCCCTGCACAGGAGCCAGAGGGAAGAACAATCGGGATATCTTTTTTGAACAACTTAACTTGCTGTCGAGCAACTTTAAGCGCATCTGCCCTATGCCCACTATTGTAAGCAGGTTGACCACAACAACTCTGGCCTTGGGGGTAGATCACCCTAACACCTTCACGTTGCAGCAACTGAATACCTGCCATCCCTGCCTCAGGATAGAACATATCAACAAGGCAGGTCCCGAAGAAGTATACCGCTTCAGGTTTGTGCGGATAACTACGATCTCTCATAGCTAATAAGCCACAGCCGGAAGCCAGAGAACTAATTGCGGATATAGCAAGACAATGGTGAGGCCGATAAGCTGCAGAATAATGAAGGGAACAACGCCTTTATAAATATCAATCATCCGTACTTCTGGTGGACAGACCCCCTTCAGATAGAAGAGAGCAAAGCCCACCGGGGGCGTGAGGAACGACGTCTGCAAAGCCACCGCGACAAGCATAACGAACCATATCAGCTCTGGGCTATCAATTTTACCATACCCATCAATTTCCAATCCAAGGGCAGAGACAACAGGAGCGATAAGAGGCAGAACGATCAAGGTGATTTCAATCCAATCAAGGAGGAAGCCAAGCAAGAAGACGATACCAAGAATAAAAATGACAATCCCAATTGGTCCAAAAGGCAGTCCTGTTAATACCGTTTCAATCAACTCATCACCGCCAAGCTCACGAAGAACAAGAGCAAAACATGTCGCACCCAGGAAAATAGCAAAGATGTAGGCCGTCGTATTGAAAGTAGCTTTCAATACCTCAAAGAATACATGAAAATTAAGATTGCGGTTTATAGCAGCAAGGATTGTCGCCCCTAAGGCACCAACACCACTGGCTTCAGTCGGTGTCGTGATCCCAGCAAAAATTGATCCCAGCACAGCAACAATAAGCCCGGCTGTTGGCAAAATTGCTTTTAAAACCTCCGCTATCATCCGCCATTCGATTGGTCGACGATTGGGGTCAAGAGGGGCATGGCTTGGCTTGAATATACCAATGCCTAGAATGTATAAGATGTAGAGAAGCCCAAGCAACAAGCCAGGGAAAACAGCCCCCATGAACAAGTCACCAACTGAGAGACCAAGCTGATCAGCCATAATGACAAGCATAATGGATGGTGGAATCAAAATTCCTAAGGTCCCGGCACCCGCAATTGTCCCGAGCGCTAAGGGTTTGTGGTATCCTTGATTAAGCATGGCAGGCAGTGAAAGTAAACCAAGCAACACAACAGAGGCGCCAATGATGCCCGTAGAGGCGGCGAGAACAATGCCGATGGTAGTGACCGTGATTGCCAGACCACCGCGCACTTTACCGAACAACTCCTGCATAGATTTCATCAAGCGTTCAGCAACACCAGATTCATCAAGCATAAGCCCCATAAATATGAACATGGGTAGGGCAACCAGCACCCAGTTATCCATGATCTTATAAATTCGGTTAACCACCAATCCCAAGGTCAGGAAATCCAACCCCGTCGCAGTATCTAAATAAAGGTCAGCAAAATAACCAACCCCAGCAAACAAAACGCCAATACCACCAAGAACAAAAGCAACCGGAATCCCCGTAAACAGGAACGCCACGAAGCTCAGGAACATCGCTACAACTAGATAATCACTAACTTCCATAACTAATAAGCCCCCTTAGAACCGCGAGATAAGACGACCCCGTCTCTGATCAGCCGGGAAATTGCGGCTAATCCAAAGAGGCTGAAACTAATAGGAATAACGGATTTAATTAACCACCGCCAAGGTAACCCAATAGGCGCATCTGAGTGCTCGTTAAGCCTGTATGATTCATAAACAAAATCAATGCTGTGATAAACTACGACAAAAACAAAAGGTAAAATGAAAAAGAGGATACCAAAAATTTCAACAATTCTTTTACCGCGATCTGAGAGCCGCATATGAAGAATATCAACGCGGATATGTGCGTCATTAACCTGAGCATAAGCTACGCCAAACATAACGCCAATTGCATAAAAGTGCCACTGAAGCTCTTCAATCATGACAACGCCGCTATTGAACCCGTAACGAAGAACAACTTGCAAAATAATAATAAAAATAAGGAGGCCGTTTACCCAGCAAACGACGTGGCCGATTGAACGAATAAAATTATCAATGGCGTCAGCTATAGGCACATGGGTGTGATCAGGGTGTTCGCGCATATGCTCGACGATTTCTGCCACATGGATGTGGCCGTCATCTGGCTTATCAGTCATGGCTATCTACTCAATATTTTTGAATATATTTGAAATGAGAGACACGATCTTCAGATCGCATCTCTCACTCCGAAAGATTGAAGTTCTACTTCAAAAGCTAGTCTTAGCGCTCACGCGGTAAGAAAGCGTTTTTCTCCCACAGGTCGTAACCTGCACGGAAAGTAGAAAGATCATCCCATACTTTCTTAAACATTGGGTCAGAAAGGTTTTCTTGTACGACTTCGCCCCAAGCTGAACGGAAGGTGTTCAGCATTTCATCAGACCAGTACATGATCTTAACACCATTCTTCTCAACGTTTTCTTTCATCACGTCAAACTGAATTGCTTCACCTTCGGCAATAGAATTAGTAGTTGCTGCCATACAGGTCATGTTGGTCACAGCTTTTTGCTGTGCGTCCATGCCGTTCCAAACGTCCTTGTTAATGAGGAGTTCAAACAAGGTGGCTTGTTGGTGCCAGCCCGGGAAGTAGTTGTATTTGACCAATTTATGGAAGCCGAGGCGTTTATCGATCGCTGGCATTGAGAATTCAGAAGCATCAATTGCTTTTTTCTCAAGAGCTGGGAAAATTTCGCCGCCTGGAAGCAAAGTGGTAGACACACCGAGCTTCTGCATAACTTGACCACCAAGACCAAAGAAACGCATTTTCAAGCCTTTAAGGTCTTCAGGGGTATTGATTGGCTTAGCAAACCAGCCTGAAGTTTCAGGAGCAATAATTCCACAAGGAATAACTTTTACATTGAAGCCGCCTTGATCGTACATTTCTTGGTAGAGCTTGCCGCCATTACCATAATGAATCCAGGCAAGATATTCACCAGCTTCAGGTCCAAAAGGTACGGCTGAGAATAAAGGCGCAGCCTTCATTTTACCGATCCAGTAACCTGCTGTGGTATAACCGGAATTGATTTTACCGGAAGAAACGGCATCAAGAATTTCAAATGGAGCAACGAGCTTTCCGGGCTCATATACTTTCATTTTCACGGTACCGCCACTGTTTGTACCAATGTTATCACCAACCCACTTAATGGTTGAACCCAAACCAGGTAGAACCGTTGCAAAAGCAATCGGAGTCTTCAACAAAACTTTTTTCGCTGCTGCGGGGGCAGCAGTTGTGGCAACCAAAGCACTGGCTGCTACAGCTAAAACAGCTAATTTACGCATTTAAGTGTCTCCCTTATCGACATTCCCTGATCAATGACCAGGGTTTTCCAAAAAATAACTAAAGTAACTTATTGTTTTTATTAAACTTAACCTTAGAAAGGTTGACCAACCTTCCCGTGCTGGCTATTTTGGATAAATTATTTGACCAATTTTGTAAAGTGGTAAATTTATTTGACCAATTAATTTTATTGCTTAAGGTGTTGGAGCCTCCCTTACACCTATAACGATTCCATCTTCGGGTAAGGAGGCATAGTTTTCAAGCGATTCCTTTATTTAAATGGGGATAATAGGGTGGCATACAAACAAATAAAACCAGGAAAAATCTCAGATGCAATTGCTGAAGAATTAGAAAAAAATATCCTTCAAGGGGTTTTAGTTCCAGGAGAACGACTTCCTTCTGAGCGAGATCTAGCCAAACAGATGGAAGTTTCTCGACCTTCCCTACGTGATGCAATTCAGAAATTAGAGAATAAAGGGCTACTAGAAAGCCGCCAAGGGGGAGGGACTTTTGTGAAGAACTTCTTATCTCCGACACTAGCTGACCCCCTTGCTCAGCTGTTAGAGAACAGCGAAGACGCCGCTTTTGATTTCCTGGAATTCAGAATGGAAGTGGATGCAGGTACTGCTTATTACGCTGCCTTAAGAGCAACAGATGCTGACCGGGAACTGTTAACTGCCTGCTTTAATGCTATGGAATCAGCTCATGGAACAGATGACCCAACAGAGGAAGCTGAAATTGATGCTGATTTTCATCTCATCATAGCTGAGGCAGCCCACAACGTTGTCCTCCTGCACATTATGCGCGCGCTCTTTAGTCTGTTCAAAGATGGTGTTTTCTATAATCGTAACCAGCTCTACAACCGTCCTGGTGCCAGAGATTTGCTGCTTAAACAACACCGGGCAGTTTATGAAGCTATCATAGCTGGCGACCCTATTGCGGCAAGAGAAGCAACCATTGCCCACCTTACCTATGTTCAGGAAATATGTCGTGACATGGGTAAGGAAGATTCACGGGAGGCTGTTTCCAGGCAACGCTTAGAGCGCTACTTGGGTCAACAAAAATCAAAATAACCTTACACCCGTACCACCAAGGCCACAGTAACCATTAGGATTTTTCGCCAAATATTGTTGGTGGTATTCTTCGGCATAGTAGAATTCAGGTGCAGAAATTATTTCTGTCGTTATTTTATTATGCCCTGCATCAGATAAATTCTGCTGAAACATGACCTTTGATTCTTTGGCTGCCTTTTCTTGAGCAGTTGAATAGACATATATACCGGAACGATATTGGGTTCCTACATCGGCTCCCTGCTTCATACCTTGTGTAGGGTTATGCCCCTCCCAAAAAAGTTTTAGAAGGTTATCATAGCTGGTTTTCTTAGGATCAAAGACCACAAGGACCACTTCATTATGTCCTGTACGTCCTGTGCAAGTTTCTTCGTAGGTTGGGTTAGGGGTATAACCAGCCGCATAACCTACTGCCGTTGTGTAAACACCTTCAGCCTGCCAAAACTTGCGTTCTGCCCCCCAAAAACAACCTAAGCCAAAAAGGGCTTCCTCATATCCTTCTGGAAAAGGCGCAATCATCTTCGACCCATTAACATAGTGTACCCCACTTATGGGCATCTTCTCGGCGCGGCCTTGAAGAGCCCCCCCAGCTTCAGGCATCTCAGGTTCATTTTTTGGGGAAAACCACATCATTCATTCCTCTAATCTGTGCACCTATTGGATATAGGGATGCATAGAGAGTAATGACAAGTAATAAATTGAGATTAATCACCCCATAACACCTACCTCTAGTATTAAGCGAATGGATCACAATATATGAGATTAGATATGAAATTATTTTGAAATAGCGACTGGCAATGTAACGACTTAGGAAAGGGGTTGCCTATGATTAACAATATAATCCCCATCAATTCAAAAGTTCAGCTATCTCTGGCTATGCACCGTCTAATTAAAGAGTCTGAAAACCAAGCCCAAAGCACCCGAAAATACAAAGAATCAACTCAACAGCTTCGTAATGAAATTCAGCTGTTAGAAAAAAAATTTAAAGACTATCAATCAAGCCTTAAAAGCTTAGATAAAAAAGTAAAGGGGCTAGGTTGTCGCTCCTATCGTTTAATGTGCTTAATGGATCGACAGCCAATCGCTTAAAGTCTTTACCCTTTGGCTTTAACCTTTGCCCAAGTGTCACGCAAAGCAACAGTCCGGTTATAAATAAGCTTATCTGTGCTTGAATCTATGTCATGGCAAAAATAGCCTAACCGTTCGAACTGGACCGTTTTACCAACGGGAATTTGAGCTAGACTTGGCTCTAAGAGGCAATTGTTAAGAACTTCAACGGAATCAGGATTAATATCGTCTAGGAAATCGCCATCAGAGCCTGGGTTTTCCTTGGTGAACAAATGGTTATAGAGCCGGACTTCTGCTGAGGCGGCATGCTCTCCAGATACCCAGTGCAAGGTCCCCTTGACCTTGCGGCCATCAGGTGAATTGCCACCTTTTGTTTCCGGGTCATAGGTACAGAGAAGTTCAATCACTTCGCCTGCATCATTCTTGATAACTTCATTACAGGTGACAAAATAAGCATAGCGCAAACGAACTTCCCGTCCTTGTGAAAGCCTAAAAAACTTTTTAGGGGCGTCTTCCATAAAGTCGTCTTGTTCAATGTAGAGCTCGCGCGAGAAAGGAACCATGCGTTTGCCGGCGCCTTCATCTTCAGGGTTATTAACGGCTTCCAGCTCTTCAGATTGCCCTTCTGGGTAATTGATAATCGTGACCTTAAGGGGTTTAAGAACCGCCATGCGTCGTTCAGCGGTTTTGTTTAAGTCTTCCCGAACACAAGCTTCAAGGTTAGCAACTTCAACAGTGCTATTAGATTTTGAAACCCCAATCCGCCTTGAAAAATCACGAAGCGCAGCTGCAGGGAAACCCCGGCGGCGATAACCAGAAATAGTTGGCATGCGCGGGTCATCCCATCCATTAACATGCCCCTCTTCGACTAACTGGATGAGTTTCCGCTTAGAAAGTACTGTATAGGTCAAATTAAGCCGGGCAAATTCGAACTGGCGAGGTTCAGCAGGAACTGGAAGGTTTTCTACGAACCACTCATAAAGCGGACGGTGGTCTTCAAACTCCAGCGTACAGATAGAATGGGTAATGGTCTCAATAGCGTCAGACTGTCCATGAGCAAAATCATAATTGGGATAAATATGCCAAGCATCACCGGTGCGGGGGTGATCAGCATGGAGAATACGGTACATCACTGGATCACGCATATTCATATTGCCTGACGCCATATCGATTTTAGCCCTTAGTACTCGCTCGCCTTCTTTAAACTCTCCCGCTCGCATTCGGCCAAAGAGATCGAGGTTTTCTTCAACAGAACGATCTCTGTGAGGGCTATTTGTTCCTGGTTTCGTCAGGGTACCGCGATATTCACGCATTTGCTCAGCATCAAGGTCACAAATATATGCCTTGCCTTCTTTGATCAAATGAACAGCCCAATCATAAAGCTGCTCAAAATAGTCAGAGGCATAATAAAGGTGTTCACCCCAATCAAAACCGAGCCAACTTACATCTGTTTTAATGGCATCAATATATTCGAGTTCTTCTTTCTCAGGATTGGTATCATCAAACCGCAAATGGCAGCGACCACCAAACTCCTGAGCTAATCCAAAATTAAGGCATATAGACTTAGCATGACCAATATGAAGATAACCATTAGGCTCTGGAGGAAACCGGGTCACCAAGGATGACGTCTTACCGGAGTTTAAGTCCGTACGAACAATCTCCCGAATAAAATCCCTGATTTCATTTTCAGTGGCGGTTTCAACATCGCTCATAATTTACAACTCCGGATAGGCCTATAAAGGCTCTGACTTACTTGAACCACTGTCTGGACAATCAAGGAGCATCTGTCAAGCGAGCAAATCCCTCTATCGTTATATGAAAACCAACCGTCAGAGAAAAGCGATCCCTGACAGCATCGCCTACTCTGGCTGCTGGTATAGCTCAGGTTTGATTGAAGCCAATTTGGGTGTTTCTCACACAATGTCACCGAAGGTTTCTGAAGATAACACTACCACAACCCTTGGTGATAAATTGAGATTCTAATTTAACTATTTCAATATTCTAAAAAAAATACCAATAACAAGGCAATAACCTTCATCTATTATGAATCATTTACGATCTTTCACACCAAGCGTTTTGCAAGCAGGTTTTTTTAGGGTATCAATGACATAGATTTATTGAATGAATGTGAGAAGTCACGTTCCGACTTTGGTATTATATTGATGCATAATGGTGGAAGACGAAGCTCCGGTAAGTGGGGCAGGAAAGGGCATGAAGGCAATGCGCCCGCATTTTCGGCCATCGATTTGGGCACTCATAATTGTCGTATGTTAATTGCGGTGCCGACTCGCCATGGCTTCAAAGTCATCGATTCCTTTTCCCGAACGGTTAGATTAGGAGAAGATGTCACTGAAAGTGGTAATCTTTGTGACGTTGCTGTTGATCGCACTGTTGAAGCTTTAAGCATCTGCGCTGAAAAAATGGAACGATGCAAAGTTGTCAACTCTCGGAACATTGCAACAGCGGCTTGTCGTGGTGCAGCAAATTGTGATGGCTTTGTTGACAAAGTTCGCGAGAAAACGGGCATCGAAATTGAAATCATTCCGGCGGAAGAAGAAGCACGTTTGACCTTGGCTGGATGTTCCCCCCTTCTTAATGATCAAAAACCTTACGCTCTCGTTTTTGATATTGGAGGAGGCAGCACAGAAGTTGCCTGGACGAAAGTTAATCCAAATGGCTCACCTGAAGTATTAGACGTTATCTCTATTTGCTCCGGCGTGGTCACATTTTGCGAACGCTTTGGCGGCGATTTTATTAAGCCTGAAGTTTATGCTACAATGTCAGCAGAAATTCGTGCTGAGTTAGAGCCTTTTGAAAAAAAGCATAATATCAACGCTGAAATTGCCGCAGGCACAGTGCAAATGCTCGGCACCTCAGGCACAGTTACCACCTTGGGTGCCGCTTACCTTGAACTGCCTTTTTACAACCGCTCTCGGGTTGATGGGTTGGAATTAGATTTCTCAGATGTCTTCAGAGTGAGTAACTTGTTAGCTGGGACAGATTTCAAAACCCGAGCAGCCAATGGATGCATTGGTCCCACCCGAGCTGACTTAGTCGTCTCTGGCTGTGCTATTTTGGATGCTGTTTGCACTCTTTGGCCTGTCGGAAAACTAAGGATTGCTGACCGAGGTATCCGCGAAGGTTTGCTCCACGAATTGATCAGCGCGAACAAATTGAAACGCCAGAAGCAGAGAGCCCGCCGGCGGAGATATTCAAAACAGAGAGATACGGCGAAACATGGCTGATAGACGAGGCGGACCCGGCAGCAAATCAAAAAAAGGTAAAGGCACAGGCTCGCGCGGTCTGCATGTTAAAGTAAAATCTGCAAAGGGACGACGCCTCTCCTCAACTCGCTGGCTTCAACGTCAACTCAATGACCCCTATGTGATTGAAGCCAAAAAGATGGGCTTTCGATCCAGAGCAGCATTTAAAATCATTGAGCTAGACGACAAATTTGGCTTTCTCAAACCCGGTAAACGCATCCTTGATTTAGGTGCTGCCCCTGGCGGATGGACGCAAATTGCCGTTGAAAGGGTCAAATCCCTAAGTGGTAGTGGCAAAGTGGTCGCTTTAGATATTAACCCCATGGAAGATATGCCAGGGGCGACGGTAATTTGCCATGATTTTATGGCAGATGATGCCCCAGACATATTACGTGATGCTCTTAACGGTCCAGCTGATGTCGTAATGAGTGACATGGCCGCCCCTGCGATGGGGCACCCTCAAACAGATCATCTACGGATTATGATGCTCTGTGAAGCCGCCCTAGATTTTGCTTACGAAGTTCTTGCACCTGAAGGTGTTTTTGTTGCAAAGGTTTTCCAAGGCGGCACAGAAAGGCAGCTTTTGAGCGACATGAAAAAGCGCTTCACGACAGTTAAGCATGCCAAACCCCCTGCCAGCCGCAAAGATTCAGCCGAGATGTATGTGATTGCAACAGGCTTTAAAGGTGCTCTTGAAGAGTAGCTAGTTTAACTCAGCATCTATATCTTTTTGAAAATCTCCCTCAAGACCATCATCAAAGTGTTCAGCAACGCCTTTATACTCCGCAGCAAAGGTCGCTATGATTTCTTGAAAAGGGACATCTGCATAAGTGCCGCGTTCATTGACATATTCCATATGTTTTCGCCCTGTGACGTCAAATTCATGGAACAAAGAATCATTTTCACCATCGAATTCTAAAGGCTTAAGGCCAAACTTATCGCACATAGATTTATTGAATGCTGGGGTGGCTTTGACCCACTTTCCTTTGAGGAATAGGTCACAGTAAGAATGCCAGAAGAACATATCCGTTCCAACTGCATCGAGGAGCTTTTTTGTGGCTAAGTGGTTGCGAACATCAGCGTAACCACAACGGGCTTGGATGCCAATTGACCTGGCACAGGCCGCTAAAAGAGCAGCCTTTGGCACGCACCACCCGCGTCCACTTTTTAAAGCATCAATGGCTGTATAGCTTTCTTTTTTCCCCATTGGCAAGTAAGGGTCATAAATAATATCGTCCCGGATAGCATGAAAGAGGAGCAGGGCTTTTTCTGTTTCATCCGCCGCATCACCAATAGTCTTTTTGGCAAAGGCAATAATCTCAGGAGCGTCACTATTAACGAACTCTCCTGGTTCTAAGTACGGACTAGATTTTTCACTCACTGGTACAGAATCCTTTAAATACTCGAATATTCACAAGCTTGTCTTGATTTGAGAGAAAACTCAAGAAATTAGTTCACTTTTGAACTATCCTTTATTTACAATCAGAGATTTCTTGATGTTTACAATTTGTAACGTCAAACTAGACTGAATAAATGAGTAGGCGTGATAGGGAACTTATGTCGGACGACAAACAAGAGAAGACTAATGCCAAAGAAAAGGCCGCTGCTAAATCCAGCAAGGGCAAAGTAGCCCATGAGAAGAAAGGCAGTATCTTCACTTCTAAACCCGCAATTATGGCATACTTAATTCTTGGTCTCCCTATCATCGCTCTTCTGCTGTGGTATGCATACAATGTTGCCTATTTCGTTGATGAAAAAGGCATGAGAAACATGGAAGCTAAAATCCAAGCCGGGATTGAAAGCCAACTCGCCAAGCTCAGAAAACGCGCCAAGATTGAAGGTTTCCGAATTGAAGATTATGAAGCTTGTAAGGATATTCAAAGTTCATACACCACACCTAAAGGATACGATTTTGCCGATGCCGAACTAAACCAACTGATCGGTATGCCGAGAAAATCTTCAGAAAAACAAAGAGGTGAACGCTGCGTTACCATTGCCAAAGCCGTGTATAAAATGGCGAAAACTTCCCACCACACCA
>JAPHRK010000075.1 GCA_026196105.1 Rhodospirillales bacterium | reverse complement strand
TTTTGCGGCATAATTTCTAGTTATCACGTATTTTGTATTCGTCTCCTTGGGTTCCCTGCTACCAAGGCAGCTCTAAGGCTTGTCTCTGAGACGTGGGTATAAATCTCGGTTGTGGTTAAGCTGGCGTGGCCTAGGAGTTTTTGGACGTAGCGAATGTCTACGCCGTTTTCGAGCAGCATAGTTGCGGCGGTGTGGCGAAACATGTGGGGGGTGATGGTTCGGTCGATATTTGCTTTTTTAGTGAGTTTATGGAGCTGTCGCCGAAGGTAATCGGGGGTAGCGGGCGAGCCATTTGGAAGTATCAAGAAATGTTCAGTAATGTTCGCTCTGCTTAAACTTCTCTGCTCAAGATAACTGGTAACAAGTTCTTTCAGGTCATCATCTAAGATGAAGACTGTTCGTTCACGTGCCCCTTTACCAACGACCCTCACGCTTCCTGTTTTCACATCAACATCGGCAATCATCAAAGTACAGAGTTCACCTATTCGCATTCCTGTTGTAATCAAAAACTCTAAGGCAACATGAAGCACGAGGTTTCTGAAACCTATATCGCTTCCCTTTCTGGTTAAAAGAGCAAAGAGAGGGACCAGTTGATGATCTGGAATGTTTCTAGGGAGACGTTTAGGTTGCTTGATTTTTAACCGGTTACCATTGAGGGGTGAGTTTTCAACAACGCCCTTATCTTCAAGCCATCGACAAAAAACCTTTAAACAGGCTAAACGACGTTTACGGCTAGCAGGTGAAAGTTTTTCCTCCTGTAAGTGGTCTAGCCACTGTTCAAAAATATCCTTAGATAAAGATTGTGGAAAATTCCCTATGGGAGAATAAAACAGTCCAAAACTTTCAAGGTCACAACGATAAGCTCGCAACGTATGGCTTGAAAGCTCTCTGCGTTTGCAATGCTGGAGAAACTCTTTCGCCAATTGAGTAAAATTCATTCCATATCCCCTCATGATGGGGACAATCTATTGATTTTAATGAGATTTTGAAAACTGATAGGTAGAATTATGGCGAAATAGTTCGAATTTTTAACTTTCTGCCGCCTATGGGTAAGCTTCACCCCCAACCATTACTAGTGATGGATATAACAAACTGTCTAACATGTGCGAATCAAACTAGTTATCCCAACATAATGCCGACAAAACCGCCCCTTTATCCTGACGTATAATTTGTAAACTCTGGATTGCAAATCAAAGGAATTTCCGTAAAATTTGCTATCCTTTTCTGCGTTATGAAAGTTTATTCACATGGCTTCTAAGAATTCCGTCGGCCTGACAGTACTGGTTATTGAAGAACAACGTGCTGTGCGTAAAATTATTGAACAAATTTTCAATACTATCGGGTTTGATTTTGTTGAACTTGCTGAAGATGGAAATGAAGCTTTGTCCTGGCTTGAAGAAGGCGGACTTAAATTCGATATCTTAGTCACAGACCACCATATGGATAAAATGGGTGGCATTGAGTTCTCTCAAAAAGTTCGTGCTGCACAAGGGACATATTACCAAGACCTTCCTATAATTCTTCTCACCAGCGATTCTGTCGAAGATCTTGCTGAAGAGGCAAAAACTGTTGGCATCAGCAATATCCTGCAAAAACCCTTCTCACCCATGAGCATGAAGCAGGAAATTGAAAAAATTATCGGGTTTGCGTTGTAGGTTTAGAGGCGTTTGAACGCGGATTAATCCTTAGAAAAGTGCTTATAGGCATGCCAAGTAGCGTAACCACATAGGGGAATCGTTATTACAAGGCCTAAGAAGAATGTTGCCATGCCACAAAAGGTCAATAAGGCCAGCATAGCTGCCCAACCAAACATTACACGCCAGTTTTTGCGTACAACGGCAATACTAAACACTATGGCTTCAACGCCATTGACCTCCTTATCCATAATCATTGGCAAAGAGATCGCACTGACAGCAAAGGCTATTGTCGCGAGAACACCGCCTGTCAGCGTTCCAACAACCAGAAAGATTGGAGCTTGAGGCTGGCTTATAAAATCATTGTAAAAAGAACTCATATCGGGGGGTGTCCCCCCAAAGAAAACTGAGAATATAACCAGTGAAAGCAGCATCCAAACCATAGTTAAAAAGGCCAGAACAAAGCCAACAACAGCTAGTTGCCCTGATTTAGCCATAACCGCTCCAAACATTTGGCCAATCCCAACGGTTCCTCCGTTTTGCAAAGTCTTGCTCACTTCATAAAGTAAGACCGTCAATAAAGGACCAACCAGCATAAAACTTGAAGCCATAGGAAGAAGAAGGGATTCGAGGCCGGATTGAACCAAGCCATAAACCATCAAATAACCGATTCCAACGAACAAACCGCCATAGAGGAGGCTTATGCCCGGTGCAGATTTAAAATCCTCCCAGCCTTTCAAAAGCCATGCGGTGGAATCTTCTGTCGTTACGGAACCAGATTGAAGATGATTGATCTGTTCAATAGCCATGTTTGCCACCCCTACAATGAAATATTAGGAACAACATACTCGCTTTTCTTGACTTTGATCAATTTTAATTTTTGTTGGGCTTCTTATCCACGACCCAAATAGGGCATACTCATGGGCAACATCAAAGCCTCAAACATATTAATGCTCGGGTCTAATGCCGCCATAACAACAGCTACTGCTGCCACTTCAGAGATCGCCATAACCCCCTCAACAGAAGCTCCAGACGGGTTGTTTTCCCAGATTGCTGTATCTGTATTTCCAGGCTGCAGAATTGAAACAGCAATTCCATGTTCGCGTCCATCTAAAGCTAAAGAACGAGTTAGTCCCTCTAAGGCGAATTTTGTTGACGTATAAGGAGCTGAATTTGGGCGTGGAACTTTGGCAGAGACGCTACCAATATTAATTATCCGACCGCCTTTATTTTGTTTCATCGTCCGAAATGCTTCACGACTACAAAGGAAGGCACCCGTTAAATTGACATCAACAGTCGTCTGCCAAGTATTGAGACTCATTTCATCAATTGGTCCAGCCCCAAAGAAACCAGAGTTATTGACGAGGACATCAACTTTACCAAAAGCTTCTATTGTGTGGGCAAAGAGTGATTGAACATCAGCTTCTTTGGAAACATCTGTGGGGATTGATATGGCTTGGCCCCCAGCCTTCACAATGGTCGAGGCGACCTGCTCTAAGTTCCCTTTGTTCCGGGAAGCCAAAACGACCGTAGCCCCTTCTTGAGCAAAGGCTTCAGCGATTCCCTTTCCAATACCAGTACCACCACCTGTTATGATGGCGACCCTACCGTCAAGTTTCCCCATATAGCTTATCCTATGAAAGCTAGACTATTTCTTCTTTGAGTTTTTCTTACTTTTCTTGCTTTTCTGAGGTTTGCCACCCTTCTTTTTGGTTTTAACAATACTGCGGGCATTTGCCGAATCAGCATAAGGTGACAGAGCTTTTTTCAAAGTCTTAGTGATATCAACAACATAACCACCTTTTGGGTTCTTGAATTTAACATCCATATGCCCACGAACAGATTCAAGGACCTGTTCCATAGCTTCTTTTAGAACCTCGTTATGGACCTCGAGTTCTTCATTAGATCTTTCAGCTTGTTGTAAAGCTAGTGCCAGCAAGCGAGCTCTGCTAGCCAGTTCGTCTTTAGAAGCTTTATCTTGTTTTTCCAGCAGCATAAAGGTCTGTTGGATTAGTTTGTTGTTGTTAACTGCCATGTTTTTCCCCAATCTTTATAATTAACTACCATAAGCCTATTGAAACTTCTTGGTTATTTGTAGCAATACCATAGCATAAATTAAGGGGGTATTCTTAACCCAAAGCAAGGCCTTTATAGAAAAAATTCCTTAGATTGCTAATCTCATCTTCACTATAAGGCTCAGCCACCCCTACGCCCCAAACAGGCTTAGGCCAAGCAGCATCTGATTTGCGCCGAGCAATCACATGAATGTGCAATTGAGGAACCATATTCCCCAGAGCTGCGACATTAACTTTATCAATACCGTCTATGGACTCCATAAATTTTGAAGCAGCAGCAATCTCTCCAACAACACCAGCAAGGTCTGCTTCAGCAAGATGGTGAATCTCTGTCACACCTTCCCTTTTAGGTATCAAGATAACCCATGGGAACCGGCGATCATTCATTAATAAAACCCGACAAAACGGGCTATCGCCAATCTCTAAACAGTCTTTGGTAAATTGTGGGTGAAGAGTAAACACGCTTTCGTTCCTTTAAATCGGTTTTGTTCAGATATCTTTTCAAGGCTTATCATTATTGCCATAAACATTCATTCAGTTTCGTCACAGCACATTTACATAAATTAGTTTGACACCAAACTATTTTATGTCAAACTAGACCTGCCTTCATTAGGCAAAGATATTTGCACGTCATATAGAGGAAATTTGATCGCCATGAAGTCTATTCTTCGACTAACTGTAAACGGTAGAGAGCGCGAGGATCTGGTACCCCAGAACATGTTGCTCATTGATTATTTAAGAGACACGGTTGGCCTTAAGGGGTCAAAAATGGGCTGCGATGGCGGTGAATGTGGTGCTTGCACAATTTTGGTTAATGACGCCCCACAGCTTGCTTGCCTCACTTTGGCGGCAACCGTTGAAGGCAAGAAGATCGAAACTGTTGAGTCTCTATCCCAAAACGGTCGTCTTTCTAAACTTCAGCAAATGTTCCATGAGAAGTTAGGAACCCAATGTGGTTTCTGTACCCCCGGGATGATTATGGCAGCTGAAGCTTTGCTGCGCGCTAACTCCAATCCAAGCGATGAAGAAATCAAAAAGGCCTTAGAAGGCAACCTATGTCGTTGTACTGGTTATGTAAAAATCCTTGAATCAGTTAAAGGTGTTATTGAGAGCAATGAGGAGGCCGCAGCATGAGTGCCCCCATTCCCAACATTGAAGATTTAAAGAACGCTAAGCCAAACAAAGCGGCTGGTGCTCGTATCCCCCTTGTGGATGGTATTGAGAAGGTAACGGGCAAAGCTCAATATACGGCAGACTTAGATGATCACGGTGCCTTTACAGGTCTGATCTTCCGCAGCCCATATGCCCACGCAAAAATTGTAAACCTCGATATTTCAGCAGCTCAAGCCCTACCCGGCGTCATGGCCGTCATCACGGGTGAAGATTGCGGCGCTCCATTTGGTATTTTGCCAATTGCTGAGAATGAATATCCACTGGTTAAAGAAAAAGTTCGTTACAAAGGCGATGCGGTTGCCGCTGTTGCTGCCGTTGATGCGGAAACAGCTCAACGAGCCATTAACCTCATCAAACTGGAAGTGAATGAGCTCCCCGCCTACTACACTCCAGACGAAGCTCGTGCTCCTGGCACCGTAGACCTACACGAAAGACGTAAAGGCAATCAGGAAAGAAGCGTTAACCATGAATTTGGCGACGTTGAAGCTGGTTTCTCTGAAGCTGATCTCGTCAAAGAAAACACTTATCACTGCGCCGAAGTAACCCACGCTCACATGGAGCCTCATGCTGCCTTGGCTGAGTATGATGCCGAGCGGGAATTGATGACTCTTAAGTCTGTTACCCAGGTCCCTTACTACGTTCACCTCATGCTGACCCAATGCTTAGGCATGGACTCATCTCGCATCCGAGTGATCAAGCCCTTTGTTGGTGGCGGTTTTGGGGCTCGAACAGAAACTTTGAACTTTGAAATTATTGCTTGTCTTCTGGCGAAAGCCACGGGCGGCAAAGTTCGTATGCAATTGACCCGTGAAGAAACTTTCCTTACCCACCGTGGACGCCCAGAAACAGACATCAAAATTAAAATGGGTCTGAAAAAGGACGGTAAAATCACCGGTGTTCAGGCTGAAGTCACTCAGAAAGGCGGCGCTTACGGCGGTTACGGCATCATAACGATCTTATACTCTGGAGCTTTACTTAACGCCATATATGACATTCCCAATGTCAAATACGACGGTTATAGGATTTATACCAACACCCCGGCTTGTGGTGCTATGCGTGGTCACGGAACGGTCAATATTCGTTTCGCCTTTGAATCGCTACTGGATAACATCGCAGAAGAACTAGGGCTTGATCCAATTGAAGTACGCCGGGCCAATTTGTTGACTTCAGAATTCGAAACTGTAAACGGCCTTAGAGGTCTTTCTTATGGCTTACCCGAATGTCTGGATTGGGCCGAAGAAGCCAGTGACTGGAAAGAAAAACGCGGCAAGATGCCAAAGAACAAAGGAATCGGCATTGGCTGTTCTCATTTTGTTAGTGGCGCGGGCAAACCAGTTCATTGGACCGGAGAACCTCACGCAACGATTAATCTTAAACTCGACTTTGATGGCGGGATTACCATTCTCACTGGTGCTTCTGATATTGGCCAAGGCTCATCAACCATTATTACTCAGGCCGTGGCTGAAATCCTCGGGGTTGACTATGGTCGCCTCCGCATTATCGCCAATGACAGCGCCATCACGCCGAAGGACAATGGATCTTATTCCTCACGCGTAACGGTTATGGTCGGCAACGCTGCCATTGATGCAGCCAAGAACCTAAAAGGTATTCTGGTTGAGGCTGCAGCTAAAAAACTCGATTGCGCTGAGCAAGATATTGAGTGCTTAGGCGAAGTGTACCGGGTTGCCGGAAGCCAAGACCCCGGCATTCCGTTCCAGGAAGTGGTCAACGAAGCCTTGGTTGGTACAGGAACAATCACTGCTAAGGGCACTTACTTTGTTCCAGAAGCTTTCCAAGGGACAGGGAAACAACGTGGTGCGGCTGTGGGGTCAAGCCCTGGATTTTCTTACGCAGCGACCATTGCTCAGGTCGATGTTGATGAAGACACAGGCTTGGTTACAGTTGAAAAAATATGGGTTGCCCATGATTGCGGCTTTGCCATTAACCCTCTTTCTGTTGAGGGACAAGTTCAAGGCGCAGTTTGGATGGGCCTCGCCCAAGCCTTTAGTGAAGAAACCCGTTACCAAGACGGTCTCCATATGGCACCCAACTTCCTCGATTATCGCTTCCCAACGATGGTGGAATCTCCTGATATTGAAGTGAAGATTGTTGAGCCTATCGATCCGAACGGACCCTTTGGGGCCAAAGAAGCCAGCGAAGGGGCACTTTCAAGCATTGTCGCCGCTGTTGCCTCGGCCGTAAAAGATGCAACCGGTATCGAAATGACTGAAACTCCTATCACTCCAGACCGCCTGATGGACGCTATGATCAAACGGGAACGCGAAGAAAAACGCAACGCGAGCAAGAAGGGAGCAGCATAATGGAAGTTTTACCTGATTTCGAAATCCTGTGCCCTAACAGCGCAGAAGAAGCTGCTCAAATGGCTTCTAAAAAGGGCGAGAGCCGTTATATGGCGGGCGGGACAGATTTTATGCCCAACATGCGTCGCGGCCTTGAAAAACCTAAAGCGGTTATTGATCTCTCCGGTATTGGAGAGATGCAATCTATTGAAAAAACAGGCAATGGTTTACGCATTGGAGCAAGCGTTACGCTTCAACAACTTATTTCTGCCGATGAGATTAAGTCTGACTTTTCTCTCCTGGCAGAAGCTGCAGAGACCATCGCAGGGACAACCCATCGTCAAACGGCGACAGTTGGTGGCAACGTTTGTTTAGATACCCGTTGTCAGTTCTATAATCAAAGTGAGTGGTGGCGCAAATCTAACGATTATTGTCTGAAGTATGAAGGTGAAATCTGTCACGTGGCCCCGACAGGCAAAATCTGTCGCGCCGCCTTCAGTGGAGACCTTGCTCCAGCTTTGATGGTTCATGGCGCTAAAGTAGAGCTAACCTCTGCTAAGGGGACCCGCACGATTGATCTAAAAGACCTCTACCAGGAAGACGGTGCAGATTACCTACTTCTGGAACCAGGCGAACTTTTAGTCGCTGTTCTTGTGGAAAAGCTTGAGGGGTACAAAACAGCTTATCGCAAAGTACGTGTTCGTGGCGGTGTAGATTTTCCTTTGGTTGGTATTGCTGCTGCCGTTAAAGGAAACGGTACTCAACTTGAAGACCTTAGGGTTGGCTTAACTGGAACGAACTCCAAGCCTGTTTCCTTGGAAGGTACCGCAGATTTATGCGGTGGCAGCTTCGATGAAACAGGATTTAAAGCCCTTGAGAAGTTAGTGCAAAAGCAAATCCAACCAATGCGCAGTACATTCTCTCCTAGCCATTACCGCCGCAAGGTGGCTCTTAACGTTTCACGACGCCTAGTGGGGAATTTGTTAGAGAATTGATTCCATAGGCGAAATAAAGATTTTACCTAAACTTCAACTTTAACTGCATTTGTGGGCAGACTCCAATAGGTCTGCCCACAAACATATATAAATCCTAAACTCTTCTCAACACCACCTCAAAAATATCACGGCACTAATCCCATAATACACTGTTATATATAACTATTATCTATCTTGGCCGATTCACCATAATTCAACCACTATCGTAGATGAATCTTTCTTGAAAACTTGATGTGCGCCCCTTTTAGTACTATTGACTCCTACCTGAGCCCGTATAAAGTGCTCTTAAAACTGAACCCTAAGGCCATAACGGAGGTAAGCTACCACCATTGTAGTTAGCCTTTATCCAATTATAAAAAGGTGGCATAAAGTTTTCTATTATTAGATTTCTTTGATATATCTGACTAAATGATGGCAGATACTGCATTACTTAGATGACTAAAAACTAAGCCAAAAGAGAAGCTATATGAGCAATGTATTAGAATGGAAGTCCGAATTTGAAACTGGAAATCTCCATATAGATCAACAACATCGCTATTTGCTGGATTTAGCAAACGATGTCCAAGTGGCCTTAGAAACCAACGAAGAAGAAGATGTTGTTCTTACTGCTTTTGAAGAACTCATTGCTTATACCGAATACCATTTTAGGGACGAAGAAGCCTATTGGAAAACAATCGGCAGCCAGGCCCTTAAAGCACAAGAACGCGCCCATGAGCGCCTTGCCGATGAGCTTCGTAGCTTAATTTACCCTGTGAATAGCGATTCGGTAGGGAAAAACTTGTTAGATTGGTTAAAAAGAGAACTCATAACTCATATGACCAAACACGATCAGCTTGCCGTTAAAGCGGCCAGTGAAAAAAAATAATCCACTAACCACCATTTTTATCTAGATATACTGACCACTATCAACCTGGAGAATTTGTCCCGTAACGCAGCGTGCAGCATCTGAGAGTAAAAAGATCACGCCGTTAGCGATATCTTCTGGATCAGCCAGGACTTTAGTTGCCGTTTCGGTCAACGCATTATCCAAATATTGTTGGGGAAGTTTCTTCGCCATTTCCGTCATCACCATGCCAGGCGCTACAGCATTCACTGTAACTCCCTTGGGGCCAAGTTCCTTAGCAGCCGTTTTAGTTAAGGCAATCATACCGCCTTTGGCAGCGGTATAATTAGCTTGGCCAAACTTTCCACGGATACCATTGATTGAGGTAATATTCACAATCCGCCCATAACGTTCCGTCGCCATGCCTTTAGAAATTGCCCGTAAAACATAAAAAGCGCCAGAAAGGTTAATATTAATAACAGCTTCCCACTCATCATCAGACATTTTGCCGAGGCTGCGGTCTTTAGTGATACCTGCGTTATTGACCAACATGCTTACTGGTTTGCCAATTGAGGCAACTGCACTATCAACGCTTTCAGAGTTTGAAACATCGACCTTGTGATAAACAATACCTCCGAGGTCCTCGCCCTCTTCAGGCTCACCCCAATCAAATGCATGAACTTCAGCTCCTTGGGCGCACAAACTATCCGCGATGGTCCTTCCGATCCCGCGCATCCCTCCTGTTACGACAGCAACCTTTCCGCTGAAATCAAAACTCTCATCTATTCTCATGATCTAGTTAACTCCCAAAAAACAAACCGCATCCCAAACCCAAATTTATCATAACTATAATAAATTTATTGGGCGAGACAACTTGACGAAACGATAATTCAGCATTATGGTACCGAATTATCTATTTAGACTAACCACAGGCGGAATGACTGTCAAGAATATCACGCTGGTATGCTTAAGATGGTGTGCTAAGGTCTTTGGTAGTCAGATTGGTTTGTTGAAAAATAGAATAAAGTTTTTAAGCTTCTGCCTTAGTGGTGGAACCTATTGGGAGAAATGGAAATGTCATCGGTTACCCTTCGGTCCCTACATCCCGAGGATTTGGATCGCGTAGTAGAAATTGACACCGCTATTGCTGGTCGTCCTCGTCGTGGCTTTTTTGAAAAGCGTTTGGATGTTGCTCAGGCTACTCCAGATAAATTTATCACTTCCGCGGCCCTAGACGGCGATAAGCTTATTGGCTACGCCTTTGCCCGCATTCAAGAAGGTGAATTTGGCGGCACCCAAAAAGTCGCTATTCTTGACGTTATCGGCGTAGACCCTTCAACCCAAAGCAAAGGGACAGGCAAACAGCTTCTCGCTGGCTTAGAAGAACGCATGGGCAAGAACGATATCTCCAGTATGCGGACTCAAGCCGAGTGGACAGACACCGGTATGACTCGCTTTTTTGCAGCTACAGACTTCAAACTTGAGCCTCGCCAAATTCTTATTCGTGATTGCTCACCTCTTCAAGAAGAAGAAGAAGTCGTTGATGGGGAAGATTATATCCCTCTCTCTCGTGACAAAGTTCTTGTACGTTCTTTCCAAGAATCTGATATTGCTGGCATCACCCGAATTGACAGCAAGCTCACAGGTGAAGACCGGACAAAATACTACGAAGGTAAAGCAGCCGAACTTCTGAGTGAAACCGGTATCCGCGTTTCTCTCGTCGCCGAATCTGAAGGCATTGTTGTTGGCTTTATCATGGCTCGCGTTGACTTTGGTGAGTTCGGTAAAATGGAACCTACCGCAGCGATCGATAGCTTAGGCGTACATCCTGGTTTTGCTGGCGGTGGTGTTGGTCATGCTCTTCTTTCTCAACTTTTTGCAAACCTTTCTATTCTTAATGTAGAAAATGTCCGTACCCAAGTTAGCAATAACAACTTTGGTCTTCTAGAGTTCTTAGACGTGTGTGGTTTTGAGTCTTCACAACGTCTTGTTCTTGGGAAAAACATTTCCTAATCCTTTTAGGAATTCAAATGATAAGAAGGTGCAGGTTTTTTGCCTGCACCTTTTTTTATGTGTCTAACATTAAGTATTTAGTATCCTAAACCCCATATATTCTAAATGTATAAAAAATTAGAACGACATGGGGTTTCCAATGCTCAGAAAGCGCAACTACTTAGACCCAAGAACCGTCAACCAAATGCGGTTCCCTAAGAAGGTCAACAAAATCAAAGATTTTGATAACTTTGTTCGCAATCACTTAAGTGACAGCTTTGCTCCTCCAGCTCCTTTTCTTGAAAGAGATACCACTTTTCTAACTTTTGGGTCATGCTTTGCTGAAAATGTCGCAAAGTTCCTCGATAAACTTGGCTACAACTCCATTTTCTCCCCCATGAGCGAAAGGCTTTTCACCAGTTTTGCGCTGAGGGATTTTTTTGCGGGGCTTCATACAGGCGATATACCAGAAGAGCTCGTCTACGACTTTGAAGGCCGAGACGAGGCTATCGCAACCGTTAAAGAGAACTTGACCAAGGGAGCTACGGTTATCATTACCTTAGGGCTTTCTATGTGTTGGTATCACAAAGAAACTGGCAAGATGGCTTATGATCCCGTCAATGCTGTGACCAGTGACGACCCCAATATCAAACAATACCCCAGACGACTTAAGGGCCTCCTTGAAGAATTTGAGATGCGGCAAACAACCATTGAGAAAAATTACGAAAATATCGTTGATACTATTAAATCTATCAGGGCTTTTTCAGAAGACACAACGATTGTCATAACTGTTTCACCCGTTCCCTTACAATGGTGCCAATCAGATCAACCCATTCTTGCCGGAGATTTTCTTTCCAAAGCGACGTTGCGCTTTGCGGCGGAGAAATTGATTCAAAACCCCATTGATAACGTCTGGTACTTTCCATCCTTTGAAATTATCCGCTGGGCCGCACCACACACTGGTTATGGATTATGGGGAACCGATGGCGAGCCGCGCCATATTGATGACGAGTTCATCAAATTCATCGTCAATATGTTTGGTGAGAAATTCTTAAAAAGAGGTGTCTAGAGAGCCCCTTAATCAACATATAAACGAAAAAGCCCGGTAGAGAATATCCTCTACCGGGCTTTTTAGTAACTGGAGCAAAGTTCCCGTCAGATCAATGCAAGCTTTCGTATTTGGCTTGCAGTTGCTCTTGGGTCTCTTCGTTGTCTGGATCTGGAATGATGCAATCAGCAGGGCAAACCAGTTCACATTGAGGATCATCTTCAGCGCCTACACACTCGGTGCAACGTGCTGGATCGATCTCATAAATAATATCCCCTTCGCTAATCGCATCATTGGGGCAAACCGGAACGCACGCATCACAGTTGGTGCAGTCTTCGGTAATGATCAAGGCCATAGTCTAAACTCCATTAAACAAGAATGAATACTTTTAGGACGCTTCTGCCAGTTCATTCAAGGCTTGAAGTTTCTCATGCCTGAATGCACCCCATAAAGCGGCACCAATTGCTCCTGCATAAAGGGAATCTTCATGCCATGCAATTTGAGTTTCCATTTTTTGCTTAACAAAGCCGTCTTTCATGGCTTTAACCAGACCCGAATCGAGGGCCAAGCCACCTGTCATCATGACGACGCCTTTTTTAGCACCAATCGCTTTGAGCAATTTAACCAAACGTCCAGCCATTGATTCGTGGATTCCACGAAGAATGTCTGAGGGTGAAATCTGACGAGACACCATGTTAATAACGTCGGTTTCAGCCAACACGGCACAGATACCAGATACTTTTTCTGGATCTTCTGATTGCTGAGACAATTCACCGATTTCGTCCTGAGCAATACCCAAGTAACGGGCAATGTTCTCAAGGAACTGGCCAGAGCCTGAAGCACATTGACTGGTCATGCGATAGTTAAGCACTTTACCAAGCTCATCAATGTTGATGGCACGACCGTTAAGGGCACCAATATCAAGCACAGCACGCGCTTCTGGGTTAAGATAAATCGCACCACGAGCGTGTGTGGTCATTGAGTAAAAGTGGCCAGTAGCCTCTTGTACATTTTCACCTTCACCAGTGGTGGCGATGTAATCAATGTCATCTCTGGTCAAGCCAGCTTTTTTGATAACATAATCGATGGTTTCAGTAACTAGCTCGAATGGGTTACGCTGACGGATACGAATATCACGGCGGCTTAGCCATTCGGTTTTGTCGCCGTCAACCTTGAAGAGAGCGGCTTTAATAACGCCTGAACCAACGTCGATTCCAATTGCAGTAGTCATAGTTTTCTCTCCCTTAGTTCACAACAGCACGGTGAGCAAAAGCAGCTCCACCAAGTGCGCCAGTGTAAATTGACTCGTCACTGATATTAATGGTCACGTCGCCGTAGTTGTCTTTTACTAACTTGGCAAGCTCACCAACGGCTGAGTTATTCTTCGCAACACCACCGGTAAAGGTGAATTGGTCCGTAATACCGCCAGCACGAGAGATAATTGACATCGCCCGAAGCATAATCGCACGGTGCAAACCAGCTAAAATGTCAGCCCGGTCTTCACCAAGAGCTAGGCGATCCCGTAATTCAGCACCCGCAAACACGGTACAGGTTGAGTTAATACGAGAAACTTTCTTCGCTTTTGAAGCAATTGGACCAAGTTCGTGCAGACCAATGTTCATTTCATCAGCGATATAACCGAGATAACGGCCACAACCAGCAGCACAGCGGTCATTCATTTGGAAATTTTCAACGATACCAGCGTTATCGATCTGAATTCCTTTGGTATCCTGACCACCAATATCGAGAACTGTACGGGTTCCTGGGAACATCATGTGTGCGCCAAGACCGTGGCAGAGAATTTCAGAACGAATGTGCTCTTTTGGGAAAGGCAAACGGACACGTCCGTAACCTGTACCAACCACATAGGTTTCTTCCATTTCAACGTCGAGAACCTTTTTAAGAGAAGAACGCGCTTCTTCTTCAGAAACATTAAGATCGGTTGATTCCCGAACCGCACGACTAAGACCGTTTAGAAGTTGTTCAGCAACAACCTCATCGGCAGGCACAAGGCTTTCAATGTCGATGATAGATTTATCGTAAACATTAAGCATGTGATCAAAGCTGATATCTGCTTCTTTAGAAATCCGCTCACCGATGTTCATGAAACGTGAACCAGCAATATCACGGAAGAAGTCAGATTTCCGCTCTGCATCCTTTGCATAAATTCCAGGAGCTTCACCTTCAAGCTCTGTGAAAACACCACGCAAAGCAACACGCAAGTCATCTTTGAAATCTTTGAACCTTGGGTGGTCCAAATATCCGTAGCAGGTATCTTCGAGAATTTTCAACTCAGCAAGGAACTGTTCCAGACGGAAATTACGCTCCAAACCTTCGAGAAGACTAAGGGCACCCTCATCTTTTGAACCAAGTTCGTTTTGGAACATGGTGAAACGAGCGCCAACTTTGGCTTCCTGCTTACATACAGCAGCCGCAGTGTCATAGTTAGACCGTGAGTTGGTGATACCGCGACCCAGGACTTCCTGGTTTTCGTTCATCAACACCGCTTTGGTCGTGGTCGACCCAAGGTCAATACCAATAAAAGTTTTCATAAATCTAGTCTCCCTTAAGCCGCAACAGTAGCGGAACCGCCACCACGACGTTTTTGATCAATCATCTGGAAGTAGCTTTCCAGACGGTTTTTAACGTTAGCGGCAGAGAAGTAACGAGGATCAACAAGGTCAGTTTCAATAAACGCCCCTGGCTTACCAGTAATTTCTTCAATTTGACGCATCATCATCAACTGGCCAGCAGCAAAGCTGTTGCAGCTCTTGATGGAGTTAATAAGCAGGCCATCAGCGTTATAATCTTTAACGTTCTGAGCCAGCATATCAACGCGAGTTGGCAAGTTACGGTTGGTGTAAACACCAAGACAGTAATCGGCCAAGCTTTCTAGTGGGTTCTCTGGATCGTGACGGAAGCCATCATAATCGTATACACCACCAACTTTTGAGTAGGAACTAGCTACAACAACAGCGCCTTCGTCGTAGAACATTTTCCAGAATTCGCGGAAAGAGGTCCAGTTTGGAGGCCCTTCAACAACAAGACGGTATTTCTCTTCGCCCATGTCGCCTTCAGGTGTTGAAACACCTAGACCAAGGTCAATACGTTCTTGAATTTCTGTACGCAAGAAATCGTAGTAATCGATAGCGTCTTGGGTGCCACGGAAAGCCGTAAAGATTGGGCCCATGTAATAAACACCACCGAAGTAGCAATCGATTGGAGAAGGTGTCCGTTTAGATTGCTCAAGCATCCAAACCATGTTGTCTTCTGCCTTAGCAGAATTACGCATGTACTCACGCAGGCGATCGATATCAAACTTAACGCCAGACACTTTTTCCATGGTTGGAATAACATCTTCTTTAAGTTGTTTTACGATATAGTCACGCATGCTTTTGGTAGGATTACCATTGGCATCGTAAGGAACGTGCAACATAACGGTTGGGCATTTGTAATCTTCACGAAGAAGCTCAAACCACTTCAGAAAGGTAAAGCAACCAGTGTAGCTCAACAATAATAGGTCAGGGTTAGGGAAAGGTTTGCCATTAGGAGCAATGTTACCTTTAGCCATTTGTCCAACGTCAGCCTTAACATAGGTGCAAACGTCTTCTGAGTGACCTTGACGTTCAGCTTCCATGATCATGCCGCCAGATTTTTTACGCATTCCGTTTTGAATAGCGTTAATTTCTGGAAGGTTGTTAGCCATATCAAAGCACATAACCAATTCGTTCAAGTTACCTGGAACGAAAGTAGAGGACACTTTGCACTCGCCGCTGGTGATCTTGTCATAGTTAGACGTGATCATTTCCTTTTGAAGGATTTGCGACTTGGATTTGTTGATTTCTAATTTTTCACTCATGCTGCGCTCCACAGTTTGATTGAATCGGCAAATGTGCCGGATTGTTCACGAATAGGCTGCATTTGGCCGGAGTTTTCGGCGTACTGCATCGTAATGAACGGGACGTTTTTCTCTTTAAGGCGGTTAACCATCATCGGTTGATCAAGCAGGGCTGGATCACAGAAACTTGGTGCCGCAAAGATAACGCCTTCAGCTCCACGCTTTTTAATAGCGTCGAACATATGAGTGCCTTTCTCTTCCATGACGTTCTCAAACTTGAATGCTGATTCAGCAGAGTAGTTTAAGAAAGCATCTGAAAGGTTATGGATACCATCACCATCAGTTGGGACGTCTTTTTGGAGCCAACGGGCAACCATCATGAAATCATCATCAACGATGTAACAACCAGACAACTCAATGGATTTAACCAAGTTCAGCGGAGGTTGTTCGCAGAAAGAACCTTGGATAATAACGCGACAGTTGTCGCGCTTTGGACGGTCTTCTGTTTCAACAGCAGCCAAGTAATCTTGCATCAATTGGGTATGCTCTTCTGGAGGAAGAACCATGCCTGCACGCATCAGAATATAAACTTCCCAAGAAGCCGTTTTCCAAGGGGTTTTAGCGCGGTAAGCATAGACTTTTTCAATCCATTCGCGGTTTTCGTTGTAAACAGCAATAGATTTGTTGATGTCTTCGTTGGTGATCTTACGACCAGCTAACTCTTCAAGACCTTCTTTGAGTTCATGAAGTTCGCGTTGATAGAACTCACCACCAACTTCACCTTTGAAGTTTTGGGGTGTATCAAAGTAGCGGACATATTTGTCTTTGAACATCAACTGCCAGATACCGGAAAGGTTCCGAATAACGTCACAAATCGAAGGGAACATCATGCCATCAACAAAGTCGATGTTACCAGCAACAGCCAACTCAATGGTAGACCTTGGAATACGGCAAATGTAGCTTTGGTAATAAGCATCACCGTGGATAACTTCCATGTCGGCGCCACCGCCGAGAATACCTAGTGGCAAGAAGCCTGCAGCATGGATGATTTCCCGAGGAACGTAGACAGGCATGTAACCGATGACCTTACGGCCTGGTTCTGCATCTTTCCACTTCCGTGCGGATTGAAAGGTAATATCATCGAAAAGCTCTTGGCAGTAGTCGACAACTTCTTTTAACGATTTAGCACACATTATTAACGGTTCTCCCAATTTGCCCGACGCTTTTCAAGGAAAGCATTGAGGCCTTCAACAGCGTCGTGGGTGGACATCAAACCTGATAGGTAAAGGTTTTCAACCCGATCCAACTTGGCGGTTACTCTTGTAATAAATTCTTCCCTCGCAGCCCTTACGGCGAATCTCATTGTACTTGCACTATGAGAAACGAGGTGCTTGTCGAAGTAAGCCAAAGCAGCTTCCTCCGGGTCATCACTAATCTGATCTACCAATCCACAAGCTTCAGATTCTACTCCTGTCAGGCTGCGGCCCGAGAAAAGGAGATCTTCAGCTTTAGATTGCCCCATGCGTTCTGGCAGGAGACAACTGGCAGCAGGCGCGAACACAGCCAACATAATTTCAGGTTGGCCAAGAGCCGCATCTGGAGCAGCAAAGAGGAGATTCCCCGCTGCTGCTACTTCAAGTCCACCACCGAGGCATTGTCCCTTGATGGAAACCAGGATTGGAACAGGGCTTTTGAGCATACGCTTAACCAGCGAATGCAAGCTCTTAAGCATTTGGTCACAGGAACCTGGCAGATGCTCTTCGACACTAGCGCCGAAACTGAAATGCGGACCTTCGTGACTGAGTAAGATAGCGTTGATATCGGTATTGTCGGCATGATCTTCCAGTGCTTTTTCAAGTGCTGCAATCATCTCGGCATCAACGATATTGGCCTTGGGTCGGTTAAGCTGCAAACGGAGCAGCTTACCTTCCCTATCGAGCCAAACTTTTAAAGGCTGATCAGACATAACTAATCCTTATTTACCCGGCATCAGGCTTTCGATGAACTCTTCAGTCCAGGGCATGCCCTGGGCCAGAGCTTGACGAAGCTCGGTAAAGCTAATCTCACGGCCGGTTTCTTTATTACCTTCGTTGAAGGCACGGAAGCCAGTACGAGCTTCATTCATCATGTTAAGAGCGAGCCAATCACGAGCATCTTCTTTGTTGCGGTTCCAAGCTTCTAGCTTGGGTTTGCGCAACTCTTCGAGGCTCTTGGTCATGCACTCGGGGAAGGTTTCGATCAGCTTGGCGCAAAGGGCCTCAACTTTTTCGTCGAGCAAGCTAAGATCAATTTCGCCTTCTTTCATCTTAGCGCGACCAGCTTTGAACTCTTCACCTTGTTTGAATTCACCGTGAATGATACGGCCATATTGATCCAAGAACGTGTCGGTATTAACGGTTGGGTTTGCAACAAACTCGCCATTGATTTTCAAAGACGGAACAACGTCACCAATAATACCAAGACGAGCTGCTTTATGAGCTGAGAAAGGTTCACAAAGGGTACCGGAGATCATGGCTTGTTCACAGCCAATCATAACAGGCAAGAAGTCAGTTGCGCCGCCAATAGCAGCAGAACCGTGCTTAGGTCCAGCTTGACCGAAATTGCAAAGATCGTGAGCAACGGTGAAGTCACAAGCCATGCCGATTTCTTGACCACCACCGATACGCATGCCGTTTACACGACAGATCACAGGCTTATCACAACCGAGAATAGCAGAGACCATGTCGTTGAAGAGGCGCATATACTGGCGGTACTCTTGTGGGTTACCAGCATAGTACTCAGCATATTCTTTGGTGTTGCCACCAGTACAGAACGCTTTGTCACCAACAGCGGTGAAAACCACTGCGTTGACTGAACGATCCACAGAAGCCCGACGGAAAGCAAGAATGGTCGCTTTCACCATATCGGTTGTGTAGGAGTTATATTGCGCAGGGTTGTTAAAAATAATCCAAGCATTGTGAACACCATCAACAACGCTACCATCGCGTTTTTTAGCAGGACGCAGCTCATAACGGATCATACCGTCAGCCATATCTTCGCCTTCTACGGCAACCAGATTATGATCAATCAGCTCACTTGGAACTGTGTTTTTTACGATTTCGGCAGTTGTGTTCATAGTTTGTACGTCCTTTTTAAACTTAGCTAGCTTGGATAAATAACACGGTACTTAACTTCTTTAGGAATTCGGAACCATGATGGCGCGGCGCGACATCTTGTGAGAGTGAACATCGTCGAAGATTTGGTTGATATCATCGAGAGGTTTTTGCTCAACGAATGGCTTTAACTTAACTTTTCCATCCAGAACCAGATCAAGGGTTCCAGGATAAAGGTCTGGTGGGCAACCCCAGTTACCAAGGGCACGGGCATGGAAGGCCATGAGATTAGAGAGGCGAACCTCAACTTTATCCATGGTGAAACCAACAATGCTCAATGTTGCACCATGAACCATCAGACCGTAAGCGCTCTCTTGGCCTGGCTTAGAACCTGAGCATTCAAAAATGAACCACTCGGTCGTAGGCAAACCGTTTTCCTTAGCGAAAGCACTAATAGCCTTCTTCAGATCACGCCCGCCAATCTCTTTGGCATTAAAAGTAATTGCTGCAGCACCCTCTTCTTTAAGAGCGTCGAGCTTACCTTGGTCAATATCAATGGCAACCACTGTCGCACCAAAGGCCTTCGCCATTTGCACACAATAACCACCAACACCACCAACGCCGATAACAATGGCGAGGCTACCAGGAGTTACTTCGGCTTGATACACCGCTTGATAAGGTGTGGTCACCGCATCAGCGACAACAGAAAGATCAGCCAATTCGAGGCCAGCTTTTGCAAGACGGTCCTCATCAACTTCACATAACCCTTTAGCAGGGACAACAATGTGGGTGCCGAATCCGCCCTGAATATCATTTCCAGGCATTTTTTGTTTGCGACAGATGGTGCCTTTTCCTTTTTTGCAGAGGTCACATTCTCCACAAGGCATAACTGCAGGAACAATAACTGCCTTACCCATCATGTCCTCTGCACCAGCACCAGCAAGAACAACACGGCCACTAATTTCATGACCTAAGGTTAAAGGAAGCTCTGAGTTCGTCCGCACGCCATCATAATAGAAACCAAGGTCTGTGTGACAAACCCCACAACCAGCGACCTCGACGACCACCTCTCCAGCTTCAGGCGAAGCGGTAAACTCCTCCTTTACTAAAGGTTCCCCCACGGCGGTCATGGACCAACGGTATGCAGAAATGGACATGCGTCTTTACTCCAAAAAAAATTATGTTCGTTTCCTCACCCGCCTCGCCAAGATTTTATCTTAAAAATCCCCAAAACCATTGACGAGCGGGGTGTTTCGCATTAATTATGTAAATCAGTACCACAATACCACTTTATTTGTCAAGCAGCCCACATGGTGATTTTTGAATAAAATTTTATACTTAAAACTTTTTTCAAAATAGTCTAAGCTATAAGACATCTATGTACTGTTTGATAATAAGAGAGAGGAAGAATTATGAGCGCTGAAGCAATTGAGAAAGAGATCATCCTACCTGACGGCTGGGCCCCTGCAATTGGGTACTCAAACGGGGTTATGGCCCGTCCAGGCAAAGTATTATTTATTGCCGGGCAAGTCGGTTGGGACGCTGATCAAGTTTTCCACAGTGAAGAAATGACACCTCAATTTGAACAAGCCTTAAAGAATGTTTTGGCAGTGTTGGAAAAAGCTGGGGGGGGACCTGAGCATATTTGTCGTATGACATGTTTTTGTACCAGCAAGCCAAAATACCTTGCAGCCCGCCGTGAAATCGGCGCTGTATGGAAACAACTTATCGGGAAGAACTTCCCGGCTATGAGCATGATTTTTGTTTCCGATCTCTTGGATTCTCCAGGAATGATCGAAATTGAAACGACTGCCGTAATTCCTGATTAAATCTTTTATTACTGAAACGTCCAAGCTTAAGGATTATTATATAATGGCTTCTAAACCTTCATTTAAATGGGACGACCCGTTCTTTCTTGACGATCAATTGACAGAAGACGAACGGATGGTCCGCGATCATGCTCGTGATTTCTGCGAAGATCGCCTGATGCCCCGGATTCTCATGGCTAACCGTAACGAAGAGTTCGACCCTGAGATCATGAAAGAATGTGGCGAAATGGGCTTGCTCGGTTCAACCATTCCTGAAGAATATGGGGG
>JAPHRK010000040.1 GCA_026196105.1 Rhodospirillales bacterium | reverse complement strand
GGTTGCATGAGAGCCTTCACCAACTTCAAACATCTCTTTGCGTAGTTTTACGACGGGCCCAGGCTCATACCAATTGTGGGCTTGCAAATGAATATCGCTGTTTTCTTTGCCAAATGAAAACTCAGCGCTGATTTCAGAAAAAGCCGCTTTGAGGGAAGCTGTGTTGCCACCATGACCATTAATAAAAAAGAAGCGCCGAAAGCCACCCTTCGCCAAAGAGTGAACATAATCGTTGATATAGGCGATAAGGGTGGTTGGTCGCAGGGAAACGCTGCCAGGAAAAGCAAGGTGGTGTTGAGCCATGCCGACGTTGATGGTTGGCCCTACCAGGAAACTCAACTTTTCCCCAACTCCCTTAGAAATTGATTCCGCACACATTGCGTCTGTGCCGATCAAACCTGTTGGGCCGTGTTGTTCTGTGGAACCGATTGGCACAATTAGAATATTTTGTTCTTTCAGATAAGCTTCGACCTGAGGCCAAGTTTTCTCAAGAAGTTGCATGGGGGGTAGTTCCTAAAATGTGGGCTTCTCGTTCCTGGTAATCCGGATGGGAGTGGAAGAAAAAGCGATAAACAGGATCAGAGCGTAGGGTTGCTAAGTTTTGTACATTTAGTTTTGCCAGGGCTGAAAGCAAGGCTTTACCATCTCCATTGGATACAACAAAGGCATCTGCTTGATGTTCATACCCGCGGATCAAGGCTGAAATCCAAGGTGTGAGGAAAAACATATAAAGGGAAGATACCAGCCAGAGAATACTAAGGGCAATAGCAGGTGCAACTCCGGTTAAAACAAAATAACCGATAGTGAAAACCCATGTAAAACGGATCAAAGCGAGGAGGAGTTCATATTTTGCGATATGATGTTGTTTTATGTGGCCAAGTTCGTGGGCGATTACAGCGATAATTTCTGATTTTTCTAAGATATCAAAAAGGGTGTCAAGGAGCACAACTCTTTTAGCCCCTCCAAGCCCTTCAACACGGGCGTTGCCATTAGCAGATCGTTTTGAGCCATCCATAATTTGTAAGGCTTGTAGGTGGCAGCCAGCTTTCTCTGCCCGTTGGGAAATTTCCACTTGCAACTGGTTATCATCCAAGGGGCTGAATTGGTTAAAAAGGGGGGCTATAACGGTGGGATAAAAGCGGGTGTGTAGGAAGGTAAAGCCAATCCATAGAGCCGCAACTAAAGCCCACCCCTCATGTCCAAATGAAGTGAGAGATATCATAGAAAAATAGGTCAGAGGCAAAGCCACGAGGAGCAAGAGCACCCCTTGAGTGAATGTATCTTTAAGGAAGAGGTTTAGGGTAATTACACTACGTCCATACTCTTTTTCGGGGCCAAATTGTTGGCGTGCATTCAGGAGACGATGTGCTCCTGCCCTTATTAAAATGATGGCAATTAAAAATAAAAAATTCTGCCCTACAGAGCCTAGTGATATGAAAACGAGAAGGCTTAAAAGAGCAACGTCCACGAAGGCAATTGTCCCCCTTAAAAATAACCTTGTTTTCGTAAGCGATGCTGCTTTGGGGCTAGAATTTTGTCTTTGGAACCGGATTTCACGATAAAAGACCCATCCCTGAATAAGCAAGGACAGAAAGGCTCCAGCAAAAATTATAACCGTTAATTCGGGCATATATTAAACTTAAACAGCAGCTTCCAATTTTGATGATGTTTTGGGTTTATGTTTAGCTTTGGCGAAAGATATCATGAAATCGGCCAGAGTTTCTACCGCTTCAAGTGAAACGCCATTGTAGAGGCTGGCACGGATGCCGCCAATCGCCCCATGGCCTCTTAAATTCACTAATCCTTTTTCCTCCGCCTTTGTCAAAAATTCTTTTTCAAGACGTTTGGTAGGCAGGATAAAACAAGTATTGGTTTGGGAGCGAAAATCTTGATCAACAGGGCAGGTGTAAAAGTCGTGTTCATCAATAACGCTATAAAGCATTTCTGCTTTTTTCTGGCTCCTTTCCCCCATGACACTGAGCCCGCCTTCTTTCATAACCCACTGAAACATCAATCCAGCCATATAAATGGACCAAGTTGGGAGGGTGTTCACTTTCGACGTGTTCTCGGCAAGGCGCTGGTAGTTAAACACAGTGGGAGTGATGGGCATGGCACCATTAAGCAGATCTTCTCTGATGATCACGATGGTTAAGCCCGACGGTGCAACATTCTTTTGCGCACTGGCGTAGAGAGCACCAAATTTTGAAACGCCCAATGGTGCTGTTAGGAAATCTGAAGTTACATCCGCTATGATGGGAACATCCCCTGTATCTGGAAGGTTTTGAAGCTGGACACCATCAGCTGTTTCGTTGGTTGTTAGGTGAAAATAGGCTGCATCTGGATTTTTCTTCCAGGAGCTTTCATCCCTTAAGGCTTCTAGGTTGTTGGCTTTGGCCTCTGCAACAATATTGGTTTTGCAGTATTTCTTTGCTTCGTCAGCGGCACGACGGGACCAGTGGCCGGAAACTAAATAATCAGCGCTTTTTTTGCCCCTGAGCAAGTTCATGGGAACAATCGAAAACTGCCCATATGCGCCCCCTTGCATAAGGAGAACATGATAATTCCAAGGAATATTCAGAAGATCCCGCAATGAAGAGACGGCTTCCTCCATGATTTGTTTAAAGGGAGCACTGGTAAAAGGCATTTCCATCACGGACAACCCGGTTCCTCTCCAATCTAGGAGCTCTTCCTGGGCTTGCCGGAGGATTTCAGGCGGGAGGCTGGCAGGGCCGGCCGCGAAATTATAAATAGTCATTTATTGGTACGCTTTTTATTATTGATCGTTAGAAAACCGTAAGTCCGTGCCCCCCGGTTCCCATAAAAAAGACTGCTGGAAAAGCCAGCATGCTATTGGTGCGTGATGACAAGAATGTAATGCGTGAGCAGCGAATGCGTTCTTCCAATGGTGCCGGAACGAAGCCGATAACTTTTTTCTGGTGGGGCCAAAGAACAAACCATAGGTTCAACATCATTAGCACACCAACCCAGACACCAATGCCAAGAATTGCATATTCACCCTTTAAGCTAAGGACATCGGCCAAGATATCTCGATACCACAGCATATAGGTTCCTGTCGCCAGGACCACCAAAGAGGCGTAGCGAAAAATGCCATGCTCACGTTTTAAAGCTTTTTCAAACTGTTTGCCGACTTCTTCCAACGGTGAGGTTGGGGATGCAGGCTTATAGTATGGGTTTTGCACCACATTGGCTAAATTATGACCCATCCATATGATCACCCCCATGAGATGTCCCCAACGGGAAAGGACGTCGATCATATCCATAGTAGAGGACATGTTATGCCTATCCTTTCCCGATCAGAACTTGTGCCAAAAGGGAAAGCAAAATAATTAAACCTATTCCGCCACCGACGGCTCCAGCGACACCCATGTCATGGGGGAGCTTCATGGGGCTAGGTTCCTGTATCCATTGCCAAGTGCGTGACGATTACGCATCACCATTGGAGAACCTGGGCCTTTGCGGTCCCTTGCCGCTTCAACGGCAGACAGGACTACATCAAAGTGAGGTGATTTAGAGCAGGCAGGATCAGTGTTTTCAGCATCTCCAGTCAACAAAAAGGCCTGGCAACGACAACCGCCAAAATCTTTCTCTTTTTCATCACAATCTATGCAGGGTTTCTTCATCCATGAATCACCTCGGTACTTCTGAAATGTGGGTGATTCGTGCCAAATCCAGTCCAGTGGTTTGTCACGCACGTTAGGAAATTCAAGTCCTTCAATAACTTGGGCTTCCTGACAGGGTAGGGCCGACCCATCTGGAGCGATAGTTAGGTGAATTGCCCCCCAACCGTTCATGCAAGCTTTGGGGCGACCATCGAAATAATCTGGAATAACAAAATACATGGTCACAGCTTTGCCAAGGCGTTCTCTTTCCGCATTAACGACGGCTTCAGCCTCTTCCAACTGTTCTTTTGTTGGCATAAGTTCTGTGCGGTTCAGCAGAGCCCAGTTGTAATATTGGATATTTGCAAATTCAATAAACTCAATACCTGTGCGTTCGGCCAGTTTAATCATGTCACCTACAGCGTCGATGTTGTAGCGTGAAATTGGAACGTTAAGCACCACAGGGAAGCCTTGTGCCTTGATCTCCTCACAGGCGGCCATTTTTTGATCAAAAGATTCAGCGCCAACCATGGCATCGTTTTTAGCTCTGTCGCTATGCTGGACACTTAACTGAATTTGTTTCAGTCCAGCTTCTTTAAGCTTGATAAGGCGTTTTTTAGTAAGTCCCATGCCTGAGGTAATCAGGTTCGTATAGAAGCCTAAACCGTTTGCATACTCAACCAACTCTTCCAAGTCTTGCCTCAACATCGGCTCACCACCGGAGAACCCTAACTGAAGGCTACCAAGCTTACGGGCATCGCGGAGCACTTTCTTCCATTCTTCGGTAGAAAGCTCCTGTTCTATCTCAGAAAAATTGAGGGGATTGTTGCACCACGGGCACTGCAGGGGGCAACGGTAAGTAAGTTCTAAAACCAACCAAAGAGGGTTGCCGCCGCCATCAAGAAGGACGGGTTCTGATCCAGCTTTTGTCAAGTGCCATCTCCATAAAGCTATAGACGTCGTCTTCAAGGTCGGCGCCGTTAAACATTTCTTTTAATTCCGCGATAATCACCTCTAAGTTTTTGTCACCAGTACAAAGCTTGAGGATATTGGCGGCTGCGTCGTTTAATTTGATGATGCCTTCAGGGTACAGGAGCACCCAAGCACTTTGGGACTCTTCGTATTGCATCATATAAACGGGATTAATTTCCGGTATATCTTGTAAATTAAAGGGCGCATTTTGCACCATAATCTCGGCTTCCTCTTTTTTAAGAAAGTCCCTTTAGGGTGGGAACCGTTTTGAGGGGGACTTGAGAGAATGTAAGCCAGGGAGGTTATAAAACTCCCCGGCTTCATATTGGAACCCTTAACGGGTGTATACGTATGCTGTTACTTCAAAACCCATGCGAAGTTCGCAATATGCAGGTGTTTCCCACTTCATTAAATTACCTCCAAGTATAGTGAATGAACATTCATAACAATCCTTAGATAGCGAAGGCATGAAGCCAAAACAACTTTCTCCGAACTGTGAAACTGAGTTTGCTTGCCAAACCCCTTTTAAACAATAGGCAAAAGGTCTAAATTTTAACTTTCTTAAGCGTCTGGATCATAAGCACCTGGGGGAATCATCCCTGGAGAAACATACGCGAGATAGAGTGCATCCAGTTGCGACCACAAGACGTCAGTTTTAAAGCGTAAAGCATTTAGAACCGCTTGTTGTTCGGGAACTGTCTTCGCCTCTTTCTTCACATAAGCCAAAGCAAAGTTAACATCTCGTGGGGCTTGTGTTAATCGTTCACGGAAATATCCGACCATTGACTCGTCAACAAAGTCATAGCTCGCTAACATTCCAGATATGCGCTCTTCATGAATTTTTGGAGCAAACATTTCAGTTAAAGATGAGGCGATACCTTCTAGCAAAGGCTTATCGCGGACAAAGTGGATATAGGCTTCAACTGCAAAACGAGTTCCCGCCAATATTCCGGCTGTAGAAATTACGTAATTACGATCTAGTCCTAAGGCCGTGGTAAGTTTTAACCAACGCTCGATACCACCTTCATCTTCACCAATGCCATCATGGTCGAAATAACGCTGTCGCCATTCTTCCCGCATGGCTTTGTCTTCCATATTCGCCATCAATGCTAAATCTTTTCGGGGGATAGAGCATTGATAAAAATAGCGGTTTAATGCCCAGGCCTGAACTTGTTTTTTACTCATTCCACCGCTGTGAAGCATCTTATGGAATGGGTGAAGATTATGGTAGCGTTCAGCACCAATTGTCCGAAGTTCAGTTTCTAGTTGCTCTGGTGTTAGTAGCTTGCTCATAGAGAGACCTCCATACCATCAAATCCGATCTCCCACCCTGCATTTTCAGTGGCCAGCCTTTCTGGGCTGTCATCAATAAGGATTGGGTTTGTATTGTTCATGTGAATATAAATTTTGCGTTTGACGTTTAAGGTGGAAAAAGCTGCGATAGAGCCGTCTTCCCCAGAAACAGACATATGTCCCATGCGTTGACCTGTTTTGTGACCAACGCCTGTTTCTTGCATTTCATTGTCAATCCAGGTGGTGCCATCAAAAAACACCAGCTCTGCGTCAGTCGCTTTTTCGACAATCACGTCTGAAACATGGGCGCAGCCTGGGAAGTAGAAAAACGTTTTTCCTGTGGCTTTCTCTTCAATTTGCAGACCAATGGTATCTTCAGCAACTGAGCCAAAATTAGGCCCAGCGGCTTCGTCTTCCAAATATAAGGCGACTTTACCCGGGACCGGGAAAGCTTCAATAAGAATGCCGCTTTCAGTTCCATCTGCCCGACATAGTTCTGTTTGGGTACCAATTGGGAGTGGATTCCGTTTAACGAACTCTGGGTTAAGGATGTTAAAGACACTATTGGAATTTATAACGCTGAGAACACGCTCAGTTGCATTGATCGATAAAGGTTGGCTTTCGCGTACTGTCAACAATCCTCCAATATGATCGACATCCGCATTGGTTAAAACTGCGCCGTCGATAGGGCTATGACGCAGGCCATGCTTGGGATGTAACGCAGGATTGTTGTTGATTTGATCCCGAAGGTCAGGAGAGGCATTGAGTAAAAACCAATGGTCTTCTTCAACACTAACAGCAAGAGATGATTGAGACCTTGCTTGGGCGTTCACATCACCATTTCTTACCTTACGGCAATTGGGGCAATTGCAATTCCACTGCGGAAAACCACCGCCAGCTCCTGAGCCTAAAATTAGGATCTTCAATGTGCACCTCGTCAGGTTGTAAAATAATTTGCAAACAGAATTTTCTTGACCAAAGATTAGAGATAGCAGTCAATATGGGACAATGAGACAAAGGTCCAATGGCTGGTTTTGCCATAGATAGTTATAGCTATTAAAATCAACAACCATAACAGCCTTAAGGCTGAGACAATAACAGGTTGGGATAGCTCCTAGGAATCGGTAGGGGCGCTTTGGGATATAATAAGGTTCATGAGTAAACTTGAGACAATTGCCATTCGCAAGGGGGCTTCGGCTATGCTCAATCCCCGTAAAGCTGTGCAAGAATTATGGGACGCTATTTACGCCGATGACGCTAAAATTGGATTTTTCTTTTGCTCTCCTGAATTTGATCTGGTCGCCCTTGAGGCCGCGCTAGCTGAAAGATTTGGAGACTTCCCTTTGGTTGGCTGTACGACAGCAGGTGAATTAACTCCCTTTGGTTACAGGGATGGTTCGTTGGTTGGGCTTTCACTTTGTGGAGATGATTTTGAGGCTTCAACAACTTGTATAGAAGACATTGAAAACTTGAATATTGGTGAAACTTCCCAATATGCAAAAGAAGGGCTTGAACGGTTAAAAAGTTGTGAGTGTGCGGACAAGCTAAGTAATAGATTTGCCTTTCTTTTGATTGATGGGCTTTGTCAAAAGGAAGATGCTGTTGTTAGCGGTTTGAACAATGGACTTGAAGGGATTCCATTATTTGGCGGTTCAGCAGGTGATGATCTTCTCTTTGAAGAAACCTTTGTATTTTTTGAAGGGAAATTTAGAAGCAACGCGGCAGTGCTTTCTATAGTCAGCAGTTGTTTCCCTATTAAAGTGTTTAAGACACAACACTTTGTGCCAACAGATGTTAAAATGGTTGTCACTGAGGCGGACCCCTCAAATCGAATTGTAAGTGAAATCAATGCTGAACCTGCTGCAAAGGAATATGCCCGAATTGCAGGTCTGGAAAACACGGATGATCTTTCTCCATTAGCTTTTGCAACAAACCCGCTGATGGTGAAAGTTGGTGGAACTTACTTCGTACGCTCAATTGCACGACGGTTTGAGGACAACAAATTAGGTTTTTTCTCTGCGATTGATCAAGGGATCGTTTTGCGGGTAGCGAAAAGTGTTGATTTTATTGAAAACCTTAAACAAATGTTCGATGAAATCGTTGATGAAATTGGTCCGCCACAACTGATTATTGGCTGTGATTGCGCTTTTCGAAAAATTGAGCTTGAGCGTAAGCAGATGAAGCAAAAGGTAGGCGAACTCTTAGTAGAAAATAATGTGCTTGGTTTTAGCACCTACGGTGAGCAATTTAGGTCTATGCATGTGAACCAGACCTTCACGGGTGTGGCAATCGGTTCCCGCCGATAAGCTTAAGAACGATTGGAGTTTTAAAAATTGGGTAGAGCGCTTGAAATCGATGGTAATTTAGAACGTAAGCTCGAGAAGCTTGATAAGATTAATCGTGTCCTTATGGACCAAGTTGAACGTTCTATGGATTACCAGGGTAATGAGTTCTCTATTTTCCAAACGGCAATTGTTCTTGAAGACAGGGTGAAAGAAAGAACCAGTGCTCTAGAAGAAGCTCTTCAAGACCTTGAATCATCAAACCGAGAACTGGCACGAGCTAAAACTGTTGCTGAAACGGCAGAAAATCAGTTGGTTGAGGCTATTGAATCAATTGAAGCCGGTTTTACTCTTTTTGATAAAGACGGGCGTCTCGTTCTTTTTAATTCTACTTTTAGAAATCTATTACCAGGCGTGACAAGCCTGATTGAAGTGGGCATGTCTCGCCAAGAGATAGCTCAGGAAGCTGTTAACCGTAACATCTTGAAAGAGTCAGAGGTTATTGCTTGGTTGAGTGGTGATCTTCAAGCAGCATATTCTAAATACACTTATGAGCCTATTGTTGTTTCTCTAAAAGACGGGCGGTGGATGCAAATCAATGAGCGTGTGACCAAAGACGGCGGTGCCGTGGTTGTCTACACAGATATTACCGATATTAAAAATCAAGAAGATATGCGTCGCGAGCAAGAACTTGCTGCAAAGAATATCCTGCAAAAAAGCACCCTCGACAGCTTGGCTCAAGGCGTGGCTGCTTTTGATGAAGGTTTCAAGTTAGAGACATGGAATGATCGGCTCTTAACCCTTTTAGGAGAACCTTTCCCCGTCCTGGAACAAGATTTAACTTATGTGGAATTCCTCAATCGCATCGGCGGTCAAGTTGACGGGGAAATTGATGGTACAGATTATGGGAGTGTCCTCAGTGAGCCCCTAACCGAAATCACAAGACCCAATGGATGTATCCTTGAGATCAGACGCAGTGCAATGCCAGCAGGTGGCTTTGTCAATGTCTTTACCGATATTACTAGGCGGCGCAAAGATGCTTTAAGCTTGGAAGAAGCCAAGGAAAACCTGGAAAAACGGGTGGCTGAACGTACCGTTGAATTGGTTTCTCTAAATGAGATTTTACGCCAGGAAATTACCGAAAGAAAAGAAGTAGAGCGGGCATTACAGCTTGCTAAGAATGAAGCTGAAACGGCTAATCAAAGTAAAGATAAGTTCTTAGCGGCGGCCAGCCATGATTTGTTACAGCCGTTAAACGCGGCTCGTTTGATGATTGCCACCCTTCAAGAACGGAACATGCGTGATACCAACCGCCATTTGGTCGGGCAAATTCATGTTGCTTTGGCTGGGGCTGAAGAGCTTTTGGGTGATCTGTTGGATATTTCTAAACTTGATGCTCAAGCAGTAACCGTGAAGCTCAGCGAATTTCCTGTTTCCCAAATCTTTAGTTCGCTCAAGACTGAATTTGCTCCCATTGCAGAACAAGAAGGGTTAGAGCTTACGGTTATTCCGACGAGTTTATGTGTACGTAGCGATGCCAGGCTTTTAACTCGAGTTATTCGAAACTTTATGAGCAATGCATTTCGCTATACCCCTCAAGGGCGCGTTCTTGTCGGATGCCGGCGCAAAGGGAAATTTGTGAGTATTGAGGTCTGTGATACGGGGCCTGGTATTCCTAAAGATAAGCTCAATGAAATTTTTGAAGAGTTCCACCAATTAGAAAATCAAAGTGAGAAAAGAGGAAAAGGTGTTGGTCTGGGGTTGGCAATTGTTGATCGTATAGCCCGTATGCTGAATAGCGATATCAAGGTTTGGTCAAAGGAAGGCAAAGGTTCTGCCTTTTCGATCACCGCTCCGATTACGGAGACAGTTATTGCCTCTGGTCCAGAAACCATGGATCAATCTTTGCTTAAAGGAACTTTGGCTGGATCAACTATCCTGATTGTTGATAATGAATTATCTATTGTCGACAGTATGGAATTATTGCTCAAAGAATGGGATTGCTTATGTATTCCGGCTACTTCTGGTGAAAAAGCTCTTCAAGCCATTGAAAATAAAGGTGTTGCTTTGCCTGATATAATCCTTGCTGATTACCAGCTTGATGATGGCGAAACCGGTTTAGATGTAATTGCAGCCATTCGCAAAAAATATAAAACAGATATACCTGCGGTCATGATTACCGCTGAATATAACGAGGATCGCCTTCGTGTATTTGAAGCACTGGGGCTTCCGGCGTTAAACAAACCGTTGAAACCAGGAAAATTACGCGCCTTGATGACTCATATTTTGGCGCAGAGGTAAAATTCTAGCTTTTCTTAAAGCCAAGGCTGGTTGCAGCTAATACAGCTTGAGTGCGACTGTGAACCTTTAATTTCCTTAAAATAGACGTAATGTGAGCTTTCACGGTGGTCTCTTTGATATCTAGTTCGTAAGCAATTTGTTTATTCATTTTGCCTTCGACAAGAAGTTCCAAAACCCGAGACTCGCCCTTTGATAATGCTGCGAGGGCATTGTCATCATCATAAGAATGTGATTGCTGTTGGCTTTCTTGCTCCAGAAGGTCGTCAGGCCAATAGCTTCCCCCATCCAAGACCTTATTGATCGCTTCTGCCATAATTTCTTTGGGTGCAGATTTAGGGATGAAGCCTAAAGCACCATATTTGGCAGTGCCAAGAATAATTTCAGGATCTTCAGAGGCAGAGACAATCATGATAGGCACAGAAGGAGCCATGTTTCTGAGAGAAAGCAATGCGTTATAGCCGTTTACTCCAGGCATCATGAGATCAAGAAGGATCAAGTCAAAGTCATCATTGATTTTGGTTTTTGCATCATCTGGAGAACTTGCTTCGATAATTTCATAATCTGTAAAAGCTTGCCCAAGAATATTGCTCAAAGCTTCCCTGAACAGTGGGTGATCATCAACAATAAGGACTCTAATCATTTCCCTGCTCCGACGTACATCTGGAATCATTTTCTAATTATTGGCAGATTATCGCCTTTCCCGCATAAGAAGGGAAGGAGAAACCTAAACGAAATTAATGTATTTCAAGTTATTGTAGAAAAAAGGGAGCCGATAAACGGCTCCCTTCTGAATATTGAGGAGAAGGTATTCTAGTGGGAAAGTTTAAAGACCCAAACAGAACCGCCTTGGTTGAAGTTTTTGACTAATTTAGCAACTTCACCGCCCCAAAGAGGCACAGCTCCGCCCCAACCTGAACCAACAGCGACATATTGCTCGCCATCCATTTCCCAGGTCACAGGAGGTGCTACAACGCCAGAACCGGTGTTGAATTTCCAAAGCTCTTTACCTGTTTTGGCATCAAATGCTTTCAGGTAACCTTCAGGAGTACCAGTAAAGACCAAGTTACCACCAGTTGTTAGAACGCCACCCCAAAGAGGAGCTTTGTTGTTGTACTGCCATACGATTTTACCGGTACGTGGGTCGATAGCTTTCAACTCACCGACGTGTGTATCGTAGAGAGGCTTCATGGTGAAACCAGCACCTAAGTAAGCAGCGCCTTTTTTGTAAGTGGTCGGCTCGTTCCAAAGATCCATGCCCCATTGGTTAGCAGGAACGTAGAACAGGCTGGTGTCAGGGCTGTAAGCCATTGGCATTTGGTTTTTACCACCAAGGAAAGCTGGTACTGCAAAGATTTGTGTTCCTTTCTTACCGTCGCCTTTTGCTGGATCGCCAGGACGATTTGCTGGGTCAAAGATTGGACGACCCGTTTTCAGGTCGATGCCTTTTGCCCAAGAAATTTTGTCAACAAATGGTGTAGCGTTTTGCAGTTTACCGTTGGTCCGGTCAAGAACATAGAAGAAGCCATTTCTATCAGCTGTAGCAGCAAGTTTCTTGCCATCTAGATTGTATGATATAACTTCATTCACGCCATCATAATCCCAAGATTCACGTGGTGTTGTTTGGTAGTGCCAAACGATTTCACCATTATCTGGGTTAATAGCAAGACGCGATGCAGCGTAGAGGTTATCACCTTTACGAAGGTGGGAGTTCCATGGAGCAGGGTTGCCTGTACCAAAGAAGAGCAGGTCGGTTTCTTGATCGTATGTACCACCGAGCCAAGTCGCGCCACCACCAGATTTCCACATGTCACCAGGCCATGTGGCGTTTTTTACACCAGTCATGGTGCTAGGTTTGCCATTTAAGGTGCCCATATGTCCTTCGATTACAGGACGTGACCAAACAAGGTCACCAGTTATGGCGTCACGGGCATCTACACGACCAACAATACCAAACTCACCGCCGGAAACACCGGTAATGATTTTGCCTTTAACGATCAATGGAGCAGCTGAATATGAGTAACCAGCTTTGTAATCACCAAGTTTCTTTTTCCAGATAACTTTACCTGTTTTCCGGTCCAAGGCGATCAATTTAGCATCAAGAGTACCAAAATAAACCATATCGCCGTAAATAGCGGCACCACGGTTGATCACGTCACAGCATGGCATCATGCCTTCTGCAAGGCGTGCATTGTATTCCCAAATTTCGTGGCCAGTTTTGATGTCGATAGCGAACAGGCGAGAATAAGACCCCGTGATGTACATAACGCCATCATAGATGATTGGTTGGGCTTCAAGCCCACGTTGTTTCTCTCCGCCCATAGAGAAAGACCAAGCAGGTACCAGCTTGGAAACAGTATCTGTGTTGATTTTTTTCAGAGGGCTGTAACGTTGCCCTTGGGTGCCCATACCGTTGGTAACGATTTGGTGGGTTGTTTTAGCGTCGTTCAGGATGTCCTGTTCGGTAACGCCTGCATAGGAAGCGGTTGACGCTCCTGCTAGTAGGGCGCCGACGCCGAGCGCAATTGTAGTTGCCGCTAACGTGCGTTTCATGGAGTACCTCCCTTAAAGGTCAAACATGCCTTTCCCTTCAGAAACAGATGGAAAAGACGGGACTAATGCGACTATTTGCCAAATACAAACAGCCCAGGAAAAAGGCGCCATCATTACGGGCGCACTTTCGACTTGTATTGATCGTAATGGGATGGCGATTTTGAACAATTGCCAATAGGTAGGACCATGGTTCAAAGGAAGGTTAAATCGATTATACTTTAGTCCAATAAAGTTAGGTTAGATTGAATAAAGTATTTAGTTATCAATCCTTGGCAGTAATTCGGCTTCCATTTTAGGGAAGAGGTAGGTGATTGAGCGTATAAACTCATCTCGCGAAACGCCCCATTGATTGTATGGGGCTGGAATATCTGTCGCCATCATCTCATTCATATCGGCTCCACTATCCACACCAGCTCGCAAAGTAGCGTCTATCCATTTGATATAATCGATTGTTGAGTCTATTGCTCGAGAATCGGTCACAATAGGGCCATGACCTGGAACCATGATTTTGAAAGGAATATTCTTCAATTTAATTAGGGATTTAACCCATTTGTTGAGGGTGGCGCTTGGGAAGGTTGGGGTTCTTTTGTGGAAGGCTAAGTCTCCGGCAAAAATAACGCCTGATTTTTTATCAAATACCACTAAATCACCAGATGTATGACCGTCTAATGCGATCAAAGAAATAGCTCTTCCACCAATAACTATTTCTCCATTCTTGGCTTTCTGATTAGGTACAACAACTTCAGTTCCTCGCATCCAGTCGCCAACCATGCGGTACATTCCTTCAGCGACTTCATCTCCATCGCGTTTAATCACAGCAATGGTTTCAGGTAATGCCATGATGGGAATGTCTTTGAAGGCCTGGTTGCCTAGATAATGGTCAGGATGATCGTGGGTAATAATTATTGATTTAATGGGCTTTGGGGTGACAGCCTTAATCGCAGCTCGCATTTCCGAACCGTACCGAAGGGATGGTCCTGTATCAATAACGATGACACCATCTGGGCCAACAAGAAATCCAGTATTGACGATATTACCACCGTTTTTGCGGTTGAAATGATCAGTTGAACCCTCAAGGAGATAAACACCATCAGCAATCAGTTGAGGCTTCAAGTTATAAACGAGTTTGCTAGCGTTACTTGGTACACTGATGAGGGCAAGGCTAAGAACAAGAAATGCCTCAACAAGAATTTGTTTGTATGAGGTCATCTTACTTTACCTTCGGAAGGACAATCGCCCTGAAATCATTGCCATTATTATCACGACCTTTTAGGGCATACCCACCATGTCCCCCTTTAATTTCAAAAGAGAAAACAGGGTTTGCTGCAACGGGTTCAAAACTGTCTAGACGGGCAAGTAACGCCCCTTTTTGATCTGTAATACTAAGGGTTTCGATATAAAAAGCCGGAATGTTGTTTACTAATCCCGTATCCATTGGATGCATAACTCGTACTCGAATACGTTCGGTTCCGTTTTTACGTTTCCAGAGGCGTCCTTGAACCTTACCAAGATTATCGGCCCAGCCAGGCCCCGCAACTTTAATCCGTGGCGCAGCGCAACCACCGCCAGCACCATCCACATACATGCCGCCAATGTGCCAAACACCATCTGATGTTTTTGCGGCAGCTCTGATGGCTGAGGCTTCATTGAGTTTTAATCGTAACTCAAGATAAGGTTCAGTTTTCATGGGGTAATAATGGGCAACTTTAGGGAAAGGACTGAGATCAACGATAACGATCATTTCTTCAACCTTACCAATGCCTTCTGCTCGAACAGAAACCGGAACCCTTGCACTATCTTCAGCTACCTTTGGGGTGATTACTTTAACCCGATCATCGAACTTCCAAGGCACGTCTTTAAAAAATTGCTCAACCATGTAATCCCACATGGGAGAATTCAAAGGATCTTTGACTTCTGTCGTGGCCAAAGCTGAGGTAGAGAAAAAACTAAAAAAGGCCAGAAATAGAATGCGGGACAAGGTCATCTTATCCTCCGTCTAAAAGAGAGTCTGGTGGTGGGAAGTAGGGTAAGTCGTAGGATTCAAATATTTGCTCCATCCGGCCATTTTTAACCATCTTGGTCAGAATGTCTCCCACCGCATAGCCTAACGCCCGATAGGTATGCATCACAGATGCCCCAACCAACCATTGGGATTTGGCGAGACCGGGAGTAGGGGGGGTATTGATGGGAAAATCTTTATTATTTGAGCCAAGAGCACCACTTAATTGGGTAATTGGTGCCATGACAGCGACAACCTCTTTGTTCTTGAGAGCGTCTGTGGCATCTCCACTCGTATTGAAATGGACGACATTTTCCCGAAAACGATTGTTAAAGGCGCTAACAAGATAGAAATCAGACATCGTGTCGACTTCAACGCCAACTTTTTCATAACCAAACATTGCAACCGTTTGGCTATCACCTACCTTCGCCTTATCCCAGGCAAAAGCCAGTTTTTCAGTATAATAAGGACCAAAAATCACAACCATATTATTGCGTTTAGCAAAAACTCTATCATAAGGCACATGGAGCATAACATCTGCAATAGCACCGTTTAGGATATGGCCTTTCCACACAGCATTACGCAGGTCATCATCAACGGTTTCGTCAGCTGTGAGTTCCATGAACTCAAGTTTTACACCGATCTCTTTCGCGATCTCTTTCGCGATATCAACATCTACGCCTTTGAGTTTCCCTTTTTCCCGGTATGAAAAGGGAGGGAAATCTCGATAGACGGCGATCCTGATTATGCCTTTAGTCGTAATCTCGTCCAGAGAATAAGCAGAAGCCCCGGAGGAAAAGAAAGTCGTAACCGTCAAAGCTACAATGGCAATAAGGATCGTCCGCATAGAGTTCCTCTTTAAAAATTATATCGTTACTTAATCATCAGTATATTGGGTGACTAGCCAAGAGCGTATTGCCCACAAAGCTTCTTGTCCAAGGGATTCTCCAAAGGGAGGCATATAGACACGTCCATCACGGACAGCGCCTTTTTTCGCCCGCATTACGTACCACTCATCCCCTTCTTCATCAGGGGGGAGATAGCGAAGATCAGGAGCAAGACCGCCAGAAATTGCAGAAATACCATGGCATCGCGCACAGTTTTGGGTGTAACCAGACTCACCGATTTCGATAGCTCTTGCATTACCTTGATAGGGGTTTATTTCGAGCCATTCCTCTCCGAGTGGTTCTAGTCCTGTCGTGTCAATAGGGCTTGGTTCACCACTATTGGCGGCCTGTGTGTCGCCGTTAAAAGCGCCGATCATTATGCTAAGAGCCAACCCTAAGGTGAGGGTTTTTGCTACGTTTCCAAAAAGCTTCATTTCTTGGTTTCTCCTCGAACGTAAAACGTTCATTCCCGTGTAAAATTTAGTGTTTAACTTAATGAGTTTGAAGGCTTTCAAGCCATGTCCGAATGGCCCACATTGCTTCTTGTGACATGATGCCTTCGAATTTTGGGCAATATACTTTGCCGTTGCGGATAACGCCGTTGCGTGCCCGCATAATGAACCATTCGTCGCCGTCAGCGCCTTCTTCTAACTCTCTCAAATCAGGAGCAAGGCCGCCTGAGACCGCATGCAATCCATGACAACCTGCGCAATTGCTTGAATAACCGTGCTCACCAATCTCGATGGCTTTTTTATTTCCCCTGAAGGGATTGCTTTCCAGCCACTCTTCACCAAGTGATTTTAACCCAGTCGTATCCACAGGTTGGGGCGTCACATTGCCATGGGCAAAAGCCGCTGTTGACGTTACCGCAACAAAACCAATGACACATAAAATTTTAATAACCGCTTTCTTCAAAGCCTCAACCTCCAGCATATAGACGCTTGTATGTTCTTAACGATGACGGCAAAGACCCCCGCCTTTTTTCTTGTTCGCATCCTACTCAAAGCCCCCATTTCACTTAACTGGACATTAGTCCAATGAATTGAGTGGTGGTTGTTAAGTATTTGTATTTAAACAAAAATATATCTTTTTGGACCTTAGTCGTAGGGAAGAAAAAAGGCCTCCCACATTTGACTGAGAGGCCTTTTTTGGTTTCTTCCAGGGAATAGGAAGAGCGGTTCTTATTTCATCTTTTTTGGATAATCAGAAATGTAGCGAAGATAAGCGATCAAGTAATCTTGTTCTACTGGGTCTGTTATCGAAACATGGCGCATGCGGGTTCCTTTAAGAACCATTTTGTTATGAGCAACCCACTTACGGAGGTGTTCGTCATCCCAAACAAACATGGCGTTTGTTAATTCTTCAGAGTAATCAAACCCATAAAGAGTCCCTGCTTGGCGCATATAAACACCTGTTAAACTAGGGCCAAATGTTCCTTTTGATGGGTTCGCTGAATGACAAGCCTTACACTTATTAAAAATTTCAGCTCCTGCAGCAACTTCAGCTGTTGGATAAGTTACAGCACACCCAGCAATAATTATGGCAACTGCTGCGAACAAGGTGCCGACTAATGTTTTTCTCATCTTTTTCATTCCGCTTTGTTATATCTGTTATTGATAGTTTTATCTGTTCAGGGACACATATGCTTCTGCAACCCGTGAGGGGTTTTCTTTGAGTTTTTCTTTCCACTTACCAAGAGAAATTTCACTTTGGATTAACCCACGTAGCACACCAACCATATCAGTCCGCCCAACACATGAAGCGCCAATTAACTTATCGTCTTTGAACTGCAGACAGATGTATTTGAAGTTCTCAAGATCGGTTTTTTCGACTGTATCACCGCCTTCAACGCCCATCCAAAGACCAAAAGAGCTTGAAATCAGTCCAATGGTATCCAGAACGTTCATTTGCAAGCTGCCGTTATATTTAGCTTCAACGCCAGCCATATTAAGAGCTGCGATGCGCCCGTGTTCTGTTGAGGTTGGTTGAATAGCGTGGACTTCGTTACCCCCAGTCGAGAAATCTCGGCCTTTGGCTACGTCACCTGCAGCGTAAATACCCTCAACATTGGTTGCCATATATTCATCAACCAAAATACCTTGGTCTACTTCAATACCACTGCCTTCAAGGAATTCAACATTAGGCGTAACACCTGCTGCAACAACAATGAGGTGGGCAGGAAGAAGCTCTCCGTTGTCTAGGTCAACGGTGAGGGTATCGTCAGAAAATGCTTGGTGGTTGGGAACTTTTTTACCTAAGCCCAGGAAGGATAAAATCCCTGTTTGCTTTGGTGGCAGTCCATCTTCGATTTTAGTGATTTTGGTAGAGGTACGCACGGTGATGTTTTTAGACTCACACCACCGAGCAATCATCGTTCCTGCAGTTTGGCTCATCATGCGAGGTACCATACGGTCACCCATTTCAACCACAGTCAGCTTGACGCCACGTAGGGCAAGAGATTCCATAATAATGCAGCCAATAAAGCCAGCCCCAAGCAGCACAACGTGGGCACCTTCATGGGCCAAATCAGCAATTTTGCGGGCATCTGCAAGGGTCCAGCAATGGTGAACACCAGGAAGATCTAAACCTTGGATAGGGGGACGGATAGGGCGAGCCCCTGTGGAAATTAGAAGTTTGTCATATTGGATAAAGTTTCCATCAGTGAGGCCGACAGTTTTTTCTTTAGATGACACAGCTTCAACGGCGCTTTGCACATACTTAATGCCTTGCTTGCCGTAAGGGTCGTCTCCAGGACGGAGGTAGGTTCCTTCTTCTCCAACGTTTTCGTCAGCTAGAAAATATGGAATTGCCATCCGTGAATAAGGTGGTTCTGGTTCGTCACCAATAAGGGTGATATTCCCCGTTGGGTCAGATTTCCGCAGATTTTCTGCGGCAGTCACGCCGGACGGTCCGGCACCTATGATTACATAATCCATGGTTCGCCTCTTGGGTATCGACTGACGTTAAAAAAAGAAGCCGAGGGGAAAAGACAGGAACTTCCCCTCGGCTATATCCTGAACTACAGCGCCAGGTTATTGATGGTTTCGTTCGTTGGTATGCCCTCTTCGTTCCAGCCTCGGAGCTGGTAGTACTCAGGAAGCATTTCACCCAAGTTGTTGACCATGCCTTTCGCCGGGCCGGTTTTCGCAGCTTCGGTAAGCAGGCGTTTCGGAAGCGTATCGTCCTTGGCGGTCAAACCAGCTGCCAAGTTGAACTGACGTTCCAGGTTCCAAACACGAGCACCCGTCACCATCATG
>JAPHRK010000013.1 GCA_026196105.1 Rhodospirillales bacterium | reverse complement strand
TTGCTGACCCCGATTGCCATGGATGAAGGCCTACGTTTCGCTATCCGCGAAGGTGGTCGTACCGTGGGTGCTGGTGTCGTATCTAAGATTTCTGAGTAAGGTTTCAAAGACGACATACTCCTTGACGAGGCCGTGTGCCTCGTCTAGGACGTGTCTTCTTGGTGGAGTGGCTTGCTGCTCCACTATGCTTGTTTCTGGAAGTGTTTAGTGCTTAGGCACTGAAATATAAAGGAAATAAGGTTTAAGGGGTATAGCTCAGCTGGTAGAGCGACGGTCTCCAAAACCGTAGGTCGTGAGTTCAAATCTTACTGCCCCTGCCATTTTTTGATAGGAACGTGACGCAATACTGTGTCGCGTTGCCTATCTTTGTTGTTTTTTTTAGGTTGTGGATTATGGCTAACAAGACGAGTCCGGGACAGTTTATACAGCAAGTACGCCAAGAGACCGCGAAAGTGACTTGGCCGACACGCAAAGAAACTCTTATGACGACCGGAATGGTCTTTGTAATGGTTATTGTTGCGGCTGCATTTTTCTTCCTTGTCGATCAAGTTCTTGCCTTTGGAGTTAAATCGATCTTCGGATTGGGGGGCTAAGACGTTATGGCTGCACGTTGGTATGTCATTCATGTTTACTCCGGCTTTGAAAAAAAGGTCGCACAATCTATTCAAGAGCAAGCTGTTCAAAAAGGAATGGAAAGCCTTATTGATGAGGTTCTCGTTCCTGTTGAGGAAGTAGTTGAAATGCGACGCGGCGCTAAAGTAGCTGCAGAGCGCAAATTCTTCCCAGGTTATGTGTTGATTAAAATGACCGTGACCGACGATAGTTGGCACTTGGTTAAGAATACTCCGAAGGTTACTGGTTTTCTTGGTGGTACAGGTCGCCCTGTTCCTATCAGCGAGAAAGAAGCCCAACGGATTATTCAGCAGGTTCAAGAAGGTGTGGATCGGCCGAAGCCATCTGTCATCTTCGAGGTTGGCGAACAGGTTCGGGTTTCCGACGGTCCGTTTACCTCATTTGTTGGTTTGGTCGAGGAAGTGGACGAAGAACGGGCCCGCCTCAAGGTATCTGTTTCCATCTTTGGGCGCTCAACGCCAGTGGAACTGGAATACTCCCAAGTCGAGAAGCAGTAATTATTTAATCCTCGCGGGATGAGCTTGCGGGGAGATTGTGGGAGGTCAGCCATGACCGCACCACAAACTCAGTGAAGAAACGCATGTGAACAAGGTTTCCTTGGGATCTGCAAATTTGAGGAAGTGAAATGGCAAAAAAAGTTGCTGGTTACATTAAGCTGCAGGTTCCTGCAGGCCAAGCAAACCCATCGCCGCCAATTGGTCCGGCGCTTGGTCAAGCTGGCTTGAACATCATGGAATTCTGTAAATCCTTTAATGCTAAAACCCAGAAGATGGAACAAGGGATGCCGATTCCGACGGTCATTACGGCCTACGGTGATCGCACTTTCTCTTTCATCACCAAGACTCCTCCTGCAAGCTACTTTCTGAAAAAAGCTGCAAAGCTTAAGAAAGGCACAAGCATTGCCGGACAAGAGATCGTTGGTAAGGTGACCATGGCTCAGGTACAAGAAATTGCTGAAGCCAAAATGGTTGATCTTAACGCTAAAGACATGGACGGCGCTTGCAAAATGATTGCTGGTACCGCTCGTTCTATGGGCATCGAGGTCGTAGGGTAAGATCATGGCAAAAATTGGAAAACGTACTAAAGCAGCAACTGAAAAAGTTGATCGCTTAAAAGACTATGCTATGGCTGAAGCCTGTGCATTGGTTAAAGAAAACGCAACCGCAAAATTTGATGAGACCATCGAAATTGCTGTGAACCTGGGTGTTGATCCTCGTCACGCTGACCAAATGGTCCGTGGTGTTATTGCTCTGCCACACGGCACAGGCAAAACCACCCGCGTTGCTGTTTTCGCTAAAGACGCTAAAGCAGATGAAGCTAAAGCTGCTGGTGCCGACCTAGTTGGTGCTGAAGACCTGATGGAAGCTATCCAAAAAGGTGAGATGGGCTTTGACCGTGTCATCGCAACCCCTGACATGATGGGTGTTGTTGGCCGTTTGGGTAAAGTACTTGGTCCTCGTGGTCTGATGCCAAATCCTAAGCTTGGTACAGTAACCCCAAATGTTACTGAAGCCATTAATGCTGCTAAAGCAGGTCAGGTGCAATTCCGTGTTGAAAAAACCGGTATTATTCATGCAGGTATTGGTAAAGCCAGCTTCTCAGCTGAGCAAATTACCGATAACCTGAAATCATTCATGGACGCTATTCTTAAGGCTAAGCCAACGGGCTCGAAGGGGACTTACCTCAAACGTGCCACCGTTAGCTCAACCATGGGCCCTGGCGTTAGATTGAACGTTGCCGACCTCGCTGGTTAATCAGCAAGGGCAACGTTGAAATTCATCTTTCAAATGCTCAATAGAGTTTTTTGAAAGGGGAAGGGAACCTTTGGGTTCCCGACCTGTCCGAGACCGTAGGCTCCTGATCAATCTGAATATTGATTGTGACGGTTTAATGGGATATCCCGCCTGCATAGACGGAGTAAGAGCAATTTAGGACCCTTTGGTTCGGATCGCTTGGACTGCTGCTCTGGACAGGAGAACCGAATGTTTCGGCTCTTTTGGCTGAGATATTCAAACTCCAACCGCTTGGAGGTTTTCTTCTAAAGGAAAGCTGAAGAGCAAAATGCGGAGAGACGATAGTGGATCGCACACAAAAAGAAGAACTCGTTGCCTCTATGCGCAGCACGTTCGAAGAGACGGGTATTGTCGTCGTCACCCAATATAGTGGGTTGACGGTTGATGATATGACGACTCTTCGTAACAAGATGCGTGAAGTTGGTGCCGGATTCAAAGTGACCAAAAATCGGCTCACACGTCTCGCCCTCGAAGGTACTGCCTACGCTGACCTTTCTGACTCCTTCACCGGACCAACGGCTATTGCTTATGCCGATGATCCAGTTGGAGCCGCTAAAGTTGCCGTAGATTTTGCCAAAAGCAATGACAAGCTCATTGTTGTTGGTGGAGCTATGCCAGGAACAGTTCTTGATGCCGATGGTGTTAAGTCTCTGGCTTCCATGCCTTCACTTGATGAATCACGAGCCAAACTCGTTGGGCTCCTGCAAGCACCAGCTACTAAAATTGCTGCTGTTCTTCAGGCTCCTGCTGGGCAACTTGCCCGCGTATTTGGTGCATATTCTGATAAGGGTGAGGCTGCTTAAGAGCCTCTCATTTGAGTAATACAGTTCAAGTTCTAGGAGAACAAAAATGGCTGATCTTGATAAGATCGTAGAAGACCTCTCAAGCCTTACCGTTATGGAAGCTGCTGAGCTTTCTAAACTGCTTGAAGAGAAATGGGGCGTTTCTGCTGCAGCACCTGTTGCTGTTGCTGCTGCTGGTGGCGCTGCTGCTGGTGGTGAAGCTGCTGCTGAACAAACCGAATTCGATGTTATTCTTGCCACCGTTGGTGAGAAGAAAATCAACGTAATTAAAGAAGTTCGCGCCATCACTGGCCTGGGCCTCAAAGAAGCTAAAGACCTTGTCGAAGGTGCACCTAAAGCTGTTAAAGAAGGTGCTACCAAAGAAGAAGGTGAAGAAATCAAGAAGAAACTTGAAGCAGCCGGCGCTACCGTCGAACTCAAATAGTTTGTTCTTAGCTGCTTGAAGGCTCCTTGTTTGAGGCCTTGCAGTTATGGTTTTAGGGCCGACCTTAAATTTGCCTTTATAGGCATTTTAAAGGTCGGCCCGAAGCCGTTTTCACATTTGCCCGAATTGGCCCCGCCGGGTCGGAAAAGCAAATGTTGAAGATCCTGGAGTTTTTAAGCTCAGGATCACCTCCTTTTAAAGCGTCATATGCTTTTTAAGGTGCTTGTAACCTGGTTCAACTCTGTTTCGGCGGACGGGGGAGAACAGGTCGTTGAAAGTGGTTAACTAGAGGTAGTGTGCCATGCCTAGGTCCTTTGTGGGTCGCAAGCGTATTCGCAAGAGCTTCGGTCGTTTGCCGAATATTGCTCCGATGCCGAATCTGATTGAAGTCCAAAAAAATTCTTACGAACAATTTCTACAACGTACCATCAAGCCGGAAGACCGGACTGATTCTGGTCTTCAGGAAGTGTTCAAATCAGTTTTCCCAATTCAAGATTTCTCCGAGCGTGGAACCCTTGAGTTTGTGGAATATGAATTCGAAGAACCCAAATATGATGTAGAAGAGTGCCAACAACGGGGAATGACATATTCTGCACCGTTGCGGTTAACTCTCCGTCTAGTTGTCTGGGACATCGACGAAGAAACTGAAACCCGTTCAGTCCGTGATATCAAAGAGCAAGACGTTTACATGGGTGATATGCCTCTCATGACGTCTAACGGTACCTTTGTTATTAACGGCACTGAACGGGTTATCGTTTCTCAAATGCACCGTTCTCCTGGTGTGTTCTTTGATCACGATAAAGGCAAAACACATGCCTCTGGCAAATATCTCTTTGCCGCTCGGATTATTCCTTACCGGGGCTCTTGGCTTGATTTCGAATTTGATGCCAAAGACCATGTTTACGTTCGTATCGATCGTCGTCGTAAACTCCCAGTAACTACACTTCTCCTCGCATTGGATGATCAGAAAACTGCTGATGCCCGTGCGAAGGCTAAAGAAGAACGTCGTAGCTTTGATCCTCTTGAAGGTTCAGGAATGACACCAGAAGAAATCTTGAATTTCTTCTACGGGCAAGTTTCATACACCCGTAACAAAAAAGGTTGGAAAACAGACTTTGTTGAAGATTCTTGGAAAGGCGATAAGCTAGTTAAGGATCTAGTCGACGCTAAAACGGGTAAAGCCGTTGCTGAGGCTGGCGACAAAATGACTGCTCGAACAATCAAGAAATTGGTTGAAGCAGGTTTGAAAGAAATCAAAGCTGATCCATCTGATATGATTGGTCGTTTCATTGCTGAAGATCTTGTTAATCTCAAAACTGGTGAAATTTACGCCGAAGCTGGTGATGAGATTACAGAAGAGTCTCTGGAACTTCTCGAAGCAGAAGGGGTTACCGACCTCGCTGTTTTGGCAATTGATGGAAATTTTGGCCCGTGGATGCGCAACACCATGGCCCTGGACAAGAACACCACCCGTGAAGAAGCCCTGATTGATATTTATCGGGTTATGCGTCCGGGTGAACCCCCAACCTTAGAAACAGCAGATGCTTTGTTCCAAGGTATGTTCTTTGACTCAGAGCGTTACGACCTCTCTGCAGTCGGACGTGTGAAAATGAACATGCGCCTTGAAATTACCGATGTTGATGACACCCAACGTGTTATGCGTTCACAAGACATTCAGTCGGTTGTTAAGACATTGGTAGGCCTAAAAGATGGCATCGGCGAAATCGATGACATCGATCACCTAGGCAACCGTCGTGTTCGTTCTGTTGGTGAGTTGATGGAAAACCAATACCGTATTGGTCTGCTACGTATGGAGCGGGCTATTCGGGAACGGATGAGTTCTGTCGACATTGATACAGTCATGCCACATGACTTGATCAACGCTAAACCAGCAGCTGCAGCAGTTCGTGAGTTCTTCGGTTCTTCACAGCTCAGCCAGTTTATGGATCAAACTAACCCACTGTCTGAAATCACCCACAAGCGGCGCCTTTCAGCCCTCGGTCCAGGCGGTTTGACTCGTGAGCGTGCTGGCTTTGAGGTTCGCGATGTACACCCAACCCACTATGGACGTATTTGCCCCATTGAAACTCCTGAAGGACCAAATATTGGTTTGATCAATTCTTTGGCAACATTCGCCCGGGTTAACCAGTATGGCTTTATTGAAAGCCCATACGCTAAGGTTATCGACGGCGCTGTGACTGATGATGTGAAATACATGTCAGCCATGGAAGAAGGCAAACTAACCATTGCTCAGGCTAGTGCGGCTAAAGACGAAAATGGTCGTTTTACCGACGATTTGGTCAGCTGTCGTCAAGCTGGTGAATTCGTGTTGGTGCCTCCTTCAGAAATTGATTGCCAAGATGTTTCTCCGAAACAGCTGGTATCCGTTGCTGCGGCACTTATTCCGTTCCTCGAAAACGATGATGCTAACCGGGCCCTTATGGGATCGAACATGCAACGTCAGGCGGTTCCGCTGGTTCGTGCTGAGGCTCCGTTCGTCGGGACCGGTATGGAGAAAGCGGTGGCTCGTGACTCTGGGGCGGCTTTGGTTGCCAAGCGAGAAGGTATCGTTGATCAAGTAGATGCAACCCGTATTGTTATTCGGGCCACTGATAGTGATCACCGCACCCAAGGCGTTGATATTTTCAACTTGTCTAAGTTCCAACGGTCTAACCAAAACACCTGCATCAACCAACGTCCATTGGTTAAAGTTGGTGATGAAGTTATCGCTGGCGATATTATTGCTGACGGGCCTTCAACTGATCTTGGTGAACTGGCTCTGGGTCGTAACGTGCTTGTCGCGTTTATGCCTTGGAACGGCTACAACTTCGAAGATTCAATTTTGATCTCTGAGCGCATCGTTCGTGACGACGTGTTCACCTCGATCCACATTGAAGAATTCGAAGTGATGGCTCGTGACACCAAATTGGGTCAGGAAGAAATCACACGTGATATTCCAAATGTCGGTGAAGAAGCCCTTAAGAATTTGGATGAAGCGGGTATCGTTTACATCGGTGCAGAAGTTAAACCGGGTGATATCCTTGTTGGTAAAGTGACGCCAAAAGGTGAGTCGCCCATTACTCCTGAAGAACAGCTCTTACGGGCGATCTTTGGCGACAAAGCTTCTGATGTCCGTGACACGTCTCTCAAACTGCCACCAGGTGTTGCTGGTACAGTTGTTGAAGTTCGGGTCTTCTCTCGCCGCGGTGTTGAGAAAGATGAACGTGCCTTGGCCATTGAACGTGCTGAGATTGAACACCTCGCTAAAGATAGAGATGATGAGCGGGCCATTCTGGAACGTAACTTCCACCACCGTCTGCGGGACCGTCTCGTTGGTCAGAAATCAGTGAGTGGTCCACAAGACTTCCCTGCTGGTGTCGAAATCAACCAAGAAGTCTTGTCTGGTTACACTCCTGGTCAGTGGGTGCAAATCGTTGTTGAAAACGATAGTGCTATGTCTGATGTTGAAGCTCTGACCCGTCAGTTTGAAGGTGATATTGCCCTTCTCGAAGAGCGTTTCGAGAATAAGGTTGAGAAACTTCAACGAGGTGACGAATTGCCACCAGGGGTAATGAAGATGGTTAAAGTCTTCGTTGCTGTGAAGCGTAAGCTTCAACCTGGTGATAAAATGGCCGGACGTCACGGAAACAAAGGTGTTATTTCCAGGATTATTCCAGTCGAGGATATGCCACACCTTCAAGACGGTACTTGTGCCGACATCGTACTGAACCCTCTTGGTGTTCCGTCCCGTATGAACGTGGGACAAATTTTGGAAACACACTTGGGTTGGGCTGCTCACGGCCTGGGACGTCAAATCTCAGAAGCTTATGATCTGTGGCGGACAAATAAAGATAATCTGGATGGTATCCGGGCTACTCTTAAAACCGTCTATGGTGATGAGCTTTATAATGACGCTATTGTTCCTCTTGACGATGAGGGCATTCTTGAACTTGCTGGTAACCTGCGTAACGGTGTTCCTTTCGCAACGCCCGTCTTTGACGGAGCTCACGATAAGGAAATTTCCGAACATTTGGAAACAGCTGGTTTGAATAGTTCTGGCCAGGTGACCTTGTATGACGGTCGTACGGGTGAGCAGTTTGCTCGCCAAGTGACTGTCGGCTACATCTACATGCTTAAACTTCATCACCTTGTGGATGATAAAATCCACGCTCGGTCCATCGGTCCATACAGTCTTGTTACTCAGCAGCCGCTGGGTGGTAAAGCTCAGTTCGGTGGTCAGCGCTTCGGTGAGATGGAGGTGTGGGCCCTTGAAGCTTACGGTGCTGCATACACCCTTCAAGAAATGTTGACGGTGAAATCCGATGATGTTTCCGGAAGAACGAAGGTGTACGAGGCCATTGTCCGAGGTGAGGACAGCTTCGAAGCTGGTGTGCCTGAGTCCTTTAATGTTCTGGTCAAAGAGATGCAGTCTCTTGGTCTGAATGTAGAACTCACGCAAACGCGGGATTAACCCCCTGCGATTTAGAGCGAGTGAATAAGGTACTCAGTAAGCAAATGCTTTTACCAAGGGAGATAACGCCAAAGAGCGGTATCTCCCAAGGGAAAACAAAACACATGAGGCGATCATGAATGAGTTAATGAAATTTTTCGGGCAGGTTGGCCAAACACAAAGCTTCGACCAGCTCAGAATCAGCATTGCAAGCCCGGAGCGTATCCGGTCCTGGTCTTTTGGTGAAATTAAAAAGCCAGAAACCATCAACTACAGAACCTTTAAGCCAGAAAGGGACGGTCTTTTCTGCGCCCGTATCTTTGGTCCTGTAAAAGATTACGAATGCTTATGCGGTAAATACAAACGCATGAAATACAAAGGCATCACCTGTGAAAAATGTGGTGTTGAAGTTACCCTGACCAAAGTTCGTCGTGAACGGATGGGCCACATTGAGTTGGCTTCTCCTGTTGCACACATCTGGTTCCTGAAGTCCTTGCCATCGCGCATCGGTCTTCTGTTGGACATGACCCTCAAAGATCTTGAGCGCGTTTTGTACTTCGAGAGTCACGTTGTTATCGAACCTGGCCTAACCCCGTTGAAATACCGCGAACTTCTCACCGAAGAGCAGTATCTTGATGCGGTTGACGAATATGGCGAAGATGCCTTCACTGCAGGGATCGGTGCGGAAGCTATTCGTGACATGTTGTCTGAACTCGACATGGAAGACGAAGAAGAAGAGCTCAAAGCTGAGCTTAAGGATACCAATTCTGAAGCCAAGCGGAAGAAACTGGTTAAACGTCTTAAGCTGGCTGAAGCTTTTATTGCCTCCGGTGCTCGTCCTGAATGGATGATCTTGGAAGTGGTTCCAGTCATTCCTCCAGAGCTGCGCCCTCTTGTTCCTCTTGATGGTGGTCGTTTTGCCACCTCTGATCTGAACGATCTTTATCGTCGTGTGATCAACCGGAATAATCGTCTGAAGCGTTTGATTGAGCTTCGCGCTCCAGAAATTATCGTTCGTAACGAAAAACGGATGCTTCAAGAGTCTGTGGACGCCCTGTTTGATAACGGTCGTCGTTCGCGTGCTATTACCGGTGCGAACAAACGTCCGCTGAAGTCTCTGTCTGACATGCTTAAAGGTAAGCAAGGTCGTTTCCGACAGAACCTTCTTGGTAAACGTGTTGATTACTCCGGTCGTTCGGTGATCGTGGTCGGGCCAGAACTTCTGCTCCATCAATGTGGCCTGCCGAAGAAAATGGCTTTGGAGCTCTTTAAACCGTTTATCTATTCCAAACTTGAACTTTACGGAATGGCGACCACCATTAAGGCTGCCAAGCGGATGGTTGAGAAAGCCCGTCCGGAAGTATGGGATATCCTCGAAGAGGTTATTCGTGAGCACCCTGTTATGCTTAACCGGGCACCAACCCTTCACCGTCTTGGTATCCAGGCATTTGAACCTGTATTGATCGAAGGTAAAGCCATTCAGCTTCACCCTCTGGTTTGTACAGCGTTTAACGCTGATTTCGATGGTGATCAGATGGCGGTACACGTACCACTTTCTCTAGAAGCTCAACTTGAAACTCGCGTTTTGATGATGTCGACCAACAACGTGTTGAGCCCATCAAACGGTAAACCGATTATTGTGCCGTCACAGGATATTATTCTGGGTCTGTACTATATTACCATGATTGCTGATGGCGAACCCGGCGAAGGAATGTACTTCACCGATGACGCTGAAATGGAAGCCGCTTTGAACAGTGGGGCTGTAAGTCTCCACGCTAAAGTTCAAGCCCGTTATCATACGGTTGACCAAGATAACAATCCAACCATTGTTCGGGTTGAAACCACACCGGGTCGTATGCTTTTGGCTGAAATTTTGCCAAAGCACCCCAACCTCCCCTTCTCCTTGATCAACCGTTTGTTGACCAAGAAAGACATCTCCGATGTGATGGATGTGGTTTATCGTAACTGTGGTCAAAAAACCTCCGTTATTTTCGCTGATCAAATGATGAAACTTGGTTTTGCCTACGCTTGTCGTGCAGGTATTTCTTTCGGTAAGGATGATTTGATTATTCCTGATACGAAAGCGAAGCTCGTTGGCGATACCAAAGATATGGTTAAAGAGTTTGAGCAACAGTACCAAGACGGTCTGATCACCCAAGGTGAGAAGTACAATAAGGTTATTGATGCTTGGTCACATTGTACTGATAAAGTGGCTGATGAAATGATGGGCCGAATTGCGAACCCTAAAAAAGGTGAGCAAGTTAACTCGGTTTACATGATGGCTCACTCCGGTGCACGTGGTTCTGCAGCTCAAATGAAACAGCTTGCTGGTATGCGTGGCCTGATGGCTAAGCCTTCCGGTGAGATCATTGAGACGCCAATCATTTCTAACTTTAAAGAAGGCTTGAGCGTTCTTGAGTATTTCAACTCCACTCACGGTGCTCGTAAGGGTCTCGCTGATACGGCGCTGAAAACAGCTAACTCCGGTTATTTGACACGTCGTCTGGTTGATGTGGCTCAAGATTGTATCGTCTTGGAAGAAGATTGCGGAACCGAAAACGGTCTGACCGTGACGGCTGTCGTTGAAGGAGGCGATGTTATCGTTGACTTGAGCGAGCGTATTCTTGGTCGGACTGCGGCTGTTGATATTCTTCATCCTTCTTCTGAAGAAGTTCTCGTTGCTGCAGGTGGAATGATTGAAGAGGATGAAGCCGAGTTGATCGAAGAGGCTGGTGTTGAATCTGTGCTGATTCGTTCTGTTCTGACTTGCAACCTTCCTGTTGGGACTTGTGGTAAGTGCTATGGTCGTGATTTGGCCCGTGGTACCAAAGTGAACATGGGTGAAGCTGTCGGTGTTATTGCAGCGCAGTCAATCGGTGAGCCAGGTACTCAGTTGACCATGCGGACATTCCATATTGGTGGTGCTGCCCAGGGTGGTGCTGAACAGTCTAAAGCTGAAAACTCTCATGATGGTAAGATCAAGTACGAAAACGTCACTACGGTGACCAACAGTTCTGGTCAACAAATTGTCATGAGCCGTAATGCTGAGGTTCTGGTTATTGACAGCAACAAACGTGAACGTGCTCGTCATCGGGTACCTTACGGAGCGAACCTGTTGGTGAAAGACAAGACTAAGATCAAACGGGGCGACATTGTTGCTGAGTGGGATCCATACACCTTGCCGATCATCACGGAGAAAGCTGGTATTGCGAATTTCGTAGATATCCTTGACGGTGTTTCCATGACAGAGCGTGTTGATGATGCAACTGGTATTGCTGCTAAAATCATCATTGATTGGAAGCAAAACCAAAAAGGTGCTGACCTTAAGCCGCGGATTACGGTCCGTGATGATAAAGGTGAAGTCATTGCCTTGGATAACGGTCTTGAAGCTCGTTACTTCTTGTCTGCTGACGCTATTCTATCTGTTCTTGATGGTTCAGAAGTTCAAGCAGGTGATCTATTGGCTCGTATTCCTAAGGAATCAGCCAAGACGCGTGATATTACAGGTGGTCTGCCTCGGGTGGCTGAGCTTTTCGAAGCTCGGAAGCCAAAAGAGCACTCTGTTATTGCTGAAGTTGATGGTCGGGTTGAATTCGGTAAGGATTATAAATCCAAACGCCGTATTAATGTTATTCCTGAAGGTCAAGATGCCGAACCAGTAGAGCACTTCGTGCCAAAAGGTAAGCATACTTCTGTACAGGAAGGTGATTACGTTCGTCGTGGTGATGCCCTGATGGATGGTAGCCCTGTCCCTCACGATATCCTTCGCGTTCTCGGTATTGAAGCTCTAGCTCGCTACTTGGTCAAAGAAATTCAAGAAGTTTACCGACTGCAAGGTGTGAAGATCAACGATAAGCACATCGAAGTCATTTGTCGTCAAATGCTTCAGAAAGTCGAAATTACCTCTCCTGGTGATACGACCTTCTTGGTTGGTGAGTTGGCTGAGAAAGCTGAGTTCGTTGCTCTTAACGCTAAAGCTGAAGCTGCTGGTGAACGGCCCGCAACGGCAACCCCAGTTCTTCAGGGGATTACCAAAGCTTCATTGCAGACCACTTCGTTTATCTCTGCGGCTTCTTTCCAAGAGACAACGAGGGTTCTGACTGAAGCGGCTGTCTCTGGTAAGGTTGATCATCTGGTCGGTCTTAAAGAGAACGTTATCGTTGGTCGTCTTATCCCTGCTGGTACTGGGTCGGTCATGAACCGCTTTGGTCAAATTGCAGCTGGTCGGGATGAAGCCTTAGCTGCTGCAGCTCCTGATACTTCAGAAACAATCAAACCTGGTGATGTAGAAGCTTTAGCGGCTGCATCTGCTGCGGAATCGGTTGCTGCCGAAGAATCTGTTGCGGTGGTTGAAGAATAACCTCTGTAATATAATTACTTAAAAATGGTCCGCGTGTTTGCAAAAATGCGTGGGCCATTTTGTTTATGCAGAAAAATCCTAAAAAACCTAGGAATTCTGCGGTATATAAAGAAGGTGAAAAATCCCTATATCTTTTACTTGACGATAAGGGGGTGTCTCACTAGGATGCGGCCTCCTTCTTATGGAGTCTGGTGGTAAGCCTTTACGGTTTAGACGCAAACTCTGAAGATTACGAATTAGTTACATAGCCCGCTATTGGGCGCCGCAACGGTCCGGAGCAGAAACTTCTGTCTTCAGGTACTGTTGCTTTGTTTTGTGGAAAGGGAACGGCCCGAGTAATGGGTCATTCTAGAGGATACGCTTTATGCCTACGGTCAATCAATTGATCAGAAAGCCCCGGAAACCTGCTGCTGTACGCACAAAGGTTCCTGCGCTGGAAGCTTGCCCCCAAAAACGTGGTGTTTGCACTCGCGTTTACACGACAACCCCAAAGAAGCCGAACTCGGCGCTTCGGAAAGTTGCACGTGTTCGTCTTACGAATGGTTTTGAGGTTACCAGTTACATTCCTGGTGAAGGTCATAACCTGCAGGAGCACTCCGTTGTGCTGATCCGCGGGGGTCGTGTTAAAGATCTTCCCGGTGTCCGTTATCACGTTATTCGTGGAACGCTCGACACTCAAGGTGTGACGGATCGCCGTCAGCGCCGTTCCAAATATGGCGCTAAGCGTCCTAAGTAAGGGATTATATAAATGTCTCGTCGTCATGCCGCCGAAAAGCGCCAGGTACTTCCCGATCCAAAGTTTGGTGATCCGGTAGTAAGTAAATTTACTGTTTGTCTGATGATTCACGGTAAGAAGTCCACCGCAGAGAAAATTCTCTATGGTGCCTTCGATATCGTTGAAGGAAAAGCCAAAACAGACCCGCTTCAACTTTTCCATGAAGCTTTGGAAAACGTGAAGCCTGCTGTCGAAGTTCGCTCTCGCCGTGTTGGTGGTGCAACTTATCAGGTTCCTGTTGAGGTTCGCTCTGAACGCCGTCAGGCCCTTGCCATTCGTTGGTTGGTTGGCTCTGCACGTAATCGTTCTGAGAACACTATGCGTGAACGTCTCGCTGGTGAGCTAATGGATGCTGCTAACAATCGCGGCTCTGCGGTTAAGAAGCGTGAAGATACCCACCGTATGGCAGAGGCTAACAAAGCCTTCGCTCATTATCGCTGGTAGTCAGGAAGGTCGGATTTAGAAATGGCACGTACGACTCCTCTTAAGCGTTACCGTAACGTTGGTATTATGGCGCACATTGATGCGGGGAAAACCACAACCACGGAACGTATTCTGTACTACACAGGTGTTTCTTACAAAATTGGTGAAGTTCATGATGGCGCTGCCACCATGGATTGGATGGAGCAAGAGCAAGAGCGCGGAATTACCATTACTTCTGCTGCGACGACTTGTTTCTGGGATGATCACCGGATCAACATCATTGATACCCCGGGTCACGTTGACTTCACCATTGAGGTTGAGCGGTCTCTGCGTGTTCTTGATGGTGCCGTTGCTTGTTTTGATGCGGTTAGCGGTGTAGAGCCTCAGTCTGAGACTGTTTGGCGTCAAGCTGATAAATACGACGTGCCTCGCATGTGTTTTGTCAACAAGATGGACCGTATCGGTGCTGACTTCTTCCGCTGCGTTGATATGATTGAGGATCGCCTTGGTGCTGTTCCTGCTGTTATTCAATTGCCAATTGGCTCAGAGGCAGAATTCAAAGGTATTGTTGATCTGGTTCAGATGAAGGCCATTGTTTGGAATGATGAGTCTCTCGGAGCCAAGTTCGACGTTATCGATATTCCTGCTGATCTTGCCGAGCAAGCTGCTGAATATCGTGAAAAGCTGGTTGAGTTGGCTGTTGAGCAAGACGATGTTGCCATGGAAGCTTACTTGGAAGGCACCGAGCCTGACGAGAAGACTCTTAAGGCTTGCATTCGTAAAGGTACCATTGATAACGTATTTGTTCCTGTCTTGTGCGGTACGGCCTTTAAAAATAAAGGTGTTCAGCCTCTGCTAGACTCCATTGTTAGTTACATGCCTGCGCCTACGGATGTTGCAGCTATCGTCGGTATTGATGCTAAAGACGAAACTAAAGATATTACGCGTAGTAACTCTGATGATGAGCCTTTTTCGGCTTTGGCATTCAAAATTATGAATGATCCATTCGTTGGAACTCTTACCTTTGCTCGTGTCTACTCTGGTATTCTTGAAGCAGGTAGCTATGTCACGAACACTGTTAAAGGCAAAAAAGAGCGTGTTGGTCGGATGTTGCAAATGCATTCCAACTCACGTGAAGATATTAAAGAATGTCGCGCAGGCGATATTGTTGCCTTAGCTGGTTTGAAAGATACAACCACTGGCGATACCCTTTGCGATCCAAGTAATCCGGTTATTCTTGAACGCATGGAATTTCCTGATCCAGTTATTGAGGTTGCGGTTGAGCCAAAAACTAAGGCTGACCAAGAGAAGATGGGCGTTGCTCTTGCCCGCCTTGCAGCTGAAGATCCATCTTTCCGCGTTTCTACCGATGAAGAAAGCGGCCAAACGGTTATGAAGGGGATGGGTGAACTTCACCTGGACATTCTTATTGATCGTATGCGTCGTGAATTCAACGTTGAAGCTGATGTTGGTGCACCTCAGGTGGCTTATCGTGAAACCATTTCTAAGGAAGTGGACATCGATTACACTCATAAAAAGCAATCTGGTGGTTCTGGTCAGTTCGCGCGTATTAAAATTATTTTCACGCCAGTTGAACCTGGTGTTGGTTATAGCTTCGAAAGTAAAGTTACTGGTGGTAACGTTCCTAAGGAATACATCCCCGGTGTTGAAAAAGGCCTTCTCGCTTCTTTGGGTTCCGGCGTACTTGCTGGTTTCCCGGTTGTTGATTTTAAAGCCTGTCTTTACGACGGTAATTCCCACGATGTTGATTCTTCTGTTCTCGCTTTTGAGATCGCTGCTCGCGCTGCCTTCCGTCAAGGAATGCAGGAAGCAGGACCGAAATTGCTTGAGCCTATTATGAAGGTCGAATGTGTGACCCCTGAAGATTACATGGGTGACATTATCGGTGACTTGAACAGTCGCCGTGGTCAGGTAAGCGGTATGGATCAACGGGGCAATGCCCGCGTTATCAATGCCAGTGTTCCTCTGGCGAATATGTTTGGTTACGTGAACACCTTGCGGTCCATGTCTCAGGGCCGTGCACAGTTCACAATGCAATTTGATCACTATGCCGAAGTACCTCGTCAGGTAGCTGACGAAGTTCGTGCCAAGTTGGCCGGTTAACGTATAAATTTCTCGGACGGAGAACGCTAAAATGGCGAAAGAAAAGTTTGAACGTACTAAGCCGCACTGTAACGTAGGCACGATTGGCCACGTTGATCACGGCAAAACGACGCTGACGGCTGCAATCACG
>JAPHRK010000044.1 GCA_026196105.1 Rhodospirillales bacterium | reverse complement strand
TATCGCAACACGTTACGACCGATGTGCTCACACCTTCTTCTCCGCAATATGCATTGCTGCAATTGTCATATGGTGGATTTAATGAGTCCTGAGCCTAGAAACTTTGAATGTATGGTGTTTAGACCAACTTGAATTAGCGTTAATATATATTGATATGCAAACACCAAGGAAAACGATCAACAGAGATTTCAGTAGTTATGGCCTGAAACACCGTGCAGAAAATTTATCTCGCAAACAGAAACTTTTTACGCATCTAGGTAATTATGTTTCAAATGGAATGCTTATTGTTGCTGCATTGATTCGCGGTTTTGACTGCAAACCAACAGGTCCTGGGAGTCTCAATGCTTATTTTAATATTTCCTCTAGGTCGATTCGAAAAACTGCTAATGGTTCAGTAATGACAATTGATGAAAAAAATCAAATCTTAGCATGGGCATTACAATCTCCCTGATCTAGGAAAATTTGCTATGACAGTTTACTAATTACTCCAAATGCCTCCTAAAAAGAAAGTCGTGGGTATCCGGATCAAGTCCGGGCATGGCGTTGATTGTGTCTGTCAAATTGGGAATTGTCATCAAATAGGTTCAAAGGATCAGTGATCCTTTGCGGGGGTGGGCAGCGCCCGCGGTTAGGTAGAACTTACCGGCCTTAACGCCCCGCCCTTGCCGCCGCAGTTCATTTTGGGCAGAACTGCTAGGACGTCGTTTTCTTTTAGCTCGTAGGTCATCCATTCATCGGGGACGGTGTGGGCGACGCCGTTGAAGAGGGCGAGGAGGAGTTCGTCTTTGGGGATGTTGAGGTTTTGCAAGGCTTGTCCGGCGGTTGTGCCGTCTTCGACGGTTAAGTCGATGGCCTGTTTATAGCTGCCGGGGGGGAGGTATTTAGTAAAGTAGGAAAAGAGTTTAACGGTTATTTTCATTGCTCGTTTTTACTGCCTCAAGAACCTGATCAACATAGACATTTTCCAATCTCTCCTCCCTCAAAATTGTGACGTCTTCACCCCGCTGAGCGCATAAGGCCGGGTCGGACTCGTGGGAATAGAGGGCGACTGATTTGCAGCCTGCTAAAGAAATTATATGGAGGGGACCGGTGTCATTTCCAATAGAAAATAATGCTTTTTTAGCAAGGGCGGCAATTTGAGCAAACGTTGTTTGGTCGACGAGGGAAATGGCGTTGGGGCATTCTTTGAGAATGGTATCGACGATGGTTGCTTCGGCACCCGCTCCTAGTAAAACAGGCGTTATCCCTTCATCCATCAACGAAGTTGCGAGGGCTCCGAAATTTTCAGAGGGCCAGCGTTTGGCGGGGCGATGGGGGGCACCGCCGGGGACGAGGAGGGCAAATTTTTCCGGGAGATTAAAGGCGCTTAGGTCTTCGTCCACCCAGGCGAGGCTGGGGAAAGGGGTTTCCTTGATCCCCGCCATGGCAAGTTGTTCGGCTTGGCGTTCGATGGTGTGCATATAGTCTCGGCGTGGGTTGGCATGGGGATGAGAGCACCCTCTGGCAATGCCGGACCAATCAGGTTTTGTACCGCGCTTGAACAGGCGGAAATAGTGGCTGCTGCGATCTGAGGTTTGCAGGTCGTAAACCTTTTGGAAATTCCCTTCACGGAGCTGCTTTTGCAGGTTTAGCCACTTTCCAACTTGCAGAACCTTCGGTTTTTGATCGGTCCAAACTTCGTCAAAATAAGGACAAGATTTGGCAAAATCGGCATAGGCTTTGGTGGTTAAAAGAGTGATTTTAGCATCTGGGTGGTGTTGTCTAATCGCGGCAAAAGGGCCCATGGCCTGGACGAAATCACCCAGAGCCCCCAGTTTGATAACAAGGATTTGCCCCTCGCTCACTTTCCTGCCAGCTCCTGGTGGAGAACCTCGTTGTAGACATCGAGGGTTTTGGCGCACATGGTTTCTTTGGAGAAATTATCATGGACGTTTTTGATCGCCCGACTTGAGAAAGCTTCACGGGCTTTGTCGTCTAAATCCAACCCTTTGCGAATGGCATCAGCCATGGCGCTCGCCTCTCCTGGAGGAACCAGCCAGCCGGTTTTGCCATCAACCACGGTTTCTTTAGCCCCGCCATGATTGGTGGCGACAACGGGGCGACCTAAAGATTGTGCCTCAATCGCCACCCGCCCGAAGGCTTCTGGGTCGGTGGAGGCAGAAACAACAATATCAGTGAGCATGTAAGCCGCTGCCATATCGTCACAATGATCAACAATACGGACCACATCATTGAGGCCGCGTTCACCGATGAGGGTTTCAAGTTCTCTGCGGTAAGCTTCACGGCCTTGGTCAGAACCAACCAGGAGGGCGCGAATATCCTTGCGACCTAACAGAGCAATGGCTTCAATAAAGGTAATTTGGCCTTTCCAGCGGGTTAACCTTCCGGGCAACATCACCACAGGAGCGCCATCGGGTACGCGCCATTTCCCAGCAAGGGCAACCAGGCGTTCGGCACTGATGATATCTGGGTCAAAGCGTGACATATCGACACCGCGGGAAATAACCCGAATATTTTCATTAGGCACGCCATAAATCTTGCGCATATGCCCGGCGATGAAAGAGGAAATGGCGATAACCTTTTCCCCGGCGGTCATGATCTTGTTATAGCGGCGCTTGAAAGCGTTGTCGTGGGAGTAGGTGCCATGGAAGGTGGTAACAAAATGGGCGTTGGTTTTTTTGGCGGCGTAAAAGGCGCTCCAGGCAGGAGCGCGGGAGCGCGCATGGACAATATCAACATGCTCGCGCTGAATAATTTCGGCCAATTTATCGATATTGGCGCGCATAACTAGGGGGTTTTTGGAGTGAACGGGGAGTTCAATATGCTCAGCCCCCACCCGATCTAACTCATGAACCATGGGCCCACCGTTAGAGACGACGATGGCTCGCCCTCCGGCAGCTTGGATGGCGCCGGCAACTTCAACAGTGCCGCGCTCAACTCCCCCGGTGACGAGTGCCGGCAAAACCTGTAAAACAGTTGCCAAGCGGCTATCACTGTCATACTCGGCAAAGAGACTTTCCGAGCTTGTTATGTTAGTGGTATTGTCTGCTGCGTCTTTTTGGCCGTTAGTCATCGGCAGGTATTATCCATGAATGAAGAATCTAAAATTAATAACAACATCATAAGCGATCCCAACCCCTCTATTCTAGCACGGGATGACGGCGCGGCAATCGCATACCATCAAACTTTAGGGAAGTCACCCGGCGTTATCTTCTTTCCGGGCTTTATGTCGGACATGACCGGGGGCAAAGCAACCGCTCTTGAAGACTATTGCAAAGAGATCGGGCATAGCTTTCTACGCTTTGATTACACTGGACATGGGCAGTCTTCGGGAGCCTTCACCGACGGGACAATCGGGAGCTGGAGTGAGGATGCAATCTACGCCCTTGATAAATTAACGGAAGGGCCACAAATTTTAGTCGGTTCGTCAATGGGGGGGTGGATTATGTTGCTCACGGCCTTAGCGAGGCCGAAACGAATCGCTGGCATGGTGGGAATCGCTCCTGCACCCGATTTCACCGTTGACCTTTTTGAGAAAGAATTGAGCGATGCCCAGCGCCAGGAGATGGCTGAAACCGGTATGGTCCTGGTCCCCAGTGAGTATGGTCCCGAGCCAACGCCCTTTACAAAAAAACTCATCGATGACGGCAAAGACCGTCTTTTGTTAAGAGGTGTCATTGAGCTTGAATGCCCGACTCGTTTGCTCCATGGCATGGAAGACCCCGATGTCCCTTGGGAGACATCTTTAAAGATTGCTGATAAACTTAAAGCTCCGGATGTGGTGATGACCTTTATTAAGGATGGAGATCATCGGCTTTCTCGGGATGAGGATATAGATCGTCTTAAAAAGACTGTGGGTGACTTGTTAGAACAGGTGAAAGACTAAAACATGGATGCGATTGAGAAATTAAAACAGGGATTTTCCAATTTTAAAAATGGATATCACAAAGATCATCAGGCGGTTTATCAAGATTTGATTGAGAGTGGTCAAAAACCAAAAGTTGCTGTGATTGCCTGTTCTGATTCTCGCGTAGACCCCGCCATCGTTTTGCAGATGGAGCCGGGGGATGTTTTTATGATCCGCAACATTGCCAATCTTGTCCCTCCTTACGAAGATAACGGCAGCTATCATGGCACCAGTGCCGCACTTGAATATGCTGTTCAGCATTTGCACGTAGAGCATATTATCGTTTTAGGCCACGCCCATTGCGGCGGAATTAAAACCCTGTTTGATGGTAATAAAGAACGAGTGACGGGTCATTTCTTCGTCCCGCCTTGGATGTCTATGGTTGAGCCAGCATACCTGAGGGTCATAGCCACCATGCCAGATGCTTCAGACAGGGAAAAACATCAAGCCTGTGAACAAGGCGCGGTTCTTGTTTCTCTAGAAAATCTCATGACTTTTGCTTGCATCCGCAAAAAAGTTACCGAGGGCTCTTTGCGTCTTCATGGGTGGTTTATTGATATAAAAACCGGAGAATTAAGCTGTTATCACGCTGATTCTCATACATTCGAGGCGTTGGGCTAACCTCTTGCAAACAAAAACTCTCCTTTTGGGTCATGAGCCTGAAACCGTTTTTTAGCCAAGGTGCGGCTTTGGACGGCATAGCAGTAGGTGCAGCCATGGGGACAGGTGTCGTAGTCGCCGATGTCTTTGCTTTGCCAGCAACCACATTCTTTGCGGTGGGGTTTGCGTTTTGCCGGGAAAGGAACGCCTGACATCCGGGCGAGGCGAGCGGCGTCAATACAAGCCGTTTCACCAACCCCTTCGATTAATAAATCTGGTTGAGCGCAGAGGGTAGGTCGGATGCCGTATTGATTGGCAATAGCGACGAATTCTTGGAGCAAACTTTGTTTGACCTCCTTACCTTCATCGCTCCAGTCAAAATCAAAGGCGCGCGCCGCTACAGTCATGTTCCGGGAAGTTTTACGGTAAATTTGGGCAAAAGACAGCACCACCTCATCGACAACACCTTCTAGTTTTTGAGCCAAGCCAGTGAAATTCTCAAGATGCCATGCAGGAGGGGTGAGGGAGGTGAAAACAACGGGATCATAACGCCAAACCCCGGCATGAGGTCCAAAACGGTTTTTAACCTCTTTGAGGTGAAAAATAGCTGTATTTGTGGCAATTGTGGCGTAATCAAGGGCTTTAGGGTAGCCTGTGATGGTATATTGGATCGTAAAAGGGCATTTTTGATGCACTTGTGACAGATTATCTAGAAATGGTCCTAAATTTCGTGTCCAAAAGACAAATCCATCTACATTTTCCCTATCCAAGGGGATTTTGTAAACTTGCCCCCCATAAGGATTAACCATCCGACAAAACCCTGCCTCAAGACGATTCATGAACCAAGGGCCATAAAAGGCTGGAATATCCGTTTTGTAGCTGGCAGAGATGATCAAAAGGGAATTATTTCTCCGTAATCTCCGAACCGTAGAGGAGTTTCAGCAGGATGTATGAACTGCCACCCAAGGCAGCAATGGAGAAACCGGCGACAGAAATCCACTCGATACTGATACCAATTCCGACGACTCCCATGCCAACGCCAAAAATAAAAACGTAGAGAGGAAAGCGCATGGCAGCTTGGATGCCTTCGGCATTGGGGTTTTCCTTACTGTCTTGGTTAATGTTTTCTGGTTCATCGCTCATTTGGGGCTCTCCAGGAGTTTTCTATAGCTTATCAGCGGAACATACCTATGAGCGAAGCCGGCGTCAATTTCCTTACCTTGGGTCAAGAGGAGTTTGGGTAGCGCAAATTGAAATTTGCTACTCCTTCCGATGCCGGGCGCGCTCGTCGCGCTTGGCTCACGCGCGAATGGTCGTGTGGGCCCTCAATATGCCAATAAGAGTTTCTATCTTTGTTTGACTCCCCCTATAAGCATGCGAACTGGGTGTCCGGCGTTTGAAGGACTCGCAAACGAAGTTTGCACAAATAACAATTAAACCGCAGAAAATATGAATTTTCAGATTTTCCGGGTGTTGCGCGATAGCACAGACCGTCCTATATAACGGCCAGACTTATTATAGTCGCAAATTTTTTATGGCTTTTACTAAAGGGAACTTTTGAGGTGCCGCTCGTCGGGCTTTATAGAGTTTGCCGCAACAAATGAGGATAACATGAGCAAAGTCATCGGTATCGACTTAGGAACAACCAACTCTTGCGTCTCCGTTATGGACGGACAAGATGCAAAAGTTATCGAAAATGCTGAAGGCGCACGCACCACGCCGTCCATGGTTGCTTTTGCCGACAATGGCGAACGTTTGACCGGACAGCCTGCAAAGCGCCAAGCGGTAACCAACCCTGATAACACCCTCTTCGCTATTAAGCGTTTGATCGGTCGGGCCTTCAGTGACCCAAACACCAAAAAAGATCAAAAAATGGTGCCTTATGCCATCGTTGAAGGCGACAATGGCGATGCCTGGGTCGAATCAAATGGTAAGAAATACAGCCCAAGCCAAGTTAGTGCTTTCATCCTACAAAAAATGAAAGAAACCGCCGAGAGCTATCTCGGTGAAGATGTAACCCAGGCCGTTATTACCGTTCCTGCTTACTTTAATGACTCCCAACGTCAGGCAACAAAAGATGCCGGTAAGATCGCGGGTCTTGAAGTCCTTCGGATTATCAATGAACCAACAGCTGCTGCCCTTGCCTACGGCATGGACAAAAAAGGCGCTGGCACCATTGCTGTTTACGATCTTGGTGGTGGTACCTTTGATATCTCCATCTTGGAAATCGGCGACGGTGTTTTTGAAGTGAAATCCACCAACGGTGATACCTTCCTCGGCGGTGAAGATTTTGATCACGCCATTATTGATTATTTGGCTGCTGAGTTCAAAAAAGAGAACTCTATCGACCTTAAAGCTGATAAGTTGGCTTTGCAGCGTCTTAAAGAAGGTGCTGAGAAAGCCAAGATTGAGCTTTCCAGCTCTATGCAGACAGAAGTCAATCTGCCGTTTATTACTGCCGACCAAGCCGGACCAAAACACCTTAACATCAAGCTGACCCGCGCTAAGCTCGAAAGCCTTGTTGAGAAACTGGTTCAACGCACCATGAAGCCTTGTAAGGCTGCTCTTAAAGATGCTGGCGTTACCGCTGGTGAAATTGACGAAATCATCATGGTCGGCGGTATGACCCGTATGCCTAAGGTCACGGCAATGGTGCAGGAGTTCTTTGGGAGAGAGCCTAATAAAAGCGTGAACCCTGATGAAGTTGTTGCGATTGGTGCGGCTATCCAGGGCGGTGTTCTTCGCGGTGACGTGAAAGACGTGCTGCTGCTTGACGTTACCCCGCTGAGCTTGGGCATTGAAACCTTAGGCGGTGTGTTCACTCGTTTGATCGACCGCAACACCACGGTGCCAACTAGAAAGAGTCAAACCTTCTCAACGGCTGAAGACAGCCAGTCTGCTGTGACCATCCGGGTTTTCCAGGGTGAGCGCGAAATGGCAGCTGACAACAAGCTGCTTGGTCAGTTTGACTTGATGGAAATTCCACCAGCTCCCCGGGGAGTGCCGCAAATCGAAGTGACTTTTGATATTGATGCTAACGGTATTGTCCATGTGTCTGCCAAAGACAAAGCAACCGGCAAAGAGCAGCAAATTAAAATCCAAGCTTCTGGTGGTTTGTCTGACGCAGATATCGAGAAAATGGTCAACGACGCTGAATCACATGCTGAAGAAGATAAAGCGCGTAAAGAGACTGTCGAAGCTCGTAACCAAGCTGACGCTCTGGTGCACACCACCGAAAAGAGCCTCTCTGAGCACGGTGACAAAGTTTCTGCTGAAGACAAAGGCGCTATTGAAGGCATGCTTCAAGAGCTTAAAGATGAGCTTGCTAATGAAGAAGCCGAAGCTGAGTCCATTAAGGCAAAAACCGATGCGCTCATGCAAGCTTCAATGAAGCTTGGCGAGGCCATGTATAAAGCGCAACAAGAGGCCGAAGGCGGCCCTGATATGGGCGATATGGGTGATAGCACTGCTCCAGGTGGAGACGCTGGTCAGCCAGGCGACGACGCAACAGTTGTTGACGCTGATTTTGAAGAAGTGGACGGCAACGAAAAGAAAGACTAATCCTTTCTTTCGTTACCTTACCACTTTACGGTGACCGCTAGAAAACGGCTCCGGGAATGAAAAGCCAAGCTTTTTAAACTCCGGGGCCGACTTCACGTAAGTGTATACAGGGGGCCTGACCTGCAATGGCCAAGCAAGATTATTACGAACTTCTCGGGGTGGGGAAGCAAGCTGATGAAGGTGAGCTGAAAAAAGCTTACCGGAAGATGGCAATGCAATACCATCCTGACCGCAATCCTGATAACAAGGAGGCGGAAGCGAAGTTTAAAGAAATCAACGAAGCCTACGAAATTCTCAAAGACGAAGAAAAACGTGCAGCCTATGACCGTTATGGCCATGCAGCCTTTGAACAAGGCGGACCGGGCGGCGGCTTTGGCGGCGGTGGCGGCGGCGGTTTCGGCGGTTTTTCCGATATTTTTGATGAAATGTTCGGTGGCGGAGGGGGCTTTGGCGGCGGTCGACGTGGTGGTGTCGATAATCGTGGCTCTGATCTGCGTTACAACATGGAAGTCTCTTTGGAAGAGGCTTTTGAAGGCAAAAAAACCTCTATTCGTGTCCCAACGTCGGTTTCATGTGATGAGTGTGATGGTTCAGGAGCTGCTGGTGGCAAACCACCCGTAACCTGTAATACCTGTCATGGTGCAGGTCGTGTTCGGGCTCAACAGGGCTTCTTCACGGTTGAGCGCACTTGTCCGACTTGTCATGGCCAAGGCCAAGTAATTAAAGACCCTTGCCGCCGTTGTGGTGGTAGCGGACGCACGCGCCATGAAAAAACTCTATCGGTTAGTATTCCCCGCGGTGTTGAAGATGGTACGCGTATACGATTAACGGGTGAAGGTGAGGCTGGGACCCGAGGTGGGCCTGCAGGTGACCTTTATATCTTCTTATCTATTGGGGCCCATCGTATTTTCCAACGTGATGGGGCTAATATCTATTGCCGTGTTCCAATCCCTATGACCACTGCGGCTTTGGGGGGTAATATTGAAGTGCCGACGGTTGATGGTAGCCGAGCGCGGGTAAATATCCCCGCAGGGACTCAGTCAGGCAACCGGTTCCGCCTACGGGAAAAAGGCATGACTGTTTTGCGCAGCACGGCTCGCGGCGATATGTTTATTGAAGCTTCTGTTGAAATTCCAGTTAAGCTTAGCTCAAAACAGAAGAAGCTTCTCAAGGAATTTGAAGAGAGCACGGACAACAAAGAACAGAGCCCAGAATCCAATGGCTTTTTCAATAAAGTGAAAGAGCTTTGGGAAGACTTGAAGGACTAAATAAAGGTAGAAACGATCGTCATCGCTGGGCTTGACCCGGTGATCTACGTCCGTCAACCTGCTCCATAGTAAAAAAGGGAAGGTGTGGATACGCGGGTTAAGCCCGCGCTTGACGGTACTAGACATAGAAATGGGGACAAAGATCATGAAAATCGGGATTGTTGGATGTGGCGGCCGTATGGGCCGTATGTTGATTGCTCAAGTTATGAAAACCGATGGCGCAGAACTTGCTGCCGGAAGTGAAATGGAAGGCAGTCCCCTGATTGGTCAAGATCTTGGCGGTCTTACGGGCCTTGGTGATGTGGGCATTGCCGTTACCGATGACGCCAGAGATGTTTTCTCTAATGCTGATGTCGTGATTGATTTCACTTTGCCATCCGCCACTATCAAACATGCTGAAATGGCGATGAAATATGGTACGGGCCTTGTGCTCGGGACCACGGGTCTTGGGGTTGATCAGCAAGCCGTTATCGAAGCAGCTTCCCGGGAAACATGTGTGCTTCAGGCGCCAAACATGAGTGTGGGTGTTAATGTCCTGTTTGCCATGACCAAAAAAGTTGCGGCCCTTTTGGATGAAGACTACGACATTGAAATCGTTGAAATGCACCACCGCCATAAAGTCGATGCCCCTTCAGGCACAGCTCTAGGCCTAGGTAAAGCTGCAGCAGCAGGTCGCCAAGTCGACTTGGATGAAGTATCTGATCGGGTTCGAGATGGACATACAGGAGCTCGTGAGCGTGGTAACATAGGCTTTGCCACTTTACGTGGGGGTGACGTTGCGGGGGATCATACGGTGATTTTTGCTGCCGACGGCGAGCGGGTCGAACTCACTCACAAAGCCAGTTCCCGTGAAGTTTTTGCTCGCGGAGCTGTTCGCGCGGCCCTTTGGCTGGAAGATAAGACCGCAGGCCTTTACTCCATGGAAGATGTTTTAGGGCTTTAAGCGCACCACGGTTAAAGGCAAGCGGCGACCCTTTACTTGCAGGGTTTCTGTTTTGTCGCATTCTGTTCCAGCTTGGGTGGCGGTTTCGGTATCAACCACCACTTCTCCTTCTCCAGCTGCCGTGCACAAGCGAGCAGCCGTGTTTACGCTGTCACCAATCACTGTGAAGTCTCGGCGGTCTGGTGGACCAATGACCCCTGAAACCACCAATCCACTATAAACCCCAATGCCCACGCTGCGTGCGAGGTTGGCATTAGTGATTTCTCTTTGAATTTCAAGTGCGGCCTCAACCGCATCACGGTGGCGTGCTACCCCATCAAAGCGCACCAAAAGGGCATCACCAATCATTTTGTCTACATCACCGCCAAAACGCTTAAGGATATCAATCTGCAAGCCCATGATCTCATTAAGAAAGTTCACGACGGCTTCAGGTGATTTTTGTTCTGAAAATCCGGTAAAATCACGAATATCGCTATAGAAAAGGGTGCAGTAAACCTTTTCTGATGGGATTTGGGCCTCGCCTTCAATGCCGCGCAAGGCAGAGACGGCACTGTTTGAAACTAGCGATTCTAATTTGTTACTCAGAGAACTTAAAGCCGATGTTCGTTGGTCGATATCTTTTTGTCCTTGAGAAACTTGCTTCCAAAAAAGGACGATTAAAATGATAAAAAGGGCAGCAGGGATGAGGGCAGGGAGCAAGCCGTTACGGATGACGATAGAATCAATATGACCTGCGGGGTCATAAAGCTCAAAGATCAATAAGGGGCTATCTTTTGAATGACGATAAGGTAAATAAATTTCTAATAGCTCTTCGTGCCCCACGTTACTTACGGAGTTAATTTCAGCTTTGCCTGTCCTAACAACGAGTTTGAAAATAAGCCCGGACTCAACCTTACCGATGTCTTCTACTTTCGAGCTATAAATCACCAATCCATTCTCGGTGTAGATTTTGAGCTTATCGAGCTTCAGCTCATGGACCTCTTCTTGGAAGCCCTTCCTTAAGATATCCATATCCTCAATGCTCAACGTCCCCTGCATGAAAGCATCCCAGGCGGTGGGGTGGAGTTTGATTGCTGAACGGACCAGGGTTTCAGCGCGGTCTTGAGCAAGCTTAAGATAGACTTCTTTCATGGCGCTGAGGGTACTAAAAATACTCAACCCAACAACCAGAGCTGCAACGACTATTAAGCCTGGTAGAGCCGTTCGGTAAAATTTTGATTTCAGTGGAAACGGTTCATCCGTAAGGATGCTGCTGTTGTTATTTTCCATATTTCCCAACTTTGAAGATCTAACTTAAGCTAGGGTAAAAATAATGGATAGTCATTATGAAAAACAAAGGTTTATTTTTCTGAAATACCTTTGTCAGGTAGACGGCTTTTCAGAACGGCTTCAATCAAGAGAACAGATAGCTCTAAATCTTTAAGGGAGAGGGAGTTAAGTGCCGTATTTATGCGCCAGATTTGTTGATTGCGAGTCTCATCGTCGGATTGATTTTTCTCGAAACCCAAAAGGTCATTGGGAGAGACACCCAAAACGCGACTAATTTTGCATAAAAGTTCTAGGTTTGGTTCTCTAGCTCCTCTTACATAATGGCCATAACGAGGTTCGGACAACCCAGCCTGGCGAGCAACGTCTGCATCAGTCATGCCAAGGGCACGGGCTCGATCTCTTAAATGTTTGCCAAATTCTTTCATGGGGACCACTTGTTCCCACTGTTGACAGAATCTTCAATGAACGTTATGGATGAAGACATAACGTTTTGTATACTTCGAGGGTTAAATAGCAATGATTCCCTACTACTATAAGAAGAATATATTTTCTCTCTTCTTTGGTAATAAGGGGTAAAAAGGGGTGAAACTTGCTCATAAGGGACATATAGGTACATAAGTGGATTCTACTATAAAAAATGCATTAGAAACGGCAATTCCTGAAGCGCGTGAGTGTGTTCATTGTGTTGGGGATAAGTGCCCAGGACTTAAGGGGATGGTGAAATATTCGGAAACTCCAGGAGACATAAGTTTCACATACCTCTTTGATGCCTTAAATGGTTTTAGCTTCTGTGACCATTCAAATACGAAAGGCTGCTATCCTCTAACAGTAGTGCGCAGTCTTATCGAATCTTTAGGTAATAATAAAACCCTTAGAAAATAAGCTTTTGAAATTTCGCCTTTAGGGATAGTTTCAAGCTTATGAAAAAAGCACATATCAATCTATTCTATGAAACCTTAGCAAAGGGTAATCCCGAGCCTAAGAGTGAACTCCAATATACCAATGTTTATACTTTGCTAGTTGCAGTTGTTCTGTCAGCACAAGCGACGGATAAAGGTGTTAACAAAGCAACAGAAGCCTTGTTTAAGATAGTAGAAACACCGAACCAAATGGTTGAACTTGGCGAGGCAAAGCTTAAGGATTATATTAAAACAATTGGTCTTTTTAATACCAAAGCAAAAAATGTTATTAAGCTTTCTCAAATGCTCGTACATGAGCATGGTGGGGAAGTTCCCAATGACCAGGCCGCTCTTGAAAAACTTCCAGGTGTAGGGCGAAAAACCGCCAATGTAGTTAGAAACATATATTTTCAAGTACCGACCATTGCTGTTGACACTCATATATTCAGAGTGGGTAATCGGACTGGGCTGGCGCCAGGGAAGAACCCTTTAGAGGTTGAAAAAAAACTTCTTAAGGTAACGCCCAAAGAGTGGAAACTTCACGCACATCATTGGTTAATTTTACACGGGAGATATATATGCAAAGCACGCAAGCCGGAATGTACAGCATGTCCCGTGATTGATTATTGTGCTTATAAAGCCAAGACTCTTTAACTGCTTTTTTCTTGAAGAAGATGACTTAAGCAGGCTTGCTTTTCGATCTTCACAACATCACGCCCGCGAAATTCCATATGGGTGACCCGAAATTCTCCTGTTTTGTTGTAGAGGAAGAAATCGAGGATGCAGTTTTCTTTGCCATATTGCCAAACTTCTACCTGTCGGTCCCGACGTTTGAAAGTCGGATCTCCCATCACTTTTTGCAAATCAAGTCCGTTGAGCCCAAGAAATTTTTTAGTTTCAGGGGGAAGAAGGTTTCCACCGGGCACTCTACCGCTTACCCCGGCGAGCGGGCGTTTGGCTTCATTAAGGGCAATGGAGAGGGAGGAGGATGCTTTACTCCCCTCTACGAGGAGTCCCTCCTCGGGCTGAGTAGATGTAGATATGTTTGATGGCCCACTACAGGCGGCGGTACCAAACAGGATTGCCACCCAAATAAAAGGTATTATGCGATGGGCCATAAAACTGCAGGACAATGATTAAACTGAAGAAGATGAGGCGTCATCATCAGAGCCGATGGCATCGGGAAGAGCTTCCATCGAGCCATTCACCTGACCACCAGCTTCAATAACAATAATTGAATAACGAACTTTGCCTTTAATTTGTCCACCTGGACGGATCGTGAGCTTGCCACGGACTGTTAGGTCACCATCATAGAGGCCGCTAATGTCAGCATTTTCAACATCTGCCTTGCCTTTGAACGTCCCAGTTGAGGCGACTTCAATCATCACAGCTTCAGAAAGTTGAGCTTCGACGCTGCCTTCAACGACTAATTTTTCACAAGCGCTAATTTCACCATTGAGGCAAATGTCTCGTCCAACCGTCAGGCGTTTGCCACTATCGCCATTTGAACTCCCCCGTCCACTTCTGCGCGGTGCACCGGGAATGTCTGTGTTGGTATTCCGTCTGGTACTTTCAGCGTTTCTTGAGGGAGCCGCAGGGGGTTTGGGTGTCGCGTGATGACTTCCGCTTTTAGCAAACGGTTTCAGAGGCGGCGCATCAAAGTCTTCTTGGGGAGCCTGGCTTGTCGTGTCACCGTCTTTAACTTCTGTCTCTGTGCCAGCGGCTGGTTTCTCATCTTTACTACGCCCAAACATCAAACTTTCCCTCATTAATATAGCACTTCAATTTAAGTGCGCTAAAATTTCTCTGACCAGAGTGTACCTGCAAAAAGTTATCGCCCTATTAAGCAGGTAAATCTACGGGTAAATCTTGCCCTCGCCACTTGTGGAATAAATGAACCATAGTTGCTGTTGCTATCACGGGAGCTAACAGGTTAATCACCGGAATGGTCATTAAAAAAGCAATCACTATTCCAGACAAGAACAGGGGAATTTTAAATTTAGCCCGCATCGCGCTGACATCAAGGCTATCGGCCCGCCGAAAAGCCACCATTTCGAAATATTCACGGCTTAGAAGATATCCATTCAGGATATAAAAAACAGCTAAGTTGACGACAGGGATTAGATAAAGAGGTAAGGCAATCAAGTTAAGGAGTATTGCAATTCCTGAGAACTTTGCTGTTGTTGACAAGACTTCGCTGATTGGCTGGTCTCTGACAGGAGAAAGACTAGGATAATGCTTATTTTCAACTGCTACAGCTACCTCATCAGCAAAGAAACCCATTGCTACTGAAGAAACGGCAGGAAATAACAACAAGGTCAGAACAAAAGTGGCTAAGCCACCGAGCACATCAACGGCTGTTTCAAGCCACCCCCAGGTAAAAAGGGCCGTTTCGGTCAGAAGAAAACCAATACCGATCCATAGTAAAACCAAGGCCACAAGTGCCGCTCCGATTGACTTCCAGACGACTTTCCGAACAGCTGGGTCTGAAAATTGAGCGATGGAATTAAAAAAAGCGGCTAACATGTTGATTCCTAGGGATTGTTACGGCGAACCGTTTGTATCCATTATTTTTACCCCCCCAAAGCTCTAGGAACAAGTCGCTAATTGGCTTAAAGGGTTTCGATAGCATTTCTATGGAGCATAGCTGAGGAGTGCCCGAAACAACAGAAAGTTACTTTCTGTATCGAAGGGCATGTCACCAAAAAATCTGCAACAGTTGAAACTGCTAAGTTTGCAGCTTGTTCGGCTGGAAACCGATAAACACCAGTACTGATGGCGGGGAAGGCAATTGTTGTGAGGTTATTCTTTTGGGCGAGTTCTAGGGATTGACGGTAACAGGAACTGAGAAGCTCAGGCTCTCTTAGGTGCCCGCCCTGCCAAATCGGGCCAACTGTGTGAATGACGTGTTTTGCTGGAAGATTATATCCCTTGGTGATTTTAGCTTCCCCGGTAGGGCAGCCATGGAGTTCCCTGCATTCCTGCAAAAGACTAGGACCGGCAGCACGGTGAATGGCACCATCGACCCCACCGCCGCCAAGAAGAGATTCATTGGCGGCATTCACAATGGCATCAACGACCAGTTGGGTGATGTCTGCGTCAACAACGTCCATCCGGTCCTTGATGCTCATTTTAACACTATTTGTCTTTGTTTTTGTTGTGGCGTTCAATGCCTTGCACGATAAAGTCCATGGCTTCTTGGGGCTCACCCCACCCTTTAACTTTGACCCATTTGTTTTTTTCCAGATCTTTATAGTGAGCAAAGAAGTGCTCCATTTGCTCAATCAAGATATCAGGGAGGTCACGATATGACGTGATGTTTTTGTAATAAGGGTGCAGTTCATCGACAGGCACGCAAAGAATTTTCTCATCAATTCCGGCTTCATCTTCCATCATCATAACGCCGATGGGACGTGAGCGAACGATAACGCCGGGAGAAACCGCAACTTGACCAACAATAGCCACATCAACCGGATCACCGTCTTGAGACAAGGTGTGCGGGATGAAGCCGTAGTTAAAAGGATAGTACATGGCTGTATGAAGGAAACGGTCCACATACATAATGCCTGACTCTTTGTGCAATTCGTACTTCACCGGGTCCCCGCCGAGAGGAATTTCAATAAATACGTTTACGTCGTAGGGAGGGTTATCACCTACGGGAAGTTTATCAATATTCATGTGCTGACCTTGTCGCTTATAAGTTTTGAATTAAAACAATTAAATTCCCAAATTTGGAACTAAACTATCACCTCCGTCTCTTGCTATCAGCTTATTTGTCGGCAAGGGCAAACGGGTGCGGGATTAATTAGACCTTGAAGGGTGTTCAAATCGTTAAGCAATAGAGATTTATGTGCCAAAGCAGGCATACAGTCTCTTCGCAGGTGCAGCATATAGGTAAACGTGGGGTTATACAAGACTTACACGAGAGAAAAGCTACCCCTTCATGGGTCATATTTATTAGACATTAGTTGTAGCAATACAGGTTTAACCAACGGTGATGCCTAAAGTGCTTAAATTATACCACTGTTCAACTCAGCCCTGAATATCTGGCTATTTTACGCCTCTATTAGGAGGATGATGTCTTCCTCCACAGCTAATAGCTGAAGTATGTATCTAGTAAAAATATATATTAAGAGTCTACATTAATATTTGGACGTAATTTTACTACAAATATTTGATATGAGTATAGTATAGGTATAGAAAATAGCCTAAATTAGATTAGAATAAAACAGATATAGAAAAGTGAGATTTTAATGTTCGGTAACGGTAATTCGGAAGCCAAAGCGATTCTTGAGGCGCTTGGTAAATCACAGGCTGTAATCGAATTCAATATGGATGGTACAATAATTACCGCCAACGATAATTTTCTCAATGCCATGGGCTATAGCCTCTCTGAAATTCAGGGCAAGCCCCATAGTATGTTTGTCGAATCTGAATACGGTCAAAGTGCTGACTACAAACATTTTTGGGAGCAACTCAATCGGGGTATACATTCTTCCGCCGAATTCAAGAGGATTGGCAAAGGTGGCAAAGAAATCTGGATTCAAGCCAATTACAACCCAATCTTTGGCCGCTCAAATAAACCAATCAAAGTTATCAAATATGCGACAGACATAACGGATATGAAACTCCGCAACGCTGATTATGAAGGCCAATTGGATGCCATTAACAAATCTCAGGCAGTAATCGAATTCAATATGGATGGTACAATAATTACTGCCAACGATAACTTTCTCAATGCCATGGGCTATAGCCTCTCTGAAGTTCAGGGCAAACTCCACAATATTTTTGTTGAACCAGGCTTTGAAAAAACTTCTGAGTACAAGGAGCTTTGGTCGAAGCTCAATCGAGGGGAGTATCAAGTTGCCGAATACAAACGTATCGGTAAAGGCGGCAAAGAGATTTGGATCCAAGCCAGCTACAACCCCATTATGGACATGAATAATAAGCCGTTCAAAGTGGTCAAGTATGCCACGGACATAACTGATCGAGTTCTTGAACGTCAACGACGAGCAAAAGTTCAGAAAAATATTGATCGAGATTTAGGCGAGGTATCCGATGTTGTCACTAATGCGGCGGAAGAAGCAACCAGCGCAGCAAGTGCAGCAAACGAAACATCTTCAAATGTTCAGGCCGTTGCTTCCGCAGCAGAAGAAATGTCTGCCTCAGTTGCCGAGATCTCTCGTCAGGTTATCCATGCACAAGAAATTTCCAGTCAAGCAGTTGATCAGGCAAACCACACAAATGAGATTGTAACTGGTCTTGCGGATGCGGCTCAAAAAATCGGGGAAGTTGTTCAACTTATTAATGATATCGCTGAGCAGACTAATCTATTAGCTCTGAATGCTACGATTGAGGCAGCCAGGGCTGGAGATGCTGGCAAGGGCTTTGCCGTGGTCGCCTCCGAAGTAAAGAACTTGGCAAATGAGACAGCAAAAGCAACGAGTGAAATTAGCCAGCAAATTAGCGGGGTACAGGGTGCGACTCAGAATGCCGTGGGGGTAATCGGCGTGATAAGTGAGACAATTGGTAAAATCAGTGAAATTTCCTCTGCGATTGCAAGTGCGGTAGAGGAACAAGGCGCTGTTACGGGTGAAGTTGTTTCAAATATGCAGACAGCGACACTCGGAGTTGAGGGAATTAGCAATAATATGAACGTAATTGCTAATGGTACTGAGCAGATCAGAAGCTTAACTGACAAAATTAAAACAGAATCACAGTCGCTAACTTAATATTTAAGTAGCTTCGTCTCCTTAGGACCAACTGCGGCCCGAAGGGACAGTTTTAGGTATTGGGCGGTAAAACTGACATTCTTCGTCCCAAATGGGTTATGTCTGATTTGGTATATCCTGCTGCGGAAGACTTTCATATCTGAGCGATAATAGGCTGGTGTTAACAGCCCAAACTTAATTCGATTTTTTCCTTGCTGAAGCCTTGCGGCGGAACATGTAGATGCAGGAGCCAGCGATAATAGCGGCTCCGATAACTGCATAAATATCAAAGACTTCAGTGAATTAAGAAAGAACCTAAAATCACCTCGTTGGCCAGCTGAAAATACTGAATGTTTCCAACTAAACTTGCTTCGCCCAGTCGAAGAGCTTTAACGCCAAACCAATTTGCCGCTGTTGCAAGAACACCCATAGCCAGCAGAAACAGGAGCGTGCAAATAACAAAGTAGAAGCCTTGACTTTTGAAATTAGAATATTATTCTAGAATTATATTCTAATGGGAAATTGCAAATGAACCAACAGTCAAACAGGAAGAAGGATATTCTCACAGCAGCTCTTTCCTGTTTTACGGATATGGGAATTGCGGCCACATCTATTGATGATATTCGCCTTAAATCGGGGGCGAGTATTGGCAGCATTTACCATCATTTTAGCAACAAAGAAGGGCTGGCAACGGCTTTGTTTCGGGAAGGCCTGGAAGGATATCGTCAAGGCTTGATTGATGTTTTATCAGAGGCTCAATCTGGTGAAGTCTTGGTCAAAGGGGCGGTAGATTTTCATGTTGAATGGGCTTTGGCGCACCCGGATAAAGTTCGGTTTATGCTTTATGCCAAAAGAGAGATGTCTGTCCTGGCGGATGACGCGGTGGTTAGAGAAGAGACAGGTGATTTTTTAAGTCGGGTGAAAGCGCTTTTTACCCCCTTCATTATCAAAGGGGAAATTCGCCAGTTTCCTAAAGAACTCTACATCCCCTTGCTGTCTGGCCCCTCTCAGGAACTTATCCGTATTTGGCTTAGTCATCCGAAAGTCATTGATCTTAAAGGGATGAAGCCCTACTTGGCGGAAGCGGCATGGAACGCTCTTCGTCCAAGTTCATAATTCATGTCAAAAGGAATTCTTATGTCTAATATCAGCAATAAGCCTCTTACCCTTGAAACTTTAAGGGGCCACTTGAAGCATTCGCCTTTTGCTGTTTTGCTCAATGCTCAAGTGATTTCCTGTGAAGATGGCAAGGTAGAGCTTTCTGTTGCTATGAAAAAAGAACTGACCCAACACCATGGTTTTGCCCATGGGGCCATTGTTGGGGCCATAGCTGATAATGCTTGCGCTTGGGCGGCGGCTTCTGTTGTCGGGGATGTGGTGACATCTGAATATAAAGTGAACCTTCTTGCACCGGCTATTGGTGAGAGACTCATCGGTCGCGGTGAGGTTGTCCGAGCGGGGCGCCGTCAAGTGACCTGCCGTTCTGATGTTTTTGCCGTTAATAATGGCGTTGAGAAAATCGTCGCAACCGCTCTTGCGACCATCGCAGTTGTAGAACAAAAGGTCGCCGCATGAACCAGGAACAAACCTCCCCTCTCTTAAAAAAATGGAAAACGTTCACTTCTCTCCCTTTTGGCCGGTGGGTTTTCGGACAAGCAATTGGCTTCCTCGTTCCTTATACGGGGACCATTGGTCCTCGGGTTGAAGAGCTTCGTTATGGCTATGCCCGAGCCTCCTTTCGGGATCGTCGTAAGGTACGCAACCATCTTAAATCAGTTCACGCAATCGCCATGATTAATCTCGCAGAGATGGTGTGTAGTCTGGCAATTTCGACGATTCAGCCCAAAGATGGCCGTTGGATCGTTCGGGGCATGGATATCGAATATATCAAAAAAGGGCGAGGCCGTATCACCGCTGAATGCACCCCCCCTGATGTGGACTGGACAAAAGAGATGGACTTAACAGGGGAAGTTCTGCTCAAAGACCCTGCAGGGGATACTGTTGCCATTGCCCATACCCGTTGGAAAACAGGGCCAGTGAAATAATGGAACGCATTGAGTATATATCTTTCACTGCTGCGGATGGGTTTCCCCTGACAGGAACAGCCTATAACCCGGCTCCGGGAACTGAGAACGGAGATGCGATTTTTATTGCTTCTGCTATGGGGGTTAGTCGGGGCTATTACCACAAATTTGCCCACTTCCTCATGGAGCAAGGGTACAAAGTTTTGACCTTTGATTATCGTGGTATCGGTGCTTCTTGGCCTGCATCCGTTAAGGGTGAAGACCTGTTTGTTCACCAGTGGGGTGAGTTAGATATGCCTGCTGCCATTGAGTGGGTAAAAGTAAATTTCAAACCTAACAGACTTCTTATGGTCGGTCATAGTGTTGGGGGCCAAATCTTGTGTTTAGCTCCGCAAAATACGGAAATTGACCGGATAATGCTTGTGGGTTCGCAAGCGGGTTATTCTGACCTGTGGGATGGGCTGCAAAGGCTCAAAGTGCTTTTTTTCTGGAAAGTCGCTTTGCCCCTTTTGGTGAAACTGACAGGTAAATTACCTGGCTGGTTGCTCGGCAGTGAAGACCTCCCTAAAGGTATTGCTTTGCAGTGGCAGGAGTGGGGAACCACGCCCGGTTATATCCAAAGCCTTGGGCCCCATGTCCAAGAAGGTTTTTCTCGCATAAAGTCGCCTACTCTATTTTATAGTTTTAGTGATGATAGTTTTGCACCTCCCCGTGCTGTTGAGAAACTTATGGATTGGTATGATAGTGCCCTAAAGGAACGTCGCCATTTTACCCCTCAGCAAGTAGGGGTGAAAGAGATTGAGCATTTTGGATTTTTTAAATCACGCTTTGCCCAAAGCCTGTGGCCTGGGGCTGTCGAATGGCTTGATTTAGGCCGTAGTTAGTCTCTTGTAATATTATGTTCATACTCGGTTTATTTCAGAAAAATATATTTTAGATATAAAGCAATCACTACAAATCTAAAATATATGATGATTGCCTCTTTGAAATGATCGATATGCTTCCACCAGAGAAAGTCGCTGCAGCAGCTTTTGACTTTGCCTCAAAGTGCGAAAAGGCACCCTTGAACAATTGCCCTGCCTTGAGCTCTGTAAAATCAGTCAAAGAAAATATCCATCAGCCAGAGATTTTCCCCTTTATCAATGCCCTCAATCGATTGTTATCTTGTCCCCATGCCAGTGCTGGTCGCTGTACGGCGGATAGTTATATGCAAAACCTCTTTAATCGATTTAACCGCCCCACTTAAATTCTCAGATGCTTGCGCCTTATTTACTTCCAGGTTAATAATTTTAGATAACAAAACCTAAGGGAGAATTTTTTAAGATGATACGGAACTGGTTGTCTATGGGGTTCAGCCTCTTTGTTGCAATGACATTGAGTGCAGGTGCACAGGCGGGGAGTCCCAAAGGGATTTGGCTTACTGAAAGCAAGAAAGCTCATGTGGAAGTTTATGACTGCGGTGATAAGCTCTGTGGTAAAATCGTCTGGCTCAAAGAGCCCCTCGACGAAAAAGGCATGCCAAAACTCGATAAAGAAAATGAAGATGAAAAGCTAAGGGACAAACCCCTTATGGGCCAAAACATGATTTCTGATATGGTTGCCGATGGGGAAAATGCCTGGGATGACGGCACAATTTATAATGCTGAAGACGGCAAAACCTATTCATCTGAGATGAACATGCCTAATGACAAAACCTTGAATGTGTCAGGGTGCGTTCTCTTCTTCTGTAAAGAGCAGGTTTGGACGAGAGTTAATTAGAATTTTTAATTAATTCCGAATTTTTGACGTAAGAATTCAACGCCAATTTTCACCCCTTCTGGATCAATACCATGTTCCAGGTCGGGGCGAGGATGGCTTTCAACGGATAAACCTGCCCCAAGTAAGGCTTTAGTGGCGGCTTCCAGGGCTTCAAAAGGAACAACCGGATCAGCCACCCCATGGATTAAGGTAATCGGGGGCCGGGAGATGATTTCTTTTTCCAGTAAATCGGCTCCAACCAAAGCCCCTGAATATCCAAGCAGTGCTGCGATGGGTTCGCTGCGACGCAGAGCAACTTGAAGACTCATCATCGTGCCTTGTGAGAAGCCAATAAGGGCTAACTTATCGGGGCCTAGCCCATGTTCTGCCAGACGTTCATCGATATATTGATTGATGGAAGGGGCCGCCAGTTGTGCGCCGGTCAGCATAGCTTCATACATAGCCCCCATGGTTTTGGGGTCGCGACGCAGTTGCTCAGGGTCATAAGTGTTGAGACTAAACCACTGACGGCCATAGGGTGACATTTCGCATGGCTCTGGGGCATCGGGTGCATAAAAAGCTGTATTGGGGAGAAACTTGGCAAAGATCGGCGCCAGCCCAATCAAATCATTACCATCAGCGCCATATCCGTGGAGGAAAATAACCAGTTGGTCAACGATTCCTGATTCAGGTAAGTGCGATGGTCCGGCAAGTGCTTCAGCCATTTATTTATTCTCCCATTTCATAATCTTTCCCCACCCTATAGAATTGCTTTAGGAATTATAAGATGGAAATTCTCTATGTCTGAAAATGATGCCGTTCTATTTGCCAACGATGCTTTTTATCAAGCTTTTGCCAATGGAGATTATGATGCCATGGAAGAGCTATGGGCGACGGGTTATCCTGTAACTTGTATCCACCCTGGATGGAACCCGCTTGAAGGCCGAGACTTGGTTATGGCGACCTGGAAAATGGTTCTCTCTAACCCTTCAAGCCAAAAAATTTCCTGTTTAGGGCCCAAGACTGTGGTTTATGGGGATTCTGCTGTTGCGACTTGTTATGAAGAAATTGGTGGCGAAATGTTGGTAGCTTCTAATGTTTTCATCAAAGAAGACAAAAAATGGGTATTGGTCCACCATCAAGCCGGGCCAACAGCGATGGAACCTACACCTGATTTAGATTTAGAAGGGGGAAGTGGCCAGATTAATTGATGGCTTGCCGGAAGCGGTGCAAATCATTAATCTCCGGTCTCAATCACCTTGGCGGTCGGTAGAAACCGGGGGCGCTGCCAAAAGTTATCAATGTTAGGGAAGGTTAATCCAAAATGAGTTTTTTCAAAAAGCACGTCTTTTTCTGCAATCAAGTTCGCCCAGAAGGTCACCCTGCTGGCTGCTGTGCGGCCCGTGGTGCAAATGACATCGGCAAAAAGCTTTGGGAGCGAGTCGGTGAGTTGGAACTTGAAGGCGTGAAAATCAACTCCGCTGGTTGCTTGGGTCGTTGTGACCAAGGCCCTGTTGTTGTGGTTTACCCAGAAGGTGTCTGGTATGCCCCTCGTAGCGAAGACGATGTGGAAGAGATTATCCAATCTCACCTGGTTAAAGATGAGGTTGTTGAGCGTCTTAAAGTTTAAGATTGCTTGAGATAGATTTTAAAAGCGGCTCTGGTTTTTCCGGGGCCGCTTTTTTGTGCCTTTAAGATGTGGTTTGTTTTCTTGCCATCGCGTCTTTCTTGCCCTGGTTTAATTTTTTAAAGAGCGTTATGAGCTGCCCTACTTTCATGCCGTAACGATCAGCCAGAAACTGTTGTTGTTCTTTGTCAGAAAGTTTTGCTCTTATCCGCTTAAACAGGGCATCAACCATATAATAAAAATGGCGATTTTGATAAAGCCACCGCCCCCGTTGTGGATGGTCGTCTTCAGTAAGGGGATGCTCTTTAAGTTTTGTGTCAATAACATTGACAAACCAATCCCTTCGTTGCTCAAAGGGGTCAAAGATCATTGCCACATCGACCAAAATATCATCGGTAATCAACCGGGCTCTTTCAGTAGTAAAAAATTCATCCCATACAGAGGGTTTTTGTAACTTCTCTTTGAGGGCAGTCAGTCTTTGTCTGGCTCGCTGGTTATATTTTTCATAATTGACTTCACCGACCATCATCTTAATTAAAGATAAAAATTCAGGGATAATCCAACGAGATAGTTCTTTAGAATTAGGCTCCGGGTTGTTCTCCTGAGAGAGCAACTTAACAAAGCGCTGAACTAAGAGCCTGCCAATGATATCCTTGCGATGCTCATCATGTTGCATGGCACTAAATTCATTGAGGCAAGATTCATGGAAAGCGTGAAGATCGTCGCCCGAAATATATTTTTGTGAAATGGCTTCAATCTGGGCCATGGTGAGGCTGCCCTGATTGGCTTGAGCTTCTTTTCCAAGAATGGTGACAAAATTTGTAATAACGCTTTCGCATTTTACGTTCCCACGGAAGGGTTTTTGGTTTGTCATATGCCTGCTATCAGAAAGTATATTAACTATTCTTACGCAAGCTTACACAATCCTACTTAAAAAGACTTTAAGAAATAACAATAGTTTATAAACGGACTTTAAATTTTTTCCTGATCAAGGGCGTAACCTGCTGCTCGGACAGTGCGAATTAAATCAGGTTGTTTCTTCTGATTAAGGGCTTTGCGTAAGCGACCAATATGGACATCAACAGTACGAAGTTCGACGTTGATATCCCGGCCCCACACCATATCCAGCAGTTGTTCACGAGAGTAAACGCGCCCTGGCCTTTTGAGGAAAACTTCCAGAAGCTTGTACTCTTTTGGCCCTAAATGAATGGATTGTTCGTTACGGCTCACTTTGTAAGAAGCTAAATTCATTTTGATGTCTTCGTAGGTGAGTTGGTCCTCAACTTCTCCTTCGGAGGAGCGGCGCAGAACGGCTTTTATGCGAGCTATAAGTTCAGCAGGAGAGAAAGGTTTAACCATGTAGTCATCTGCTCCACACTCTAAACCATGTACCCGATCACGTTCTTCCCCTTTGGCTGTGAGCATAATAATAGGTAGATTACGGGTCTCGGGTTTAGTGCGTAAACGCCGGCAAACTTCAATGCCTGAAACCCCTGGCAACATCCAGTCTAGGACGACCAGATCAGGTTGCTCTTCCTTAATAAGGAGGAGACTCTCTTCACCATCCATCGTGGTGACAATCCTGAAATCATTCTTCTCTACATTATATTTCAGAAGCTCTAAAAGAGCGGGGTCATCTTCAACAATCAAAATCAAAGGCTGCATGGCTAAGGCACCTCGTTTGTTTCGACTTTTTGATAGGCGGTATCATCAAGTTTTGTCCGGTCTTCATCAGGCTCAACCCCTTCCACCATGAAGTAAACTTGTTCTGCTATATTGGTTGCCAGGTCGCCCATTCGTTCAATATTTTTGGCGACAAAAAGGAGATGGGTTGAAGGGGTAATATTGCGCTGATCTTCCATCATATAGGTCAGCAATTCTCGGAATAAACTGGTATGGAGGGCGTCAACTTCTTCATCCCTTACCCGAACACCTAAGGCGGCATCTGGGTTGTGATCAAGATAAGCATCAAGTACGTCCTTGATCATTTCTTGGACCAATCTGCCCATGCGTTTGAGGGAGGTTAAAGCCCCAAGGGGTGGTGATTGAGCAATCACCGCGGTGCGTTTGGCAATATTTTTGGCATAGTCACCAATACGCTCAAGATCAGCTGAAATTTTAAGGGCGGCTACAACCATGCGCAAATCTTCCGCCACTGGATGACGCAAGGCAATGAGCCGAATCGCTTGGTTGTTCACTTCGCTTTCTAAAAGATCAATAGATTTATCAGCCTGACGTATGATTTCTGCTTGTTCT
>JAPHRK010000070.1 GCA_026196105.1 Rhodospirillales bacterium | reverse complement strand
GCAGGCGTGGCATAAAAAAGATCACGAACCTCAATCCGAGTGCCCATGGCCTGAGCCGCAGGTTCAACACTCCCCTTCGCACCCCCTTCAATCGAAATTGACCAAGCCTCATCATCTCCTTTGGCACGACTGGCGATTTTCATCCGACTAACAGAGGCGATAGAAGGCAAAGCCTCTCCCCGAAAACCTAAAGTATGGATATTGAGTAAATCTTCCGTTGGTAGCTTCGAGGTGGCATGGCGCTCAATCGCGAGTTCTAGTTCTGCTGCTGACATACCAATACCATCATCGGTGATAGTCATCAGGGAACGCCCCCCATCGATCATCACCACATCAATACGGGTGGCTCCAGCATCAATAGAATTTTCGACGAGTTCCTTTACCGCAGAAGCAGGACGCTCCACAACTTCCCCCGCCGCAATGCGATTAACTGTGGTTTCCGGCAGCAGACGAATGGTCATGGCTCTTCCCTGCTTAAGGAATTGAAGTGATTAATCAGGCCATTTGTTGATGAGTCATGACTGGTTGCTTCGCTACCAGCAGCGATCTGGGGGAGAACATTTCCGGCTAGTTGTTTACCGAGTTCAACTCCCCATTGATCAAAGGAGTTAATGCCCCAGATAATACCTTGAACAAAGGTTTTATGTTCATAAAGAGCGATAAGCATGCCCAAAGTGTGAGGATCGAGTTTATCCATAAACAAGGTATTGCTTGGCCTATTGCCTGGGAAAACTTTATGCGGAAGAAGTTTTTCAATGATGGCGCTTGAGAGACCATCTGCTTCCAAATCTGCACGAGCTTCAGCTTCAGTCTTACCCCGCATCAGGGCTTCAGATTGAGCGATAGCGTTAGCAATCATCACATGGTGATGGTTGGGGAAATCAACAGGGCTATCACCAACAACAATAAAATCCGTTGGAATAATTCGGCAGCCTTGGTGGAAGGCCTGCATAAACGCATGCTGCCCGTTGGTCCCAGGCTTGCCAAAAATGACCGAACTGGTATCCACCTCAACAGTTTTACCATCCCGTCCAACGGATTTACCGTTACTTTCCATAACGAGTTGCTGCAAATAAGCGGGAAATTGCTCAAGCGCCTGACTATAGGGAAGAACGGCCAGAGTTCGGCCCCCAAGAAAATTACTATTCCAGACATCCAGCAAGGCCAACAGGACTGGCATGTTATTCTCTAAAGGTGCTGAGCGAAAATGCTGGTCCATGGCATAGGCACCCGCCAGGAAATCTTCAAATTTTTCCATACCGATCAAGATAGCTAAAGGTAAACCTACAGCCGACCAAACTGAGTAACGCCCGCCAACCCAATCCCACATTTCAAACATGTTGAGACTATCAATGCCAAACTCTTTAACTTTTTGTTTGTCGGCAGAAACAGCAACCATATGCTTTGCAACAGCCTCATCACCTAACAAAGCCACGAGCCATGCTTTGGCAACAGAGGCATTGAGCATGGTTTCTTGGGTGGTGAAGGTTTTTGAGGTGACGATGATCAGAGTGGTTTCAGGGTTCAGCGTTTTAAGAACCCCAGCTAACTGCGTAGCATCGGCATTTGAAACAAAATGACAATTCAAACCCGGTTTACCGTGAGCCTTTAAAGCCTGACACGCCATAGAAGGACCTAAATCAGAGCCACCAATACCAATATTAATAATGTCGGTAATGGCCTCGCCAGTGATCCCTTTCCAAATGCCGCCCCGGATAGAAACTGACAGAGCTCGCATCTGGTCTAACACCCGTCGAACATCGGGCATGATGTCCTGGCTACCTACCATGACTGGAGAATTATCCCGGTTGCGCAAAGCAGTGTGCAAAACGGCTCGGCTTTCAGTGGTATTGATACGTTCACCCGAGAACATCTTTTCTCGCCAAGCTTCCACACCAGCCGCTTGCGCAAGGTCAGAAAGCAAACCTATGGTCTTATCGTCAACTCGGTTTTTGGAATAGTCAAACAACAGGCCATCGAGAGAGAAAGAATATTTATTAAATCGATCAGAGTCGTCCTCAAATAACTGGCGCAAATGGACATCGGCCATCTGCACAGAGTGTTTATTGAGCTCTTTCCACTGTTTGGTCTGATTCATAACCCTTCTATAGCAGAGCGACTCGCCCTCATCCATCCTAATTATCTACGATTTATAGGGTAGTCACCTACTTTGCCAACAAAGGGCAAAATGAGGAGTTTTGGCAAGGTGATTTCACTTGAAACTCGATACTGTTCCAGGCCAATTTCCATGTCCTTATGGCCCAGTGAGGGTTGATCCCGATAGGTCCCCATCAGCCTGTCCCACCAAGGTAAATTAAAGCCATAGTTGGAGTTTGTTTCTTCTGGAGTTGTCGAGTGATGAACTCGGTGCACATCAGGGGTCACGACAAACAGTCGCAACTTTTTATCAAAGCCGCTTGGTAATTGAATATTGGAGTGATTAAACATCGCCGTGGCATTGAGCAAAACTTCAAATAAAATAACGGCCACTGCGGATGGTCCTAAAAGGATCACCACCGCCATTTTGATCCCCATGGAGAGAATGATCTCAACAGGATGGAACCGCGCCCCTGTTGTCACATCATAGTCCAAATCCGCATGGTGGATCATATGCAACCGCCACAAAGCCGGGATAGCATGAAACATCACGTGTTGAATATAAATGGCAAAATCAAGCAAAATAACCGCAACAATCACCTCAAGAACGACGGGCCATTCAAGCCAATTAAACAGCCCCCAACCGCTCATCTCCCCAATGGTCGCCACACCCACGGCAGCAATCGGAAAAAGCACACGCAACAAAAGACTGTTAAGAACCACAATCCCCAAGTTATTAAACCACCGTCCCATCTTCGAGACCTGAAGGGTCCGGCAAGGCGCGATTACTTCCCAAATAGCCATAATGGTGAAGATGCCTAAAAAGGCGCTGAGACGAATGGTGGTTTCATTGGCAAGAATTACTTCCATATGGGTTTTCCACTTCCTGGTAGGCCATATTTCTCCCAATTGTCGCTGACTTTATCGACCACCTCTTTTTCCATATAAAGCTTTTTACCCCATTCCCGTTTGGTTTCTGGCGGGAGCTTATTCGTCGCATCCAATCCCATTTTACCGCCCAAACTTGGTTCAGGAGAGGCGAAATCAAGATAATCAATGGGGGTGTTCTCCACCATCACCGTGTCACGCACCGGGTCCATACGGGTTGAAATAGCCCACATAACATCTTTCCAGTCCCGGCAGTCGATATCATCATCAACGACGATAACAAACTTAGTGTACATGAACTGACGCAAAAAAGACCAAACCCCCATCATCACCCGTTTGGCGTGACCTGGGTAGGCTTTCTTGATGGAAACTACCCCGATCCGATAAGAGCAACCCTCAGGTGGTAACCAGAAATCAACAACTTCGGGGAATTGTTGAGTGAGCAAAGGAACAAACACATCGTTCAAGGCTTCACCCAAAACCGCAGGTTCGTCAGGGGGACGCCCGGTAAAGGTGGAGAGATAAATCGGGTCTTTGCGCATGGTCACAGCACTAACCGTGAAGACAGGAAATTTTTCTACAGCGTTATAGTAACCCGTATGATCTCCATAAGGACCTTCATCACCATAATCGTCAAAAGAAACATGTCCTTCTAAAACGATCTCTGCATTGGCGGGTACTTTCAGAGGAACGGTTTTGCACTCAACTAATTCAACGCTACTGCCCCTTAGTAGCCCGGCAAACTGATATTCTGATAGAGTATCTGGGATGGGGGTAACAGCAGCAATAATGGTTCCTGGGTCCGTTCCCAAAACAACAGCAACAGGGAAAGGTTCGCTCTTCTCTTCTTGCCAACGCGCTGCTTGCTGAGCGCCTCCTCGGTGCTTTAGCCAACGCATCAGAGTGGTGTTTTTACCCGTCACCTGCATGCGGTAGATACCGAGGTTAAAGCTATCTTCCTTGCGCCCCCCCTTTTCACCTGCCTGGGGACCTTGGCTCACCACAAGAGGCCAAGAAATTAATGGAGCGGGTTCATCAGGCCAACAGGTTTGGATCGGAAGTTGAGATAAATCCACCTCATCGCCTGTCATGACAATTTCTTGGCAAGGCCCAGATTTTTTTGTTTTAGGCTTCATCGCCATGACTGTTTTAAGTAGAGGGATCATACTCATAGCTTCGCGCCAGCCACCTGGAGGGTCGGGCTGTTTTAAGAAAGCTAGGGTTTCACCAACTTCACGTAATTCTTCCTGTTTGCGCCCCATTCCCATAGCAACCCGTTCGACGGTACCAAAGAGATTGACCAACACAGGGAAGTTAGACGGACTGCCATCTTCTTTAAGCACATTTTCAAAAAGAACTGCAGGACCATTTTCAGCCAACAAGCGTGTTTGAATTTCGGTCATCTCTAAATTTGTCGAGACCTGTTCTTTAACTCTGACCAATTGATCCAAGGTCTCAAGGTGAGAAATAAAATCGCGCAAAGAATCAAAAGGCATGTTTTTGACAGCTCATTTAGTTGTTTCAATGACCATAAACTGCTCTATTCGCTATAAAAAGGTCAAGGAAACTGTGTAAAAACCTTTACCTTAGCCTAATAAGTTTTAAATACTTAAGTATGGAATTATTAAAGTGTGTGCTTGATTAAGAAAAAATGGATCAAGCTTCACTTCGTTTTAAGGCTATGTTAGCTTTACAAACGTTAAAAATGTTGCACGTTAAGAATCGGGTTCGGGTGTTTTTATGACTAGCTCTTTGGGGGAGGTAGTCTGAACAAAGCAATCAGTAAGAAGCGGGAATATGTCGCAAAATC